>NZ_JAHCKK010000016.1 GCF_026125825.1 Hydrogenophaga sp. | reverse complement strand
CGTCATGTGGTCGGCCCTGGCCCTGCTCGCGGCCCTGCTGGCCGCCAGCGCCTGGCAGGGCAGCGCAAACGGGCCCAAGGCCCTGACGCAGAAAGACATCGACGCGGCCGTGCTGCGCACCCTCACCACCCAGAACATCCCGTCCAGGGCCGCGCGCGCGGCCGAGAAGATCCGCCCCGCCGTGGTGCGCGTCATGTCCTTTGGCAAGGACAAAAAAGGCGAGGAGCAGGAATTGGGGGTGGGCACCGGCGTGGTCATCGTCGACAAGGGCATCATCCTGACCAACCTGCACGTCGTGCAGCACGCGCAGACCATCAAGCTGGTGTTCGCCGACGGCACCGAATCCGGCGCCAGCATCACCGGCGTGCAGGCCCAGAACGACCTGGCCGTGCTGCAGGCCCACACCATCCCGGACGACCTCACCGCCGCCACCATGCGCTCCACCGGTGACCTCGTGCCCGGCGACGAGGTGGTCGCGGTGGGCTTTCCCTTCGGCATCGGCCCCTCCACCTCCTCGGGCGTCATCTCCGGTTTCGATCGCGCCTTCAAATCGCCCGAGGGCGAGCAGGAGATCGGCAACCTGATCCAGTTCGATGCCGCGGCCAACCCCGGCAACTCCGGCGGGCCGCTGGTCACCATGGACGGCGAAGTCGTCGGCATCGTCACCGGCATCCTCAACCCGACCAGCCACCGCACCTTCCTGGGCATCGGCTTTGCCGTGCCGATCGAAAGCGCCGCCAGCGCCGCCGGCCTGCCCCCGTTCTAGTTCCCCCTTCCTCACAGGAGCGCTCCATGGACCAAAGCACCGCCCCCGACACCGCCCAGCTCATGGAGCAGATCCTGTACGAGGTCAAGCGCGTGGTGGTCGGGCAGGACCGGTTCCTCGAACGCGTCATGGTCGCCATGCTGGCCCAGGGCCACCTGCTGGTCGAAGGCGTGCCCGGCCTGGCCAAGACCCTCACGGTCAAGACGCTGGCCAGCGTCGTGCAGGGGCGCTTCAAACGCATCCAGTTCACGCCCGACCTGGTGCCCGCCGACCTCGTGGGCACGCGCATCTACAACCAGAAGACCGGCGACTTCAGCACCTCGCTCGGCCCGGTGTTCGCCAACCTCCTGCTGGCCGATGAAATCAACCGCGCGCCAGCCAAAGTGCAAAGCGCGCTGCTGGAAGTGATGCAGGAGCGCCAGGTCACCATCGCCGGCGAAACGCACAAAGTGCCCAACCCCTTCCTGGTGATGGCCACGCAGAACCCGATCGAGACCGAAGGCACCTACCCGCTGCCCGAGGCCCAGGTCGACCGCTTCATGATGAAAGTGATGGTGGACTACCCGACGGACGAGGAAGAGTTCGTGATCGTCGAGCGCGTCACCGGCCCGGCGGTCAACGTCAATGCCGTGGCCACCACCGACCAGCTCGCCGCGCTCCAGGCGCAGTGCCGGCAGGTCTACGTGGATCCCTCGCTGGTGCAGTACGCGGTCAAGCTGGTCTCGGCCACCCGCACGCCCGAGAAACACGGCATCAAGGACATGGCGCACCTCATCACCTTCGGTGCCAGCCCGCGCGCCACCATCGGCCTGGTCGAAGGCGCGCGCGCCCTGGCCATGCTGCGCGGGCGCAGCTACGCCCTGCCCGAAGACATGACCGACCTCGTGCCCGACGTGCTGCGCCACCGCGTGGTGCTGTCCTACGAGGGCCTGTCCGAAGGCCTGACCAGCGAAACCCTGATTGGCCGCATCATGAAACACATCCCCGCTCCGGCCCGGCCGCTGGAGCACGAAAAGAAAGCCGCCTGATCATGTTCGCGCGGCTGTTCGGCAGGAAAGACGGGGCTGCGGCAAATGCCGCTGCCGCGACCACGCCGGTCACGCGCCGGGCCGAGGCGCTGCTGCGCCGGCTCGAATGGACCGTGCTGCGCCGGCTCGACGGCCTGCTGCAGGGCGACTACCGCACCCTCATGCGCGGCTCCGGCCTCGACCTGGCCGACCTGCGCGAATACCAGCACCACGACGACGTGCGCCACATCGACTGGAACGTGACCGCGCGCCTGCAGACGCCGCACGTGCGCGTGTTCACCGAAGACCGCGAGATGGCCGCCTGGTTCCTGCTCGACCTCAGCCCTTCGGTGGACTTCGGCTCGGGCGAACAGCGCAAGAGCCAGGTGCTGCTGGACTTCACCGCCGTGCTCGCGCGCCTCATCGGGCGCCACGGCAACCGCGTGGGGGCCGTGCTCTATGGCTCGCGCGGCCAGCCCGTGGTGGATGCGGTGCTGCCCGCGCGCGGTGGGCGCACCCAGGTGCTTCGCCTCATGCAGATGGTGCTGCAGCCGCCCGTGCACGCCAACGCGAAGAACGGCGTGACCCAGCTGGCCGACCTGCTCAAGGCCGCCGTGCACACGGTGCGCCAGCGCGGCACCGTGTTCGTGGTGTCCGACTTCATCAGCGAGCCCGGCTGGGAAAAGCCCCTGGGCGAACTCGCGCGCCGGTACGACGTGGTCGCCGTGCGCCTGCTCGACCCGCTGGAACTCGACCTGCCCGACCTTGGCCTGATACCGATCCGCGACGCCGAGACCGGTGAACAGCTCATGGTCGACACGCACGACGCGGGCTTTCGCCAGCGCTTCGCGCGCATCGCCGCGCAGCGCGAGGCGCAACTGCGCGAAAGCCTGGGCCGCGCTGGCGTCGACACCCTGGAGCTCTCCACCGACGACGACCTCGCCGAGGCCGTGCTGCGTTTCATCGACCTGCGCAAGCGCCGCCTGCGCGAGACGCGCAACGGCATCGGCGGGCGTCCCGTGCCCACCCAGTTGCCCACCCGGGATCGCCGCAGCCTGGGCCGCGGCGCCCCACGCGAAGGAGCCCGTCCATCATGAACAGCTGGCCCGTCACCTTTCTCTGGCCGCAGCTGCTGTGGCTGCTGCTCGCGCTGCCGCTGCTGGTGCTGCTCTATGTGTGGCTGCTGCGCCGGCGCAAGCAGGCCGCCCTGCGCTTCGCCAGCCTGTCCATCGTGCGCGAGGCCATGGGCAAGGGCCCGGGCTGGCGCCGCCACGTGCCCCCGGTGCTGCTGCTGCTGGCCATCGGCCTCATGCTGCTGGCCTCGGCCCGCCCCATGGCCACCATCGTGCTGCCCTCGACACAGCAGACCATCATCCTGGCGATGGACGTCTCGGGCAGCATGCGCGCCGAAGACGTCAAACCCAACCGCCTGGTGGCCTCGCAAAACGCGGCCAAGGCCTTCCTGGCCGAACTGCCGCGCCACGTGAAGGTCGGCATCGTGGCCTTCGCCGGCTCGGCACAGGTGGTGCAACCCGTCACGCTCAGCCGCGAAGACCTGGTCGCCGCGATCGACAAGTTCCAGTTGCAGCGCGCCACCGCCATCGGCAGCGCCATCGTGGTCTCGCTCTCCGAGCTGTTTCCCGAGCAGCGCATCAACCTCGGCGACATGACCTACAGCCGCAACACCGATCCCTTTGCGCCCAAGGGCCGTTCGATCGACCAGCCCAAACCCGACGAGAAGACCTTCACGCCGGTGGCGCCAGGCTCCTACACCTCGGCCGCCATCATCCTGCTCACCGATGGCCAGCGCACCACCGGCGTGGACACCGCCGAGGCCGCAAAGATGGCGGCCGAGCGCGGCGTGCGCGTCTACACCGTGGGCGTGGGCACGGTGGACGGCGAGATCATCGGATTCGAGGGCTGGTCCATGCGCGTGCGGCTCGACGAGGAAAGCCTCAAGGAAGTGGCCCGCGCCACGCAGGCCGAGTACTACTACGCCGGCACCGCCGAGAACCTCAAGAAGGTCTATGAAACCCTGAGCTCGCGGCTGACGGTGGAGAAGAAGGAAACCGAAATCTCCGGCTTGCTCGCGCTCGCCGCCTCGCTGCTCGCCCTGCTGTCGGCCGGCCTGTCGGTGCTGTGGTTCAACCGCATTCTCTAGGGCCGTAGTCCAGGCGGGGGTACCAGTCCGTGCCGCGCCCGCCGGGCGTGAGATCCAGGATGTTCCACAGCGGCGTGGGATCGGGCGCGCCGCGCGGGTCCTGGCCCGGGTCGGCGGTGCCGCCGAGTTCGGAACCCCAGAAATGCCGCACCTGGCCGTCGCGCTGCACCCAGACGTCCAGCGCCGGCCACTCGTCGCCGTTGGGCGCCAGGCCGCGGTACTCGCGCGCGAAGCGGTCGCCCACGGTGGCGTAGAACTTCAGGTTCTTCCAGCCCCGTTCGCGCGCAAAGGCCAGCTGCCGCTCCACGGGCGAGCGGCCGATCACCGCCAGCGCCACCCGCTGCGAGAGATCGCGCGCGGGGATGTCCAGCGCGCCGATGAACGCGGTGCACATCGGGCAGGGCCGTTCGCGTTGCGGCCCGTACATCCAGAAGTAAGTCACCAGCGTGTCGTGTGCGCCGAACAGCGCCTTCCACCCCACCGTCTTGCCGTTCTCGTCGCGAAACTCGTGGTCGGCCGCCACGCCGCCCGGCGGCAGCGCGCGCCGCTGCTCGGCCACGCGCTCGATGTGGCGCCGCAGCTCGATCTCTTCGGCCAGCAGCGCCGTGCGCGCCTCGCGGTACGCTCTGCTGTCGTTGGGGTAGGGACGGCTGGCCGCTTGCGCCAGTGCGGCGGCGGGCTGGAGTGAGGAGGTCATCAGAGGTCCTTTCCGGTGGCTCGGGGGCACCAGCCTAAGACTTTGCGGCGCGCCTGTTGGTGCGCTACCTCACGCAGGCGGCGCCCTGTCCGCGCGGGCGGCACAATCGCGCGCATGAACCAACAAGTGATCGTGGCTGGCGGTGGCATTGGTGGACTGGCCTGCGCCCTGGCGCTGGCCCGCGCGGGCGTGCGCTCGGTGGTGCTGGAGCAGGCCCAGGCCTTCGGGGAAGTGGGGGCCGGCTTGCAGCTCGGGCCGAACGCGGTGCGCGTGCTGGCCGAGTGGGGCCTGATGGACGCGCTGCAAGCCTGCGCCGCGTTCCCCGAGGCGCTGCGCGTGCGCGACGCCCACCGGGCCAACCAGCTCGGCCACCTGCGCCTGGGCGCCCTGGCGCTGGCGCGCCATGGACAGCACTACGCCACCCTGCACCGCGCCGACCTGCATGGCCTGCTGCTGAGCGCGGTGCAGCGGCGACCCGAAGTGCAGCTGCGGCTGGGCACCCGGCTGGCGGCCTGGACGCAGGACGGGGAGGGCGTGCAGGTGACGCTGGAGGATGGCCAGGCGCTGTCGGGCGAGGCGCTCATCGGCTGCGACGGCCTGTGGAGCCGCGTGCGCGCCGGCCTGCTCGGCGAGCAGCCTGTGCGCGCCACCGGCCACCTGGCCTACCGTGGCATGGTGCGCGCGGTGGATCTGCCCACCGCCCTGCGCGCCAACCTGGTCACGGCCTGGCTGGGGCCGCGCCTGCACGTGGTGCACTACCCGGTCAAGCAGGGCGACTGGCTCAACCTCGTGGCGGTGGTGCAGGGCCAGCTGCCGCCCGGCGACGACCCCCAGGGCTGGACGCACGAGGCGCACGCCAGCGACCTGCGGCGCGCCCTGGGCCCCGCGTGCGGCGAGCTGATGGCCATGGTCGCGGCCGTGCCCGACTGGACGCTGTGGCCGCTCAACGACCGCCCCGCCTTGCGCGGCTCCCACGAACAGGCGAGCGGCCGCGTGGCCCTGCTGGGCGACGCCGCCCATCCCATGCGGCCCTATTTCGCGCAGGGTGCGGCCATGGCCATCGAAGACGCCTGGACGCTCGGGCGCCTGGTGCAGGACCGCAAGGCCGGCGACGACTGGGCGGCGCGCTTCTCCCGCTACGCCCAGACCCGCTGGCAACGCAACGCGCGCGTGCAGAAGCTCTCGCAGCGCAACGGCGTGGTCTTCCACGCCCACGGCGTGCTGCGCTGGGCCCGGGACGCCGCCATGGGCATGCTCGGCGAACGATTGCTGGACAATACGTGGCTCTACGACGGGCCGCCCGAGCCGCTTGAATGAAACACCCCCCTGCGCCGCTGCGCGGCTTCCCCCCTCCGTGGCGCGCCTTCGGCGCTTCGAGGGGGGCGGCATCTCGCGCCGGCCAAGCCGGACCCTGGATGCCCCTGGTCGGCGTTGTTTCATGCGCAGCGGTCGCGCTCCGCAGCAGTGACAATCCGCATGAATCCATCCCCAAACCCGAGGCAGACATGAACTTCCCCAACACCCCCGTCACCCGCCGCCAGGCCCTGGCCACCGCCGCCGCCCTGGCCGCCACCACCGCGCTGCCCACCGCGCACGCCCAGGCCTGGCCCAGCCGGCCGCTGAAGATCATCGTGGGCTTTCCCGGCGGCTCCTCGCCCGACCTCACCGCGCGCCTGCTGGCAGAGCCCCTGCAACAGGCCCTGGGCCAGCCGGTGGTGATCGAGAACCGGCCCGGCGCCGGCGGCAACATCGCCGCCGCCGCGGTCGCCCGCGCCACCGACGACCACACCATCGGCCTGATGATCAACGGCAACATGACGATCGCCAAGATCCTCAATCCCGACACCACCTACGACCCGATCACCGAACTCACCCCCGTCTCGCTCATCGCCGTGGCGCCCCTGGTGCTCGCCGTGCCCGCCACCGTGGCCGAGAGTGGCGCGGCCTACATCGCCGCCGCGCGCGCCTCGGGCGACAAGTGGAACTACGGCACCCCGGGCGTGGGCACCGTGGCCCACCTGGGCATGGAGCTGCTCAAGAGCCGCGCCGGCATCGCGCCGGTGCACGTGCCGTACCCGGGCAACCCGCAGGTCATCACCGCCATGCTGGGTGACCAGGTGCAGATGTCGCTGCTGCCCCCGGGCCTGGCCATGCCGCAGGTCACGGCCGGCAAGCTCAAGGCCATCGGCGTCACCTCCACCGGCCGCAGCAGCCTGGTGCCCGGCGTGCCCAGCCTGAGCGAGGCCGGCGTGCGCGACTTCCAGCTCGAAATCTGGAACGCCGTGGCCGCGCCCAACAGCCTGCCCAAGGCGCACGTGAACCGCCTGGCCACCCTGCTGACCGAGATCGTGCGCCGCGAGGACATCCGCCAGAAAATCTTCGGCCAGGGCTGGCAGGTCGCCGGCACCGGTCCGGAAGGCCTGGCGCGCCGCATCAAGAGCGACACGGCGGCCATGTCCGAGGTCATCCAGCGCAACCGCATCCGCCCGGGCTGAGCGGGCGGTGCGGTCTCGCGGGTGGTGGCGCGAAAGCCCGCGAACTGCTAATGTGGCGCCCTCATGAGTGATCACGCTCCGCCTGCGCCCGCTGGTGTCCGGCTCCATGCGCTGGACAACCTGCGCGCCATCCTCATGTGGCTGGGCATCGTCCTGCACGTGGCTGCGGTCTACACGACCCATCCCATGCCCAACGTCTGGCTCGACGACCAGCGCACCGCCTTCGCCGATGCCCTGGTCAGCGTCATCCACGTCTTCCGCATGCCCGCCTTCTTCATCCTGGCGGGTTTTTTTTCGGCACTGCTGGCCGAATCGCGCGGCCCGGGTGGCCTGCTGCGCAACCGGCTCGCGCGCCTGGCGCTGCCGTTTGTGATCTTCTGGCCCATCCTGTGGGTGCTCACCAGCCTGGCCGCGCTGCTCTTTCTGAACCGGCTGGCGCTCAACCAGTGGGGGTTTGACCTGGCCGTGGCCGCGAACGTGCCCGACCGGGGCGTCTCCACCATGCACATGTGGTTCCTGTGGCTGCTGCTGTGGCTGTGCGTGGTCACCGCCGCGTTGATGCGCCTGCCGCGGCACTGGTTCGCGCCCGCCGGCGCGGTGCTGGCCTGGGTGGCGCGCCGGCCCTGGGGCTTCGCGCTGCTGGCGCTGCCGCTGCTGGCCGCCACCGCCGGCTACCCGCGCGGCTTCATCGTCAACTCGGGCTCCTTCCTGCCGCCCTGGAACGAGTGGGTCCACTACGGCGTGTACTTCGCCTTCGGCCTGATGCTCCATGGGCAGCAGGCCGTGCTGTTCGCGCAGTTCCAGCGCCGTTGGGTGCTGTTCGCGGTGATGGGCCTGGCGTTCTTCCTCCTCTCGGTGCTGGTGACGCAGCGCCACGGCCCCCTGCTGCTGGGGGCCTACAGCTTCCACTGCGCGGCCTGGCTCTGGAGCTTTGCCTCGATCGGCTTGGCCCTGCGCTTCCTGTCGTCGCGCCACAAGCTGCTCGGCTATCTCGCGGACAGCGCCTATTGGGTCTACCTGGTGCACTTCCCCTTCACCATCCTCTCGGGCGCCCTGCTGTACCAGCTGCCGCTGCCGGCCCTGCTCAAGATCGCGATCAACATCACGGCCACCACGCTGGTCTGCCTGGGCAGTTACCAGCTCTTTGTGCGCCACACCTGGATCAGCCAGCTGCTCAATGGAAAGCGCCATCCCCGGCCCCGTCGCGACCTGCCCGGCGCGGCCGGCGGCCTGGCCTGAGGCGGGCGGCGGCGCACCGGGCTCCCTCGCGCAGAGCGGTCACCCGCCGCGCTCAGCGGCACAGGCGGAACGCCCCACGGTCCAGGTGAAAGTGATCGCGGTGCGCGGCGTTGTAGCCCGGCCCCAGCGAGGCCTGGAAGAAGCGGCAGGCGCCACCGTGCACCTCGCGCAGGAACGCGGCCTCGGCCCCCTGGCCGTCCCAGTCCGCGAGCACGCGGACGCGGCGGCCGTCCGCCAGCCGAAAGCCCGCCACGTCCAGGGCATTGGCCCTGGCGTGCTGGCTGCGCCGCTGGCCCTCGCCACCCGCGCCGCGCACGTTGCGGCAGGCGTAGCTGCCCAGGTGCTCGACGCGCGCCACCCCCTGGCCGAAGTGCGCGCGGGCGGCGGGCTGCACGGCGTGGTGGTCCCACATCGCCAGCGACACCGCGGCCGGACAGCTCAGCGTGAACGCCGGGCCAAAGCGCGCGTCGCTCACGCGCACCGCCGTCTGCCAGCCGCAGCCCTCGCCCGCGTCGTTGTCCGGCACGCTCGCGTGTGCCAGCGTCGAGGCTGAGAGCACGGCGTTGCACATCGCAGGGTCATCGCTCAGGCGCGCGAGCTTGTGGCGCGTGAGCCAGTTGGGTTGGGCCGCGATCTCCAGCGGCGCCCAGGGGTTCCAGTCCGGCGGCACGTCGATATGACCACCGCGCACCGCCCAGGTGGCGAGGCCGGCGGCCAAGAGGAGCAAGAAGAGGACAGGGCGCATGCGTCCTCATTCGGATGCCTGCGAGCCCAAGAGGTTCAGTCGGGCGGGCTGGCTCAGGCCTGCACCGAGCGTTGCAGCGGCGCGGGCCTCAAGCTCACGCTGTGCGGCCGCTTGTAGCGCGCCAGCCGCTGCGCCACGAACGCGATCAGCTCAGCCTGCGTGGCCTGCGCGCCGGGTCGCAGCGCGCAGGCCGCGTGCACCGCCTCGCCCCACTTTTCGTCAGGCTGGCCGAACACGAAAGCCTCGGCCACGGCCGGGTGTTCGAGCAGCACCTGCTCCACCTCGGCGGGGTAGACGTTTTCGCCCCCGCTCTTGATGAGCTGCTTGTGCGCCGCGCGGCCGGTGAACCACAGCCAGCCGTCCTCATCGATGCGACCCAGGTCGCCGGTGCGGTGCCACGGATCGGCCGGTTTGAAGGGGCGCTTCGTGCCCACGTCCCAGTAGCCCAGGAACACGGTCGGGCCGCGCACCGCGATCTCGCCCTCCACGCCGTTGGCCAGCGGCTGACCGGCCGCGTCCTGGATGCGGATCTGCGACGGCGGCACGGCGCGGCCGGCAGCGCCCGGGCGCTCGCTCTGCAGGCCCAGGCACACCATGCTCGACACCTCGGCCTGCCCGTAGGCCGACCAGAAGCCCACCCGCGGGCACAGCGTGGCCAGGCGCGCCAGCGTGGCCGGGGGCTCCAGACCCATGCCGATGCGCAGGCTGGCCAGGGACGCACCGCTGGCCTGGGCCGCATCGAGCAGGGCGCCGAGCATGGGCGCAAAGGTGGCGCAGACGCTGACCTGGTGCCGGTCCACCGCCGCCACGGCCGCGGCGGGGTCGAAACGCGGCAGCAGCACGCAGGCACCGCCTGCGGCCAGCAGCGCCAGCGACAGGCCGATGCCGGCCGCATGGAACAGCGGCAGCACGCCCAGCCAGCGGTCGTCCACGCCGAGCGACCACACCTCGCCGATCTGCCGGGCCGAGGCGGTGAGCTGCGACTGCGCCAGCACCGCGCCGCGCGCATGGCCCTCCACCGCGGCGGTGAACAGCATGACCGCGCCAAGTTCCGGTGCGTCCTGTCGCGCCACGGCGGGCGCGGAGCCGGGGCCGGCGCAGGCCAGCGAGGGCCCGGTGGCGGCGCCGAGCGCCACCGCCGACACACCGGGCATGCCCTCGGGCCAGGCGGCCTGCCACAAGGGCGCACAGGCGGCGTCCACCACGGCCAGCGCCGGTGCGGCGTCGCGCGACTGCTGGGCCATCTCGCCCGCTGAGAGCCGCAGGTTCAGCGGCACCAGCATCGCGCCCAGCCAGGCCACCGCGCCCAGCATCACCAGCACCTCGGCGCGGTTGCCCGCGACCAGCACCACGCGCGCGCCCGGGCCGACGCCCAGGGCCGAGAGCGCGGCGGCCTGCCGCTGCACGGCTTCGTACAGCACGGCGTGCGAGTGGGGGGCGCCCTCGTCGATCAGGGCAGGCCGCTCCCCATGGGCCAGGGCGTTGTGCGCGAGCAGGTCGATCAGCGTGGGCAGGGCAGAGGTCATGGGGTCATCCTGGAAAACGGGAGGGGCCTGCGGGTGCGAGGCCCAGGCCACGCTGGCGCGCGGCATCGTATTGGCGGGCCAGTTCGTCCACCAGCGCCGCCACGGGTTGCACGCCCTGCACGCCGGCCACCGAGTGGCCTGCGCTGAAGAGCTCGGTCCAGCGCCGCGGGCGCCGGGTGTCGCGGGTGCCGTACAACTCGGCGGCGTCGGCCCTCAAGGACCCGGCGTCGAGCGCGCCGGGGTCGAGGCCCGCCTCCACGAGCGAGGCGCGCAGCCAGTTCACCGGCAGCCCGGTGAACGCGCTGGAGGACACGATGTCGTCCCAGCCCGCGTCCACCAGCATGCGCCGGTGGGCATCGCTCGCCAGGCTCTCGGTCGTGGCGATGAAGCGCGTGCCCATGTAGCCCAGGTCCGCGCCCAGGGCCTGTGCGGCCCACAGCGCGTGCCCGTCGGACAGGCCGCCTGCGACGACCAGCGGGCCGTCGAACAGCGCGCGCAGCGAGCGCACGCCCGCAAAGGGGCTCACCCAGCCGGTCTGCCCACCCGCGCCCGCGCACAGCAGCACCAGGCCGTCCACGCCGGCGGCGAGCGCCTTCTCGGCGTGCGCCAGCGTGGCCACATCGGCCCACACGCGGCAGCCCGCGTCGTGCAGGGGGCCCACCAGCGCGGCCGGCGAGCCCACGCTGGTGATCACCAGCTCCACCTTTTCGCGCACCACGCAGGCCAGGTCGTCGGCCAGCGTGGCGCTGCGCACGATCAGGTTCACCGCGAAGGGCGCGGCGTCCGGGGTGTCGCCGATGGTCCGGCGAATCTCGGCGATCCACGCGGCCAGCTCGCCATGCCGGCGGCAGTTGGCGGCGGGGAAGGCACCGATCACGCCCGCACGGCACGCGGCCGCCACCAGCGCGGGGCCGGACACATGCAGCATGGGCGCGGCGATCAGCGGCAGGCGCAGGCGCGTGCGCCACTCGGCGGGCAGGGCCATGGCCACTCAGCGGCCGGTGAATGAAGGCTTGCGTTTGGCCACAAAGGCCGACGTGCCCTCGCGCGCATCGGCGGTGCGGGCACAGGCCTTGAGCAACTGCTGCTCCAGCGACAGGTAGGCCTGCAGCGAGAGCGCGGGGCCTTCGAGCGAGAGCCGCTTCATGGCCGAGAGCGAGGCGGGCGCCGAGGCGCACAAGCGCTGCACCAGGGCCTGCGCGGCCGCCGCGAGCGAGTCGGCGGGGTGCACCTGGTCCACCGCGCCGGCGGCCAGGCAATGCGCGGCGTCGATCGCGTCGCTGAGCATGAGCCACTGCTGGGCGCGCACCGGGCCCACGCGCCGCGCCAGGAAGTACGAGGCGCCCACATCCGGCGAGAGGCCGATGGCCGCGTAACCCGTGCGCAGCTTCATCGTGTCGCTGGCGAGCACGAAGTCGCCGCACAGCGCCAGGCCCACGCCCGCACCGCCCACCGGGCCGCTCACCACGGTGACGATGGGGCAGGTGGCCTGCGCGAGCTTGAGGTAGCCCGGCAGCAATTCGTCGAGGATCTCGTCCACGAGCTCGTCAAGCCGGTCGCCCGCCTTCACGAACTCGCGGATGTCGCCGCCCGCACAGAAGATCGGCCCGCGCGCCTCGATCACCACCACGCGCGGCTGCCCGGCGAGCACCTCGTCGATCGCGCGCACCAGCGCGGGCGCGTTCGACGGGCCCAGCGCGTTGTTGTGTTCGGGCCGGTTGAGCACGATGCGCCCCACGCCCTGCGCGTCCACGTTCCATTCGATGCCGTTCATTTCATTCATGGTTCTTCTCCGTTGCGCAGCGCATGAAGTGATCTCTCGGGTGGGCGTCAGCCCAGCCATCGCTTGCGCCGACGGTAGTGCTTGACTTCGCGGTAGTTGCGCCGCTCGCCGCTGGCCTGGTGGCCCAGGTAGAACTCCTGGATGTCCTCGTTGGCGCGCAGCTCGGCGGCGGTGCCTTCGAGCACCACGCGGCCGTTCTCCAGGATGTAGCCGTGGTCGGCCAGTTCCAGCGCGGCCTGCGCGTGCTGCTCCACGATCAGCAGCGATACGCCCTCGGCCCGCAGCTTGGCCAGCAGCGCGAAGATCTCGCTCACCATCATGGGCGCCAGGCCCAGGGAGGGCTCGTCGATCATCAGCAACCGGGGCCTGGCCATCATCGCGCGGCCGATCAGCAGCAACTGCTGTTCGCCGCCCGAGAGGTAGCCAGCGGTGCGCGTGCGCAGCTCGGCCAGGCGCGGGATCAGGCCATAGACCCGCTCCAGCCCCTCCTTCACATCGGCCATGCGCGTGAGCCGGTGGCCGCCCACCACCAGGTTCTGCTCGGCCGTCATGTGGCGCAGCACCTTGCGGCCCTCGACCACGTGCACCACCCCGTCGGCCACCATCTGCCCGGCGCTGGCACCGGTGATGTCCCGGCCCAGCATCCGCACCTGGCCCGAGGCCACGCGGCCTTCCTCCACGTCGAGCATGCCGGAGATGGTCTTGAGCGTGGTGCTTTTGCCGGCCCCGTTGGGGCCGAGCAGCACGGTGCAACCCCCGTCGGCCACTTCCAGCGTGATGCCTTTGAGCGACAGGATCACGTCGGCGTAAAGCACCTCGACGTTGTTGAGCGCGATCAGCGCCTGGTCCGACACGGCCACGCTCCCGCTCACCATTTCGCCAGCTTGGGCACGGGCACGCCCCGGGCCACCGTGGTCAGCTTGCCGCCCACCACCTGGCCGATGTTCACGCGCGGGTCCTTGATGGGGAAGGGGGCCTCGACCGAGAAGTCGATGTCGCCGCCGCCGGTGAAGCCGAAGAAGTCCTTGGCCGGGAAGTGGGTCTCGATCAGCGTGTTGTAGAGCATCTCGCCGGTGAGCTTGTCGCCGCCGTTCTTCTTCGCCGCCGCCTCCACCGCGCGCACCAGCACCAGGGTCTGGTTGATGCCGATGGTGGTGATCGAGTGCCAGGGCGCCTTCATCCCGTACTTGGCCACCAGCATGTCGTAGAACTTCTTGGCCTCGGTGTCCTCGTCGGTGGCGATCACGCCGGCGTGCACTTCGTAGTCGCCGTCCATGGCGGCCATGTTGCCCAGCAGCTTCTGCAGCATCGCGGGCGAGTTCTGCAGGCTGTAGGCGATGGGCACGTTCTTGCCCAGCGTCTGCATGGCCCGCTTCACCGCCACCGCCTGCTGGATGTTCGAAGGCACGAGCACCACCTCGGCGCCGGCGTTGAGCACGCGGCGCAGCTGCAGCGTCACGTCGGCCGGCTGGGGCTCCACGTACACCATCTCGACCAGGGTCACCACGTTCGGGTTGGCCTTGGCATAAGCGATGATGCCCTTGCCCATGTCGGCGAAGGTGGGCGAGGCCTCGGTGGTGAACATCGCCACCTTCACCGGGCGGCCCGGGGTCTTGGTCTTCTGGAACCAGTCGATGAAGCCCGAGACCTCATGCACGAAGGTCGGGCGCGTGGCCAGCACCCACTGGTTGGGGCGCCAGCCAAAACCGTTGGCCGCCGAGCCCAGGATCATGGGCACCTTGTCGGTGGGCAGGCGCTGCTGCAGCGCCGAGGTGTCGGGGCCGCCGAGCGAGAGGCCGATCACCGGCTTGGTGGCCAGCACGCCCGGCCACAGGCTGGCGGTCTGCGCGGTGTCGTAGCGCGTGTCGTAGGTCTTGAGGTCGAGCTTGACGCCCAGCTTGGCGCCGACCTCCGCGTTCCACCAGTTCACCACGCCCTCGCGGCCCGGGCCCACCATGGGCATGATGGCCGCGAACGGGCCCGAGTAATCGGACAGCGCGGGAATCTGGTACACGGTCTGCGCGCTGGCGGGCGCAAGGGCCGTGGCGGTGATGCCCGCCAGCAGGGCGGCTTGCGCGGCCCAGTGTTTCAGTGCTTTCATGTCGTCTCCTGGTTGGAATGAAGGTCTGCGCAAAGGAAGCTCACCACTTGGCCAGCCTGGGCACCGGCACGCCCTTGGCCACGGTGGTCAACTTGCCACCCACCACCTGGCCGATGTTGATGCGTGGGTCCTTGGTGGGGAAGGGCGCCTCCACCGAGAAGTCGAGGTCGCCGCCGGTCAGGCCGAAGAAGTCCTTCGCGGGGAAGGTCGTCTCGATCAGCGTGCTGTAGATCAGGTCGCCGCTGAGCTTGTCGGGACCGTGCTTCTTCGCCGCCACCTCGATGGCGCGCACGGCCAGCAGCGTCTGCGTCATGCCCAGCGAGGTGATGGCGTGCCACGGCACCTTCATGCCGTGCCTGGCCACCAGCATGTCGTAGAAGCGCTTGGCCTCGGTGTCTTCCTCGCTGGTGATCACGCCGCCGTGCATCTCGTAGTCGCCTTCCATGGCGGCCATGCTGCCCACCAGCTTCTGCAGCATGCCGGGCGAGTTCTGCAGGCCGTGCACGATGGGCACGTTCTTGCCCAGGGCCTGCATGGCGCGCTTCACCGCCACCGCCTGCTGGATGTTGGTCGGCACCAGGATCACCTCGGCGCCGGCGTTGAGCACGCGGCGCAGCTGCAGCGTCACGTCGGTGGGCTGCACGTCCACGAACACCATCTCCACCAGGTTCACCACCTGGGGGCTGGCCTTGGCGTAGGCCGAGACGCCCTTGGCCATGTCGGCGAAGCTGGGCGAGGCCTCGGTGGTGAACATCGCCACCTTCACCGGCCGGCCCGGGGTCTTGGTCTTCTGGTACCACTCGATGAAGCCGGCGATCTCGTGCACGAAAGTCGGGCGGGGCGTGAGCACCCACTGGTTGGGGCGCCAGCCCGAGCCGTTCGCCGCCGAGCCCGAGATCATCACCACCTTGTCGGTGGGCAGGCGCTGCTGCAGCGCGGCGGTGTCGGGCCCGCCGGCCGAGAGGCCCACCAGCGGCCTGGTCGCCAGCACGCCGGGCCACAGGCTGGCGGTCTGCGCCGCGTCGTAGCGCGTGTCGTAGCTCTTCACCTCGATCTTCACGCCCATCTTCGCGCCCACCTCGGCGTTCCACCAGGTCGCCACCGCCTCGCGGCCGCCGGCCATCATCGGCATGATCGACGAGAACGGGCCCGAGAAATCCGACATCGCCGGCACCTGGTACACGGTCTGCGCCGCGGCCGGCAGGGCGGCCGACAGGCACAGCCCGGCCACGGTGGCGGTGCGGGCCGCCCAGCTCTTGAGTGATTGCATGTTGTCTCCTGTTGTCGTGAAAGGCGCCGCCCCCTGGCGGTCAGTAAGGGAACGGCCAGAGTCGGTACGCCTGCTTGGTGATCTGCACGCGGTGCATCACGCCCTTGGGCTCGAAGAGCAGGAACAGAATGATCACGGTGCCCAGCAGCACGTTCATGGCGGCGAAGACGAAGTCCTGCCCCACGGCGGGCACCCACTGGATGACGCTGGGGCCCAGGCTGGTCACGCCCTCGCGCGCCAGCTGGATCAGCACGGTGCCGATCAGCGCGCCGACGATGGAGCCCAGGCCGCCCACGATCATCATGGCGATCATCCAGATCGCGTTGAACAGCGTGAACTGCTCCACCGACACATGGCGCAGCGCCACCACCCACAGGCCGCCGGCCACGCCCGCATAGAAGGCGCTGACCAGGAAGGCGCGCGCCTTGGTGGCGGCCACGGGAATGCCCATCATCCCGGCGGCCACGTCGTCGTCGCGCACCGCCTCGAAGCTGCGGCCGTGGCGCGAGCGCACGATGCCGAAGGCCCCGATGGTCATGACCACCAGCACGATGAACGAAAAGCCGTAGATCGCGCGGTCGTTGTTCAGCGCCACGCCCAGCGCGGTGGCCGATTCCACATGCAGCCCGCCCGCGCCGCCCAGCCAGGCCTGCGGCAGGTTGAGCACCAGGAAGTGGAACAGCGCCTGGGCCGCGATGGTCGTCAGCGCAAGGTAGAAGCCCTTGATGCGCGCCGCCGTGAGCCCGAACATCACGCCAAACAGCGCCGCGCCCGCACCACCGATGAGCAGCGCCGCCAGCGCGTCCCAGCCCGCCGACATGGCCAGCGCCGCGCCATACGCGCCCACGCCCATGAAGGCCGACTGCCCCAGGTTGATCTGGCCCGCGTAGCCGGTGCAGATCTGCAGGCCGATCACGGCCACGGCGGTGATGAAAGTGGTGTAGCCGATGCTGACCCAGCGGTCCGAGGCCCACCAGGGCAGCGTGGCCAGCACGAGCAGCAAGGCCAGCAGGCAGGCCCACTGCGCGCGCGTGCGGATGAGCGAGCGGTCGCCCGCGTGGCTGGTGAAGAAAATGCCGGACGGGTCCATCACACACGCTCCACATGGCGCCAGCCGAACAGGCCGGTGGGGCGCACCAGCAGGATCAGCAGCATGAAAACAAAGGGCACGATCGACGAGGCCGAGCCGCCGATCGCAGGATCCACATACGCCGCCACCAGGGCCTGCACGATGCCGACGATGGCACCGGCCAGGATCAGCCCGCCGATGGACTCCAGGCCGGCGAGCAGCGCCACCGGCAGTGCGGCCAGCGCCACGTCGGCCGTGCCCACCGTGAGCGAGCGGCCGCTGAGCAGCACGATGGCGCCGGCCGTGGCGATCACCGAGCCCATCATCCAGGCCAGGGTGACAGCGCGCTTGACCGAGATGCCCAGCGAGATCGCGGTGGTGGGCTCCTCGGCCACGGCGGTCAGCGTGAGGCCCGCCCGGGTGCGGTTGAAGAACCACGACATGCCCACCGTGACCACCAGCGTGAGGATGGCGCCGATCACCAGCGACGACGGGAAGATCATGTCGCCGACGATGAAGGGCGCGGGCGGCAGCAGCACGGGGAACTGGCGGTCCGCCGCGCCCCACACCACCAGCACGATGCCGCGGATCAGGATCACCAGGCCGATGGTCACCATCACCATGGAGAACACCGACTCGCCCACCAGCCGCTCGAAGAACAGGCGCTCGATCAGCCAGCCATAGACCAGCGCGCAGACAAACGCCAGCGGAATGGCCAGCCAGGGCGGCAGGTTGGCGCCCAGCGTGAGCGTCCACACCGCGTAGGCGCCGAGCATCATCAACTCGCCCTGCGCGAAGTTGAACACCTTGCTGGCGCGGTAGATCACCATGAAGCCCAGCGCCAGCAGGGCGTAGATCTGGCCTTGCAGAAAGCCGTTGAGGAGGTAGTTGAAGAAGTCGGTCATGGGGTCAGGTCTCCTGGGCACCAGAGGCCGGCACGTGGCCGGTGGTCACGTCGGCGCGCAGCACGCCGGCGCGGCCGTCCTGGTAGCGCACGGGGATTTCGATGGTCGTGCCGGGCCGGTTGTCGTACATCGCCTCGATCAGCGCGCCGTAGCGCTGTTCGATGAAATCGCGCTTGAGCTTGCGGGTGCGCGTCAGCTCGCCTTCGTCGGCATCCAGCTCCTTGGGCAGGTTCACGAAGTGCTTCAGGCGCGCGGCCTCGGGCAGGGCCTGGTTCACGCTCGCGATCTCCCTGGCCACCTGCGCCAGCACCTCGGGGCGCTGCGAGAGGTCGGTGAACGTGGTGAACGACACGCCGTTGCGCTCGGCCCAGCGGCCGAACACGTCGCCATCGATGTTCACCAGCGCCGTCACGTGCGGGCGCGCCGGGTCGCCCACCACCATCACCTCGCGGATGTAGGGCGAGAAGCGCAGCCGCACCTCGATGAACTGCTTGGAGAACAGGTGGCCGCCCTGCAGCCGGTTCATGTGCTCCAGCCGGTCGTAGTAGATGAGCTCGTTGCCGCCGGGCCCCTGGCCCACCGCGTCGCCGGTCTGGAACCAGCCCTCGTTCATCTTCTCGGCGCTCTTCTCGGGCTTGCCCCAGTAGCCCGAGAAGCCCGCGCCGCCGCGCACCTCCAGACCGCCGCCTTCGCTCAGCCGCCACTCCATCGGCACGCCCCAGGGGCTGGCCATGGCCACGGTCTCGCCGATCGTCTCGGCGTTGACGCGCGCGCCCTGGTGCACCGTGATCAGGCCGAACTCGCTGCAGCCGTACACGTTGCGCAGCATCACGCCCATGGCCGCGAACAGCCGGAAGATGTCGGGCGCCACCGCCGCGCCGCCGGTGAAGGCGATGCGCGCGCGCTTGAGGCCCAGCTGTTCGCGCAGCGGGCGCAGCACCAGCGCATCGGCCAGCGGCAGCTGGGCGCGCACCCACCAGGCGCGCGCGCGGGTGTCCATCTGGTCCGCGCGCGCCAGCTTGCCGATGCGCAGGCCCCACTCCACCACCTTCTGGCGCCAGGGCGCGGCATCGAGCATGCGGGCGTGCACCCGCGCGGCCAGGCTCTCCCACTGGCGCGGACCGAAGAACACCATCTCGCAGGCCAGCTCGCGGATCGCCTCCTGGATCTGGTCCGGCCGCTCGGCAAAGTTCACGCGCAGCGGGCGCATCAGGCCCATGGTCACGCCCACCCATTGCTCGGTCGCCCACGACAGCGGGATGTACGACAGGTACTCGCCGCCCTGCGGCACCTGCATGGTCTGGCCGATCAGCTCGGCGTTGTGCATCAGCGAGGCGTGTGTGGTGATCACGCCCTTGGGCGCACCCGTGGTGCCCGAGGTGTAGGACAGCACGGCGATGTCGCTGGCCTGGCCCTGCATCACCGCTTGCTCGAACCAGGCCGCGTCCCCGGGCTGCAGCGGCAGCGCCGGGGCCTTCACCGCATCCCAGCCCAGCAGGCCCTCATGCCGGTACGACCACAGGCCGCCCGACTCCCACCACACCACGGTGTGCAGGCCGCCGTGGCGGGCCATCACGGGCAGCACCTTGTCCACCTGCTCCTGGTCTTCGGCAAACACGCAGACCGCCTGCGCGTCGCCCACCACGTAGTCCACCTCCGATTCGGCCGCGTCCGGGTACAGCGCCACCACCTTGGCGCCCACCGCCATGGCGGCCCACTCGGCCCAGTAAAGCTCGGGCCGGTTCTCGCTGAGCAGCACCACGGTCTGGCCGCGCTGCACGCCCCGCGCACGCAGGCCCAGGGCCAGGGCGCGCACCTCGTCGCGCACGTCGGCCCAGCTGAATTCATGCCACACGCCGTCGCGCTTGTGGCGTTGCGCCACCTCGCCGCCGCGCGTGGCCGCGTTGTGCAGCAGCCATTGCGGCAGGGTCTGCGGGGTCTTGTTCAGGGTCGCGCTCATGCGATCCGGCGCCGGGCCGCCCCAAGCAGGATCAGCTCCCTTGGGGGGCAGCGACTCGCGCAGCGATGGAGCGTGGGGGCTCATGCGTGTCCTCCCAGGTAGGCAGAGATGACGTTCTCGTCCTTCTGCACCGCAGCGGGCGAGGCGTCGGCGATCTTGCGGCCGAAGTTCAGCACGATCACGCGGTCGGCGATGTCCATCACCACGCCCATGTCGTGCTCCACCAGCACCACCGGAATCTGCCGCGATTCCCGGATGTCCAGGATGAAGCGCGCCAGGTCTTCCTTCTCTTCCGAGTTCATGCCCGCCATGGGCTCGTCCAGCAGCAGCATGCGCGGCTCCATGGCCAGCGCGCGGCCCAGGTCCACGCGCTTGCGCATGCCGTAGCCCAGCGTGCCCACCGTGTGGTGGCGCAGGTGCTCCAGTTCGAGAAAGCTCAGAATCTCTTCGGCCACGGCGCGGTGCGCCACCTCTTCGCGGTGCGCGAAGGGGTAGTAGAGAAAGGCCGTGGTCAGCGTGCTCTTCATGTGCATGTAGCGGCCCACCAGGATGTTGTCGAGCACGCTCATGTGCGGCAGCAGGTGCGTGCCCTGGAAGGTGCGCGCCAGGCCGGCCTGGGCCACGCGGTGCACCGGCCAGCGGCCGATGTCCTGCCCTTCGAAACGCACCGTGCCCGTGCTCGGTCGGTAAAAGCCCGAGAGCACGTTGAGCAGCGAGCTCTTGCCCGCGCCGTTGGGGCCGATGAGCGCCACCAGCTCCTGGTGGCCGATGTCCACCGAAATCTCGGACAGCGCGGTGACGCCGCCGAACTTCAGCGTGAGGTCGCGCGCCTCCAGCATGGCGGCGTGGGAACGCCGGTCTTCAGTCATGGGTGTGGGCCCCTTGCAAGGTGGTGAAACGGGGTGCGGCGCCGGTGCGGCGTTCGCCCGACGGCGTCTGCGCGTACAGGCCACGCACCGCGTTGTGCGGGTGGCGGGCGGCTTCGTCCAGCGTGAGCACCGGGGCGAAGCAGGCGTCCGTGCCTTCGAGCAGCTCGCACCAGTGCTGGCGCGGCTGGGTGAGGAAGAGGGCGCGCAGCCGCTCTTTCAGGGCCGGCCAGGCGGCGGTGTCGTACTGCGCGGCCGGGTCCACGTCCGCCAGGCCGAGCTTGTGCAACAGCAGCGCGTAGAACGCCGGCTCGATCGCGCCGAGCGTGATGAAGCCACCCTCCGCGCAGCGGTACACGTCGTAGAACGGCGAATCGTGGAACACGCTGGGCCGCTCGTTGCCCTGGCCACCCAGGCCGCCGGTGCCGGCGATCCATTGCGCCAGGCCGCCGAGCATGGCGACCACGTCCACGATGGCCGCGTCCACCACGCAGCCCTGGCCGCTCTGGCGCGCCTGCAGCACGCCGCTGACGATGCCCAGCGCCAGGCCGAGCGCGCCGCCGGCATCGCCCAGCACCGTGGGCGGCGACACCGGGAGCTGGCCGTGCACCGCCGAGAGCGACAGCATGCCGCTGAGCGCCACGTAGTTGATGTCGTGCCCGGCCGCGTGCGCCAGCGGGCCCTGCTGGCCCCAGCCCGTCATGCGGCCGTAGACCAGCTTCGGGTTCACCGCTGCGCAGGCCTCGGGGCCCAGGCCCAGCCGCTCCATCACGCCTGGGCGGTTGCCTTCGATCAGCGCGTCGGCGCTGGCCACCAGGCCCAGGGCCTGCGCCACATCGTCGGGGTTCTTCAGGTTGAGTTCGACGACGGTCTTGCCCTCGCGCAGCGGCGGCTGCCCGCCACCCGAGAGCTTGTCGACCACGGCGGAGGCGCCCGGCCGTGCGATCACCGTGACGCGCGCGCCCAGGTCCGCCAGCACGCGGCCGCACAGCGGGCCGGGGCCGATGCCTTCGAACTCGATCACGTGAATGAAGTTCAGCGGCTGCATAGGGATACCTCCGACCTGAAGGTCTGCGGTGCGAGCGCCTTCGGGCGGCCGGGCGGCGCTCATCAGCCCACCACCTTGCGGGCGATCAGGTCTTTCATGATCTCGTTGGCGCCGCCATAGATGCGCTGCACGCGCGAGTCGGCATAGAGCCGGGCGATCGGGTACTCGACCATGTAGCCGTAGCCGCCGAAGAGCTGCAGGCACTCGTCCGTCACCTTGCCTTGCTGCTCCGAGCACCACCACTTGGCCATGTAGGCCGCCTCGTTGTCCAGCGTGCCGTCGAGCTGGCGCTGGATGCAGTCGTTCACGAACGTGCGCACCACATGCGCCAGCGTGGCGCACTCGGCCAGCTTGAAGCGGGTGTTCTGGAAGTCGGCCAGCGCCTGGCCGAAGGCCTTGCGCTGCTTCGTGTAGTCCACCGTGAGTTCCACCGCGCGCTCGATCACCGCCGCCGCGTTCACCGCGAGCAGCAGGCGCTCGTAGGTGAGCTGGCTCATCAGCTGCTTGAAGCCTTCGCCCTCCCGGCCGCCGAGCAGCTGGGACGCCGGCACGCGCACGCCGTCGAACGACAGCTCGGCCGTGTCCGACGCGTGCTGGCCCAGCTTCTCCAGCCGCCGGCCCACGCGAAAGCCCGGCAGGTGGTCGGTTTCCATCACGATCAGCGAGACGCCCTTGGCACCGGCCTCGCCCGTGCGCACCACCACCACCAGCAAGTTGGCGGTGAAGCCGTTGGTGATGAAGGTCTTGGCACCGTCCACCACGTAGTGGTCGCCATCGAGGCGCGCCCTGGTGCGGATCGCTTTCAGATCGGAGCCCGCGCCGGGTTCGGTCATGGCGATGCCGGCCAGCATCTCGCCGCTGACGAGGCGGGGCAGCCAGCGCTGCTTCTGTTCTTCGGTGCCGTAGTCCAGGATGTAGTGCGCGGCGATGGAGTGCACGCCGGTGTTGGCGGGCACCTCCTGCTTGGAGAGCTCGTCCTGCACCACCAGCTGGTAGGCGATGCTCGCACCCGGGCCGCCATAGGCCTCGGGCATCTCGGGCAACAGGAAACCCAGCTCGCCCAGGCTGCGCCAGGACTCGCGGGGGATGAAGCCCTGGCGGCGCCAGGCATTGAGGTGGGGCGCGAGCTTGTCCGCCACGCAACGGCGGACCTGCTCGCGAAAAGCCTCGATGTCGGCATCCATCCAGGGATGCTGGTGCAGGCGCGGCAGCATGCTCATCACATGCCCGTCAGGCCGCCGGAGCAGATCAGCGTCTGGCCGCTGACGTAGTCCGACTCGGGGATGCAGAACAGGTACACCGAGCCCGCGGCTTCTTCGGGCGTGCCGCCCCGGCCCAGCGGGATGGTCTGCTCCATCATCGACAGCAGGCCCGGGTTCACGCCCACCTTGATGTCGCGCCCGTCGATGTTCGTGGTGGCGCCATCGGCGGTGCTGCCGGTCAGCCGCGTCTTGATGAGGCCGAAGGCCACGCAGTTCACCGTCACGTTCATGCGGCCCCACTCCTTGGCCAGCGCCTGCGTGAGGCCCATGATGCCGGCCTTGGCCGCCGAATAGTTGGACTGGCCCACGTTGCCGAACACCCCGGCCATGGACGAAATGTTCACCACCTTGCGCACCTTGCGCACGCCGCTGTCCGTCTCGGCCTTGGACAGCGCGCGGATCACCGGCTGCGCCGCGCGCAGGATGCGAAACGGCGCGGTGAGGTGGCAGTCCATGATGGCGTACCACTGCTCGTCGGTCATCTTCTGGATCACGTTGTCCCAGGTGTAGCCGGCGTTGTTGACGATGATGTCCAGGCCCTTGAAGTTCTCCACCGCCGCGCCGATGAAGCGCTCGGAGAAATCGGGCGCTGTCACGCTGCCCACGCAGGCCACGGCCTCCCCGCCCAGGGCCTTGATGGCCTCCACGGTCTCCTGCGCCGGGTCGGCGTCCAGGTCGTTGATCACCAGGCGCGCGCCATCCCTGGCGAGCTTGAGGGCGATCTCACGGCCGATGCCGCGCCCCGAGCCCGTGATCAGGGCCACCTTGCCGTCGAGTTTCTTGCTCATGCTGTGTCTTTCCTCTTGTGTGTGTCGGTGTGCGTTCAGGCCAGTGCCACGATGGCCTCGCCGACGATCTTGTTCTGGCCGTATTGATTCGAAGAGCTCACGGCCACGCGCGCGCAGGCCTCGCCGTCGAGGTCCATCAGCTCCACCACCTCGCCGCTGCAAGTGATGGCGTTGCCCAGGTGGGTGATGCCGGCGAAGCGTGCGTCGTACCGGCGCAGGCGCGACTGCGGCGCCCATTGCGTGATGAGCCGGCCCACCCAGGCCATGCCCAGCATGCCCTGCGCGAACACGTCGGGCATGCCCGAGCGGCGCGCGAAGTCCAGGTCGATGTGGATCGGGTTGTGGTCGCCCGAGGCGCCGCCGAAGAGCGCGAGCGTGGCGCGGTCCACCGGCGGGAGTTGCAGGGCGGGCAGGCGGTCGCCGACCTTGATGGATGCGGTCATGGTGTTCTCTTCCCTTTCAGTGGCGGACAACGAGCACGGTGCGCAGCTCGGCGACGAGTTCCTCGCGCTGGTTGGTCACCTTGGAATCCTTGACGGCGAACTCCAGCTTGCCGCCCTTCTTGTCGTAGATGTCGGTGATGGTCGATTGCACCGTCACCGTGTCGCCCGCGCACACCGGCTGGAGGTAGCGGAACGACTGCTCGCCGTGCAGCAGCTTGGCCAGCGGGATGTCCAGGTCGGCGAGCAGCTGGTCGTTCGCCCCGCTGTCGAGCTCGGCCGCGAACAGAAAGGTGGGCGGGGCCGGCACGTCCGCATAGCCGGCGGCCTGCGCGGCGGCCGGGTCCAGATAGACCGGGTCCTTCTCGCCGATGGCCTTGGCAAAAAACCGCAGGCGCGTGCGGTCCAGCGTGAGCACCGAAGGCTTGAGCTGGTAGCCGATGAATTTGCGGTCGATCATGCGGCCACCTTTTCGTACATCGTCACCACACACGCCCCGCCCAGGCCCAGGTTGTGCTGCAGCGCGATGCGCGCGCCTTCCACCTGGCGCTTCTCGGCCTGGCCGCGCAGTTGCTGCACGAGCTCGGTGCATTGCGCCAGACCCGTGGCACCCAGCGGGTGGCCCTTGGAGAGCAGACCGCCCGAGGGGTTGGTGACCACCTGGCCGCCGTAGGTGTTGTCGCCGTCCTCCACGAACCGCTGCGCGCCGCCGCGCTCACACAGGCCCAGCGCCTCGTAGCTCAGCAGCTCGTTGTGCGCGAAGCAATCGTGCAGCTCCACCACCTGCACGTCGCGCGGGCCCAGGCCGGCCTCGGCATACACCTGCTCGGCGCAGGCCTTGGCCATGCTGAAGCCCACCACCTCGCGCATGTCCTGGGCTTCGAAGGTGGCGGGGCTGTCGGTTGTCATCGCCTGCGCGCGGATGCGCACCGCCGTGTTCAAACCGTGCTTCCTGGCGAAGGCTTCCGAGCACACGATGGCCGCTGCCGCGCCACAGGTGGGCGGGCAGGCCATCAGGCGCGTCATCACGCCCGGCCACATCACCGGCGCGTTCATCACGTCCTCTTCCGTCACCACCGTGCGAAACAGCGCCAGCGGGTTGTTCGACGCATGGCGGCTGGCCTTGGCGCGGATCTTCGCGAAGGTGTTCAGCGGCGTGCCGAACTCCTCCATGTGCGCCAGGCCCGCGCCGCCAAAGTAGCGCAGCGCCAGCGGAATCTCGCCATGGCCCACCAGGGCCTCGGTGGCTTCGTCGAAACGCTCGAAGGCGCTCGCGCGGTCCTTGAACACCGAACCCAGGGCGCCCGGGTTCATCTGCTCGAAGCCCAGCGCCAGCACGCAGTCCGCCGCGCCGCTCATCACCGCCTGGCGCGCAAGAAAGAGCGCGGTCGAACCGGTGGAGCAGTTGTTGTTCACGTTCACCACGGGAATGCCCGTCATGCCCACTTCGTACAGCGCGCGCTGGCCCGCGGTGGAGTCGCCGTACACGTAGCCCACGTAGGCCTGCTGCACCTTGGCGTAGTCCAGGCCCGCATCGCGCAGCGCCGCGTTCACCGCCTTGGCCGCCATCTGCGGGTAGGGCTCGCTCGCCCCGGGTTTGGTGAACGGCACCATGCCGACCCCCACGACATACACGTCTTGCTTCATGAACGGTCCTTTGTGCGATGGGCCGATGGCCCCGAAAAAAATTGGTCGGAAGACGGGGCGGATGCTAGGCTTCGCCCCATTTCCAGGCGATAGCCGAACACCCTGAAACCATGGCAAAAGACCTCAAACGCCGAAAACCTCGGGAAAACCCTGGGGCCTTCATTGCCCCTGTTTTCGTCTTCGGCATGCTCTCCGGGCCGGAAAGCAAGGGCTTGAACATGGATGGCTATCTACGTCAAGCCGGGGTAGACCCGCATGCCCTGCGCCAACCCGGTTACCCGGGCGTCACGCCGATGCAATACGTGGCGCTTTTCTATGCCTTGCTCAACGACATGAAGGACGAGTGCATGGGCCTGTTCTCGCGCCCGTTCAAGCCCGGCAGCTTCGCGCTGACGGCGCGCGAAGGCCTCTCGGCGCAAGACCTGCGCAGCGCGCTCAAGCGCATGAGCGCGGCGCTCAACCTGCTGCAGGACGACATCTTTTTCTCGCTGCAGGTCAACGGCGACGAAGCCGGCCTGCACATGCAGACCATCGCCCCCGGGCACCCCACGCCGGTGTTTGCGCAGGAAACCATGGTGCGCGTGCTCTGGCGGCTGGCCGCGTGGCTGCTGAACGCGCCGTTGCCCATCCGGCACTTCGACTTCAGCTACCCCGAGCCCCAGGGGCAGGAGGGCTACAACCTCGTGTTCCCCGCGCCCCGGCGCTACGGGCAGGCGGCCTTCGGCTTCTGGTTCAAGGCCTCGGAGCTGCAGACGCCGGTGAGCCGCGACGAGCCGGCCCTGCGCGTGTTCCTGACCGATGCGTACACACAAGTCATCTCGCCGCCGCGCGACTTCGGCGCTGTGGCGCAGCGGGTGCGCAACCACCTCATGCGCAGCTACCCCCAATGGCCTTCGCTGGAAGAAGTGGCCGAACACCTGCACACCTCGCCGTCGAGCCTGCAGCGGCACCTCTCGGCCGAACACACCTCGCTGCAATGGCTCAAGGACGACCTGCGGCGCGACCTCGCGATCTCGCGCCTGTCGTCATCGCGCGTGTCGCTGGTGCAGCTGGCAAGCGAGCTGGGCTTCAGCGACAGCCCGACGTTCCAGCGCGCGTTCAAGAAGTGGACGGGAAAACACTGCGGGGCGTATCGGCGGCGCTGAACGCCGAAGCTATACTTCTTTCGTCGTACAAAAGTGCGATCAGGATTGGCGTCCTGAAGATAGCGTTTGTTGAGATGGCTGCAGCGTTTTGGCGTTGCGGCCATCATCTTCTTCGTCTGTGCTTTCCTTTTATGGTGGCCCGGACGGGGAGACGCAAGTCTCGCCGGCTCGCGAACGCTATCCCGGTACGCCAACCTGTTCGGGCCACCGCCACCTCAAAAGGGTGGCGGTGGATCTCATGGCAACAGGAAGGCCCATGACGCAACCACCGTTTCTTTTTCCCCCGCCGCTGCGGCTTGCGCTGCTGATCGATGCCGAGAACATGAGCTGGACGTGCTGCGAACCCGTGATGCGGTTCGCCGCCGAACGCGGCCGGCTTCTGATCCGCCGCGCGTACGCCGACTGGACCAACCCGCACCTGCTCTCCTGGCGCAAGGTGCTGGAAACCCACGTGATCCGCCCGGTCCAGCAGTTCCACTACCGCCACGGCAAGAACGCCAGCGACTCGGCCTTGATCATGGACATGATGGAAATGCTGCACGCGCCGCAGCGCAAGGTGGACGGTTTCTGCATCGTGTCATCGGACAGCGACTACACCGGCGTGGCGACCCGCGCGCGGGAGGCCGATGTGCCGGTCTATGGCTTTGGCCGGCCCGATGCGGCAAAGAGTTTTGTGGCAGCTTGCAATGAGTTCGGCTACCTCAACGGCTGCACTCAGGCCGCCGCTGCCGCCCCAGCCGGCGCGAATCCCTGAGGCGGGCGCCCGGGACAGGCCGGTGCGCGAGTGCACCCGGCTCAGGCCAGGTTGGCCTTCGAGCCGGCGGGCGAATACATCACGACCAGGGCCGTGGCGGGTCCGGAGAGGCAATGGCCGCGATGGGGAATCCTTGAGTCGAAGTGGATGGTGTCGCCTGGCTCCAGCACGAACTTGTCCATGCCCACCTGCCATTCCACCCGCCCGGTGAGCACGTGCATCATTTCTTCGCCTTCGTGCTCGAAGAAGACGAACTTGTCGACCTTGTCGGGGAAGGAAAAGATGAAGGGCTGGAGCGCGCGTCCCGTGGTGGCGTCGGTCAGCGCAAAGTAGTCGTAGCCGAACTGGCTGCCCCCCATGACGGTCGGGCGCTTGTCCGTCTTCTTGACGAAGCTCACCCCCCGCCATGCGGTATGGGGGGTTTCGGTGAGCAGGCTGGCCGCCTCGATGCCGAGCACATCGGTGATGCGAGAGAGCGTGCCGATCGGAGGGACTTTCTTGCCGTTCTCGATGCGCGACAAATAGGCTTTGCCGAATCCCGAGCGCTGCGCGAGTTCGGCCAGCGTCAGCTTGGCTTCGAGGCGGCGTTGCTTCAAGCGCGCGCCCAGCGCAATGTGCACTTCCACTTCTTTGGTGGCTGGGGCTTGTGCTTCGGGTTTTCGGGTTTTTTGAGAGCGTGCTGCAACCATGTTGCCTGAATTTTCCCTGGAAATGGATGGGTTTCCCAGCATAGCTCACGCCGGGATGCGCACCATGAAGGGATTACCCATGCCCGTTCCCGCGAGGCGGTCGGTGGGCACCGGCGCGCGTTCCAGAGGAAACAGCCTGGCGGACCGATGAGGCGCGCCAGGCTGTCGGGGGTGGGGGAAGGCCCCATCGTCAGGAAGAGGGGCGCTCGATGACCAGGCGGTCCCGTTTGTCGGTGTCAAACGCGTGGGCGTCGGCGTCGGGCAGGGGGTCGATGTCCCGGACCACGGGCCAGACGCCGCTGAGCTGTGCGTTCAGTTGCCGGTAGGCCTGCTGCGCCGCCGGCAGGTCCGCCGCGGCGCAGATCGCATTCACAGGGCAGACCATCTCGCACAGGCCGCAGTTCGCGCAGGTGACGGGGTTGATGACGACGAAGTTGGGCCCGGCGTGGAAGGCGCCCTGTGGACACACCGCGACGCATTCCCCGTAGCGGCAGGCGATGCAGGCTTCGGTGACGACGTAGGCCATGGCCTGCGCTCACTTGTCCGCTTCGAAGCCTGCGGCGTTGAAGAAGATGTTGGGCTTGCGGTAAACGGCGAGGATGGTGCAGCCCGTCTCCGAGCGCGTCTCGTGCAGCGAGCCCGGGTGGCGGTAGACGAACTGACCGGCGTGGCAGGTGCCGTCGTGATCGGAGAAGGCGCCCTCCAGCACGTAGCTTTGCTCGATTTCGGGGTGCTTGTGGAAAGGAAGCACCGCGCCCGGCTCCCATTTCAAGAGAACGGTCATCTCGCCGGACTCGTCGTTGCGATAGAGGACCTTCATCTGGATTTTGGGGAACTGGGAGGGTTTCCATTCCATCGTGGCGGGGTCCACGTAGACGGAGCCGCCGATGGTCGGCTCCAGTTTCCCAACAAGGCGCTCTTGGAATACGTTCGACATGTCTTTCTCCTGTTTGATGAATCCGGATGCCTGCCGGAATCGCGAATGGGTTGCCCAATGGGAAAACTTGGCGCGATTGGCAAGGGGCGTTTTTTCGACCCGGTTGGCAAGTCCGCGGGCCGATGGCCCTCCAGGGGCCGCCCGGGTTGCCAGCCCGGGCACGCGAGGAAGGTGCGGCTGGCGTGGTTAGAGTTCTCTCACCGAATCGTGGCGCGTCTCGCGGGCGAAGCACGCGGCGATGAAGGTGATGCCTGCGAGCGCGATCAGCAGCATGGAGACGCCATGCGAGCCGCCGAACTTGTTGACCAGCACGGTGGCCAGGATGGGCGTGAGACCGCCGCCGATGGCCGCGGAGACCTGGAAGCCGAACGAGGCGCCGGTGTACCGCACCCGCGCGCCGAACAACTCGGGGAAGTAGGTGGCCTGGGGGCCGAACATGAGACCGTGGCCGAAGCTCAGGGCAATGGCGATCGCCGCGATCACGATATACGGGTCCCGGGTGTCCATCAGCCAGAACAGCGGGAAGGCAAAGAGCACGGTGAAGATCGTTCCGGCGAAGTAGAACGGGCGGCGGCCGACGCGGTCCGAGAGGTAGCCAAAGAGCGGGATGGTGACGATTTCGATCGCCGCGGCGATCATGATCGCGTTGAGCATCAACGCCTTGGAGAGGTCCAGATTCTTCGTGGCGTAGACGACCATGAAGACGGTCAGCATGTACACCCAGGACACTTCGCAGATCTTCAGGCCCACGGCAATCAGGAAGTTCTTCGGGTGCTTGAAGACCGCTTCCACGAACGGGTTGCGCGCGATTTCCTTCTTGGCTTTCATCTCCAGGAAGACGGGCGACTCCGAGACCTTGAAGCGGATGAAGGTGCCCAGCGCGACCAGCACGATGCTGGAGAGGAAGGGGATGCGCCACCCCCACGAGAGGAAGTCCTCCTCGGGCAGTTGCGACACGGCCGCGAACACCGCTGCGGAAAGAATGAGGCCGATGGGGAAGCCGACCTGCACGAGGCTGCCGCAGAACCCGCGCCGGTGCTTGGGGGCGTGTTCGAGCACCATCAAGGCCGCGCCGCCCCACTCGCCACCGAGCCCGATGCCCTGGATGATGCGCAGGGTGACCAGCAGGATCGGCGCCCAGATGCCGATCTGCTCGTAGGTGGGCAGCAGGCCGATGGCGAAAGTGCCCAGGCCCATGATGACCAGCGTGACCAGGAGCATCGACTTGCGCCCGAGTTTGTCGCCGAGGTACCCGAAGAATGCGCCGCCGAATGGCCTGGCGAAGAAGCCTACCGCCGCGCTGCCGAGTGCGGCCAGCGTGCCCAGGAAGGGGTCATCGGCGGGGAAGAACAGCTTGTTGAAGACCAGCGCCGCGGCGGTGCCGTAGATGAGGAAGTCATACCACTCGATGATGGTGCCTATCGAGCTGGCGAAGACCACCCGATTCACCTCGGAAGCATGGGTGCTGGCCGGCTCGGATTCGCGCTCGGCCGTTGCGGAGTAGCTCATATCGGTTTCCTGTTGTGTGATCTCACGGTGTTCGTGGGACCGTGGCTTGACGAGGGATGCGCTGACAAAACGACGGGTAAAGCTGCGCCCTGCCGCGCGCAGCGGCTGTGTGCATTCGAGGGCGACGTGGGTCGCAGTAGCGCGCCGGATCTTCGAGACCATCTGCACCGGCGCCTGGGTAAGACGCCGGAGCGCGCAGCCGTCTCAGGACGGAGGGGGCTTGAACGGTGCTGGCATGGGCTGGCTCCTTCCAAAGATGTTTGCTGACGGACGACGGTTGTCAAGCCAGCGAGCGGATTCTAAAGATGTTTCCCAACAGGCAACTTATCGAAAACCCTGTACTAAGTTTCCCATTTGGAAACTATGGTGGTGGCTTTTCAGGAGCCCACATGCACGTCACTTTTCTTCTTTACGAGGGCATCGAGCCCGTGGATCTGGCCGCCATCGGCGTGATTTCGATGGCCAGGCGGATCGTCCCGGCGCTGTCTTACGAGACGGTTGCCGCCACGCGCGACGCGGTCCCGTTCTCCAATGGTCTGATGGTGCTGCCCACGAGGACGTTCGACGAGGTGCAGGACGTGGACGTGCTGCTCGTGCCCGGCGGGCCGGGCTGGCGCAAGGCGTCGCAAGATCCGGTGATCCAGGCTTTCGTGCAGCGTGTGGCGCCAGCAGCGACGCTGTGTTCGGTGTGCACGGGCGCGATGATTCTGGCGCAGGCGGGCCTCCTCGATGGAAAGCGGGCCACGACCAAGGTCGAGGTCGTGCCGCCGGAGGTGTCGCCCCTGGCGGAGTTGCGCGAGCGCTTTCCCGCGGTTCAGGCCGAGCGGGCTTTGCTGGTGGATGCGGGGCAGGTCGTCACCGGTGGTGGGGTGACGCTGTGCATTGATGCGATGCTGTATCTGCTGGAAAAGCGCTTCGGCGAGCACGTGGCCGATGAGGTGGCGCGCATCATGGAGTATTCCGCGGCACGCAGCGCCAACCGGGCCAGGCTGGCGCTGCAGGTGTGAGCGGCAGCGCGCCTGCGGCGGTGGCTCGGACCGCCCGGCGCGGGTTCAGAGGTCGGTGCGCAGGCGCCAGATCTCGGGGAACAGCACCACGTCGAGCATCTTGCGCAGGTAGCTCACGCCGCCGGTGCCGCCGGTGCCGCGCTTGAAGCCGATCACACGTTCCACCGTGGTGACGTGCCGGAAGCGCCAGAGGCGGAAGGCGTCTTCGAGGTCGGTGAGTTTTTCGCCGAGCTGGTACAGGTCCCAGTGGTCCTTGGGGTTGCGGTACACCTGCAGCCAGGCCTGTTCGACCGCGTCGCTGGCTTCGTAGGGCTGGGTCCAGTCGCGCTGCGTGTGGCTGGCGGGCACGGCCAGGCCGCGCCGCGCGAGCAGGCGCAGGGCTTCGTCATAAAGCGACGGGGCTTCGTAGGCGGCCTGCACGGTGGCCATGCGCTCGGGGTTGTGCGCGTGCGGCTTGAGCATGGCGGCGTTCTTGTTGCCCATGGCGAATTCGATGCAGCGGTACTGGTGGCTCTGGAAGCCGCTGGACTGCGCGAGGTAGGGCCGCAGCGCGCTGTATTCGGGCGGGGTCATGGTGGCGAGCACGTCCCAGGCGTGCACCAGCTGTTCCATGATCTTGGAGGTGCGCGCGAGCATCTTGAAGGCGGGTTGCAGTTCGTCTCTGGCGATGCTGTCGATGGCGGCGCGCAGCTCGTGCAGCATGAGCTTCATCCAGAGTTCGCTGGTCTGGTGCTGCACGATGAAGAGCATTTCGTCGTGCGCGGGCGAGAGCGGTTTCTGCGCGTTGAGGATGGCGTCGAGCTGCAGGTAGTCGCCGTAGCTCATGTCGCGGCTGAAGTCGAGCTGCGCGCCTTCCTCGCGAACGATGTCTTCGGGTCTGGCGCTGTCGGTGCTGGGGTGTTGGTGCGGGCACATGTTCAGGTCACTGCGTGCTTGGTGTTGAATTCGGCGCGGCGCCATTCGCCGGTTTCCAGCACCTGGCGCAACTGGTCGGCGGCGTTCCACACGTCTTCAAAGCCGATGTAGAGCGGGGTGAAGCCGAAGCGAAGAATGTCCTTGTGGCGCTGGCCATCGCCCGCGCGGAAGTCGCCGACCACGCCGCGCGCGATGAGCGCCTGCACGATGGCGTAGGCGCCTTCGTCCCGCGTGAGGCAGACCTGCGAGCCGCGTTGCGCCGGGTCCAGGGGCGTGGCCAGGCCGATGCCGTGGCCCTGGCAGTGTTCGTCCACGAGTTCGATGAAGAGGTCGGTGAGCGCGAGCGACTTGGTGCGCAGCGCGGCCATGCCGCCGTGGGCTTCGGCGGCGAGCAGGGTGTCCACGCCGCATTCGAGCGCGGCCAGGCTGATCATGGGCTGGGTGCCGCACTGGTAGCGCGTGATGCCGGGCGCGGGCCGGTAGTCGGGGGTGAATTCGAAAGGGGTGGCGTGGCCCCACCAGCCGGCCAGGGGCTGCCAGAAGCGGTCGGCGTGGCGTGGGTTGACCCACACGAAGGCCGGCGCGCCCGGGCCGCCGTTGAGGTATTTGTAGCCACAGCCGACGGCGTAGTCGGCGCCGGCGCCGGTGAGGTCCACCGGCACGGCGCCCGCGCTGTGCGCGAGGTCCCACAGCATGAGCGCGCCGGTGGCGTGCGCGGCGGCGGTGACGGCGGGCATGTCGTGCATGGCGCCGGTGCGGTAGTTCACGTGGGTGAGCATGAGCACGGCGACCTCGGGGGTGAGGGCGGCGGCGATGTCCTCGGGCTCGACCAGCACGAGCTCGAAGCCGTGCTGCTGGCACAGGGCTTCGGCGATGTAGAGGTCGGTGGGGAAGTTGCTGCGTTCGCTCACGATGCGCCGGCGCCTGGGGTGGTCGACGCTGGAGAGGTTCATGGCGGCCGAGAGCACTTTGAAGAGGTTGACCGAGGTGCTGTCGGTGGCGACCACGGTGCCGGGCTCGGCGCCGATGAGGCGCGCGATCTTGTCGCCCACCTTTTTCGGCTGGGCAAACCAGCCGTGCTTGTTCCAGCTCTGGATGAGGTCGGTGCCCCATTCCTGGGTCACCACCTCGGCCACGCGCGCGGGGGCGCTGCGCGGCATGGCGCCGAGCGAGTTGCCGTCGAGGTAGAGGGTGCCTTCGGGGAGGAAGAAGAGCTCGCGCAGGGGGCGCAGCGGGTCTTGCGCGTCGAGCGCGCGGCAGTCGGCGAGGGTGGGGGTGGGGTGGTTCATGTCAGTGAGCGAAGCACGGCGCGCACGGGGCTGGCGTCTGCGGTGGTGAGTTTGAGGGGGAGGGCGATAAGTTCGTAGTCGCCTTCGGGCACGTCGTCGAGCAGCAGGTTTTCCAGCACGCGCAGGCCGCGCCGGCGGATGGTCTGGTGGCTGTCGAGCGTCTTGCTGTCGGCGGGGTCGATGCTGGCGCTGTCGATGCCGATGAGCTGCACGCCGAGGTCGGCGAGCTGTTCGACGGTGTCGGGGGCGAAGGCGGGCAGGGCGTCGTCGAAGCGGTCTTGCGGCTGGCGTTCGTACACGCGCACGAGCACGCGCTGGGGCAGGTTGGCGAGCGCGTGCGCGATGTGCTCGGGTCGGACCAGTGGGCCGCAGCCGATGGCATGGATCACGCGGCAGGGGCCGAGGAAGGGGTCGAGCGGAACGTGGCCGATGGCCGCGCCGCCGGCGTCGTAGTGCAGCGGCGCATCGGCGTGTGCGCCCACGTGGGGCGAGAGTGTGATGGCGCTGACGTTGACCGGGCAGCCCGGGCCGATGGTGGCGGCCCACTGCTGGGTGTAGGCGGTGTCACCCGGAAATACCGGGGCGCCGGCATGCACCGGCGGAGAGATGTCCCAGAGCTGTTTCATGGTGCATGAAAGGTAGCACCGTGAAAAATTCCGTGGTGTCGGTTATTGCCAACAGACGCGCAAAATAGTTGAGGCCTGAATCAAATGAGCGCGGGCAGACCGTGCCGCTGGCGGGCGCGGGCGCAGGCGTCGCTGCCTTCCTCGAATTCGCGGCAGGGGGAGGGGCGCCATTCGTAGATGCCGCAGATGGCCCGCTGGCCGACTTTGCCGCTGAGGGCGGCGCAGCGGGGCGGCGAGTGGTCGGTGCCGCGCATGCGGGCGGTGTGATCGGTGACGTCGACCGCCAGCCCGGCGGGCACGGGGCCGCCCATGTCGTCGAGTTCATGGACCGAAAAATCGACCCGGAAGCAGGCGCAGCAGGCGCCGCAGCTGGTGCAGGCGCTCATGGGGTCGGCTCCGGCCGTCGGGGGTCATTCATGGCCCATGTCCTTTCGCCACACGGCGTCAAATGTTGAACAGAAGGCCTTCTGCACCAGGGACAGGGGCCGGTAGCGGTTGCGCAGGATGCTGACGGACAGGCGTTCGGCCGTGACGAAGGGGCGGATGGCCAGGCCGGCGAAGGTGCCGCCCGCCACGGCGGCGCTGTCCACCACCGCGATGCCGACACCGGCCTGCGCCAGCCAGCAGGCCGAGGCGGAGGAGCGGACCTGCATCTGGAGCTGCAGGTCCGGCGCCTCGCGCCCGTAGACGCGGTGCAGGGCCTGGCCATAGGGGCTGTCGGACGGCGAGGTGATGATGCGTTGCGATCGCAGGTCGGTGACTTTGATGGCCCGTTTCCTGGCCAGCGGATGGTCCGGTCGCATGGCGCAGGAGAAGCCGCACCGGTAGCCCTGGACGCGCGAGAGGTTGGGGTGGTCGACGGGCTGGAGGGCGACGCCGAGGTCGATGGTGCGGTCCTGCAGGGCGTCCACCATGATGGGCGCGATGAGGATTTCCATCTGGCTGTTGAGTTCGGGCATCTGTGCCATCAGTTCGGCCAGCACCTTGGGCACGAGGTAGGTCGCAAAGGTGGCGGACACGCCCAGCTTCAAGGTGCCCTGGCGCGGCGAGGCGAGTTGGCGCGAGACGTCGCGCACGCGCTCGACGCCGCGCCAGAGGGACTCGATTTCACCAAAGAGTTCCTGGGCCTCTGGCGTGGGCAGCAGCCGTCCCCTGACCCGCTCGAACAGGGCGAAGCCGGCGTGCTTTCGCGCCTGCGCGAGCAGCTTGCTCACGGCCGGCTGCGAGATGTGCAGGAGCTCGGCGGCCCCACCCACTCCGCCGGTGAGCATGACGGCGCGAAAGGCCTCCATGTGGCGCAGGTTCATGGCGCCGTTTCCGCGGCTGCGAGGACATAGCCAAAGGTTATGGGTTGCTCAATACTTTTCATTTGACGGTGTTTGCCGGGGAGAAGGAAGATGCCTGCACGCCAGCGGACTGGCTCTAACGACAAGGAGACAAGCATGCAATCTTCCCTCAATCGGCGCCAGTGGGTGTTTTCTGCCCTGCTGGCCGCGCATGGCCTGGCGTGGTCGCAGGGCTCGCCTTCGCGGGCGGTGCGGCTGGTGCTGCCGCAGCCGCCGGGCGGCGCGGCCGACCGGCTGGCGCGCGTGCTCGCCGAGAGGCTGGAGGCGAAGTGGAAGCAGTCGGTGGTGGTGGAGAACAAGCCCGGCGGCGGTGTGGTGGTCGGCACGCAGGCGGTGGCTCGCGCACCGGCGGATGGGCATGTGATCGGCCTGCTGGGCAGTTCACTCAGCATCAACGCGGTGCAGCGCAAGGACCTGCCTTACGAGATCAAGGACCTGCAGCCGCTGGCCCGCATCGGTTACTACACGGTGGGCCTGATCGCGCAGGCAAGCTTCCCCGCGAACGACATCAAGGGCCTGATCGCACTGGCCAAGGCCCAGCCCCCGAACACGTTTTCGTTCGGCTCCAACGGGATCGGCACCTCCGCGCATGTGGCCGGCGAGATGCTCAACCACATGGCGGGCATCGAGCTTCAGCACATCCCGTACAACGGCGCGGCGAAGATGTACACCGACATGGGCGGGGGCCTGATTCCGCTCGGTTTCTCGGTGCTCGGCTCGGCCGAGGCTTTCATCAAAGCTGGCACGTTCAAGGTGCTGGGTGTCACCAGTGTCCAGCGCAGCTCGCTGTTTCCGCAGGTGCCGGCGATTGCCGAGACGCTGCCGGGGTTCGAGGCGGTGAACTGGGCCGGCATCTGCGGCCCGGCCGGCCTGCCCCGGGAGATGGTCAGGAAGCTCTCGGACGATCTGCTGGCGGTGCTGGCCGAGCCTTCCATGGTGAAGGTTCTCGCGGAGCAAGGCATCGAGTACGGCCCCCAGGGACCGGCCGAGTTTGCGGCTTTCATCGAAAGCGAGGTCCGCCGCTTCAGCGCCCTGACCAAACCCCTTACCCCCAGGATGAATTGATTTCCCATGGCATCGAACGAATACACATTCCAGCGCAAGATCCGCGCGGACGAGACCTACGACCTGGTGGTGGCAGGTGGCGGCCCGGCCGGCACCGCCGCGGCGGTTTGCGCGGCGCGCCAGGGGCTGAAGGTGCTGCTGGTGGAGGCGACCGGGTGCCTGGGCGGCATGGGGACGAGCGGCCTGGTCGCCTCGTTCGGGCCCGTGGCCGATGGCACCCGCATGCTGGTGGGCGGCTTCATGAAGGAGCTGCTGGAGAGGATGTGGGCCGAGGGCGCTTTCGGTCCGCATGTGGTGCCCGAGTTCCTCCACTCGCAGCTCAATCGCTGGGTGCCGTTTCAGCCCGAGCACCTCAAGCGCATCCTGGACGACATGGCGGTGGCCGCGGGCGTGGAGTTGCGGTTCTTCACCCGCGTGGTGGACGCGGACCTGACGGGGCGCAAGATCAATGGCGTGGTGCTGAGCAATGTCGAGGGCCTGCGCTACGTGCCGGCCAGGACGTTTGTGGACGCCACCGGGGACGCGACGCTGGCGGCGCTGGCGGGGGTGGATTGCAAGGTTGTGCTGCGCGACACCGACACCGTCTCGCCCAGCACGCTGTGCTCGCTGGTGGGCGGCATGAACTGGGCGGACCCGGCGTATGGCGAGGATTGGCGCGGCATCGATGAGGTGAAGAACCGCGTGCGCAGCGAGCTGGTGCCGCGCGCGATCGAGGACGGGTTCTTCACCCAGGACGACCGCTTCTTCCCCGGCATGAACCGCATCGGGGACCGCACGGCCACGCTGAATGCCGGGCATGTCTTCAACCTCGATCCGCTGTCGACCCGCAGCATGTCCGAGGGCATGGTGCTGGGGCGCAAGCTGGCGCTGGAGTACGTGGAGTTTTACCGCAAGTACGTGCCCGGCTGCGAGCAGATCGAGCTGCTGAGCACCGCGCCGGTGATGGGGATCCGCGACTCGCGGCGCATCGTTGGCGAGTTTGAACTCAACATCGACGACTTCCGCGGCAAGCGGCAGTTTCCCGATCAGGTGGCGGTGTACAACCGGCCCACCGATGTCCACCCGACCGACACCAGCAAGGCGGAGTACGAGCGGTTCCTCAAGGACTTCCATGGCAAGGACAACCTGGGGCGTGGCGAGTTCGTGGGCATTCCGTACAGCATCCTCGTCCCGCGGGGTTCCGAGAACCTGTGGGTGGCGGGTCGCTGCCATTCGAGCGACACCAAGGTGCACGGCTCGATCCGTGCGCAATCGGCGGCCTACATGATGGGGCAGGCGGTGGGCACGGCGGCGGCGCAGAGCCTGGCCACGGGTCAGCCTGCGAGCGACCTCGACACGCAGGCGCTGGTGACGACCCTGCGCGCGCACGGGGCTCATCTGCCCCAGCCGCAGCTGTCGCGCCACATGACGCGGCGATAGGCGCGCGTTGCACGGAAAGATTTCATGGTTTCACTCGACTTTCATCCCACCGGCCGCCACTTCCTGCAGATACCCGGACCCAGCCCCGTGCCTGAGCGCGTCTTGCGCGCCATGAGCCTGCCCACGATCGATCACCGCGGGCCGGAGTTCGCCGGGCTGGGCAAGAAGGTGCTGTCGGGCATGCAGCAGGTGTTCCAGACGCCGCATCCCGTGGTGATCTATCCGGCCTCGGGCACCGGGGCCTGGGAGGCCGCGCTCGCCAACACGCTGAGCCCGGGCGACCGCGTGCTGATGTACGAGACAGGGCACTTCGCTTCCCTCTGGTCCAGGATGGCCGCGCGCCTGGGGCTGGAGCCCGAGATCCTGTGTTACGAGGGCGCCGATGCCGTGCTTGCGCACGCGCCGGGCTGGCGCCAGGGCGTTCAGGCCGAGCGCATCGAGGCGCGGTTGCGCAGAGACCCCGATCGGAAGATCAAGGCGGTGTGCGTGGTCCACAACGAGACGTCCACCGGGGTCACTTCCGACGTCGCCTCGGTGCGACAGGCGATCGACGCGGTGGGGCACCCCGCGCTGCTGCTGGTCGACTCCATCTCGGGGCTGGCGAGCGCCGAGTACCGGCATGCGGAGTGGGGCGTGGATGTGACCGTGAGCGGGTCGCAGAAGGGGCTGATGCTGCCCCCGGGCATCAGCTTCAATGCCCTGTCACCCCGTGCCCTGGAGGCGTCGAAGACGGCCCGGCTGCCCCGTGCGTTCTGGGCGTGGGACGAGATCGTGGCGATGAACCGGGACGGCTATTGGCCCTACACCCCCAACACCAACCTGCTGTACGGGCTTTCGGAGTCCCTGGACATGCTGCTGGGCGAAGGGCTGGAGAAGGTGTTTGCGCGGCACCAGCGCTGGGCTGCCGGTGTGCGCGCCGCGGTCAACGCCTGGGGATTGCCCCTGCAGTGCGCGGACCCGCTGCGCCATTCGCCCGTGTTGACCGGCGTGATCACGCCCGAAGGCGTCGATGCGGATGCGCTGCGCAAGCTCATCCATGCGCGCTTTGACCTCTCGCTCGGCACCGGCCTGGGGGCGCTGAAGGGGCGCATGTTCCGCATGGGGCACCTGGGGGACAGCAACGACCTGACGCTGATCGCCATGGTGGCTGGCGTGGAGATGGGCTTGAAGCTCTCGGGGGTGAAGATCGCGGGAGGCGGGACCCAGGCCATCATGGACCACTTCAGCGCCCACGCGGCGGGCCTATGAGGCCAATGGCGCAGCGCGGTAGACCAGCACCTTGAGCGCGCGCTCGGGCGCGGCGTCGGCGAAGGCCTCGGGGTTGGGCAGGCGCTGCTCGAACACCAGCTCGGGCGCGGCTTCCTGCATCTGCTGCCGCAGAAAGGCCGTGTCGAGCTCGGGCGCGTTGAGGCAGAGCAGCACCCGGGCGCCGGGCAGGAGCAGGTCGGGCAAGCGGCGCATCAGCCGCTGGTAGTCCTTGGTGGCGACGAAGCTGCCTTTCTGGAAGCTCGGCGGGTCCACGATGACCAGGCCGTAGGGGCCGCTGCGGGTGATCTTGCCCCAGGTCTTGAAGATGTCGTGGGCGAGGAAGCTGGCGCCGCCGGCCAGGCCGTTGAGCGGGTGGTTCTGCTGGCCGATGGCCATGGCGCCACCGCTCATGTCGACGTTGACCACCTGTTTCGCGCCGCCTTGCAGCGCCACGACCGAGAACGCGCAGGTGTAGGCGAACAGGTTGAGCAGCTTCTGGCCCCGGGCCTGCTCGCGCACCCATTGGCGGCCCTCGGCCATGTCCAGGAACAGGCCGTGGTTCTGGCCTTTGAGCACGTGCACCAGATAGCGCGCGCCGCGCTCGCTCACCACATGGCGTTCGGGCACGGCGCCGGCCATCAGGCGGGTTTCGGTCTGGCTTTCGTGCCGGCACTGGAAGACCCAGTTCAGCGGTTCGCCGGGCGCGGCCTGGGCCCAGCGCTCGGCCAGCGCGGTGTGCAGCACGGCCAGGGTGGCCTCGTCCACCGGTTTGAAGCTGGTCAGCACCCAGACCGGGGGGAAGGCGTCGAGTGCCCACTGCTCGCAGCCCGGGTGCAGGCCGCCGCGGCCATGGAAGACCCGCCGCGCCGAGTCGGCGGGTTCGAGGCGCGCGATGGCGTCGAGCAGGGCTTGCATTAGGGCCTGCCAACACTATTTTTCCAAGTGCGAATGGATTGAAAACAGCGCCAGTCAAGGCGCGGGACGACGGCCAGACTGGAAGGCCATGCGCCGCGTTGCGAAGCCTCGCCGGGCCACCGGCCCGTCTGCGTTTCGCGCCTTGCGCATGGCCTTTTTGATCCGCAACGCATCTTGGAAAAAAATGTTGGCAGGCCCTAGCCCAGGCGGCCGAGCAGCAGGTACTCCATCAGGGCCTTCTGGACGTGCATGCGGTTCTCGGCCTCGTCCCAGACGACGGACTGCGGCCCGTCGATCACCTCGGCGCTGACCTCTTCGCCCCGGTGCGCGGGCAGGCAGTGCATGAAGAGCGCGTCGGGCTGGGCGGTGCGCATCATGTCCTCGTCCACGCACCAGCGCTTGAAGGCGGCGCGCCGCACCTCGTTCTCGGCCTCGAAGCCCATGCTGGTCCACACGTCGGTGGTGACGAGGTGGGCGCCCGCGCAGGCTTCGCGCGGGTCTTTGAAGACCTTGTAGCAGTCCGGGTTGCGGATGCCGGCGAGCACCGGGTCCACCTCGTAGCCGCTGGGGGTGCTCACATGCACTGTGAAGCCCAGCAGCTCGGCGGCCTGCAGCCAGGTGTTGGCCATGTTGTTGCCGTCGCCGACCCAGGCCACGACCTTGCCTTGAAGGCAAGCCATGTCGGGCTTGCCTTGCGGGTCCGTGCCACGCCGCTCAAGGTAGGTGAAGATGTCGGCCAGGATCTGGCAGGGGTGGAACTCGTTGGTCAGGCCGTTGATGACGGGCACGCGCGAGTGCGCCGCGAAGGCCTCGATCTTGCTCTGCTCGAAGGTGCGGATCATCACGATGTCGACCATGCGACTGATCACGCGGGCGCTGTCTTCGATGGGTTCGGCGCGACCGAGCTGGCTGTCGCCGGTGGTCAGGTGCACCACCGAGCCGCCCATCTGGTACATGCCGGCCTCGAAGCTCACGCGCGTGCGCGTGCTGGCCTTCTCGAAGATCATGGCCAGGGTGCGGTCGGGGTCGGCGAAGGGCTGGTACTTCTCGACCGCCTTGAACTTGCGCTTGATGAAGGCCGCGCGCTCGAACAGGTAGGCGTAGGTGGCGGCGTCGAGGTCCTTGAACTGCAGGTAGTGCGGGATCGTCATGGCGGTGGCGGCGCTCATTCGGCCAGGAAGGCGTGGATCAGCGGCAGCAGGATGCCCGCCACCTCGTCGGCCTCGGCCGTGGTCATGATCAGCGGAGGCACCATGCGGACCACGTTGTCGGCGGTGACCGAGATCAGCAGGCCGGCGTCGGCAGCGCGCTGGGTGAGCACGCCGCAGGGCTTGGTGAGTTCGATGCCGAGCATCAGGCCCTGGCCCCGGATTTCCTTCACGCCGGCCTTGCCGATCAGGTCTTTCTCGAGCACGGTGCGCAGGTGCTGGCCCACGCGGGCGGCGTTCTCCAGCAGGCCTTCCTCTTCCATGATGCGGATGGTCTCGACCCCGGCGCGCATGGCCAGCGGGTTGCCGCCGAAGGTGGTGCCATGGTTGCCGGGCTGGAAGATGTTGGCGGCCTTGGGGCCGGCCACCACCGCGCCGATCGGCACGCCCGAGCCCAGGCCCTTGGCCAGGGGCATCACGTCGGGCACGATGCCGGCCCACTGGTGGGCGAACCACTTGCCGGTGCGGCCCATGCCGCATTGCACTTCATCGATCATCAGCAGCCAGTCGTTGGCGTCGCACAGGGCGCGCACGTCCTTGAGGTACTGCGCGCGCATCGGATTGACGCCGCCTTCGCCCTGGATGGTCTCGAAGAACACGGCGACCACGTTGGGGTTGCCGGCGGTGGCCTTCTTGAGCGACTCGATGTCGTTGAGCGGCACGCGGATGAAGCCTTCGACCAGGGGGCCGAAGCCGGCCTGCACCTTGGGGTTGCCGGTGGCCGAGAGGGTGGCGATGGAGCGACCGTGGAAGGCCTTGTCGTAGACCACGATCTCGGGGCGTTCGATGCCCTTGTCGTGACCGTACTTGCGCGCCAGCTTGAGGGCGGCCTCGTTGGCCTCCAGCCCGGTGCTGCAGAAGAACACATTGGTCATGCCCGAGCGCTCCACCAGCATCTGCGCGAGCCGTTCCTGGTCGGGCACGTGGTAGTAGTTGCTGGAGTGGATCAGCTTGGCGATCTGGTCCTGCAGGGCAGGCACCAGTTTGGGGTGGGCGTGGCCCAGGGTGTTGACGGCGATGCCGCCCAGCGCGTCCAGGTATTCCTTGCCGTTGGTGTCCCACAGGCGCACGCCTCGGCCGTGTGACATCGCGATCGGCAGACGGCCGTAGGTGTTCATCACGTGGGGAGAAGCGACGGGCTTGAGGGCGGCGTTCATGCGGGGACTCCGGTGGGAAGGGCCAAAAAGAAAGCGGCTCAACGAAGGTTGAGCCGTTGAAGCGCGATTTTAGGGGCAGCGAGCGGGCATCATCATTGCTTGTTGGGCATCGCTGAAATGCGCCCGGTGTACGCTGGCCGATCCGGGCGATCCCTCGTTCCAAGTCTTATATAAGATAGAATACCTGCCTCCCGCCCCGGTGAGCGATCCTCGGTCCGGTGGCGGCATTCTTCCAGTCGAGCCCTCCATCCGAAGGCCTCTCCCCCCGATGGTTTCACCGACAGCCAAACAAGTTTTCATCCAGGGTGTCACGAAGGACGGCCGCACGTTCCGCCCCAGTGACTGGGCCGAGCGCCTGGCCGGGGTGATGAGCTCGTTCCGCCCGGGTGGCGCCACGCCCGGCAGCCACCTGAGCTATTCGCCCTGGTGCGTGCCCAACAACATCAACGGCATCAAGTGCGTGGTGGTGCACACCGACCTGCGCGAGGCCGAGCCCATGGCCTGGGATTTCTGCATGAACTTCGCGCGCGACAACGGCCTGCAGGTGGTCGAGGCCTGCCTCCTCCCCGATCCCCCGTCCAAGACCTGATCCCCCGCTTTGGGCGCGGGCAACAAAAAAGCCGTCTTGCGACGGCTTTTTTGCTTTTGCTGGCAGCGCACCCGTTTCAAACGGCAGGCCCTGGGGGCCCGGGCTGGTGGTCTGGCGGGGCCAGACCGGGGGAGGTTCAGGCAGCGGCGGCGGCTGCAAGACCCTTGACTTTGGCCGACAGGCGGCTCTTGTCGCGCGCGGCCTTGTTCTTGTGGAAGATGCCCTTGTCGGCGACGATGTCGACGACCTTCTGCATCTTGGCGAACAGTTCGGTCGCCTTGTCCTTGTCGCCGCTCAGAACGGCTTTTTCAACGTTCTTGACGGCGGTGCGGTATTTGGAGCGCAGCGAGGTGTTGGCTGCATTGATCTTGACGTCCTGGCGCACGCGCTTGCGGCCAGACGCCAGACGGGGGTTCTTTTTCTTCGGCTTGGTTGCCATGGTGAGTTCCTTCGGTGTTTGGGGATGATGCCAGCAAAGCCCGCGATTTTAGCACGGCCTGCCGGGCTGGCAAGGGCGGCCGGCTGGGCGGGGCAGGAGGGCGGTTCCCGGTCGTTACACTCGTCGCGTGACCCTTTTCAAGTCCGCCTCCCTCGTCTCGCTGCTCACGCTGGCGTCCCGCATCACCGGCCTGGTGCGCGAGCTGCTCATGGCGGCCACCTTTGGCGCGAGCGCGCTGACCGACGCCTTCAACGTCGCCTTCCGCATTCCCAACCTGCTGCGCCGGCTGTTCGCCGAGGGCGCGTTCAGCCAGGCGTTCGTCCCGGTGCTGGCCGGCGTGCGGGAAAAGGAGGGCGACGACGCCACCCGGGTGCTGGTGAACCAGATCGCCACCGTGCTGGCCTGGGCGCTCACCGCCACCTGCGTGCTGGGCGTGGTGGGCGCGCCGGTGCTGGTCTGGGCCATGGCCAGCGGCCTGGACGACCCCGGTTTCGACGCCGCCGTGTTCATGACGCGGTGGATGTTCCCCTACATCGCTTTCATGTCCTTCGTGGCGCTGTCGGCGGGCATTCTGAACACCTGGAAACGTTTCGCGGTCCCGGCGGCCACGCCGGTGCTGCTCAATGTGGCCATGATCGCCGCCGCCGGCTGGGGCGCGCCCTGGTTCGCCTCGCTGGGCATCGAGCCCATCTACGCCATGGGCGGGGGCGTGCTGCTGGGCGGCGCGCTGCAACTGGGCGTGCAGATTCCCGCGCTGCGCCAGCTGGGCCTGTTGCCGCGCGTGAGCCTGCGCTGGCCGGCCCTGAAGGCGGCCTGGCAGCACCCGGGGACGCAGCGGGTGACCACCCTCATGCTGCCGGCGCTGCTGGGGGTGAGCGTGGCGCAGGTTTCCCTGCTGATCAACACCCAGATCGCCTCGCACCTGGGCACGGGCAGCGTGAGCTGGCTGACCTATGCCGACCGGCTGATGGAGTTTCCCACTGCCATGCTGGGCGTGGCGCTGGGGGTGGTGCTGCTGCCGCAGCTGGCAGCGGCCAAGGCGTCCGACGACGCCGTGCGCTACAGCGGCCTGCTGGACTGGGGCCTGCGCCTGGTGGTGCTGCTGGCCGTGCCCTGCGCCGTGGCGCTGCTGACCTTCGCCCAGCCCCTGGTGGCTGTGCTCTACCACTACGGGGCCTTCACGGGCGCCGACGTGCAGCGCACGGCCACGGCCCTGATGGGCTATGGCGCGGGCCTGATCGGGCTGGTCGCCATCAAGGTGCTGGCGCCGGGCTTCTACGCGCGGCAGGACATCCGCACGCCGGTGAAGATCGCCATCGGGGTGCTGGTGCTCACCCAGGTGCTCAATTTCCTGCTGGTGCCCCGGCTGGCACACGCCGGGCTGGCGCTGGCGATCGGCATCGGCGCCATGGTCAATGCGCTGTTCCTGCTGGTGGGGCTGATCCGCCGGGGCGCGTACACACCGTCTCCGGGCTGGGCCCGCTTCGGCATGCAGGTGCTGGCGGCCAGCGCCTTGCTGGCCGTGTTCCTGATGTGGGTGGCCGCGCGCTTCGACTGGCTGGCTTTCGAGGGCCAGGCGCTGCAGCGCGTGGGCCTGCTCACGCTGTGCGTGCTGGGCGGGGTGTTGGTCTATTTCCTCACGCTGTTGCTGGCGGGGTTGAACTTGCGGCAGTTCGTCAGAAAATGACGTAATCTGCGGATTCCGGACCACCCCACCATGCCGACCGCGTACGAATTCCCCGCGCCGACCCCCCTGGGCTACTTTGCTGCCCTGGTGGGCGACGACGAGGCTTTGCCGCTGTTCGAGGCGGCCACCTCCGTCGCCCAGGACGAATACCCCGACCTGGACGTGCAGCAGGTGCTCGGCGACGTGGACCAGATGCTGGCCCGCGTGCGCCGGCGCTGCCCCGCCGACGCCGGCCCGCTGCAGCGGCTGCGCACGCTCAACCAGTTCTTCTTCCGCGACATGGGGTTTGGCGGCAACGTCAACAACTACTACGACCCCGACAACAGCTTCCTCAACGCCGTGCTGCGCACGCGCCGGGGCATTCCCATCTCGCTGGCCGTGCTCTGGCTGGAGCTGGCCCAGGGCCTGGGCCTGAAGGCGCGTGGCGTCAACTTTCCCGGCCACTTCATGGTCAAGGTCAACCTGCCCAATGGGCAGGTGGTGATCGACCCTTTCACCGGCCAGTCGCTCAGCCGCGAAGACCTCTCGGAGCGGCTGGAGCCCTACAAGCGGCGCAACGGGCTGGTGGACGACTTCGATGTGCCGGTGGGCCTGTATCTGCAGGCGGCCACGCCGCGCGAGATCCTGGCGCGCCTGCTGCGCAACCTCAAGGAAATCCACCGCACGCAGGAAGACTGGCTGCGCCTGATCGCCGTGCTGGACCGCCTGCTCATCCTGCTGCCCGACGCCTGGGTCGAGTACCGCGACCGGGGGCTGGCCTGGGCCGAGATGGGCGACGTGCGCCTGGCCGTGGGTGACCTGGAAACCTACGTGGCCCATGCCGACGACACGCTCGACCGCGATGCCATCGCGCAGCGCCTGCAGGAACTGCGCCGCGCACTCAACTGAGCGGCCCGGCGCGGCGCGGGGGCGCGGATGTGTCGCCATGTAATTCCGTTTGACGCGGGGGTGCCACGCAGGGACCATGCGCCCCAGACCCGCCGATCCGGCGCGAAGAACAAAGCGATTGCATGAAACAACTGTTGCTGGTGGGCGCCACCGGCCTGGTGGGCAGCCATGTGCTGCGCCAAGCCCTGGCCGATCCTGCCGTGGAGCGCGTGGTCGCGCCGACCCGCCACCCCCTGGCTGCGCACCCCAAACTGCTCAATCCCGTGGTGGACTTCGAGCGCCTGCCCGAAGACGCCGAGTGGTGGCGGGTGGACGCCGTGATCTGCACCCTGGGCACCACAATCCGCGTGGCGGGCTCGCAGGCCGCGTTTTACAAGGTCGATCACGACCACCCGCTGGAAGTGGCCTACCTGGCGCGGCGCCACGGGGCGCGGGCCTTTGCCCTGAACTCCGCGCTGGGCGCCGATGCGCGTTCGCGCGTCTTCTATTCGCGCACCAAGGGCGAGGTCGAGCGCGACCTGCAGGCCGTGGGCTATCCCTCGCTCACGCTGGTGCGTCCGGGGCTGATCGACGGCCAGCGCCCGCAGAGCCGGCCGCTGGAGCGGCTGGCGGTGCTGGTTTTGCGTGCAGTGCAGCCCCTGCTCCCCCGGCGCTACCGCGTGGTGCCGGCCGAGCGCATCGCGCACCACCTGCTGCAGGCCGCGCTGGCGGGGGCGCCCGGTGTGCACGTGCTGCCATCGGAGGCGCTCATCTGAGCTGGAGGCACCGGGCTGCTTTTTTCCGCATATGGAAACTCGGAAACGGTCGTTGTTGATGCGTTGAGCCGTTCCTAGACTGCCTGCTCTGAACACATTTGTTGGAGAGCAGACGATGGGGCAACAAGGCTTTTTAACTCCGCTGCGCAGCGGCGTGGTGGGGCAGCAGCAGATCGAGACCGATGTCCTGGTGATCGGGGGCGGGCCGGCGGGGGCGTGGGCCGCCACCGCAGCGGCCGCGCGCGGCGCCAGCGTGACCCTGGTGGAGAAGGGCTTTTGCGGCACCTCCGGCGCCACCGCGCCCTCGGGCACCGGCCTGTGGCACGTGCCGCGCGATGTGGCGGCGCGCGAGAAGGCCAAGGCCAGCCGCTACGCGATGGGCGGCGAACTGGCCGAGCACGCTTGGATGGACCGCGTGCTCGAACAGACCTGGCTCAACACCGAGACGCTCACGGAATGGGGCTATCCCTTCCCGATCGACGCCGAGGGCCAGCTGCAGCGCACCTCGCTGCAGGGGCCGGAGTACATGCGGCTGATGCGCAAGCAGGTGAAAGCCTCGGGCGCCCGCATCCTGGACCACAGCCCGGCGCTGGAGCTGCTGACCGACGAGCACGGTGACGTGGCCGGCGCCACCGGCCTCACGCGCACCACGGGCGAGACCTGGGTGGCGCGGGCCGGCGCGGTGGTCATCACCACCGGCGGCTGTGCTTTCCTGAGCCGGGCACTGGGCTGCAACGTGCTCACCGGCGACGGCTACCTGATGGCCGCAGAGGTGGGCGCCGAGCTCTCGGGCATGGAGTTCTCCAACGCCTATGGGCTTGGGCCCTCGTTCTCGTCCGTCACCAAGTCGCTGTTCTACAACTGGGCCACCTTCTACGACCGCGAGGGGGTCGCCATCGAAGGCGCGGGCTCGTCGCGCGGCCGCAGCGTGATCGCGCGCACGCTTCAGACGCAGCCGGTGTTCGCCTGCCTGGACCGGGCCGATGCCGAGATCCGCGCCTGGATGCGCCATGCCCAGCCCAATTTCTTCGTGTCCTTCGACCGCCAGGGCATCGACCCATTCAAGGACCACTTCCCGGTGGCCCTGCGGCTGGAAGGCACGGTGCGCGGCACCGGGGGCCTGCATGTGATCGGCGACGACTGCGCGACCTCGGTGCCGGGCCTGTACGCCGCCGGCGACGCCGCCACGCGCGAGCTGATCTGCGGCGCCTTCACCGGCGGCGGCAGCCACAACGCGGCCTGGGCCATGTCGTCGGGCTTCTGGGCCGGTGCGGGGGCGGCCGATTTCAGCCGTGGCGCGCGCAGCCAGGCCAGGCGCCGCCTGCACCGCGCGGGCACGGCCGGCATCCAGGAAGGTGGGGCCGCCGCGTGGGACCCGCAAGAGCTGGTGCGCGCGGTGCAGGCCGAAGTCTTTCCCTACGAACGCAACTGGGCGCGCCGCGCCGACCTGCTGGAGGACTCGCTGCAGCGGCTCGATGCCCAGTGGGCGCGCGTGCGCCACGCCGGCGCTCCGGACCTGCAGCAGGCGGTGCGTGCGCGCGAAGCCGTGGCGATGCTGGCCACCGCGCGCTGGATGTACCGCAGCGCCCTGCAGCGCACCGAGACGCGCGGCATGGCCCGACGGCAGGACCACGCCGGCCTGGACCTTGCCCAGCGGCACCGCCTTGTCAGTGGCGGCCTGGACGAGGTCTGGGTGCGCCCGCAAGCCGTCCGCCCCACCTTCAACCTGGACCTGGAAAGGCTCGCCGCATGATCGAAATCGTCAGCCCCGAACGCTGCACCGGCTGCAACATCTGCGTGAGCGCCTGTCCCACGCAGGTGTTCGAGGCGGTGCCCGACGGCATCCCGCGCATCGCGCGCCAGTCGGATTGCCAGACCTGCTTCATGTGCGAGCTGTACTGCCCGGCCGATGCGCTGTACGTCGCGCCGGTGGCGGACCACGCCGTCACCGTGGCCGAAGAGGCCGGCGAAGTGCGGCAGTGGATCGGCAGCTACCGCCGCGCCGTGGGTTGGGGCAAGGACCGCCAGCCCACCGCTGCGCTGGACGCCAGCTTCGAGCTGCTGCGCCGCGCGCACTGAATCTTTCCTAACCCACGAGAACCCATCATGACTTTCTGGAAACACCTGGCGGCCTTGGCGCTCGCCGCCCCCGCCGCTTTCGGCGCCCACGCGCAGGCCCAGCCCGAGACCATCCGCTTCGGCGGTTTCGGCCAGGGCTTTGGCCAGCCCCACGGCGTGGCCTTGCTTGCCATCGCGCAGGGCAAGGGCTTCCTGGCCGACGAGTTCAAGGGCACGCCCGTGAAGCTCAGCTTCGAGTACTTCACCGGCACCGGCCCCGCGATCAACGAGGCCATCGCCAACAACCGGCTCGACGTGGCGCAGTACGGCTCGCTGCCGAACATCATCGGCAAGGCCGGCGGCCTGCCCACGCGCATCCTCGCGTCCTACGGTTACACCACGGTCTTCGGGCTGGCGCGCAAGGACCTGGAGGTGAACTCCTTCAAAGACCTCAAGGGTCGCAAGGTGGCGGTGGCCAAGGGCACGGTGCTGCACTGGGCGCTGCTCAAGGCCCTGCAGGACAACGGTCTGGCGCTTCGAGACATCCAGCTCGTGGACCTCAAGACCGCCGACCAGCTCGCCGCCCTGAGCGCCGGCAGCGTGGACGCGGCGGTGGGCTCCAGCAGCCTGCTGACGCTGCGCGACAAGGGCGTGGGCAAGGTGTTCTATTCGTCCAAGGCGCAGGGCGCGAAGGCCTCGGGCTTTGGCGGCATCCTGGTGAGCGAGGCTTTCGAGAAACAGTACCCGGACGCCACGCAGCGCATCGCCAACGGCCTGGTGAAAGCCGCTCACTGGCTGGGGCAGGAAGCCAACCGCGACGAGGCCTACCGCCTCTGGACGCTCTCGGGCATGCCCTATCAGGCTTTCAAGGACGATTACGACGGTGTGTCGCTCAAGGAGGCTTTCAACCCGCGCGTGGATGCCTTTCTGCTCAGCCAGTACGAGGACGCGATCGACTTCACCCGGGAGAACAAGCTGATCCGCCAGGACATCGACGTGGCCCGATGGGCCGCGCCGCAGTACGTGGAGAATGCGCTGCGCGCCCAGGGCCTGCAGAGCTTCTGGCCCACCCGCGCCGCGCTCGTCGCGCGCCCCTGAGACCGGCCCATGGCTGCCTTCGAACAGCTCGCCACCGGTGTCGGCGCCGCGACGGCGCCACGCGCCTGGCCCGCATGGGGCTGGCGCACGGCGTTGCCGGTCCCGTTGCGCCGCCTGCTGCTGGCGCTGGCCCTGCCGGCTGCCACCGTCGCGCTCTGGCAGTGCGCGGCGGTGCAGGGCTGGGTGCCGGCGCAGATCCTGCCAGCGCCTGCGCTGGTCTGGAGCACCTTCCTCGAACTCGCGCGCGGCGGGGAGCTGCTCGACAGCTTCCTCATCAGCCTCACGCGCATCGGCTCGGGCCTGGCCGTGGGCGGGCCGCTGGGGCTGGCGCTGGGCATCTGGCTGGGGGTGTCGGCGCGCGCGCGCAGCCACCTGGAGCCCACGCTGCGCGCGCTGTTCGCCGTGCCCACGCTGGGCTGGATTCCCATCCTCATCCTGATCTTCGGCATCGATGAGGCGCTCAAGGTCATCGTCATCGCCAAGGCCGTGATGGTGCCCGTGGTGCTCAACACCTCGCGCGGCATCCGCCACATTCCCCAGGCCTACCTGGACGCCGCCCGCGTGCTGCGCCTGCGGCCCTGGACGCGGCTGACCCGGCTTGCGCTGCCGGCCTGCCTGCCCACCGTGTTCAGCGGGTTCCGCCTGGGCCTGAGCCACGCCTTCATCGCGCTCATCGTGGTGGAGATGCTCGCGGCCACCGAGGGCATCGGCTACATGATGGTCTGGGGGCGCAAGCTGTTCCAGCTCGACATCGTGATCGTCGGCATCGTGGTGGTGGGGCTGGCGGGCTATGCGCTCGATCTGCTGCTGCGCCGGCTCGAACGCGGCCTGAGCCGCTGGGCGCCCGGACATGGCTGAAGCCCGAATCCCTGCCGGCGCCTGGCTGCCGCTGGCCATCGGCACGGCCTGGTTGCTGCTGGTCGACACCGGCGCTGTCGCCCACCCTTTGATGGTGCCGCTGCACGAGGTGCTGGCCGCGCCCTTCGCCGACGAACAGGGCCGCCAGATCTGGTCGGCCGCCGCCAGCAGCCTCGTGCGCGTGGCGCTGGGCTTTCTCGTCGGGGCCGGCCTGGGCATCGTCCTGGGGTTGGCCGTCGGGCTGTCGCGGCCGGCGCAGCTGGCCGTCGCGCCCACGGTGCATGGCCTGCGCCAGGTGGCGCTGTTCGCCTGGATTCCTTTGCTCACCGCCTGGTTGGGCAATGGCGATCTGGTGAAGATCGTGTTCATCTCGATCTCCACCTTCTTTCCCGTTTTCCTCAACACCGAACAGGGCGTGCGCGGCATCCCGCCGGCCCACCGCGAGGTGGCCGCGATCGTGCGGCTCGGGCCCTGGCTGCGGCTGCGCCGGCTGGTGCTGCCGGCGATCCTGCCCTCGGTGCTGACCGGTGTCGAGCTCGCGCTGCTGACGGCCTGGATCGGCACCGTGGGTTCCGAATACGCGATCGGCACCGGCCGGGGCATTGGCGCCTATCTCGCCACCGCGCGCGACGTGTTCCGCATGGACCTGGTGCTGATCGGTGTGCTGGTGATGGCCCTGGTGGGCTACGGCCTGAGCCGCTTCGCGCAGTTCCTGTTCCTGCGCCTCATTCCCTGGAGAACCCGCTGATGAGCACCCCCACCCTGGAGGGGTCCGCCCCCACCGCCCTGAGCCTGCGCAACGTGGGCAAGACCTATCGGATCGAAGGGCAGGACCTGCCGGTGCTGCAGCGCATCGGCCTGGAGATCGGCCGAGGCGAGTTCCTGGGCATCGTTGGCGCCTCGGGATGCGGCAAGTCCACGCTGCTGCGACTGATCGCCGGCCTGGACGACCGCTTCGACGGCGACATCCTGATCGACGGCGCACCGGTGGCCGGCCCGGGCGTGGAGCGCAGCCTGGTGTTCCAGGACCACCGCCTGTTTCCCTGGCTCAGCGTCACCGACAACATCGGCCTGGGGCTCGACAGCCTGGACCTGAGCCGGCGCGAGCGCGAGGCGCGCATTGCCGAGCAGCTTGAACTCGTGGGCCTCACCGGGTTCGCGCAGGCCTGGCCGCACCAGCTCTCCGGTGGCATGGCGCAGCGCGCGGCGATCGCGCGCGCGCTGGTCTCGCGGCCGGACATCCTGCTGATGGACGAGCCCTTTGGCGCGCTCGACTCGATCACCCGGGCCCACATGCAGGAGGAGCTGCTGCGCATCTGGCGCGAGCGGCGCATCACCGTGGTGATCGTCACGCACGACGTGGACGAGGCCGTGTTTCTGAGCGACCGCGTGGTGGTGATGGAGCCAAGGCCGGGCCGGGTGCAGTCCGTGATCGAGGTGGACTTGCCGCGCCCGCGCGAACGCACGGGCACGGCTTTCAATCAGATCAAGCAGCGCGTGCTGGGCCAGTTAAAGCGATAACACCCCCTGCGCGGCTTCGCCGCGCCCCCCTGAGCGGAGGTCAGGCGACGACGACTGCCGCGCCTTCGCCGCGCGGGGCGATCGTGCCGATCTCGTGCACGGTTTCACCCAGGTCGCGCAGCGTGGCCGCGCAGGCGGCGGCCTGGTCGGCGGCGATGACCACCACCATGCCGATGCCGTTGTTGAAGGTGCGGTTCATCTCGATGTCGTCGATGCCGGCGGTCTTCTGCAGCCAGGCGAACAGCTCGGTCTGCGGCCAGCTGCCCTTGACCAGATGGGCCGCCGTGCCCTCAGGGAGCACGCGGGGGATGTTCTCCAGCAGGCCACCACCGGTGATGTGGGCCAGCGCCTTGATGGGGTGGGCGGCCAGCGCGGCCAGCACGTTCTTCACATAGAGCCGGGTCGGCTTCATGATGGCTTCGCGAAACGGCTGGCCGTCCAGCGTGGCCGGCAGGTTCGCGCCGGCGCGCTCCAGGCACTTGCGCACCAGCGAGAAGCCGTTGGAATGCACGCCGTGCGAGGCCAGGCCCAGCACCACGTCGCCGGGTTTCACGTCCTGCCCGGTGAGGATCTTGGATTTTTCGACCGCGCCCACGCAGAAACCGGCCAGGTCGTACTCGCCCGCCGGGTACATGCCCGGCATTTCGGCGGTTTCGCCGCCGATGAGCGCGCAGCCGCTGAGTTCGCAACCCTTGGCGATGCCGCCGACCACGGCCGCGGCCGTGTCCACGTCGAGCTTGCCGCAGGCGAAGTAGTCCAGGAAGAACAGGGGCTCGGCGCCTTGCACCAGCACGTCGTTCACGCTCATGCCCACCAGGTCGATGCCCACGGTGTCGTGCATGTTCCATTCGAACGCCAGCTTGAGCTTGGTGCCCACGCCGTCGGTGCCGGACACGAGCACCGGCTCCTTGTAGCGCTTGGGCACCTCGAACAGCGCGCCAAAGCCGCCGATGCCGGCCAGCACGCCTTCGCGCATGGTCTTCCTGGCCAGCGGCTTGATGCGCTCGACCAGGGCGTCGCCTGCGTCGATGTCAACGCCGGCGTCTTTGTACGAAAGGGGGGTGGAAGGGGTGGTCATGGGCGGGCAGGCCCCGGCGCAGGGCAGGGCGGATCGATGGGCTGGACGCGGGTGGGAGGGGACTTTCGGGTACCCTGGGGGGTGGCCCGATAGAATTTGCCCCTGATTTTAAGGGTTTGCTCTAGCGAGTTCCCTGTTCACCCCGCCCAACCCCCGTCCCATGCCCCTGACCTCCAACCAGATCCGAGCCCTGCTGTGGGCTTCGATCGCGGTCGTCATCTGGCTGCTGCTCTCGCTGCTGGCCCCCGTGCTGATGCCGTTCCTGCTGGCTGCGGTGCTGGCGTACGCGCTGCACCCGCTGGTGGAGCGCCTGCACGGCAAGGGTGTGCCGCGCTGGCTGGGTGCGGGCCTGGCCATCACCCTGCTGATGCTGGTGCTGCTGGCGGTGCTGCTGCTGATCGTGCCGGTCATCACCAAGCAGGTGCCGTTGCTGCGCGAGCAGGTGCCCGAGCTGCTCAACCGCCTCAACGACTGGCTCACGCCGCTGGCCGGGCGCTTTGGCGTGAGCCTGTCGGTGGACGTGGGCCTGGTGCGCGGCTGGCTCACCAAGCTGGTGTCGGGACACGAGGGCGAAATCCTGGAGAGCCTGCTGGCGTCCCTGCGCATCGGTGGGAGTGCGCTGGCGGCGGTGTTCGGCAACCTGTTCCTCATGCCCATCGTGGCGTATTACCTGCTGCTGGACTGGGACAACCTGGTCGATCGCACCAAGTCGCTGATCCCGCCCCGCTGGCGCGCCAGCGTGCAGGGGTTCCTGGACGAGACCGACGGCGTGCTCGGCCAGTACCTGCGCGGGCAACTGCTGGTGATGGGCGTGCTGGCGGTGTTCTACACCGTGGCGCTGGCGCTCGTGGGCCTGAACCTGGCTTTGCCCATCGGCGTCTTCACCGGACTGGCCGTGTTCGTGCCCTACCTGGGCTTTGGCCTGGGCCTGGTGCTGGCGCTGCTGGCCGCGTTGCTCGAGTTCCAGACCGTGCTGGGCGTGGCCCTGGTGGCTGCCGTGTACGGCGTGGGCCAGGTGCTGGAGAGCCTGTACCTCACGCCTCGATTGCTGGGCGAGCGCATCGGCCTGCACCCCATTGCCGTCATTTTTGCGCTGCTGGCCTTCGGGCACCTGTTCGGCTTCGTGGGCGTGCTCATCGCGCTGCCCGCCAGCGCGGTGTTGCTGGTGGCGATCCGCCGGCTGCGCGAGCGCTACGTGGCCAGCGCCCTGTACCTGGAAGGCCCGCGCGCAGCGGTGCCAGAAAGCCCCGAGGCATGAGCACCACCGGACCCACACCCATGCGGCAGATGGCGCTGGACATCGGCTTCGCGCCGTTGCCCACCCTCGCCAACTTCGTGGGGGCCGGCAACGAGGCCGCCATCGAGCACCTGCGCCTGTGGACCCACAACCCCCTGCGCTCGCCCGTGCCCACTTTCCTGTGGGGCGAGAGCGGCAGCGGCAAGACCCACCTGCTGCGCGCGGTGCGCGAAGCCCTGCGCGAACAGGGCGGTCGCGTGGGCTGGCTGGATGCCAGCGTGCTGGACCCCACCGAGTTCGACGACCAGTGGGACGCGGTGCTGCTGGACGACTGCCACCTCTACACCGCAGCCCAGCAGGCCGCGGCGTTCAACTGGTTCGTGAATGCGCAGAGCCCGGCCCACGGCGCTTCGCGCTGGGTCCTGGCGGCGGCGACCTGTCCCCCGGCCGACCTGCGCCTGCGCGAGGATCTGCGCACCCGCCTGGGCTGGGGCCATGTGTTCCAGCTGCAGGCCCTGAGCGAAACCGAGCGCCGTGCCGTGTTGCGCCGCGCCGCGGACGACCGGGGCGTGTTCCTGAGCGACGAAGTGATGGACTTCATGCTGCGCCGCTTCTCGCGCGATCTCTCCAGCCTGATGATGCTGCTCGACCAGCTCGACGCCTATGCGCTGCGCACGCAGCGCGCCATCACCATTCCCCTGATCAAATCCATGCTGGAAAACGAATGAGACTGGCTCTCTTCGACCTGGATCACACCCTGATCCCGCTCGATTCCGATTACGCCTGGGGCGAGTTCACCGTCTCGCTCGGCTGGCGCGATGCACAAGGTTTCTCCCAGGCCAACGCCGGCTTCTATGCCGACTACAAGGCCGGCACGCTCGACATCCATCACTACGTGCGCTTTGCCATCGAGGCCGTGCGCGAGCGCGGCATGGCAGTGGCGCAGAAGGCGCACGATCGTTTCATGCGCGAGGTGATCGAGCCGGCCATGCGCGAGCCCGCGCGCGCGCTGCTGCGCCGCCACCAGGCCGCAGGCGACCAGGTGGTGATCGTGACCGCCACCAACGAATTCGTCACCCGCCCGATCGCCCGCGCCTTCGGGGTGGACGAACTGATCGCCATCGAGCTCGAACGCGACGCGCGCGGCGAACCCACCGGTGCCATCCGCGGCACGCCGTCGTTCCGCGAGGGCAAGATCGCCCGTGTGGAACAATGGCTGGCCGCACGGGGACTGGACTGGTCGCGCGTGCAGCACAGCACTTTCTACAGCGACTCCATCAACGACCTGCCGCTGCTGGAAAAAGTCAACGAGCCCGTGGCCACCAACCCGGATGCCCGGCTCCGCGCCATTGCCCTCGAGCGGGGCTGGCGCACACTGAACCTATTCGAATGATCAAGAAATTCATCGATCGGCTGCTGGGCAAATCCAGCGCCCCCACCGGCCGTCGCGCCAACCCCTTTGGCAAGCGAGAAGACGTGCCGGCCAGCGTGCATGGCATCGACCGCTCGCTGGTGGACCAGCGCGCGCTGGACGTGGTGCACACCCTCAAGCAGGCCGGTTTCGAGGCCTACCTGGTGGGCGGCGCGGTGCGCGACCTGCTGCTGGGCCTGCGGCCCAAGGACTTCGACGTGGCCACCAGCGCCACGCCCGAGCAGGTCAAGGGCCTGTTTCGCCGGGCCTTCATCATCGGCCGGCGCTTTCGCATCGTGCACGTGATCTACGGCCGGGGGCGCGAGCACGAGGTCATCGAGGTCTCGACCTTCCGCGCCTACATGGACAACGCCGCGGCCGAGCAGGTGGCGGGCAATGAGCGCACCAGCAAGGGCGAACTCGCGGGCATGAAGCACGCGGTGGACGCCAGCGGGCGCGTGCTGCGCGACAACGTCTGGGGCCCGATCGAGCAGGATGCGGCCCGGCGCGATTTCAGCATCAACGCGATGTACTACGACCCGGAAACGCAGACCGTGGTCGACTTCCACCATGGCATCCGCGACGCCAAGAAGCGCACGCTGCGCATGATCGGCGACGCCGCCACGCGCTACCGCGAAGACCCGGTGCGCATCATCCGCGCCGTGCGCTTCGCGGCCAAGCTCAGCGGCCTGGGTTTCACCTTCGACGCCAAGACGCTGGCGCCACTGGCCTCCTCGCACACGCTGCTGGCCGACGTGCCGCAGAGCCGCCTGTTCGACGAGATGCTCAAGTTGCTGCAGACCGGCCATGCGCTGGCCAGCATCGAACAGCTCAAGGCCGTGGGCCTGGGCACCGGCATCTACCCCCTGCTCGACATCGTCGTGCAGCGCGCCGACGACGACTTCGTGAAACTGGCCTTGCAGGACACCGACCGCCGCGTGAGCGAAGGCAAGCCGGTGGCGCCGAGTTTCCTGCTCGCCTGCGTGCTCTGGGCCGATGTGCGCAAGGCCTGGAACCAGCACCTCACGCCGCGCCCGAACCAGCGCCCGCCGGCGCCATTCGCGGCCCTGCAGGCGGCCGTGGACGACGCGTTCGAGGCCCGCATCGGCGACGTGTCGGGCCGGGGCAAGCTGGGCGCAGACATGCGCGAGATCTGGATGATGCAGCCCCGCTTCGACAAGCGCGTGGGCACCTCGCCATTCAGCCTGGTCGACCAGCCACGCTTTCGCGCCGGGTTCGACTTCCTGCGCCTGCGCGGGCAGGTCGGCGAGGTCGAGGAAGAGCTCGCGCACTGGTGGGAAACCTTCAGCACGGCGAGCGATGCCATGCGCGAGGACATGGTGGACGCGCAGCGCCGCGAGAACCTGGCCAAGCCCGGCGTCAGCAAGGCACGGCGCGTCAAGCGCACCGACGCGGACCATCCTGCGGCGGCCGTGGGCGAGGTCAACGAAGTCGATCCGCGCTTTCGGCAGGTCGAAAGCGATGAAGGTGGGGACTTGCCGTCGGACGACGCCCCGTTGGAAGAGGGCTCCGCACCGGCCAAGAAGCGCCGCCGCCGCCGCCGCAAACCCGGTGGCGCCGGTCCGGTGGACAGCGGTGGCGGTGCGGACGGGGCGGGCGGCTGAAGCCCGCCGGCACCCACCCGATGGCCGCGCCGCGCGCTGAAGTCACGGCCTACGTGGCATTGGGCGCCAACCTCGGAAACGCCGAGCAGGCCTTGCGACAGGCGCTCGCGGCGCTGGAGGGCATTCCCGGTGCGCGGGTGCAACGCGCCTCCAGCCTCTACCGCACGGCTCCGGTGGATGCCAGCGGGCCGGACTACCTCAATGCCGTGGCCGAGATCGCGACCACGCTCACCGCGCCCGCCTTGCTCGACGCGCTGCAGGCCATCGAGCAGGCCGCAGGCCGCGAGCGGCCTTACCGCAACGCGCCGCGCACGCTGGACCTGGATCTGCTGCTGTACGGGCAGGCCCGCATCGATTCACCGCGGCTCACGCTGCCGCATCCCCGCATGGGCGAGCGGGCCTTCGTGCTGGTGCCCCTGGCCGAGATCGCGCCGCAACTCGTGAGCGCTGGCGCGCTGGAGGCGGTGGCGGGTCAGCGCATCGAAAGACGCCCCTAGGGCGCCAGCCGCTCGCGCAACCAGCCGCCTTCGGCCTGCGCGGTGTAGCGCAGCCGGTCGTGCAGACGGCTCTTGCGGCCCTGCCAGAACTGCCAGGCCTCGGGCTTGAGGCGGTAGCCGCCCCAGTGCGGCGGGCGCGGGGGTTTGAGCAGGAATTGAGCGCCGTACTTCGCCGCATTGGTCACCAGCACCGTGCGGTTCTCGATCACTTCGCTCTGAGGGCTGGCCCAGGCGCCGATGCGGCTGTCGAGCGGGCGGCTGTGAAAGTACGCGTCGCTCTCTTCGTCGCTCACCTTCTCCACCACGCCTTCAATGCGCACCACGCGCTCGAGCTCGACCCAGTGGAACTGCAGCGCGGCGAACGGGTTGCCCGCGAGTTCGCGCCCCTTGCGGCTGTGGTAGTTGGTGTACCAGACGATGCCGCGCTCGTCGTAGCCCTTGACGAGCACGACGCGCGTGCTGGGTCGCAGGTCCGATCCCACGGTGGCCAGCGTCATGGCGTTGGGCTCGGGCACCTCGCCGCGGATGGCTTCGTTGAGCCATTGGTCGAACTGTTGCAGCGGGTCGGCGTGCGAAGCGGACTCACTGAGTTCGGCCTTCTCGTAGCTCTTGCGCAGGTCGGCGATGTTCATGCGGGCAGTATAGAAGCGCGGCCCCGGTCGGGGCTTGTGCTGGGTCAATCGGCGAGGGACAGCAGCTTTTGCAGCGCCCGGTCGTGGATGCCGTGGTGCAGCAGGCCCTCGAAGGTCTGGCGCGCGTAGTCCAGCGTGGTGCCATACCGACCGCAGGAGCGGGCAAAGATCTCGCGGTAGCGCTCGTCGCTCAGCGTGCCGGTGTAGCTGGGGCTCTGGCGCGAGAGGGTGAAGGCCAGCGCACGCACCGGGCCCTGCGGCGTCTCGCAATGCAGCCACCTCGGGTCGTAGACCGGGTTGGGCATCTCGCGCGCCCACAGCACCGGCATGAGGGCCTCCACCTGCCCGTGCGGCACGCGCAGGGCCAGGCCGGCGCAGCTGCCGCCGGGCATCAGCGCGAACACCAGGCCCGGGCATTCGTAGGTGCCCCGGTTGACGCGGCTCCACATCTGCAGACATCGGTGGTAGCCGTGCACGCGCGCCGGGCGCTGCTCGGCGGCCTCGAACTCGGGGCGCCAGACCAGCGAGGCATAGGCGAAAACCCAGAGGTCGGGCCGCGCACCCTGCGCGCGCCACTGCGCCAGCGTCTGGGCCATCATCTGCGCGCCGTCTCTCAGGGCAGGGTCGTGGAGCGCGCGCGCCCTCGGGGTGTCACGGTCGGCCATTTACAATCTTTGTCGAGTTCTTTCCCATTATTCTTCACGGAGTGTTTCCCATGTCTTCTCAGGATGACGAACCCGAGTACCGCGTTGTGGCCCTGGTGCTGATCAGCGTGGTGGTGTTGGCGGTAGGCCTTGCCCTGGGCATCGGCATTCACAAGTCGCGCGGTGCCGCTGCGAGCGGCGGCACGGCGGTCGTGGCCGCCCCCGCTGCGGCCGTGCCGGCCGCCGCCCCGGTGGGCGACGACGCCAGCGTGGTGGTGGAAAACGGCGTGGTGAAGTTCTATTTCGCCTCTGGCAAGGCCGATCTGGCCGCCGGTGCGCTCGATGCGCTGGGCGAAGCCATCGCCGCCGCCAAGGCCGGCAAGAAGCTGGTGCTCTCGGGCTTCCACGACACGACCGGCGACCCGGCCTTCAACGCCGAGCTGGCCAAGCAGCGCGCCATCGCGGTGCGCAACGCCCTGGTGGGCGCGGGTGTGGCCGAAGGCGCGATGGAGCTGAAGAAGCCCGAGCAGACCGCCGGCACCGGCAACAACGCCGAAGCGCGCCGCGTGGAAGTGATGATCGCGCCCTGAGCCCGGTCTGAACGCCCACAAAAAAGCCCGGCACGCCGGGCTTTTTTGCGTCTGCGCCCGACAGGGCTTCAACGCAGGCCCTGGCCCGCTTCCTTCTCTGCGCGCTGGATCAGCTCGATCTTGTAGCCATCGGGGTCGGTCACGAAAGCGATCACCGTGGTGCCGCCTTTGACCGGCCCGGCCTCGCGCGTCACGTTGCCGCCGGCGGCCCTGATCTTTTCGCAGGCCGCGTAGGCGTCGGGCACGCCCAGCGCGATGTGGCCATAGGCGGTACCGAGCTCATAGCTCTCCGTGCCCCAGTTGTAGGTGAGCTCGATCTCGGCCTGTGCCGGGTTGCCCTCGTAGCCCACGAAGGCCAGCGAGTACTTGTACTCGGGGTTCTCGGAGGTGCGCAGCAGTTGCATGCCCAGCACCTGGGTGTAGAAGTCGATCGAGCGCTGGAGGTTGCCCACGCGCAGCATGGTGTGTAGAAGTCGCATGGGCCCTATTTTGACGGCACTTCAAAGACCAGGCAGGTCGTTGTGGCATGGGCGTAGAGCTTGCCGTCGGGCCCGACGATGCGGCCCTCGGCGGTGGCCAGCTGGCGCCCGGCATGGATCACGGTGCCGATGGCGCGCAGCGGGCCGCTCTTGTAGGAGGCGGCGCGCACGATGTTCACGCTGAGTTCCGCCGTCGTGTAGGCCCGGCCCGCCGGCATGGCGGTGTGCACCGCGCAGCCGACGGCGGAGTCCAGCAGCGTGGCGTACCAGCCGCCATGCACCGTGCCCAGCGGGTTGTAGTGCTTGAGCTGCGGCAGGCCCTGGAACACGGCGCGGCCTTCACCGACCTCGACCAGCGAGAAGTCCAGCGTGTCGGCGATGTGCGGGTAGGGGAGCTTGCCGTCGAGCATGGCCTGCATCTGTTGCAGGCCGGTGAGGCCCGCGAGATCGGTCGGGTGGGCCAGGCCCGCGCCCGCACCGGCGCTCATGCGGGCCGCCACGGCTTCGTATTGCTGGTTCCACTGGGCCAGGGTTTCTTCGGCGGTCATGGTTCGCTTCCTTTTGGTTTGCAGATGCAAATATTGTAGATACAATCATTTCATGAATGCCGACACCCAGGCGACATCGCCGACCCCGGTGGGATGCACCAACTTCAAGTTGCGCCAGCTCACGCGCCGTGTGACCCAGCACTACGACCAGCATCTGGCGGGCTCCGGGCTGAAGATCACACAGTATTCGTTGCTGACCCATGTGGACCGCCTCGGGCCGCTGGCGCCTGGCGAGCTGGCCCGGCGCATGGATATGGGCGCCTCCACCCTCACGCGCAACCTGCAGCCCATGATCGCCGCTGGCTGGCTGGCCATGGGTGAGGGGGTCGACGCGCGCAGCCGCCTTGTGCACATCACCGATGCCGGGCTGGCGTTGCGGCGACAGGCCCAGCGGCGCTGGAAGGCCGCCCAGCTCTCACTCAACGAGAAGCTGGGCGCGGCCACCGTGGCGGCGCTGCACGGGTTGCTGGACCAGGGGCTGGCCGCGTTTCACGAGGAGGACAACCATGAAGACTGAAACCTCGATCGCCGCGCCGCCCGCGCGTGCGCCCTTCGTGTGGTGGCTGGTGCTGCTGGCTGCGGCCGGGGCTTTTGCCTTGACCATGGGCACGCGCCAGATCATGGGCTTTTTCCTCTCGCCATTGAACACGGCCACCGGCCTGGGCGTGGGCAGCATCAGTCTGGCGTTCGCCTTTGGGCAGCTCTGGTGGGGACTGACGCAGCCGTTCGCGGGTGCGGTGGCCGACCGCGTTGGCGCGGGTCGCGTGCTGCTGGTGGGGGTGCTGCTGGTGGCGCTGGGCACCTACCTCACGCCGCTGATGACCAGCACCTGGGGCCTGATCCTGGCCATTGGGGTGCTCGCCGCCGGGGGCGCCGGCATGGCCGGGCCCTCGGTGCTGATGGCGGCCACCGCGCGCCTGATCCCGGCCGAACGCCGGGGCATGGCCACGGGTATCGTGAACGCGGGCGGATCGTTCGGCCAGTTCCTCATGGCCCCGCTGGCCGCAGCGCTCACGGTGGGCCTGGGCTGGGTGGGTGCGCTGCAGGCGCTGGGCCTGATCGTGTTGCTGGCCTTGCCCGCGGCCTGGGTGCTGCGCGGGCCCGGCCCCGCCGCCAGGGCCGGGGCGGCCCCCGCACCGGTGGCCTTGCCGACCGGCCAGGCCATCCGCCAGGCGCTGAACACGCCGAGCTATCTGCTGCTCTCGGCCGGGTTCTTCGTGTGCGGCTTTCACGTGGCTTTCCTCGCCACGCACCTGCCCGGCGTGGTGGCCGCGTGCGGCCTGCCGGCGCCCGTGGGCGCCTGGGCACTGGGTGTGATCGGCCTGTTCAACATCATCGGCAGCCTGGCCATGGGCTGGGCGGTGGGCCGCTGGCGCATGAAGTCGCTGCTCTCGCTGGTGTACGCCTCGCGGGCGATGGCGGTACTGGTGTTCCTGCTGGCGCCCAAGACCGAGGCCGTGATGCTGACCTTCGCCGCCGTCATGGGGCTGACCTTCCTCTCCACGGTGCCGCCCACGGTGGGCCTGGTGGCCAAGTTCTTCGGCACCGGCAACATGGCCATGCTGTTCGGCATCGTGATGCTGGCGCACCAGGTGGGGGGCTTTCTCGGCGCCTGGCTCGGCGGCCAGGTGTTCGAGGCCACGGGCAGCTACGACTGGGTCTGGTACATCGACATCGTGCTGGCCGTGGGCGCGGCGCTGATCCACCTGCCGATCCGCGAAGCGGTGGTGGCGCGGCCGCGCCCCGCGTGAGGCGGGGCGGTGTTCAGACCGGCACGGTGTAATTCAGCGCCATGCGCCCGCCGTCGACGGTGACGATTTCGCCGGTGACGTAGCTGGCCGCATCGCTGGCCAGCCAGGCCACCACATCGGCGATCTCCTCGGGCTCGCCCAGCCGCTTGAGCGGCGTGCGGCTCAGGATCTTGTGGCGCGCTTCCTCGCTGGTGAGCACGGCCTGGGCCGCGAGCTCGGTGGCGATGGTGCCGGGCGCCACCGCGTTGACGCGGATGCCGTGGTCGGCTAGTGCCAGCGCCATCACGCGGGTGAGCTGGTTGATGCCGCCCTTGCTCACGTTGTAGCTGGCGATGTTGGGGATGGCGAGCACGCCATTGACCGAGCTCATGTTCACGATGCTGCCGCCTTCGGTCTGCTGCGCCATGGCGCGCGCCACCGCCTGGCCCATCAGGAAGGCGCCCTTGAGGTTGACGCGCAGCACTTCGTCGAAGTCTTCTTCGCTCACGTCCAGGAAGTTGGCGGCCTTGAAGATGCCGGCGTTGTTGACGAGCACGTCGATGCGGCCGTGGTTGTCCAGCGCCAGTTCGACGATGGCGTCGACGTCGGCCTTGTCGCCCACGTCGCAATGCATGTAGGTGCCGCCGAGTTCGCGCGCGAGGGAGCGGCCGCGCGCATCGGCCACGTCGGCGATCAGGAGCTTGGCGCCTTCGCGCGCGAAGCGGCGCGCGCAGGCTTCGCCGATGCCCTGGGCCCCGCCGGTGACGAGGACGACGCGGCCCTGGTGGCCGAAATGCACGGAGGAGGAAGGGGCTGGGGTGTTCATGCCACCATGGTAGCGATGGGTCTCACTGGCCAGCCGGGCGGGGGCCTGGCCAGGCGCCAGGAGCAGGCTCAGCAGCTGTTGCAGGTCGCCAGTGCGCTGCTCACGCGGGCTCGGGTCTGTTCGATCAGGTAGTCCAGGAACACCTCGGTGCGGCGCGGCATGAACTTGCGGCTGGGCAGCGCCGCGTACATGGTCAGCCGGTCGGTGATCCAGGGGTTGAGCACGCGCACCAGGTCGCCGCTCTCGATCATCGGTGCGGCCAGTTCGATCGTGGTGGCGGTGATGCCCGCGCCATCCAGTGCGGCGTGCATCAGGGTGTCGGTGTGGTTGGCCCACAGCACCGGCTGCACCTCGATGTCGACGAAGCGGGTTTCGTCTGTCTCGTGCAGCAACCGCCAGCCCCGGGTGCGGCCGCCGGCCGGTTTGAAGCGCAGGCAG
>NZ_JAHCKK010000159.1 GCF_026125825.1 Hydrogenophaga sp. | reverse complement strand
CGCCGCAGCGGCGCTGGCGCATGCGCGCGAACACCCTCCGCAGGCCGGGTGCCTCGCGAGCTATGGCGAAGGCTTCCCGCAACACCTGGCGCGCACGCTCCCCACAGGCGAGTGGCCCTGGCTGCCCGAGGTCGCGCAGATCGACGCGCTGTGGAACCAGTGCCACACCGCCGCCGACGCGCCCACACTGCCACCCCAGGCACTGGCGGCCCTGGACGCCAACAGCCTGCCTCACAGCGTGCTCGTGCCCCACCCCGCCGCGCGCTGGCACACCTGCGCCGACTGGCCCGCCCTGAGCCTCTGGCACGCGGCGCGCGAAGCCCTGCCCGATCCCAACCCACCCCACTGGCGCGGTCAGCACACGCTGCTCACGCGGCCCCATGGCGCGGTGCTGGCGCACGAGATCGGCATGGGCGCCTGCGCGCTGCTCGATGCGAGCGCGCAGGGCCTGCCCATTCCCGACGCCGCAGCCCTTGCGCTGGCGGCCGAACCCGGCCTGGACCTCGCCAACGCGCTGGGCCAACTCCTCCACCACGGCGCCTTCACGGCGGTTGCACCATGAACACCCTCTCGCACACCCTTCGCGCCACCGAATCCATTCGCCATGGGCTCGAGCGCTGGATCTCCCACGACCTCATCGCCCTGGCCGCTCGCCTCGGCATCGCCGGCATCTTCTGGCTCTCCGGGCGCACCAAGGTGGAAGGCTGGTTCACCCTCACCGACACCACGTTTCTGCTGTTCAGGGAAGACTACGCGCTGCCGCTCATCCCCCCCGAGTGGGCGGCCTACCTCGCCACCAGTGCCGAGCACCTGTTTCCCATCCTGCTCGTGCTGGGGCTGGCCACCCGGTTGTCGGCCGCGGCCCTGCTGGGCATGACGGCGGTGATCCAGTTTCTGGTCTACCCGGCCGCCTGGCCCACCCACCTGACGTGGGCCGTGCCGCTGCTCTATCTGCTGGGGCGGGGAGCGGGGCGCTGCTCGCTCGACGCGCTGCTGCTGCCGCGCCGCGAGGGTTGATGCGGGCTAAGGCGCCGCGCCGGCTGACTTCACCTCGGAAAGCTTGCAGCCCTTCTTGAGGAACAGATCGGTCAGGTGCTCGCTGCGCGCCTGCGCCAGTTCGCGGGCCTGCTCCGCGTTCACCAGGCGGGTCTGCACCTGCATCATCTTCTCCACACTGTCCTGCATGCTGGCGCGGCGGGCGTCGGCCGCCGCCTGCATGGCAAAACTCTGGATCTGCCCGCCGCCAGGTATCAGGCTGAGCAGGCTGCTGCCCACCGCCGAACCCATGCCACCGCCGCCCATGCCGCTGGCTTGTTTCATCATCTCGTTCTGGCTGGCCATCATGGCCGCCTGCGCCTGCTCGGCCTCGGCCCCCCGCTCCTGGCTGGTCTTCTCCAGCCCCTGGGTTTCCGCATAAATCTGCGCGCAAGTGAGCTCGCCATCGCTGAGCTTTTTCACGTTTCGCGGCATCGGCATCATGGCCCCCGAGCCCATCGGCATCGGTGGCAAGCCGGCCGCATCGTCGGGCAGATCGGCCAGGGCCGCCGCCCGCGCCGCCCCCACCTGCGACGCGACCTGCGCGCCAGCCGCCCAAGGCGCCAGGGCCAGCAAGCCAGACAGGGACAGACGCGTGATCGCAGCGGCGCACAGCATGGGAATCTCTCTTGTGAATGGAAGGTGCGGGCGGCTGAAAAGCCCGGCGGGAATTTTCGGGCACCCCGATCGCGGCGTAAAGTGACGCGGGTCATATTCACGCTCTGGCCGCGGCGGCCATCGCGGCAGTTCAGCGAATCCGCTGTCGGCCTGCCGCGCGCGGCGGGTCGCGGTCCAGCATGCAGTCGATGAAAGCGCCCAATGCCGGTGAGGGGTGGCGCCGGTTCGAGTAATACAGGAACAGCCCGGGCCGGGTGATGGACCAATCGCCCAACACCTGCGACAAGCGTCCCTGCGCGAGATGTTCGTCGACGCGCTCGCGGTCGAAGGCGTAGGCAATGCCCAGCCCTTGCACGGCGGCGGCCACACCGATGTCGGCGTGGTTGGTGATCAACGGCCCTTGTGCGGCGATCTCCACTTGTCGGCCCTTCTTTTCGAACGCCCAGCGGTAGGCCCGGCCATCGGCCTGAAGCCGCCAGTTGATGCAAGCGTGGTTGTGCAGGTCGGCCGGTGCATCGGGTGTGCCGTGTTGCGCCAGGTAAGCCGGCGAGGCGACGGCGATCATCCTCACATCGGGCGTGAGGCGCACGGCGATCATGTCCTTCTCCAGCCGTCCGCCCACCCGGATGCCCGCGTCGAAACGGCCCGCCACGATGTCGCTCAAGCCATCGTCGACCACGATGTCGAGCACCACCTCAGGGTGGGCTCGGTGAAACCGTCCCAGCCGGGGCGCGATGATCTGCCGCGCCGCCATGCCCAACGTGTTGATGCGCAGCGTGCCGCTCGTCTGGCCCGAGGCCGCACTGGCCTCGGCCACCGCGTCGGCCATGTCCCGGAACAGGGGTGCGATGCGCGCGTACAGCTGCTCCCCGGTCGCGGTCGGCGCCACGCTGCGCGTGGTGCGGTTCAGCAGCCGGGCCCCCAGCCGGGCCTCGAGCTGCCGGATGGTCTGGCTGAGCGCGGAAGGCGACACCCCCAGGTGCTCTGCGGCGCGCGCAAAACTTGCCCGCTCGACCACCGCCGCAAAGGCCTTCAGCTCAGCGAACTCCGATCCGCGCATTCTGTATGTTTTCCTTCATAACCCATTCAGATTCTAGGTCATTCACTTATGTCTTCAGGCGCTGCATGCTGTCGACTCCAACCCACAGGAACCCACCATGACCACCCTGAAGCTCCCCGATCCCATTGCCGACTACTTCACCGCCGACCGGCAGCATCCCGAAGCACTTGCCCGGTGCTTCACGGCGCATGCCACCGTGAAAGACGAGGGCCACACCCACGCCGGCCTCGACGCCATTCAGGCGTGGAAAACGGCGGCATCCGCCCAATACAACTACACGGCCGAGCCGTTCGCGCTGGAACAGAAAGACGGGCATCACGTCGTGAGCTGCCATGTGGCTGGCGACTTTCCGGGCAGCCCGGTCGATCTCCGGTATCGCTTTCGCCTTGAAGGCGGACGCATCGCCGCGCTGGAGATCACGGCATGAGCTTCGATCTTCAACTCGAGGGCCGGCGAGCGCTGGTCACGGGCGGCACCAAAGGCGTGGGCGCCGCCGTCGTGCAGGCCCTGCGCGATGCCGGGGTGCAGGTGATGACCAGCGCGCGCTCCGTGCCCCTGCAAGCCCCCGACGGCGTCTTCCATGTCGCCGCCGACCTCTCCACGGCCGAAGGTGCCACCACGGTGGCGAACGCCGTGATCGAGCGTTGGGGTGGCATCGACATCCTCGTCAACGTGCTCGGGGGATCCAGCGCGCCGGGCGGCGGCTTCGCGGCCCTGGACGATGCGCAATGGACCCGCGAACTCAACCAGAACCTCATGCCCGCCGTTCGCCTGGACCGCGCACTGCTGCCGGCCATGCTGGCCCAAGGCTCGGGCGTCATCGTGCATGTCAGCTCCATCCAGCGGCAGCTGCCGCTGCCGGAATCAACCATGGCCTATGCGGCGGCCAAGGCCGCCTTGTCCACCTACAGCAAGGCGCTGTCCAAAGAGGTGACGCCCCAAGGCGTTCGCGTGCTGAGCGTCGCGCCCGGATGGGTCGAGACCGATGCATCCATCGCCCTGGTCGAGCGCATGGCGGCCCAGGCCGGCACCGACCACGAAGGAGGCAAGCGGCTCATCATGCAATCGCTGGGCGGCATCCCGCTCGGGCGCCCGGCCAAGCCACAGGAAGTCGCCGACCTCATCGTCTTTCTGTGCTCACCGAAAACCGGTTCGATTTCCGGCTCGGAGCACGTGATCGACGGGGGCACCGTTCCCACCGTCTAGGACACCGGCCGATGGATGGCTGTCGAATGGCCGCAGCCTCGATCGTCGTACAAAGGCGGGCGGATGGCTGCCCGGATTCACACAAGGAGATCAAGATGCGATTCATGGTGATGGTGAAAGCCACCGCGGACAGCGAAGCCGGCGTGATGCCCACGCAGGAAGAATTCGCTGCCATGGGTGCCTTCAACGAAGCGCTGGTGAAGGCCGGCGTCTTGGAAGCGGGTGAGGGCCTGCACCCCAGCGCCCGCGGTGCCCGGGTGGCATTCTCGGGCAAAGACAGGCGGGTGATCGACGGGCCATTTTCCGAAACCAAAGAACTGGTCGCCGGCTTCTGGATCTGGCGGTGCAATTCGCTGCAGGAAGCCATCGAGTGGGTGAAGAAATGCCCCAACCCCATGCGCACCGACTCCGAAATCGAAATACGGCCCATCTTCTCGGCGGAGGACTTTGGCGATGCGCTGACGCCCGAACTGCGCGAGCAGGAAGAACGGCTGCGCAAGGAAGTTCAATCGCGAGGCACTTGATCTGCCGCCAGACGACGGCGTTGAGGCAGTGCAACGCGTCAAAATGGGTCTGCAACCTCCTGCCACCTGCTCAACGCGAAGCGCCCCATACGGCCGGAACTGACCAGGCTCACCATCCGCCCCAACCTGGTGGTGACGCGGGATGTGTCAGCAACCTTGATGGCGACTGGGGTGCCCCGTCGGGTGATCGTGTGCTCGCTCAAGGCCGAGATGCGGCGGCAGGTCAGGACGCCGGGCGACTCCATCAACACCATCCCGACCTGCGCCGCCGAGCTCCATCGCGCCCGGCACCACTGGCCGCCCAAGGCGCCTCGCAGCAAGTAGGCGGTCTGGTGCATTGGGCTTGGCAAGCACCGCTGGAGGGGCAAGCGTGAGATACGTCGCCCTGGGCCGGGCGGTTTGGATACGACAATCGGCCCTATGCCTGCGCCACCCCCCTCTTCCCGCCCGATGCCGGTGGGACCGTCGCTGGCCACGGCAAGCACCGCCCGTGGCCCCTGGGCGGGCATGGACCCCGAACGCCGGCGCATGGCGCTGGCGCTGACGTATTCCCTGATCTTTCACGCCCTGTTGCTGAGCCTGACCTTTGGCGGCCAGGGCATGGGTTTGCCAGGTTTTGGCCTCCCTTGGCAGGAGCGGCGGGCCGAGGTGCCGGTGCTTCATGTGGTGCTGGGCCCGGCCCAGCCCGGCGGCGCGCCGTCGCCGGCCCCCCCTGCGCCCGTGGCGCCTGCGCAGGCGCAAGCCTCAGGGGGTCAGCCTTTGGCGGGCGGAGCCCCCACGCCCG
>NZ_JAHCKK010000158.1 GCF_026125825.1 Hydrogenophaga sp. | reverse complement strand
GGGTTTTTCGCCGGGCCACCGACGGTCGAACATTTCGAGCTCGTGACCCGCTCCGCATGACACCGTCCGGCCACGCCGGCACCCCCCCCCCCGGCCCCGCACCCGACCGCGGGGCCGCCAACCATCCGAGGACGAACATGCCTTTCGTATTCCCGCCGGCCGAGCCGGTGTCCGTGCCGGTACACGGGCAGAACAGCCGCTTCCCGGTGCACCGCATCTACTGCGTGGGCCGCAACTACGAGGAGCACGCCAAGGAGATGGGCTTCACCGGCCGCGAACCGCCCTTCTTCTTTCTCAAGCCGGCAGATGCCATCGTGGTCGCCGACGCGGGCCAGACCGCCGACATGCCCTACCCCAGCCTCACCGGCAACCTTCACCACGAAATCGAACTCGTCGTGGCCATCGGCGTGGGCGGCAGCCACATCCGGGCCGCCGATGCGGCAAAGCACATCTTCGGTTATGCCGTGGGCCTGGACATGACGCGCCGCGACCTGCAGAACGACATGAAGAAGCAGGGCCGCCCCTGGTGCATCGGCAAGGCCTACGACCAGTCCGCCCCCATCGGCCCCATCACCCCCGCCGCGCAGGCCGGCCATGTGAACGAGGCGCCGATCTGGCTGCAGGTCAATGGCGCGGACCGCCAGCGCAGCACCGTGGCCAAGCTGATCTGGAACGTGGCCGAAACCATCGAACACTTGTCGGCCGCCTGGGCGCTGCAGCCCGGCGACCTGATCTACACCGGCACGCCCGAAGGCGTGGCTGCGGTGGTGAAGGGCGACACCCTGCATGGTGGCGTGGATGGCCTCACCCCCATTTCGGTGCGCGTGGTGTGAGAACGTGACGGAGGTCGCACCCGAGGGTTAGACCTCTCACGCAAACGACCTGGCCTGACATATGCTTTTCCCGTTTTTCTTTGACCCCAGGAGACTTTCAACATGATTCAACGCAGAACCCTGCTTCAGTCCGGTGCGGCCGTGGCCCTTGGCGCACCCGCGCTCACAGGCTTCGCCCAACAAAGCGTCACGCTCAAGTTCCACACGTTCATGGCGCCGCAGTCCAACGTGTACATCAACATGCACAAGGCATGGATGGACAAGGTCGAGAAGGAATCCGGCGGCCGGATCAAGTTCGAAGGCTATCCCGCCATGCAACTGGGCGGCACGCCCGTGCAGCTGTTCGACCAGGCGCGCGACGGGGTCGTGGACATCGTCTGGACCCTGCCGGGCAACACCCCGGGCCGCTTCCCGCGCACCGAGGTGTTCGAACTGCCGTTCATGATGAACAACGCCGAAGCGACCTCCAAGGCTTTCTGGGAGTACATCACCACGATGGCGCCCGACGAGTACAAGGAAGTGCAGCCCATCGCCCTGCAGGTGCACGGCCCTGGCATGTTCCACATGCGCAGCAAGCAGATCAAGACCGCTGAAGACCTGCGCGGCTCCAAGGTGCGTGGCCCGACCCGCCAGATCACCAAGATGCTGGGCTACCTCGGCGCCATCCCCGTGGGCATGCCGCTGCCGCAGATCCCCGATGCGCTCTCCAAGGGCGTGATCGACGGCTGCGTGATTCCCTGGGAAGTCGTGCCCTCGGTGAAGGTGCACGAGCTCACCAAGTTCCACAGCGAATTCGACCCCGCCGGCGGCGCGCTCTACACCACCACTTTCGTGATGGGCATGAACCGCAACAAGTACGCCTCGCTGCCGGCCGACCTCAAGGCCGTCATCGACAAAAACTCAGGCATCGAGACTTCGGGCTGGCTGGGCAAGGTGCAGCAGGCCGGCGACGCGCCCGGCCGCGAGGCCGCCGTCAAGCAGGGCAACTCCATCTACACCATCCCCTCTGCCGAGGCCCAGGAATTCAAGCGCAAGGCGCGCCTGGTGGAAGTGGAGTGGGTGCAGGACATGGACAAGCGTGGCTTCGACGGCAAGAAGCTGCTCGAAACCGCCAAGGCCCTGATCGCCAAGCACGGCAAGAAGGCCTGACACCGCTGGCTTCCCCCCAGGCCGGGCCCATGGGTGCCCGGCTTTTTTTCGTCTGTCCGCGCCCCGTTAAACTGGCTCGATGCTGCGCACCCCGCCCAAACACTGCCGCAACTGCGGCGCCGCCGTCGACATGCGCCTGCCCGACGACGGCGACACCAAGATCCGCGCCGTCTGCCCGGCCTGCCACACGGTGCACTACGAGAACCCGCTCAACGTCGTCGGCACCGTGCCGGTGTGGGGCGAGACGGGGGAGTACGTGCTGCTCTGCAAGCGCAACATCGAACCGCGCTGGGGCAAATGGACGCTGCCTGCCGGCTTTCTGGAACTGGGCGAGACCACCGCCGAGGGCGCGTCGCGCGAGACCGACGAGGAAGCCGGCGCGCAGTTCGAACTCGGCGACATCTTCACGCTGATGAATGTGGCGCGCGTGGGCCAGGTGCACATCTACTACCGCGCCCGCCTGCTCAGCGACCGCTTCGATCCCGGCCACGAAACGATCGAGGCGCGGCTGTTCACCGAAGACCAGATTCCCTGGGACGAGATCGCCTTTCGCACCGTCAAGGAGACCTTGGAGCACTATTTCGCCGATCGCCGGCAAGGTCGCTTCGGCTTTCACGCCTTCGACATCGCCTGAGCCAAGGCATGGCATCGTTGCGCGACGGGTCCCTGGTGCTGCGCCTGGGCACGGCGCAGACCCTGGCCTGGGCGTCCACGTATTACCTTCCGGCCCTGTTGGCCGCCCCCATGGCACGGGGTCTGGGCGTGCCGGTGTCCCACGTCTGGGGTGCGGTCACGGCCGCGATGCTGCTGGCCGCGGCCCTGGGGCCCTGGGCCGGGCGTGCCATCGATCGCTGGGGTGGCCGCCCGATGCTCGCGGGCTCCAGCCTGCTGGCCGCCCTTGGCCTGACGGTGCTGTCGCAAGCGCAGGGCACCGCCGGGCTGGTGCTGGGCTGGCTGCTGCTGGGCATCGTCATGGGCAGCGGCCTGTACGAAGCCGCCTTCGCCGCGCTGGTGCGGCTCAAGGGGCATGACGCCCGCGCGTCCATCACCGGTATCACGCTGCTGGCTGGATTCGCCAGCACGGTGGGATGGCCGCTCAGCGGCTGGATGGAAACGGCCTGGGGCTGGCGCGGCGCCTGCCTGGGCTGGGCGGGCCTGCATCTGGTGCTCGGCCTGCCGCTGAACGCCTGCCTTCCCCGCGCGGCCCCTCTGCCGGCGCCCGCCGGCGCCGCGGCACCCCCCTCCCCCGATTCGCCCGCACCCGAGGCGGCACCGCACCGCTGGACGGCCGGTGTGCTGGCCTATGTGTTCGCCGCCACCTGGTTCGTGAGCACGGCCATGGCCGCGCATCTGCCCACCTTGCTGATGGCCGGTGGAGCCACGCTGGCCGGCGCGGTCGCCATCGGCGCCCTGGTCGGCCCCGCGCAGGTGGCGGGCCGTCTGCTGGAGTTCGGCCTGTTGCGGCGGCTGCACCCCGTGTTCGCCGCGCGCGCCGCCGCCCTGGGCCATCCCCTGGGGGTGGTCTGCTGGATGCTGCTGGGCCCGGTGGCCGGGCCGCTGTTCGCCCTCCTGCACGGTGCGGGCAACGGCATCATGACCATCGCCAAAGGCACGCTGCCGCTGGTGTACTTCGGTCCTATGGGCTACGGCCGGCGGCAAGGCCTCATCATGCTGCCTTCGCGCCTGGCGCAGGCCTTTGCGCCGCTGGTGTTCGGTGCCTGCCTCGAACGCTGGGGCGAGGGCGCGCTGTGGATCTCCGGTGCGCTGGGCCTGAGCGCCTTCGCCTGCCTGGCGTGGCTGCGCGCCACACGGTCGCGCTGAGCCTTGGCCATCAGGCCGGCAGCGCCGGCCAGTCCAGCAGTTCGGCCAGGCGGTGCACCACCCACACCGACTCGGCTTCGCTCACCACCGTGGGCACCACCCGCAGGCCCTGAAGGCATCGCGCAAGCACATCGGCCTCGGTGATGCCCAGGCCGAACTCCATGTTGCGCGCGGTTTCGGTGAGCAGCTGCGCCATGTCTTCGCAAAGCTCGTAACGCTCGGCCAGTTCATCGCGCGGCAGGCTGGGTTTCTGGCGTCCGGGCGCCACGTACAGCGCCAGAAATGACGGGGGGATTTCGATCTGCGATTCGTCGGACATGCCGCACTGTAATCAATGAGCGGCGGCGGGCGGACCTTCGGGCACATCGGCCAGCAGGCGATCCGCCCAGGCTGGCCGGCGCTCCGGGCTCTTCCACAGCGCGCGCCCGGCGCGGCAACGCGCCACCAGCCTGGGAGGCTGAACCACGCGGTTGCGCGGGCCCGACGTGTCGTACAACAAGGCCAGGTCGGCAAGCGCGATCGCTTTTGCCAGGTTTGCCAACGTGCGCGGGTAACGCGCCAGGATGCGATCGGGCGGCACGCTGTGGCCACCCTCGTGTTCGCGCTGCTGCACGCGCGCGAGCAGCTGCCGGGGGTCGTCCACGCACACCACCAGCAGCACCACCGAGAAACCGGCGGCCTTGGCCGCCGCCAGCAGATCGAGCTTGGATGGGTGCGAGAACACCGTCTCGCTCACAAAGGAATCGCCCGCGGCCAGGCAGGCGGCGCGCTGCTGGTCGGCCCACTGCCGCGCCATCTGAGATCGCTTCGCCGGCTGGGCAATGTGCTGCAGGTGCGCGGCCTCGTGCAGGTCGGCGTTGACGAACTCGGCCTCGGGCGGGATCAGTCCGCTGGCCAGCGCGGCCCGGTACAGCGTGGACTTGCCGGCACCGTTGGGGCCGGCGAGCAGGTAGAAAACCGGCCGGCTCACGCGGCTCGGCGGGCGGCCGGTGCCTTGCTGCGGTTGTCGAGCACGGTCTGGCGCACGGCCTGCGCCAGGCGGCCACTGGATTCGGCGGCCAGGAAGCGCGCTTCGATCGCGTCGACCGCATCGACGGCCTCCTCGGCGTGGCGGGCCGCGGCGTCGTACCGGGCGATGGCTTCACGGGCCTCCTGCACGGTCAGGCCGGTTTCTTCGGCGATGCGGCCCAGCGTGGCCCAGTACTCGATTTGGCCCGCCACCGAGCGCCGCTGGGGCTGCGCAGCCTCCCGCGCCTGCCGGACCAGGCCAGCGGGCAACTTGACCGAGGAAAATGAACTGCTGCTGGAAGACGACATGGCAAATCTCCTGGATGGCGCATTTTGCGCCATTTCGGATACCATGACAACCGAGCGGATTTTCCACCCGACACCTTCACACGCGAACATGAAAAAACAGGGAACCGTGGTGCGCTGGGACGCCGAGAAGGCCTTTGGCTTCATCCGCTGCCCGCAGATCCCCGCCGACGTCTTCTTTCACCTGCGCGATTACAGCGGCCCGTCCAAGCCCCGCGAAGGGCTGCAGGTGATGTTCGACGACATCCACGTGGGCGGCAAGGGCCCGCGCGCGCTGTCGGTGGAGCCGGCGCGCAATGCCATCGCCGCCGAGGCGCCCGCGCCGCCCCCGCCCCCCGCCGGCGCCGACCTGCTGCCACCGCGCCAGCCCGAGGCGCGCGCGCGGTCGCAATGGCAGAAGCGGCGCGAGGAACGCCCGGTGTGGATCGGCCTGGGCCTGATCGCCTTCTGGCTGCTGTTGTGGCTGGTGGGCATCGGCAT
>NZ_JAHCKK010000157.1 GCF_026125825.1 Hydrogenophaga sp. | reverse complement strand
ACCGGCACGGTGCTCTTGTCCACCACCACCTTGTAGTCGGTCATGCGTTCGCCGATGCTGCGTGCCGCGGCCAGCACGTAACGCATGTCGGCCGAACCGTCCTCATCGGGTGGCGTGCCCACGGCGATGAACTGGATGGTGCCGTGCTGCACTGCGCGGTCGATGTCGGTGGTGAAGTGCAGCCGCCCGGCGGCCACGTTGCGCTTGACCATCTCCTGCAGCCCGGGCTCGTAGATCGGAATGCCGCCTTCTTCGAGGATGCGGATCTTCTCCGGATTCAGGTCCAGGCACAGCACGTCGTTGCCCACCTCCGCCAGGCAGGCTCCACTGACCAAACCCACATAACCCGTCCCTACCACAGTGATTTTCATGATGATTTTTCTCTGACCGATAGATTCACAAAGCGCTCATCATAGCGGCCGAAGAAGTCGCTTTCGGCATCGAAATGCAGTCATAACGTTGCATTCAACACGCTCGCGGCTATCATGTTGCGCACACAGAAACGGGGAACGCCATTGAAACCGAGGCATGGGTGGATCCTGGCCGCAGCGGCAAGCCTGGCGGTGCTCCTCGTGGGGGCCGTGGTGTTCCTGTCGAGCCACGCGGGGCAGCGCCTGGTGGCCGAGGCGGCCTCCCGAAGTCCGCAGGAACTGATCCGCCACGCGCAGCGCCGGCTCCAGGGTCACCGCATTCTGGAGTGGCTGCTTCTTCCAGGACTTCACGCCCTGCAACGCCGTTGGGAAAGGCCACCGCCACGCGGACCGCTGCCCCCACTGGGCAAAGGCCAGCAGGCGGTCAGCATGGCGGCCGACCTGCCCGAGACCAGCCTGGTGGTCCGGGTGGACACGGCCACCGGCCTGGCCGAGGCGCTCATGGAAGCCAGGCCCGGCACCCACATCGTGATCGCGCCCGGCAGGTACCGCTTCGGCCAGACCCTGCGGCTCGGGCACGACGGGCGCGCGCAGGCGCCCATCCGGGTGAGCGCCTTGCTGCCGGGCAGCGTGGAACTGGCATTCACCCAGGTCGCTGGCATCCAGATCGACCGGCCCTATTGGATGTTTGAAAACCTCAACATCCGCGGCGCCTGCGCACGCGACCACGACTGCGAGCACGCATTCCATGTGGTGGGAGGGGGCGCGTTCACCACCTTGCGCAACAACCATATTCAGGATTTCAACGCACACATCAAGGTCAACGGGCTGAACGGCCAATGGCCCGACCATGGCCTGGTGGCGTTCAACACCCTGACCAACTCGGCCACCCGGCAGACCGACAGGCCCGTCGTGATGCTCGACCTGGTCGGCGCCAGCCACTGGAAAGTGCAGGACAACCTGGTCACGAACTTCGCCAAGGGCCTGGGCAACCAAGTCGCCTACGGGCTGTTCATGAAAGGTGCCGGCGAAGGCGGGCGCTTCGAGCGCAATCTCGTGATCTGCTCACCCAGCGACATCTCGCGCCCTGGCGAGCGGGTGGGCATTTCCTTTGGCGGGGGCGGCACGCAACCTGCGGCCGTCTGCCGCTCCGACGGCTGCGCGGCCTACGAGCACCGACACGGCCTGGCCGCCAACAACATCGTGGCGCATTGCAACGACGCGGGGCTCGACATCAACCGCGGCAGCGACATCGTGCTGGCCCACAACACCCTCATCAACACGGCAGGCGTCTCTGCGCGGCGTTCCCCGACGCAGGGCCGCGTGCTCAGCAACCTGCTCGAAGGAAACATTTCAGCGCGCGATGGCGCGGCTCTGGGGCTGGAATGGAACGTCGAAGCACCCCTGTCGCGGGTTTTCGTGAACCCGGATGCCTTACTTCTTCAGTGGTTCGAGCCGCCAGAAACAGTACCTTCGCGGGCCTTTGTAACCAATGATTTCCGAGGGATCGCAAGGCACGATGCCACGCTGCCCGGCGCGCTCGAACAGGACTTCCCTGGGAAACAAGGCCGGTTGCCGGGCCAATGACGCCTCGCGCCCGAACCGGTCAGTCTGACGGCAAAAAGTGCAACTCGTAACACGTAGCAACAGGGCTGTAGGGCAAGTCCTACGACAATAGAGCGTCCAGGGCATGTGGCGTGCCAGCCATGTGCGGTTTCCCGGCCACGACTTCTGAGCGCTTGGGCGCACTGTCAGGTCGGTTTTTTTGTGCCATCGGCGTTTCACAGATGGGATTCCTGCGCCCGCATGTCGTTCTGGATGGCGTGCCTGTCGGTCCATGCTCCAGCCTGTGAAATGCCGCCCGTAAAGTCAACTGAAGCGCATTTTTCGTGAACGTGGTCACAAGCCACCGACTTTTTCGACCGTTCGCCCCCGCCAGCACACCTCTCACCGGCATCGCCATGAACCCCTCCAAGACCCCCGCTGTCCGCGACGCCAAGTGGCTTTCCGTGCTCTTCATGATGGCGGCCATCTCGGGTTGTGGCGGTGGTGGCGGCGGTGGCGGCACCGCATCGGCCCAAACCCCCAGCGAGACCCTGACCTCCGCACCGGCGCCCACGGCGTCCGCACCGACCCCGGCACCTGCACCGGCCCCGGCGCCCACCTCCTCCCCGCGCCCTCCCGCTCCATCCCCCGCACCCGCACCCGCACCCGCACCCGCACCCGCGCCGGCACCGGCACCGGCTCCCGCCGTGGGCGCGTCCGGCCTGGCCTGCGCGGCCAGCGCGATCACCTGCGTGGAAGTCTCTTCGGCCACCGCCGCCAGCGCCCTGCCGATCACCTTCGGCCAGCCTTTCAAGGCCGGCGCCGTGCAGGCCAACCAGGGTCTGGTGGCCACCGACAGCAGCGGCGCGAGCGTGCCCCTGCAGATGGACGAGGTCAGCTCCCACCGCGACGGCTCCCTGCGCTTTGCCGTCCTCAGCGCCAAGGTCAGCAACCTCTCGGCCAACCAGCCCAAGCTCATCAACCTGTTCGCGGGTGCCAAGTCCTCGGCCACCCAGACCATCCCCGCCAACCCCGATTGGAACCTCGAACTCGAGGCCAAGGTCTACAACGGCAGCACCCTGGTCTCCACCCTCGTGGCCAAGCCGCAAGACCTGCTCAAGCAGCAGATCGCCCAGGGCAGCGGCCGCCGCCTCAACGGCAGCGTGGCCACCGAGTACACCGTGGTCGCCCCGTTCAAGGACAGCGCCACCAACGCCGAGCACCCCCACCTCACGGCCCGGCTGCACACCCGCCTGTACGACGGCGGTGCCAGCATCCGCACCGACATGGTCCTGGAGAACAACTGGACCTTCAAGGCCAATCCCGGCAACCTCACCTACGAGCTGACCGTGCGCCGCAACGGCCAGGTCGTGCACACCCAGCCGCGCCTCACGCACAACTACCAGGCCCGCTGGCACAAGGTGCTGTGGACGGGCGCCACGCTGCCTCAGTACCGCGTGCGCCACCACATGCCCTACTTCCTGGCCACCAAGGCCACCTGGAACTACGACCTGAGCCTGCGCATTCCCGAGTCGGTCCTGGCCGATGAGGCCCGCGTCCTGGCCAGCTCGAACACCGCGCCCATGGGCCCGGCCATGCTGGTGCCGTACTTCCCCACCACGGGCGGGCGCTCGGAGATCGGCCCTCAGCCGCGCTGGACCGCGCTGTACCTCATCACCCAGGACGACCGCGCCCGCGCCAGCATGCTGGCCAACGCCGATGCCGCCGCCGGCGTGCCGGTGCACTACCGCGACGAAGGCTCCGGCCAACCGCTGGACGTGGGGCGCAACCCCAATGTGTCGGTTCGTTTCGGAGAGTCATCCCCCAAGCTGCCCACGCCGACGGGCACGACCATCTACACACCCGACACGGCCCACCAGGCTTCGTTCGCCTACATGCCCTACCTGATCACGGGCGATGCTTTCTACCTGGACGAGGCCATGTTCTGGGCCAGCTGGAACATCGCCGGAGTCGATCCGTTCTACCGCGAGGGCGCCAAGGGCCTGATCTACGGCAACGAGGAACGTGCCCAGTCCTGGGCCCTGCGCTCCATCGACGAAGCCGCTCGCATCGTGCCTGACAACCACCCCATGAAGTCCTACTTCCAGACCCGGTTGGCCAACAACCTGAACTGGTACGTGCAGAACTACCCGCAGAACCCCAACACGGCCGCGCGCTCGCCGTTCGGTGCCATCAAGAGCCCATGGGACAACAAGGTCGCCGGTCCCTGGCAGAACGACTTCATGACGTTGGTGCTCACGCAGATCGCCGAGGACGGTGATCCCCAGGGCCGCGCCATGCTGAACTGGATCACCGGCTTCACCGTGGGCCGCTTCCTGAACGAAGCCAATGGCTTCTGCGTGGCCAAGGCCCCGGGCTACTGGTGGACCGTCACCGACGCGAGCAACCAGTTCTTCAGCAGCTGGAAGACCTTGTTCGACACCAACTACGCCAGCCTCAAGAGCACCCCGTGCGCCGGGATGGCGATCACCGAAGGCTCACCGGACCGCGTCGACGACTACGCCGCCTACGCCCGGGCCATGCTCGCGGCCACCAGCAGCGTCGGCATCAACGGTGCCAGCGCCGCCTACGCCAACTGGAAGTCGATGACACCGAGGATGGACGCCGGCTTCGCCAGCGACCCCACCTGGGCCATCGTCCCTCGCTGAGCGCAGCCCAGCGCCGGTCCGCCCCCGCGCGGACCCGCTGACCCGGCGCTGCCTCACCTGGGGCTGCAGCGCCGCCACCATCGGTTGCGGCCATTGGCCGCCCATTCTCTCCACATCGGTCTGGCGATGGGAAATCCCCTGGGCATTTCGCGCCAACGCACGCCTTGAAATACCCAGCCCGGAATTCTTTCTTTCATATTCTTTCAATTCACCCCCTTTTCCAAACCGGAAAAGAATGGCCCAATCCTTTCAACGGCCAAACACCGCCTTCTGGCGGTTTTTACTCATGTTTCATTATCTCCATCCGATAAGCCAACCTCAATTGAATTGCACCTTTACCTGAATGGGCGAAATCCACGCGCCCGACGCTCGGCGCGATGTTCCCTGCAGGGAAACCACCATCGCAGCGACCAACTTTCCCGCTAGACAAGCCACCCGGCAATTGCAGCCAAGCCATTGCGCATCAGCTTCTGAAAAAAAGAAGTGAAAAACGTGAAATGGCAACGGGAAGTTAATAAACCAGCTCAATTATTTCAACTTGTTTCGCGACAAGCTTCACGAATGCCGCGCATCGTTTCCCGATGCCTGCCCATCGGTTGGCAATCGGAAAAAGGCGATCGTCGAATTACATTGATTCCAAGGCCTGTTGACCACCAGGCCAATGCTTCCATCCACCGTGTGCCAGCGGTCGTCTTCCTTCTTGACTTTCAGGTGCTATCGCCATGTCCTCATTTCCAAACTCTTCCCGCCCGGCATCGCATGCCAGTGTGCTGGCCGCCTGCGCAGTGATGTTTTCGCTGGTGGCCGCGTCGGCGCAAGCCCAAAGCACCGCCACGGCAACCACCAGCACCAGCTGGAACCAGCTCTCCAAGGAGGGCCAGCTCTTTCTCGTCTCCGGCACCAAGAACGTTCGTTATGGCACCGGCAGCCGCTGGGTCTACAAGTCCGTGCGCACGGTTGGGCTCTGCTCGACCGGCTACTTCGGTAGCGATCCCGCCAAGGGTTCAGCCAAGACCTGCCAGGTGATGGCCGCTGCACCTGCACCCGCGCCTGCGCCTGCACCTGCGC
>NZ_JAHCKK010000156.1 GCF_026125825.1 Hydrogenophaga sp. | reverse complement strand
TGATGCCCCTGGCCGTGCCGCGTGCGCAACGGCACAACAACTGAGATCGACACCATGAGCCACAACGAAATCCAGCTCACCGGCCGCCGCGTGCTCGTCACCGGCGCCGCACGCGGCCTGGGCGCGAGCTTCGCGCAGGCGCTGGTGCAGGCCGGCGCGCGCGTCGTCATCAGCGACGTGCTGCACGACGCCGGCCGCCAGCTCGCCCAGGACCTCGGCCCCAACGCCCATTACGTGCCCCTGGACCTGCTCGACGCGGCCAGCGTGCGCGCTGGCGTGGACGCCGCCGTGCAATGGCTCGGCGGCCTCGACGGCCTGATCAACAACGCCGCCATCACCAACTCCGGCGGCAAGGGCATGGGCGAGCTCAGCCCCGAGACCTGGGACCTGGTGATGGACGTGAACGTGCGCGGCACCTGGCTCGTCACCACCGCCGCACGGCCGCACCTGGCCGCCACCGGCGGGGGCCGCGTGGTCAACATCGCCTCCGACACCGCGCTCTGGGGCGCGCCCCGCCTGCTGGCCTACGTGGCAAGCAAGGGCGCGGTGATCGCCATGACCCGCTCGCTGGCGCGCGAGATGGGCGAGGACGGCACCACCGTCAACGCCATCGCCCCCGGCCTCACCCTGGTCGAAGCCACCGCCTACGTGCCGCAGGAGCGGCACGAGCACTACCTCAAGGGCCGCGCCATCCAGCGGCCGCAGGTCCCCGAAGACGTCAACGCCGCCGCCCTGTTCTTGCTGACACAGGCCAGCGGCTTCATTACCGGTCAGCTGCTGCCCGTCAACGGCGGCTTCACGATGAACTGAAAAGGAGAAACTGATGAGCACCGCCACCATCGACAAACCCACCGCCGCGGCCAACGCGCCCGTCTTCAACGAACGCGGCCTGATGGACGCCAACATCCCGCCCGAGGCCGAGACGCAGCGCGGCATGATGCGCGCCGAAGGCCAGAGCTTCGCGCAGTGGATGGAAACCCGCGTGGCGCGCAAGAGCACGCGCAGCTACGACTGGGACGCGCTGAAGTTCCAGGCCGACTACGACCCCAAGTACCGCCGCGCGCAGATGCGCTACGTGGGCACCGGCGGCACCGGCGTCAACAAGGACACCAACACCGTGCCCGCCGCGCACTTCACCTTCTCCACCATGGTGATCCCGGCCGGCAACATCGGCCCCTCGCACATCCACTACGACGTGGAGGAAATCTTCTTCGTCATGCGCGGCGCCATGAAGGTCATCTGCGAGAAGGACGGCGAGCGCTGGGAAACCATCGTCGGCGAGCGCGACCTGATCTCGGTGCCGCCCGGCGTGTACCGCGAAGAGCACAACGTGGGCGACGAGGACGCGCTGATGTGCGTGATGCTGGGCTCGCCCAAGCCCATCACCCCCACCTACCCGCCTGACAGCCCCCTGGCCAAGATCAAAAGGTGAATCCCCCCCCCGCGCCGCTGCGCGTCGCCCCCCAAGGGGGGCAACACCAGCGGCCCGGCAAAGCCGGTTCCGCGGTGTTTCTGGTTCAACTTCCCATCAATCCTCATGACGCCTCTCCAAGCCCTCGCCTCCCACCCGCTGCGCAGCATTGCGCTGGCGGATGGTGCGCGCGTGTCGTACCGCGAAGCGGGTCAGGCCGCCGAGGTCACGCATGTGCTGCTGCACGGCATCGGCTCGGCTTCGGGCAGCTGGGTGCGCCAGCTCGACGCCGCGGCGGGCCAGCCCGTTCGCGTGCTGGCCTGGGACGCCCCGGGCTACGGCACCAGCGACCCGGTAAAGGCCGACTGGCCGGGCGCCGACGCCTACGCCGAGCGCCTCTGGGCCTGGCTCGACGCGCTGGGCGCGCAGGCGCCCATCACGCTGGTGGGCCACTCGCTGGGTGCGCTCATGGCCGGCCGCGCCGCCCTGCGCGCGCCAGCCCGCGTGCAGCGCCTGGTGCTGCTCTCGCCCGCGGGCGGCTACGGCAACGCCGAGCCGGCCGTGCGCGAGCAGAAACTGCGCGACCGCCTGGCCACGCTGGAGCGCCTCGGGCCGCAAGGCATGGCGCAGGCGCGCGGCGCGGCCATGCTCTCGCCCGGCGCGGCGCCCGAGCTGGTCGAGGCCGTGCGCGAGAGCATGTCGCAGGTGATCCCCGCCGGCTACACGCAGGCCGCGCGCCTGCTGGCCCACGGCACCCTGGCCGCCGACCTGGCGCAGCTTCGGCTGCCGGTGGTGGTGGCCAGCGGCAGCGCCGACGGCATCACCACCCCCGCCTCGTGCCAGGCCGTGGCCCAGGCTGCCGGCGTGGCGTGGAATGATCTCGGTTCTGTGGGCCATGCGTGCCCGCTGGAAGCCCCCGGCGCGGTCAACGCCCTGCTGGGTCTCAACTGAACGAGGAGAACACCATGGCCACCGAGAAAAACGACGACCGCTACACCGTGCCCGCGCTCATGCGCGGCCTGCAGTTGCTCATGCTGTTCAACCGCGACGAGCGCGAACTCACCGGCGCGGAGATCTCGCGCCGGCTCGAACTGCCGCGCGCCTCGGTCTTTCGCATGCTGCAGACGCTGGAACAAGGCGGCTTCGTCGAGCGCGTGGGCGATGGCGCCTACTACAAGCTCGGCCTGTCCGTGCTGCGCCTGGGCTTCGAGTTCCTGGCCTCCATGGAACTCACCGAACACGGCCGCCCCATCATCGAAGCGCTGCGCGACCAATGCGGCTACTCCGCCCACGTGGTGGTGCGCGACGCGCGCGACGTGGTCTTCATCGCCAAGGTCGCCGGCCGCAGCGCCCTGTTCCACTCCATCCAGGTCGGCGCGCGCCTGCCGGCCCACGCCACCGTGCTGGGCCGCCTGCTGCTCAGCGACCTCGACCTCAACGCCCTGCGCCAGCTCTACCCCGAAGCCGAGCTGCCCAAGTACACCCCGCGCACGCCCACCACGGTCGAGCAGCTCAAGCAGCTGATCGACCAGGACCGCGCCAACGGCTACGGCGTGAGCCAGGGCGGCTTCGAGTCCGGCATCTCCACCATCGCCGCACCCGTCTTCAACGACCGCGGCGAAGTGGCAGCGGCCATCAGCATCACCGTGCCGGCGCAACAGGTGCAGCCCGGCGAACTCGAAATTCTCGTCAACCAGGTGCGCGAGGCCGCGGCCCAGCTCACCGAACGCATCAGCCACCTGCCCAGCCGGGGTGGGTGGCAAACCAAACCGACCGAAAAGAAAGTCGCATGAGCCCATCTCACCAACGCATCACCGTGGGGGAACTCGCCGCCCGCTTCCTGGAGCAGTGCGGCGTGCGCGCCGCCTTCGGCGTGATCTCCATCCACAACATGCCCATCCTCGACGCGTTCCACACGCGCCAGAAGATCCGTTTCGTCTCGGCGCGCGGCGAGGCAGGTGCGTGCAACATGGCCGACGCCTATGCCCGCGTCAGCGGCACGCTGGGCGTGTGCGTCACCAGCACCGGCACGGGCTGCGGCAACGCGGCCGGCGCGATGGTCGAGGCCATCACCGCCGGCACGCCGCTGCTGCACCTCACCGGCCAGATCGAATCCCCCTTCCTCGACCGCGACCTCGGCTACATCCACGAGCACCCGGCCCAGCTGGCCATGCTCAAGGCCGTGGGCAAGGACGCCTTTCGCATCCGCAACCCCGAGACCGCCCTGGCCACCCTGCGCGAGGCCGTGCGCCTGGCGCAGACCCCGCCCTGCGGCCCGGTGAGCATCGAAATCCCGATCGACGTGCAGAAGATGAAGCTGGACCTGCCAGCCGATCTCTCGCCCCTGGCCGTGCCCCCGGTGCAGCCCAACCTGGCCGCCGTGGACCAGCTCGCCGAACGTCTGCTCGGCGCCAAGCGCCCCCTGCTGTGGCTGGGCGGCGGCGCGCGCAGCGCCAGCGCCGCCGCAATGCGGCTGGTGAACATGGGCTGGACAGTGGTCTCCTCCGTGCAAGGCCGCGGCATCGTGCCCGAAGACCATCCCGCCACGCTGGGCTCCTACAACCTGCAGAAGCCCGCCGAAGAGTTCTACGAAACCGTGGACGCCTTCCTCTGCGTCGGCACCCGCCTGCGCAGCAACGAGACGCTGAACTACAAGCTGAAGCTGCCCGCCACGCGCTACCGCATCGACGCCAACCCGCTCACCGACGGCCGGGGCTACAGCAGCGAACTGTTCGTGCACGGCGACGCCGAGATCACGCTCAACGCGCTGGCCGACCGGCTCGAAGGCCGCATGCAGATCGACCCCAAGCTCGCGGCCGACGTCAAGCGCACCCGCGCCGAGGCCGCCTCGCTGGTGGACGGCACGCTGGGCCAGTACGCCAAGCTCAAGAACACGCTGGCCGAGGTCGTCGGCAAACAGCTCTGGTGGGTGCGCGACATCACCCTCTCCAACAGCATGTGGGGCAACCGCGCCCCGGTGCTGGACCACCCGCGCGCCGGCGTGCACGCCCTGGGCGGCGGCATCGGCCAGGGCCTGGCCATGGGCGTGGGCGCGGCCGTGGCCGATGCCGAGCACGCGCTGGGCCGGCGCACCATCGCCCTCTGCGGCGACGGCGGCTTCATGCTCAACGTGGGCGAGCTCGCCTGCGCCGCGCAAGAGAAGGCCAACGTGGTCTTCGTCGTCATGAACGACCAGCGCTACGGCGTCATCAAGAACATCCAGGACGACATCTACGGCAGCCGCCACGCCTACGTCGAACTGCACACCCCCAACTTCGCCCAACTCTGCGCCAGCCTGCAGGTGCCGCACTTCAAGCTGGCCGACCCGGCCGCCACCAAGGACACGCTGCAAAAAGCCCTGGCCCACGCCAGCGGCCCGGTGGTGGTGGAAGTGGACATGAACGCCTGGGGCCCGTTCGCCGTGAAATTCGCCGGCCCCCCGAAGAAGAAGGAAGAGACATGAACGACGCGCTGAGCCCTTCCCTGGCAAGCCCGCACGGCGGTGCGCAGCACGAAGGTTCCCGCACGCCCTTTCAGCAGGTCACGCTGATCGGCTATGGCGCCATCGGCCGCACCCTGTTCGCGCGCATGGCCGGACACCCCACGGTGCGCATCACCCACGTGGTGCTGTCCGAAAGCCACGTCGCCGAGGCCCAGGCCGCGCTCGGCACCGCCGCGACCGTGTGCACGCAAGTGCCGCCCGAAACCACCCTGCTGCTCGAATGCGCGGGCCACGCCGCCATCGGCTGCCATGTGCTGCCCGCGCTGGAGCGCGGCATCGAATGCGCCGTGCTGTCCATCGGCGCGCTGTCCGAAGACGGCCTGCCCGAGAAGCTGGCCGAGGCTGCGCAACGCGGCGGCACGCGCGTGCACCTGCTGGCCGGCGCCATCGGTGGCATCGACGCCATCGCCTCGGCCCGCCTCGCCGGCCTGGACAGCGTCACCTACACCGGCCGCAAGCCGCCCCAGGGCTGGCGCGGCAGCCCGGCCGAGCAGGTCACCGACCTGGGCGCGATCACCGAGCCCACCGTCATCCTCGAAGCCACGGCGCGCGAAGCCGCCCACCTCTACCCGAAGAACGCCAACGTGGCCGCCACCGTCTCGCTCGCCGGCCTGGGCCTGGACGCGACCCGCGTGCGCCTCATCGCCGACCCCACGGTGACCGAGAACATCCACGAGATCGACGTGCGCGGCGCCTTCGGCGAAATGCACATCACCATGCGCGGCAAGCCCCTGCCCGACAACCCCAAGACCTCGGCACTGACCGTGTTGTCCGCGCTGCGCTTCCTGCACAACCGCACCGCCCTGGTGACGGTATGAAGCCCACCCCCGCGCCGCGCCGGCAGCGCGTCACCCCCTCAAGGGGGCGGGGGGCGCCCCCTCTCTTCTCAAAGGTTTGACATGACCGACCG
>NZ_JAHCKK010000155.1 GCF_026125825.1 Hydrogenophaga sp. | reverse complement strand
CAGCAGGCCAGACAGGGTGCCGGCCAGCGCCAGGTGAAGGACGGCGGTGCCGGTGCCGGACAGGGCGTCGGCCCAGAGGACGCGGCGCAGGCCGACCGGGCTGGTGAGGGAAGCGATGAGGGACATGGTGAACTCCTTGATGAGGTGAGGAAGGATGGGATTCAGGGCATCCGGGGTGCATGGTGGGACGGGGCGCGCACGGCGTCCATGACGTGGCAGGTCATGGCCGGACGGCCGCCAGCTGCCCTACCATGCCGCCCATGAACACCCCGACCTTGCCCGCCCGCGCCCTCTCGCCGTCCACGCCGTCGCCGTTTGGCGAGCGCCTGCGCCACTGGCGCCAGCGCCGCCGCCTGAGCCAGCTCGACCTCGCCCATGTGGCTGACGTGTCCACCCGCCACCTGAGCTATGTGGAGACCGGCCGCGCCAGCCCGAGCCGCGACATGGTGTTGCGCCTGGTCGACCGGCTGGAGGTGCCTTTGCGCGAACGCAACGCGCTGCTGGAAGCCGCTGGGTACGCCCCGATGTACCGCGAGCGCCCGCTGGACGCGCCCGACATGGCGGCTGCGCGGGCGGCGGTCAAGCGCATCCTGGATTGCCACGAACCCTGGCCCGCGCTGGCGATGGACCGGCACTGGAACCTGGTGATGCACAACCGGCTGGTGCCGCTGCTGATGGCGGGTGCCTCGCCCCGGCTGATGGAAGGCCCCATCAATGTGCTGCGCCTGAGCCTGCACCCCGAGGGGCTGGCGCCGCGCATCGCCAACCTGCGGCAATGGCGCGAGCACCTCTTCGAGCGCCTGCGCCAGCAGATCCACGCCACCGGCGACGAGTCGCTGGCCGCGCTGCTGGCCGAGCTCAAGGGCTATCCGGCGTCGTTCGGCAACGATGCAGGCACCCTGCCGGGCGAACACCATGGCGTGCTGATGCCGTTCCAGTTCAATACCGGCCATGGGGTGCTGAACTTGGTGAGCACCACCACGGTGTTCGGCTCGCCGGTGGACATCACGCTGCAGGAGCTGGCGCTGGAGACGTTCTTTCCAGGCGACGAAGCGTCGGCGGCCTTGCTCCGGCAACTCGCCGCGCAGGCATAAAAAAAGCCGCTGCAGACGCAGCGGCTTTTTGATCCAGGGCGCCGAGGGCGGCGCCCGGGGCTTACACCGCCTTGGCGGCTTCGGCGTACTCCTCGATCTGGTCGAAGTTCATGTACTGGTAGATCGCCGCGCCGTCCTTGTTGACCACGCCCATCGCCTCGTGGTACTCGGCCACGGTGGGGATGTGGCCCAGCTTGGACGCGATGGCCGCGAGCTCGGCCGAGGCCAGGTACACGTTGGTGTTCTTGCCCAGCCGGTTCGGGAAGTTGCGGGTGGAGGTGGAGACCACGGTCGCACCCTCGCGCACCTGCGCCTGGTTGCCCATGCACAGCGAGCAACCGGGCATCTCGGTGCGGGCACCGGCGGTGCCGAATGCCGCGTAGTGGCCTTCCTTGATCAGTTCGCTCTCGTCCATCTTGGTCGGCGGTGCGACCCACAGCTTGACGGGGATGTCGCGCTGGCCGCCCAGCAGCTTGGCCGCGGCGCGGAAGTGGCCGATGTTGGTCATGCAAGAACCGATGAAGGCTTCATCGATCTTGGTCCCGGCCACGTCGGACAGGGTCTTGGCGTCATCGGGGTCGTTCGGGCAGCAGAGAATGGGTTCCTTGATGTCGGCCAGGTCGATCTCGATCACGGCGGCGTACTCGGCGTCCTTGTCGGCTTCGAGCAGGCTGGGGTTGGCCAGCCAGGCTTCCACCTTTTCGATGCGGCGCTTGAGGCTGCGCGCGTCCTGGTAGCCCTGAGCGATCATGTTCTTCATGAGCACCACGTTGCTGGTGAGGTATTCCTTCACCGGCTCGGGGTTGAGCTTGATGGTGCAACCGGCGGCGGAGCGCTCGGCCGAGGCATCGCTGAGCTCGAATGCCTGTTCGACCTTGAGGTCCGGCAGGCCCTCGATTTCCAGGATGCGGCCCGAGAAGATGTTCTTCTTGCCGGCCTTGGCCACGGTCAGCAGGCCGGCCTTGATCGCGTACAGCGGGATCGCGTGCACCAGGTCGCGCAGGGTCACGCCCGGCTGCATCTGGCCCTTGAAGCGCACCAGCACGGATTCGGGCATGTCCAGCGGCATCACGCCGGTGGCGGCGCCGAAGGCCACCAGGCCGGAGCCGGCGGGGAAGCTGATGCCGATCGGGAAACGGGTGTGCGAGTCACCGCCGGTGCCCACGGTGTCGGGCAGCAGCAGGCGGTTGAGCCAGCTGTGGATCACGCCGTCGCCCGGGCGCAGGGCCACGCCGCCGCGGTTGCTGATGAAGGCGGGCAGCTCGCGGTGGGTCTTCACGTCCACCGGCTTGGGGTAGGCAGCGGTGTGGCAGAAGGACTGCATCACCATGTCGGCGCTGAAGCCCAGGCAGGCCAGGTCCTTCAGTTCGTCGCGGGTCATCGGGCCGGTGGTGTCCTGCGAGCCCACGGTCGTCATCTTGGGTTCGCAATAGGTGCCCGGGCGCACGCCAAAGCCTTCGGGCAGGCCGACCGCGCGGCCCACCATCTTCTGTGCCAGGGTGAAGCCGGCCTTGGTTTCGGCGGGCGCCTGCGGCAGGCGGAACACCGTGCTCGCGCCCAGGCCGAGGAATTCACGCGCCTTGGCGGTGAGCGAGCGGCCGATGATGAGGTTGATGCGGCCGCCGGCGCGCACTTCGTCGAAGAGCACGTCGCTGCGCAGCTGGAACTCCACCAGGGTGGCACCCCCCTTGGTGATCTTGCCCTCGTAGGGATGGATGTCGATCACGTCGCCCATTTCGAGCTTGCTCACGTCCACTTCGATGGGCAGCGCGCCGGAGTCTTCCTGGGTGTTGAAGAAGATGGGAGCGATCTTGCCGCCGAGCGTGACGCCGCCAAAGCGCTTGTTGGGCACGAAGGGGATGTCCTGGCCGGTGGCCCAGATGACGCTGTTGGTGGCCGACTTGCGGCTGGAGCCGGTGCCCACCACGTCGCCCACGTAGGCCACGAGATGGCCCTTTTTCTTGAGGTCGTCGATGAACTGCATCGGGCCGCGCTTGCCGTCTTCCTCGGGCTTGAAGGCCGCGCCTTCGCGCGTGTTCTTCAGCATGGCAAGGTAGTGCAGCGGGATGTCCGGGCGGCTCCAGGCGTCGGGTGCGGGCGAGAGGTCGTCGGTGTTGGTTTCGCCGGGAACCTTGAACACGGTCACGGTAATGGTCTTGTCGACTTCAGGGCGGCTGGTGAACCACTCGGCATCGGCCCAGCTCTGGATCACCTGGCGGGCCTTGAGGTTGCCGGCCTTGGCCTTCTCGGCCACGTCGTTGAAGAAGTCGAACATCAGCAGGGTCTTCTTCAGGCCCTCGGCGGCCACGCTGGCCACTTCCTCGTCGTCCAGCAGCTCGATCAGCGGGTGCACGTTGTAACCACCCACCATGGTGCCCAGCAGCTCGGTGGCCTTGGCCTTGGAGATCAGGTCCACCTTCACGTCGCCATGCGCGACGGCGGCCAGGAAGCTGGCCTTGACCTTGGCCGCGTCGTCCACGCCGGGCGGCACGCGGTGCGTGAGCAGGTCCAGCAGGAAGGCGTCCTCACCGGCCGGCGGCGTCTTGATCAGCTCGATCAGGTCGGCGACCTGCTTGGCGTCCAGCGGCAGCGGAGGAATGCCCAGCGCAGCGCGTTCGGCGGCGTGGGCGCGGTAGTCGGTCAGGAAGGTGGACATGGGATTCTCCAGTGGGGGATGTGAAATTCGTGGGGCGAAGAACAGGGGGACGGCGGCCAGGCAAGCTCAATGCCGCAAGGCGGCTGGTTCGGCGAAGTGCGCTTGCACCGACTCCGGCAATGGCAGGCCGGTCTGGTGGGCGCGCTCCAGCACCTGCCAGAAGTAGCGGTAGCTCGCGCGGTCGTGCAGGCGGCCTTCGAACTGCACCGGCGCCCAGTCGGCGGCCAGGGCCCGCTCGATGAGGGCCGCGGCGGTGTCGACCTCGCTCGCCTGGGGCGCGAACGCGGCCAGGATGGGGCGGATCTGGTCGGGGTGGATGCTCCACATGCGCGTGTAGCCCAGCTCGCGCGCGGCTTTGCCAGCCGCCTGCTGCAGGGCATCCAGGTGCTTGAACTCGGTGACCACGCAATGCGAAGGCACTTTGCCGTGCGCGTGGCAGGCCGAGGCGATCTCCAGCTTGGCGCGCAGCACGAGCGGGTGCGAGAACTGGCCGGCGGCGCTCATGCCATCGGCCGGTATGGCCCCGCCGTGCGCGGAGACAAAGTCCATCAGCCCGAAGCTGATGCTCTGCACGCGGGGATGGGCAGCCAGGTCGAAGGCGCGGTGGACCGCGGCGGGCGATTCGACGAGCACGTGCAGAGGCAGGGTGCGGGCACCGGCGGCGTCGAGCGCCGCGGCTGCGCGCTGCACATCGGCCACCGTTTCGACCTTGGGCACCATGAGGTGGGCCAGGCGGTGGCCGGCGCGCGCCGCGATGGTGGCCACGTCGGCGTCGAACGCCGGGTGGTCCACCGGGTGCACGCGCACCGCCACGCGCGCCTCGGGCGCTGCGGCCAGGGCCAGCTCCGTCACCAGCGCGGCGTGCTCGGCTTCGCCGCCCACGGGCGCGCCGTCCTCGCAGTCGAGCGTGACGTCAAAGACGCAGGTCCCGAACTCCTCGGCCATCTCGGCCTGCAGCGCCAGGCTCTTGCGCATCCGGGCCTCCACCCCGCTGTAGTGGTCGCAGACCGGCAGCGCGAACGCGCCGGCCTGGGCACCGAGCAGGATGTGTCGGGGATGAAGCGGAGCCAAAGCGCGGTTACCAGCCGATTACAGGAGGTGCTTGACGCCGTCCTGCTCGCCCTTGAGCTCGTCCAGGGTCTTGTTGATGCGCTCTTGCGAGAAGGCGTCGATCTCCAGGCCTTCGATGATCTTGTACTTGCCGCCTTCGGTGGTGACGGGGAAGCCGAAGATCACGTCCTTGGGAATGCCGTATTCGCCGTTGGAGGGCACGCCCATGGTGACCCACTTGCCATTGGAGCCCAGGGCCCAGTCGCGCATGTGGTCGATGGCGGCGTTGGCGGCCGAAGCGGCCGACGACAGGCCGCGTGCCTCGATGATGGCAGCGCCGCGCTTGCCCACGGTGGGCAGGAAGGTGTCGGCGTTCCACACCTGGTCGTTGATCGCGTCCTTCACGCTCTTGCCGCCGATGGTGGCGAAGCGGTAGTCGGCGTACATGGTGGGCGAGTGGTTGCCCCAGACGGTGAGCTTCTCGATTTCACCGACCTTGCCACCGGTCTTGGCGGCGATCTGGCTGGCGGCGCGGTTGTGGTCCAGGCGCAGCATGGCGGTGAAGTTCTCGCGCGGCAGGCTGGGCGCGCTCTTCATGGCGATGTAGGCGTTGGTGTTGGCGGGGTTGCCGACCACCAGCACCTTGACGTCGCGGCTGGCCACCTTGTCCAGCGCCTTGCCCTGGGCGGTGAAGATCTGGGCGTTGGCGGCCAGCAGGTCGGCGCGTTCCATGCCGGGGCCGCGCGGACGGGCGCCCACGAGCAGGGCGTAGTCGGTGTCCTTGAAGGCGGTCATGGGGTCGCTGTGGGCTTCCATCCCGGCCAGCAGCGGGAATGCGCAGTCTTCCAGTTCCATCATCACGCCCTTGAGCGCCTTCTGGGCCTTCTCGTCCGGGATTTCCAGCAGTTGCAGGATCACGGGCTGGTCCTTGCCGAGCATCTCGCCGGAGGCGATGCGAAACAGCAGGGCGTAACCGATCTGGCCAGCGGCGCCGGTGACGGCAACGCGAACGGGCTTCTTGTTCATGGTGAAAACTCCGGAAAAGGACGTTGGGGGAGAGACAAATGACGAGGTGGGCGAGCCCCCTGGACAGCCCGTGAGTGTACCCTCGCAAACCCTGATACGTCAATTTGT
>NZ_JAHCKK010000154.1 GCF_026125825.1 Hydrogenophaga sp. | reverse complement strand
CGTGCCGGCCAGCTGGCCGATGCGCTCGGCCAGCTTGGGAAAGTCGCGCAGCACGGCCTGCAGCCGCGCCCCGCGCCCGGCCTGGGGCACGAGCCAGCCGCCGAGCTCGAGGTTCTCGCGCACCGTCATCTGCGGGAACAGCTGACGGCCCTCGGGCACCAGCGCCATGCCGCGGCGCACCAGCTCGCTGGTCTTGGTGTCGCGCGGCAGCAGCTCGCCGTCGAGCGTCATCCGCCCGCCGCGCGGGATCAGGCCGTTGATCGCCTTCAGCAGCGTGGTCTTGCCGGCACCGTTGGGGCCGAGGATCACGGTGAGCCCCGGCCGGGCCTCGAGCGTGAGCTCGCGCAGCACGAGGAAGGGGCCGTAGCCGGCGCTCAGCGCCTCGACCCGCAGGTGCGCCAGCCGGGTGTCGAGCGCGTGTTCGATGTCGTTCTTCATGCCGTCCCGACCATCTCGTCGCCGAGGTAGGCCTCGATCACCTCGGCATGGCGCACCACCTCGGCCGGGGTGCCGTCGGCGATCTTGCGGCCCTGGTGCAGCACGATCACGCGCTCCACGCAGCGCAGCAGCGTGGTGACGGCATGTTCGATCCAGATCACCGTGAGGTCGAGCTCGTCGCGCAGACGGCGGATCAGCTGGGCCATCGCGTCGACCTCGGACTCGGTCAGCCCGGCGGCCACCTCGTCGAGCAGCAGCAGGCGCGGGCGCGGCGCCAGGGCGCGGGCCAGCGCCACGCGTTGTTGCTGGCCGCCCGAGAGCTCGTGCGGAAAGCGCGCCTGCATGCCCGCCAGGCCGACCAGGCGCAACACCTCGTCCACGCGCGCCTCGCGCTCGGCGCGCGGCAGGCGTTCGATGCCGAAAGCGATGTTGCGGCCCACGTCGAGGTGGGGAAACAGCGCGTAGTCCTGGAACACCATGCCGATGCGGCGCTGCTCGGCCGGCATGTGGTGCTGGCTGTCGCTCACGGTCTCGCCGTCGAGCGTGATGCTGCCGCCGCTGGCCCGCTCCAGGCCGGCGACCGCCCGCAGCAGGGTGGTCTTGCCGCAGCCGGAAGGGCCGATGAGCACGCCGATGTCGCCTGCGCGCAGCCCCAGCGAGACGCCGTCCACCGCGGCTTGGGACTGGCCCGCGTACCGCACGCTGAGTTGTGAGACGTTCAGGAACATAGTCGGGATATTCTAGATAACTACAATTCTCATTTGTGTTGACGCGGGTCGATGGCCCTTTCACCTGAAACCTGCCCATGTTGCGTTGGTTGGCTCCGGCCCTGTTGATCCTGCTTGCGCTGCTGCTCACGCTGCCGGTGCTGTCGCTGGGCGCGTCCTGGTTCGAGTTCGATGCCGCCGCGCGCGACGTGCTCTCGCAGATGGCCCAGACCGTGCTGCCCGAGTATGCGCTCACTACTCTGGTGCTGTGTGCGAGTGTGGCGGTGGGCGTGGCGGTGGTGGGCATGGTCACGGCCAGCGCGGTCACGCTATTCGAGTTCCCCGGCCGCCGTTTCTTTGAGTGGGCGCTGCTGCTGCCGCTGGCCATGCCGGCCTATGTGGTGGCCTATGCCTACACCGACTTCCTGCAGTTCAGCGGTCCCTTGCAGGTGGGGCTGCGCGAGACCTTCGGCCTGTCCGGGCGTCTGTTGCCTGAGGTGCGCAGCACGCCGGGCGCGGTCTGGGTGTTCACTTTCTCGCTCTACCCCTACGTCTACCTGCTGGCGCGCACCGCGCTGGCCGAGCGTGCGGCCCAGCTGATGGAAGCCGCGCGCCTGCTGGGCGCCCCGCTGGCGCGGCGCATCCGTGAAGTGGCGCTGCCATTGGCGCGCCCGGCCGTGGCCGCGGGCGTGGCGCTGGCGCTGATGGAGACACTGGCGGACTTCGGTGTGGCCAGCTATTTCGGCATCCAGACCTTCACGGCCGGCGTCTACAAGGCCTGGCTCGCGATGGACAACCGCATGGCCGCGGCCCAGCTTGCCACCATGCTGCTGGCGCTGGTGGCCTTGCTCCTGTGGCTGGAACACCGCGCCCAGCGCAGGCTGCGTTTCGCCACGCTGCGCGGCCAGCGCGCCGGCAGCGCCGAAGCCCAGCCCACGCGCCTGCATGGCGGGCGCGCCGCGGGTGCTGTGCTGGTCTGCGTGCTGCCCATCGCCTTTGGCTTCGTGCTGCCGGTGCTTTTCATGTTGCGCCCGCTCATCGGGGGGTGGGACGATCTGCCCTGGACGTCCTTCCTCCAGTGGTCGCGCAGCAGCGTGTGGCTCGCCAGCCTGGCGGCGGCGCTGACGACTGTGATTGCGCTGGCGCTGGCGTTCGCGCTGCGCGCCCGGCCGGGCCAGCTCACGCGCAGCGTGGTGCAGCTCGTGAGCCTGGGCTATGCCGTGCCTGGCGCGGTGATCGTCGTGGGCCTGCTGCTGCCGGTGGGCTGGGTGCAGTCCCTGTGGCCCCAGGCCAGCGTGGGCTACTGGGTCACCGCCACCGCGCTCGGCATTGTGTGGGCCTACCTCGTGCGTTTCACCGCCGTGGCCCTGCAATCGCTGCAGAGCGGTTATGCGCGCATTCCCGCCAGCCTCGACGACTCGGCCCGCATGCTCGGCACCACCGGCCTGGGCCTGGCGGTGCGTGTGCACTGGCCGCTGCTCAAGCGCTCCACGGCCGCGGCCGCCCTGCTGGTGTTCGTGGACGTGATGAAGGAGCTGCCCGCCACCCTGGTGCTGCGGCCCTTCAACAGCGACACCCTGGCGGTGGTGACCTACCAGCTTGCGCGCGACGAACGCCTGGGCGAGGCAGCGCTGCCGGCGCTCACCCTGGTGCTGGTGGGCCTGGTGCCGGTGATCCTGCTCAGCCGCACCCTGCGTTCGCGTTGAAGGGCGCTGGCCGCGCGCTCAGTCCAGGCGCACGCCGGAGGCCTTGACGATCTCGCCCCACTTCACGCGGTCCTGCTGTGCCAGCGTGGCCAGGGCGGCGGGCGTGCTGCCCATGGGGCGGATCGAGAGGCGTTCGAAGCGCGCCTTCACGTCGTCGCTTTTGAGCGCCGCCAGCGTCTCCCGGTTGAGCCTGTCGATCACCGCGGCCGGCGTGCCTGCCGGTGCGACCAGGCCGAACCAGCTCACGATCTGCAGGCCGGGCAGGCCCGCTTCGGTCGTGGTCGGCACGTCGGGCAGGCTGTCCAGGCGCTGCGGGCCGGCGATGGCCAGGGCGCGCATCTTGCCTGCCCGGATGTGCGGCAGCACGGCGGGCGGGGACTCGATGCCGCCGGTGACCTGGTTGGACAGGATGGCGGTGGCCGACTCGGCGCCACCTTTGTAGGGCACGTGCACCAGGGTCACACCGGCTTCGCGCTTGAGCAGTTCGGTGGCCAGGTGCGGCGTGGTGCCATTGCCCGGCGAGCTCAGCAGCAGGCTGTCGGGCCTGGCTTTGGCCTGCGCCACCAGTTCGGCCACGTTCTTCACCGGCACCGAGGCGTTGACAGTGACGATCAGCGGCATGTCGCCCACCAGCGAGACCGGCGCGAAGTCCTTGCCGGGATCGAAGCCGAGGCGGGGGTAGAGCGCTTCATTGATGCTCAGGATGCTGCCGGTGGCCATCAGCAGGGTGTAGCCGTCGGCCGGGGCCTTGGCCACGTGCTGGCTGCCGATGTTGCCACCCGCGCCGGCGCGGTTGTCGATCACCACCGGCACATTCAGCGACTTGCCCAGTGCGTCGCCCAGGGTGCGCGCCATCACGTCCACCGGGCCGCCGGGCACGAAGGGCACGACGATGGTGATTGGCTTGCCCGGGTAGGCCGGCTGGGCCATCGCGGGCGCGAGGCCCAGGCAGGCCCCCAGGGCAATGGCCAGGCGGGTGAGTTGGCGGCGTTGCATCATGCTGGTTGTCTCCTTTGTTGACATGGGGAAAGGTCCGGCGCTCAGAGGCGCTCAGGCGGGTGCGGTGCCCGGCTGGTTCAGTTCGAGGGCGAGCCCCACGAAGAAATCCAGGCTTCGCGGGTTGACCATGGCGTCGGGGCTGGCCACTTTTTCCAGCGGCGTGCCCAGCAGCAGCTTGCGCACCGGCACTTCCATCTTTTTGCCGGTGAGCGTGCGTGGAATCTCGTCCACCAGGTAGATCGCGTCGGGCACGTGGCGCGCCGAGGCCTTGGTGCGGATCTGTGCGGCGATGGCCGCCTTGAGCGCGTCGTCCAGCACGGCGCCCGGTTGCAGCACGACGAACAGCGGCAGGAAGGACGGCCGGCCCAGGTACTCCAGGTCGACCACCAGGCTGTCGCGCACCTGGGGCATTTCCTCGACGACGCGGTAGATCTCGGCCGTGCCCATGCGGATGCCAAAGCGGTTGATGGTGCTGTCGGAGCGGCCGTAGATGACGGCGCTGCCGCGTGGCGTGAAGCGGATCCAGTCGCCATGGCGCCAGACGCCGGGGAAGGTGTCGAAGTAGCTCTCGCGGTAGCGCTGGCCGTCGGCGTCGTTCCAGAAGTACAGCGGCATGGAGGGCATGGGTTGCGTGATCACCAACTCGCCGACCTCGTCCAGCACCGGTTGGCCCGAGTCGTTGAAGGCCTGGGCCGACACGCCGAGCTCGGCGCACTGGATCTCGCCGGCCACCACGGGCAGGCCCGGCGCGCAGGCCACGAAGCCCGAGGCGATGTCGGTGCCGCCGCTGATGGAGGCCAGCCAGAGGTCGCTTTTCACCGCGTCGTAGACCCAGTGGTAGGCGTCGATGGACAACGGCGAGCCGGTCGAGTTGATCGCGCGAAGCGCCGGCAGGGCGGCCAAGTCGCGCGGGCGCAGGCCGCGCTTCATGCAGTTCATGAGGAAGGCCGCGCCACAACCGAACAGCGTGACGCCTTGCCGGTCCAGGAAGCGCCAGAGCGCTTCGTCGTCGGGCCAGGCAGGGTTGCCGTCGTAGAGCACGGTGGTGGCGCCGGTGAGCAGGCCGCCGATCTGCAGGTTCCAGACGATCCAGCCGGTGCCGCCCAGGAAGAGCATGCGGTCGCCCTCGCGCAGGTCGTGCTGCAGCGCGAGTGTCTTGAGGTGGGTGAGCACCACACCGCCGTGGCCGTGCACCATGGCCTTGGGCAGGCCGGTGGTGCCGGAGGAATAGACGATCCACAGCGGATGGTCGAAGGGCAGGCGCTCCCAACGCAGTTCGGCGTCGGGGTGCTGCCGCATCGCGGCGTCCCATGCCAGGCGGTCGCGCCAGGCCACGGTGCGTTCGGCCGCCAGCGGGCCAGGCAGGTGCACCACGGTGCGCACGCTGGGCAGGCGCGCGAGCAGCTGCTCCACGGTGTCGTGGCGGTCGTGCACCTTGCCGTTGTAGCGGTAGCTGTCGGTGGCCAGCAGCACCTTGGGTTCGATCTGGCTCAGGCGGTCGAACACCACCGAGGGTCCCATGTCGGGCGCGCAGCTCGACCAGATGGCGCCCAGGCTGGCGCAGGCCAGGAAGGCCGCCACGGTCTCGGCCTGGTTCGGCAGGTAGGACGCCACGCGGTCGCCCGGGCGCACGCCGCGCTCGCGCAGGACGGCCGCGAACGCCGCCGTCATCTGGCGCAGCGCCGCCCAGGACACCTCGATCGCTTCCGAACCTTCGGTGCGCACCACCAGCGCGGGCCGCAGGGCGCTGGCCTGGCGAAAGACGTGCTCCGCGTAGTTCAGCCGGGTGTCCGGAAACCAGCGCGCCCCGGGCATCTCGCGGCTGGCGAGCACGGTTTCGGGGGAGCCGTCCGCCAGCACCTCGAAGTGGTCCCAGATGCTGCGCCAGAAGGTGTCCAGGTGTTGCACCGACCATTGCCACAGCGCCGCGTAGTCGTCGAAATGCAGTCCGTGTTGCTCGGCGAGCCAGCGCTCGTAACGCGCCAGTCGGCTCGAAGCGACGTCTTGTGCGCTCGGCGTCCAGAGCGTGTCCAGGGGGGCGGCGGCGTTCGCCGTGGGTGGTGTGCTCACGTCTTGTCTCCTGTTCGAAGCCGCCACGGTACGCAAAGAGCCCTTC
>NZ_JAHCKK010000153.1 GCF_026125825.1 Hydrogenophaga sp. | reverse complement strand
CGCGCGCATGGCGCTGGCGCAGGCCCGGCTGCAGCTGCCTCGCCTGGAGGCGGCGGCGCAGGCGCTGGCCCGCACCCTGGGCTGAACCTTCAATACAGCGTGTCGCGCTGGCGCGCCGGCAAGGCGCGGTCGTAAGCGGCGCCATCGATGGCGTTGGCCGTCAGGGCCGCGAGCATCGCGCCGGCCGTGGGCACGGTCGCGGCGACTTCGCGTGGCGCCCAAAGGCCGGCGCGCTTCATGGCGCGGGCGCACTGGAAGAACACGGTGTCCACCGTGATGACCAGCACGCACCGGGGTGGCTTGCCGTCCATGGCCAGGCGCTGCATCAGGTCTGGTGCCACCGAAATGCGCGCACGGCCATTCACGCGCAGCGTCTCGCCCACGCCGGGGACCAAGAACAGCAGAGCCACGCGCGGGTCCATCAGAATGTTCTTCAGGCTGTCGATGCGGTTGTTGCCCGCGCGCTCCGGCAGCAGCAGCGTGTGTTCGTCCTGGATGCTCACCAGCCCAGGCGGATCGCCGCGCGGCGAGGCGTCCAGCCCGTCGGGGCCGACGGTGGCGAGCACCGCGAACGGCGAGGCCTCGATCCAGCGCTGGTAGACCGGATGCAGGCGCGACACCTCCTTGCGCACCGACGCGTCGCCCACCGGGCCGAAGAGCGCCTGGAGCGAGGCGAGGTCCTGAATGGTGTGGGGATCGTCGGCGGGCGAAGTCATGGCGCAGACCGCCTCAACCCATGCCGGGCAGCTTGGGCATGCCCTTGAGGCCCCCCATGCGTTTCATCATCTTCATCATGCCGCCGCCCTTCATCTTCTTCATCATGTCCTGCATCTGCTCGAACTCCTTGAGCAGGCGGTTGACTTCCTGCACCTGCACGCCAGCGCCGGCTGCGATGCGGCGCTTGCGCGTGGCCTTGATGATCTCGGGCTTGCGGCGCTCCTTGAGCGTCATGCTGCAGATGATGCCTTCCTTGCGCTTGATGTCCTTCTCGGCGCGGCCCATGTCGACCTCGCTGGCCTTGGCGGCCATGGCAGCGGGCAGCTTGTCCATCAGGCTGGAGAGCCCCCCCATCTGCTTCATCTGTCGCAATTGATCGAGGAAGTCGTTGAGGTCAAAGCCCTCACCGCTCTTGACCTTGGCCGCCAGCTTCTGAGCGGCGGCCATGTCCACCCCGGCCGTGACCTGCTCGACCAGCGCCAGGATGTCGCCCATGCCGAGCACGCGCTGCGCGTGGCGGTCGGCGTCGAAGACCTCCAGGCCGTCGATCTTCTCGGACACGCCCGCGAACTTGATCGGCGCGCCGGTGACCTGGCGCACCGAGAGCGCCGCGCCGCCGCGCGAATCGCCGTCGAGCTTGGTGAGCACGATGCCGGTGAGCGGCAGCGCGTCCTTGAAGGCCTTGGCGGTGTTGATCGCGTCCTGGCCCTGCATCGCATCCACGACGAACAGGGTCTCCACCGGCTTGAGCACGGCGTGCAGCTCCTGGATCTCGCGCATCAGCGCCTCGTCGATGGCGAGGCGGCCGGCGGTGTCGACCAGCAGCACGTCGAAGAAATGCCTGCGTGCGTAGTCGACCGCGGCGCGGGCAATGTCCACCGGCTTCTGATCGGGCGTGCTGGGGAACCACTCGGCCCCGGCCTGCGCGGTCACGGTCTTGAGCTGTTCGATGGCGGCCGGGCGGTAGACGTCGCCCGAGACCGTGAGCACCTTCTTCTTGCGCTTCTCGATGAGGTGCTTGGCCAGCTTGGCGGTGGTGGTGGTCTTGCCCGCGCCCTGCAGGCCGGCCATGAGGATCACCGCGGGCGGCTGCGCCGCGAGGTTGATGTCGGCCACGCCGTCACCCATGGTCGCGGCGAGCTCGCGGTGGACGATGCCCACCAGCGCCTGCCCGGGCGTGAGCGAGCCCACCACCTCCTGGCCCAGCGCCTTCTCCTTGACGCGCGCGATGAAGTCGCGCACGACCGGCAGGGCGACGTCGGCCTCCAGCAAGGCCATGCGCACCTCGCGCAGCATGTCGGTGACATTGCCCTCGGTGATGCGGGCCTGCCCGCGCATTTCCTTGACGATGCGTGAAAGTCGGTCTGAAAGGGCTGAAGCCATGCTGCCTCGGGTAGAAAGGGAATGGGAGGAAACGCACGTGGCGCGGCCGGTCGGGCGGGCGCCTGGGACGGCGGGCCGGCGCGTCCCGGTGGGACAAGGCCGTTAAACTGTGAGGATGATTTTAGCTGCGCCCCACCTTTTCACGCTTGGCGCGCTGCCCCGGAGATGAGCCTGCTGCCTGCACTCGCATCCAACCTGCCCGCAGCGGTGTTCTCCGGCGGCGCAGCGCTGGCCTACGCGATGCTCGCCCTGGCCCACCCGCGCCTGTCAGCGGCGCAAAGCCGCGGCCTGCTCGGGCTGGCCTGGCTGCTGCACCTGGTGGTGCTCACGCTCGGCCTGTTCGAGCAACCCGCACGCTTCGGTTTCGCCCCTGCCCTGTCCGTCACCGGCTGGCTGGTGCTCACTGTCTACCTGATCGAAAGCCGCCTGTACCCGCAGATGCGCGCGCGCTGGACGCTCGCGATCCTGGGCATGGTGGTCGTGCTGCTCGCGCTGGTGTTCCCGGGCTCGCGCTACCCGGCGCTGCATTCCGCGCTGCTGCCGCTCCATTGGGCGCTGGGCATCGCGTCCTATGGCCTGATTGCGGCCGCCGTGGTGCACGCCTGGTTGATGCAACGCGCCGAAAAGGCCATGCGCCTGGGCAACGCCAGCGAAGCGTCCATGCCCCTGCTCACGCTGGAGCGCCTCACCTTCCGCTTCGTCGCCGCCGGGTTTGCCTTGCTGAGCGCCACGCTGCTGGCCGGCTGGTATTTCTCCGAAACCCTGAACCACCGCTGGGTCTGGGACCACAAGACCACCTTCTCGCTGCTGTCCTGGATCACCATGGGTGTGCTGCTCTGGGGCCGCTGGCGCCTGGGCTGGCGCGGCCGAGTCGCCGTGCGCACGCTCTACGTGGCCGCCGGTTTCCTGCTGCTGGGCTACGTGGGCTCGCGCTTCGTGCTCGAAGTGATGCTGCACCGCGGCTGAGGCATTGACCATGAAATACCTGCTCGTCCTGGCCGTGGTGATGGTGGCGTTCCACATCTGGCGCAACAACCGCCTGAACGACCGCGCCGAGGCCGCCCGCCGCGCGCCCCCACCCCAGCCGCGCGCCAACGTCCCCACCATCATGGTGGCTTGCCAGCAATGCGGCACGCACCTGCCCGAGAACGAGGCAGTGCGCGGCCAGCAGGGAGCGTACTGCAGCACCGAGCATCGCCGACTGCGAGAAGGCGGTTCGGCATGACCCCCCTGCGGATGGAGGCCTGACATGGCCCGGGACGTCAGCTCGCAGTTCGCCCCGTCCTGGTACTCCGCTTTCGAGGGCAGCCATGTGCAGAGCCGCGAGCAGCGCATGCGCGCGTTCGTCCGGCTCTGGCGCGCCTTCATGCGGGCCCGGGTGTTCATCGCCACGGTGCTGCTCGCTCTGCAGGTGTTCGTGCTGGTCTCGCAGACCGGCGGCCCCAACTGGCTGGTGGTGGTCTGCTCGGCCCACCTTTGCGCCGCACTGGTCACGCTCTACCTCTGGCGGCCGGCGGAGCAGGCTGCCCCGATGCACGTCCAGTGGCTGATGACCATCGGTGTGGACGTGCTCGTGTTTGCCCTGCTGCAATCGTTCCAGGTCGGCAGCATCAACTACACCGCGCTGTTTGCCCTGCCGGTGCTGTTGGCCTCCATCCTGGGCTCGCTCACGCTGGCCCTGGCCACGGCCGCGGGGGTCACGCTCTACCTGCTGGGCGAAGCGGCACTGCACGCGCCTTTGTTCAGCGATGTGTCCACCGCCCGCTTCCTGCAGGCGGCCTTGACCGGCACCGGCTTCTTCCTGGTGGGCGTGCTGGCCAACCAGCTGGCGATCCGGCTGGCCCGCGAAGAGGCCCTGACCGCCAGCAGCCAGGCCGCCGCCCGCGCGCAGGCCCAGGTGAACGAACTGGTGATCGAGAGCCTGACGGTGGGCGTGCTGGTGGTGGACCCGCACGGCGTCGTGCGCAGCGCCAACCCGGCAGCTCAGTCCATGCTGCTCGGCCAGGTCTCGCCCCAGGCGGCCAAGCTGCTGCTGTCGGCCCGCTCCAGCTGGCAGCACCTGGCCCACCTGGTTCACGAGACCTTCGCGCGCGGCGAGCCGCTGGAAACCGAAACCACCATCGACAACGAGGACCGGCCAAGCCAGCGCCTGCATGCGCGCACCCGGCTGACCGCGCAGAGCGGGCGCAGCGCGGGCCTGTGCGTGCTGTTCCTCGAAGACTTGCGCGAGGTCGAGGCGCGCGTGCGCACCGAGAAGCTGGCCTCGATGGGCCGCATGTCGGCCGCCGTGGCGCATGAGATCCGCAACCCGCTATCGGCGATCACGCAGGCCAATGCGCTGCTGGACGAAGAGGTGCAGGCGCCGGCCCAGAAGCGGCTGACCCGCATGATCGAGCAGAACGCCCAGCGGCTCTCGCGCATCGTCGACGACATCCTCAACGTCGCGCGCGCGCAGCCCAGCCAGGACAGCACCTCGGCGCCCTCCCTGCCGCTGGACCAGACCGTCCGGCAGATCGCGCACGAGTGGATGCGCCAGAGCAAGGCCGAACGCATCCTGGGCGTGCACGCCCATGCGCCGGCGGCGCACGTGGCCTTCGATCCGGAGCACCTGCGACGCCTGCTCATCAACCTCCTGGACAACGCCCTGCGCCACGCCAGCGGCAAGCCATCCTCGATCCGCCTCATCACCCAGCCCAGCGGCAGCGAGCACATCCGCCTGTCGGTGTGGAGCGACGGCCAGGCCCTTGAAGCCAGCGTGATGCGCCACCTGTTCGAGCCCTTCTTCTCCTCCGAGAGCCGCTCCAGCGGCTTGGGCCTGTACATCTGCCGCGAACTCTGTGAGCGCTACGGCGCCCAGATCGCCTACCGCCGCACGCGCCTGGACCAGCGCGAGGGCAACGAGTTCTACGCGCTGATCCCCGCCGCCGGCCCGGCGTCCGCGCACGAGCCGACGCAGCAAAGCCTGTCGTACCCCATGGGCGATTCGGTGGCCACGCGCGCCGAACACCACGGCCACCCTCTCTCGGGTGATGCCCCGCTGGCGACCCGCTGAGCACCACACCGATGGCCACCGCCCCCTCATCCGCCTCCGTGCTCGTGGTCGACGACGAGCCCGACCTTCGCACCCTGTACGAACTCACCTTGCTGCGCGAAGGCCATGCGGTGGTGGCCGCGCCCGACATCACCCAGGCGCGCGAATGGCTCGCCCAGCAGCGCTTTGACGTGCTGATCTCCGACATGCGGCTGCCCGATGGCCTGGGGTTGGACCTGTTGCGCGAGCTTGCGGATGCCCAGCGGCCCGAGAAATGCATCGTCATCACCGCGTATGGATCGGCCGAAAACGCGGTCGAGTCGCTCAAGGCCGGGGCCTTCGACTACCTCACCAAACCGGTGGACCTCAAACAGCTGCGAAGCGCGGTGACGGCGGCGTTGCAGAGCCAGCGCGGCTCCCCGGCCTCCCTGGCCAACGGCGCCACGGCCTCCGCGTCCGGCGGCAGCGCTGCAGGCGAGGCCAACAGGAAGGCATCCACTGCCAGCGGCGCACAGGCACTGCGCCGCATCGTGGGCGCATCGCCCAGCATCGCGCAGATCAAGACGCGCATCGAGAAGGTGGCCTCCAGCATGGCGCCGGTGCTCATTCTGGGCGAGTCCGGCACCGGCAAGGAACTGGTGGCGCGCGCGGTGCACGATTGCAGCCACCGCAGCGGCGGGCCATTCGTCGCCGTCAACTGCGGCGCGATCCCGGAAAACCTGATCGAGGCCGAGTTCTTTGGCGCACGCAAGGGCGCCTACACCGGTGCCACGGCCGACCGCGAGGGCTACTTCCAGGCCGCCCGGGGCGGCACCTTGTTCCTCGATGAAATCGGCGACCTTCCGCT
>NZ_JAHCKK010000152.1 GCF_026125825.1 Hydrogenophaga sp. | reverse complement strand
CCTGGATCAAGGCGGACATGCGTGTTCCTCGCCGAGGTAGGCCGCCTGCACGCTGGCGTCGCTGCGCACTTCGGCCGGCGTGCCGCTCGCAATCACCTCACCGTTGACCATCACGGTGAGCCGGTCGGCCAGGGCGAACACGGCATCCATGTCGTGCTCCACGAGCATCATGGCATGGGCCTTCTTGATCTTGAGCAGCAGATCGACCATGCGCTCCGCCTCGGCCTGACCCATGCCAGCCAGGGGTTCGTCGAGCAGCAGCACCGTGGGCTCGGTGGCCAGGGTCATGGCAATCTCCAGCTGGCGCTGCTCGCCGTGGCTGGTGGTGCCTGCGATGCTGCCCACACGGGCCGAGAGGCCGGCGAGCTCGATGGCACGTTCGCAGCGGCGATTGACCTCGGTCATGGCGCTGGCTGCGCAGAGCCAGCGCAGCGGGTTCCACGGGCCATGGCGTTCGCGCGACTGCGCGGCCAGGCGCACGTTGTCCCACACGGTGAAGGGCAGGAAGATGTTGGTCTTCTGGTAGCTGCGGCCCAGGCCGAGGCGCGAGATGCGCTCGGGGCTTTTGCCGGCCGTCTCGGTGCCGTTGAGCGTGATGCGGCCCGAGGTGGGGGGAAGGTCGCCTGAGAGCAGGTTGGTCAAGGTGGACTTGCCCGCGCCGTTGGGCCCGATCACGGCGTGGATGTGGTCGCGATGCAGGTCGACCGACACGTCGTTGACGGCGGCCAGGCCGCCGAATCGCTTGGTGAGGTTCCTGGCCGAGAGCAGCAGTTCGCTCATGGGGCACCCCGCTTGCGGGAGAACTGCGCCACCAGGCCCAGCAGGCCTCGGGGCGCGAACACCACGATCAACACGATGAAGCTGCCCATCAGCAGCTGCCAGTGCTTGGTGAGGTCCTTGAAGAAATGCATGACGTACTCGAAGGCGAAAGCGCCCACGATGGCGCCGGCGAAGTTGCCCATGCCGCCGAGGATGACCATCATGATCGCGTGCGCGCTCATGTGAAAGCCCATGAGCTCGGGGTTCACGTAGCCAGTCTGGGCGGCCCACAGGAAACCCGCGACCCCGGCCAGCGCGCCGGCCAGGGTGAAGGCGGTCAGCTTGTAGCCGAAGGTGCCGTAGCCCACGGCGCGCATGCGGTGCTCGTTCACCCGGATGCCGGCGAGCACGCGCCCAAAGGGCGAGAAAAGCAGGCGCCGCAGGAAGGCATAGACCAGCACCAGCAGCAGAAGGGTGAAGTAGTAGAAGGTGGTCTTGTTTTCCAGGTCGATGCCCGTCCAGCCGAACAGCGAGGCGTCGGGCCGGAAGTTCACGTACAGGCCGTCGGAGCCGCCGAGGGCCTTGTTGTCGAAAAACAGGAAGAACACCATCTGCGCGAAGGCCATGGTGACCATGATGAAGTAGATGCCGTGCGTGCGCACCACGAAGAAGCCGATGATCAGCGCCGCCAGGCCCGCGCCCAGGGCCGAGGCGGGCAACGCCCACCACAGGCTGATGGGCGTGTCGGCCGGCGTGAGGAAGGCCAGGGCGTAGCCCGCCAGGCCAAAGTAGGCCGCATGGCCAAGCGAGACCAGACCGGTCACGCCCTGCAGCAAATCGAGGCTCATCGCGAAGATCGCCAGGATCATCATCTGAGAAAGCATCTGCAGGTAGAAGTCCGCGCCGGTCAGCGGCATGAGCGGGAAGGCGGCGAGGGCGATGGCGCCCAGCAGCAGGATCACCTGCATGCTGCGCGGCAGTTTTTCCAACTGGGCTTTGGGCGAACTCATTGTTTGAACAGCCCTTCAGGCTTGTAAAGCAGCACGGCGGCCATGAGCATGTAGACGGCCATGCCCGCAATCTGTGGCAGCAGCACCTTGCCGAAGGTGTCGACCAGGCCCACCAGCAGTGCGGCCACGAGGGCTCCGCGCACCGAGCCGATGCCACCGATGACGACCACCACGAAACACATGATCAGGACCGAGCTCCCCATGCCCGGGTAGACGCTGGAGATGGGCGAGGCGATCATGCCGGCAATGGCCGCGAGCGCCACGCCCAGCGCGAACACCACGCCGTGTATCAGGCGTGTGTTGATGCCGAGCGACTCCGTCATCTCGCGGTTGAACGCGCCCGCGCGGATTTTCATGCCCAGGCGGGTTTTGGAGATCAGCAGGTACAGGCCAAGCGCGAGCAGGATGCACACGCCTGACATCACCAGCCGGTACGCCGGGTAGGACAGGTTGTCGGTGAGCGGGATCGACCAGTTCAGCATCTCGGGCACCTGCACCGAATGCACATCGTCGCCCCAGAGGATGGAGCGCACTTCCTCGAAGATGTAGATCAGGCCGAAGGTCAGCAGCACCTGGTCCAGGTGGTCTCGGTGGTAGAAGTGGCGGAACAGAAGCCACTCGAGCAGCCAGCCCAGGACCACGGCGATGACGGTGCCGAGCACGATGGCCAGCACCAGGCTGTCGAGCTGCGACACCAGGAACCATGCGAGGTAGGCGCCGAGCATGTAGAAGCTGCCGTGCGCCAGATTGACCACGCCCATGATGCCAAAGATCAGTGTGAGCCCGGCCGCCAGCATGAACAGCAGCAGGCCGTACTGCAGGCTGTTGAGCAACTGGATCAGGAAGTTGGCGAAGTCCATGTAGCGGGGCGGTGAGGATCAGGCCGAGAAGGCGAGCAAAAACCAGACCAGCGCCTGTGGGCGCCGGTCTGTGGTGGCAGAAACGAGGCAGGCGTTCAGCCCATGCGGCAGCCGGTGGCGGGGTCGGCCACGGCCTTCTGCGCGATGCCGATCACCTTGTTTTCCTTGTTCTCGACCTTGCGCATGTAGATGTCCTGGATGGGGTTGTGGGCCTTGCTCATGGTCCACTTGCCGCGCGGGCTGTCGATGGTGGCGCCTTCCATGGCGGCGTACAGCGCCTTCTTGTTGTTGAGGTCGCCCTTGACGGCGTTGGCGCCCTTGATCAGCAGCAGGCCGGTGTCGTAGCCTTGCACGGCATACACGTCGGGCTGCAGGCGGAAGGCCTTGGCGTACTCCAGGCGGAACTGCTTGTCGCGCGGGGTGTTCAGCGAATCGCCGTAGTGCATGGTGGTGAGCACGCCGTTGGCCGCGGGACCGGCCGCTTCCAGCACGCCTTCGGTCAGGAAGCCCGAACCATAGAGCTGGATGGTCTTGTTCAGGCCGGCCGCGGCGTAGTCGCTCATGAACTTGGCTGCGCCGCCGCCGGCGAAGAAGCAGGCCACGGCATCGGGCTTGAGCGAGGCGATCTCGGTGAGCAGCGCCTGGAATTCCACGTTGGGGAAGGGCAGCCCGAGCTTCTTCAGGATGGTGCCGCCAGCCGCGGTGTAGCTCTGCTCGAAGCCTTCAAAGGCTTCGTCGCCGGCCGCGTAGTTCCAGGTGATCCACACCGCTTTCTTGTGGCCATTGGCCACCATCGCCTTGCCCAGCGCCAGCGTGGGTTGCGAATTGGTGAAGGAGGTGCGGAACACATTGGGGGCGCACTGGGCGCGGGTGGCCACGTGCACGCCCGCGTTGGGGATCAGGTTGAGCACACCGGTGTCGCGCGCGACCTTGTGGATGCCCATCTGCACACCGGAGTGAACGGTGCCCACGAGCACGTCCACCTTGTCGCGTTGCACCAGGCGCGTCGCATTCTCGATGCCCTTGGCGGGGTTGGATTCGTCGTCCACCTTGAAGTACTCGACTTCACGGCCACCCAGCTTGCCACCTTGCTCGTTGAGCGCCATGCGGAAGCCGTTTTCGATCGCCACGCCGAGCTGGGCGAAGGTGCCGGTGTACGGCAGCATGAAGCCCACGCGCACCTTGTCGGACTGTGCGCGCACGATCTGCGGCAGCAACAGGCCGGTGGATGCGGCGCCGATCACGGCGGCGCTGCGGGTCAGAACGATTCGGCGGGTGGTCATGGAGGTCTCCTGTGGGTGGTTGCCGGAATGCGGTTCACTGTAGACGCGGGGTAGGGGATTGACGATCCAGAATTACCCGTACTTGAGGTCTAAAACATTTATGTGTGAATTGAAGAGGGCTTCACGCACTGGGCCAACCAGTTGCGGCACCAGGCCACACCTGCGGCCACGGCGTCGGTGCCGTCGGAGGCATCGTGGCGAAACACCTCGCCCAGACGCACGGCGCCCAGATCCGCCAGGCGCTCGTCGAAGCGCAGTCCGCCATGGCAGAAGGTGTTGGGGTAGATGCTGTCGCCCAGCGCGATCACCCCATAACGCACATGACCCAGGTACCTTGGCTCGCTGCCCAGGGACTCGTACAGGGTTTGCGCGTTCTGGGGCACGTCACCGGCACCGTGGGTGGATGAGCATATGACGTATAGTGCATCTCGGTCGAATGCGCGGATGTCAAGTCCCTCCATGCGATGCACTTCGATGGGCTGGATCAGGTCGGCGCAATCCATCTCGATCGCACGCGCCACTTGCTCGGCGGTGTTGGTGACCGTGCCGACGAGGATGATGAGGGGTCTGGAAGCGGCGTTCATGATGCAGAAGCTGCAATATACTTCATGAACTTGGAGGCCGCGTATCGGGTAAACCCGAGGGGTGCTTGGCCTGCCCGGAGGGACTCGAACCCCCGACCTGCTGCTTAGAAGGCAGCTGCTCTATCCAGTTGAGCTACGGGCAGACAGGGCGACTGGTGATGCAAAAAAGGCCCACGCTGTGGGCCTTTTTGTTCTTGATGAATGGTCGGAGCGGCGGGATTCGAACTCGCGACCCTCTGCTCCCAAAGCAGATGCGCTACCAGGCTGCGCTACGCTCCGACTAAGCGGCGAATTGTACCCGCTCAAGGGCGGCGTTCTGGCCCGACTCAGCGTTTTTCGTATTGCGTCTTGCCAAACAGCACTTCGCGCGACTTGTCGTCGGTGATCGGCCGGCGCGCGTCGGCCAGGACGGCCACGCCCCGCTGCACCGCGGGCCGGGCGGCGATGGTGTCGAACCAAATCTTCAGGTTCGGGAAGTCGGCCCAGTCGATGCCCTGGTTCTGCCAGTTGCGCAACCAGGGAAAGATGGCGATGTCGGCGATGCTGTACTGGTTGCCGGCGATGAACTTCTGCCCCTTGAGCTGCCGGTCCATGACGCCGTAGAGCCGCTTGGCTTCGTTGGTGTAGCGATCAATGGCGTAGCCGATCTTCTCGGGCGCGTATTGGCGGAAGTGGTGGTTCTGGCCAAGCATGGGGCCTACGCCACCCATCTGGAACATCAGCCATTCCAGCGTCTGGTACTTGCCGCGCACGTCCTGCGGCAGGAAGCGGCCGGTCTTGCCGGCCAGGTAGAGCAGGATGGCGCCGGACTCGAACAGCGAGATCGGCTGGCCGTCCGGCCCTTCGGCGTCGACGATGGCCGGGATCTTGTTGTTGGGGCTGATGGCCAGGAACTCGGGCGCGAACTGCTCGCCCTTGCCGATGTCGATGCCGTGCACGCGGTAGGGCAGGCCGCACTCCTCCAGCATGATGTGCACCTTGTGGCCGTTGGGCGTGGCCCAGGAATAGAGGTCGATCATCGAAGGCTCCGGCGTGGGATGGGTGAGAGTGGATGGGGAAACGACGCGCCATTGTGCCGATGCGCGGCGGATCGTGCAGGCAGGGCCGGCAAGCCCATGCAGGGGCTCCAAGAAGAACGGCGCCACGTGGGCGCCGTTTCCTGGTTGCTACAGATTTGATGGCTGCCTGCGCCCGCTGGACGCTGGCCGCAGCCTCAAAACATGCTTGACCCCTGGCCGAGCGAGCCGGCTCAGCTGCCGCGCGTGATCGGCATCTCCACGGCCTTGGGGTTGGCCGCGTACCTGGCGAGCTCCAGCTTGGCCAGCGCGTTGCGGTGCACTTCGTCCGGGCCATCGGCAAAGCGCAGCGTCCGTTGATGGGCGTAGCTGTAGGCCAGCGGCGTGTCGCCGCTGATGCCCGCGCCGCCGTACGCCTGCATGGCCCAGTCGATGATGCGGGTGGCCATGTTGGGCGCCACGATCTTGATCATCGCGATCTCGGCCTGTGCCACC
>NZ_JAHCKK010000151.1 GCF_026125825.1 Hydrogenophaga sp. | reverse complement strand
TGCCGATTTCGCCAAGGAAACCTCCAGCCTCTCGCGCGCCCAGATCCTGCAGCAGGCCGGCACCGCGATGGTCGCCCAGGCCAACCAGGCGCAACAGGGCGTGCTGTCGCTGCTGCGCTGATCGCGCCGACACATCGACGGGGCGCTGGCGCGGTGACTTGCGCCACCGCCCTTCGTCGTTTTTGCCCCGCTTATCGGTGGATCAAACCGTGCGCACACGCTCAAGATACCGGGCAGCCGACCGAAAAAAGTCACCAGGAACTGCGCCGGGGGCCCTGCGCGGGAAACTGTTCACTAAAGGATGTAAAGCATGAACTTGACCCCTCAAATGGCGCCGTTCATGCCTACAGTCAGCCCGCCGGGTGCCGATACAGAGAGGTATCAGACATCAGGAACCCAAGCCATGTTCACCTCTGTCAACACCCGCGCAGCCTCCACCTACAAACGCGTCGCCGTCGATACCGGCGTGCAGACGGCCGACCCGCACCAGCTGGTCAGCCTGCTGTTCGACGCCCTGATCCAGAGCCTGAACCTGGCTCGCGGCGCGATGGAACGCCAGGACGTGGCCAGCAAGGGGGCGGCCATCGGCAAGGCGATCCGGATCGTGGAAGAAGGCCTCAAGGCCGGCCTGAACCTGCAGGAAGGCGGCGAACTGGCCGCCAACCTCAAGGGCATCTACGAGTACAGCGTGCAGCGCCTGACGCTGGCGAACCTGCGCAACGACGCGGCGCCGATCCACGAGGTGCTCAACCTGATCGAACCCCTGGCCGACTCCTGGAAACAGATTCGCGCTGGCGCCCTGCAGGGAGCCTGACATGGAGCACCATCTTTTGGACTACTACAAAGCCATCGAGAACACCAGCCGCCAGATGCTGGAGGCCGCGCAGACGGAAAACTGGGACCAGGTGGTTCGCCTCGAAGGCGCCTGCGCCGTGCTGATCGCCCAGCTGCGCCACAAGTCCGCGACCGACCAGCTCGGCCCGGAAGAGCGCAAGGAAAAGACGAAGATCATGCAGCGCATCCTGCGCATCGACGCCGAGATCCGCTGCCTGGCAGAGCCCTGGCTCAATGACTTGGCGCAGATGATCGACCGCAGCAGCCCGGCCCCGATGCATTGACCCCCCCGCGCCGGCCTGCGGCCGTCACCCCCCAGGGGGCGATGTCTGCGGTCTGGCAAAGCCAGTCCCGCGACATCCTGGAAAAGGCACGCGCTCCGGAGAGCAATCAGACACTCATGTTCATGATGTCGGAATAGGCCTGAACCATGCGGTTGCGCACGTGCAGCGTGGCCTGGAACCCGACCTGGGCCTTCTGCATCGCGAGCATGGTTTCTTCCAGGCTCACCTTGGGGTTGCCCAGCTGCACCTGGGTCTGCAGGTTGGAAGCGGCCTCCTGCGACGCGCTGACTTCCTTGAGCGCCGACTTGAAGTTGGCGGCAAAGCCGGACTCCACCCCTGCCGTGGCACCGGGGCGTTTCAGGGCGGACTGGCCGATGCCGTTCAAGGCCTGGCTGCTCAGGGGGGCGATGCGCATGTCCATGGCGGACTCCTTCGACGTGATATGACGCCCTGATGCTAGAGGGCACCCCGTGCGCAAGGGACGGGAATAAGGGCACAAACCCCCGCCTTTTCATGGCTATGGCGGGGGCACCGGGACCGAATAATCGACTGCAACAGGGTGTATCTCCCTCTGCATCGACCATCTACCCGAGCCCCGAACGCCATGAGCACCACCGCCGTTGCCGAACTGGATGTCACGCCGACCGCCGCGAAGGAACGCAGCGCATTCGGTGACGGCTTCGCGCGCATGGACCAGGCCCAGAAGATCAAGCTCGGCCTGGGCGCCCTGGCCCTGCTGGCCATCGCCCTGGCCTTCTTCTTCATGGGCCGCCAGCCGGAATGGCGCGTGCTCTATGCCAACCTGGGCGACAAGGACGGCGGCGCCATCGTCGCCCAGCTGTCCCAGATGAACGTGCCCTACAAACACGCCGAAGGCGGCCAGGCCATCATGGTGCCGGCCGACAAGGTGCACGACACCCGCCTGCGCCTGGCCTCGCAAGGCCTGCCCAAAGGCTCGGTCACCGGCTTCGAGCTGATGGAAGCCAACCGCTTTGGCATGACCCAGTTTCAGGAGCGCCTGACCTTCCAGCGCGGCCTCGAAGGCGAGCTGACCCGCTCCATCCAGTCGCTCTCCTCGGTGCAGAGCGCGCGCATCCACCTGGCCCTGCCGAACCAGAACGGTTTCTTTCGCGAGCAGCAAAAGCCCAGCGCCTCGGTGCTGCTCACGCTGCACCCGGGCCGCACGCTGGACCGCGCGCAGGTCGCCGGCATCGTGCACCTGGTGGCCTCCAGCGTGCCCGAGATGAACCCCAAGGCGGTCAGCATCGTGGACGACGCCGGCAACCTGCTCTCCAGCCCGCCCGATGGCCAGGCCCAGGGCGCCGACACCCAGAAGCTGCAGTACGTGCAGCAGCTCGAACAGCTCTACACCCGCCGCATCATGGAGATGCTCGAGCCGCTGGTGGGCCGCAACAACGTCAAGGCCCAGGTCAGCGCCGAAGTCGATTTCTCGCAGGTCGAATCCACCAGCGAACAACACCGCCCCAACCAGGGCCCGGACACCGCCGCCACGGTGCGCAGCCAGCAGACCGTGGAAGACGGCAGCGGCCCGCGCGCCCAGCCCTCGGGCGTGCCCGGCGCGGTGAGCAACCAGCCCCCGGCCACCGGCACGGCCCCCATCAACGGCGCCGCCGCCCCCGTGGGCGTGGCCAGCGGCCAGCAGGCCGGCGGCCAGGGCGGCAGTTCGCGCCGCGAGTCGGTGGTGAACTACGAAGTGGACAAGACGGTCAAGGTGGTGCGCGAGTCCAGCGGCCAGGTGCGCCGCCTCAGCGCGGCGGTGGTCATCAACCACCGCACCACGGTGGACAAGGCGGGCAAGGAAACCAGCGCGCCCATCCCGCCGCAGCAGCTTGAACAGATGACCGCCCTGGTGCGCGAAACCATCGGCTTCAACAAGGACCGCGGCGACTCGGTCAACGTGGTCAATGCCGCCTTCAACGTCGAGAAGACCAGCGAAGTGGACGCCGGCGCCTGGTGGCAGCAGGCGGACAACCAGGAACTGATGCGCAGCCTGGCCTGGCCGCTGGGCATGGTGGGCCTGGGCCTGCTGGTGCTCATGGGCATGGTCCGCCCGGGCCTGAAACTGATGAAGACGCCGGCCTCGCGCCGCCTGGACACCACCCCGGTGCAGCCGCTCAACGCGGTGCTCAACGAATCGCCCGAGCGCCCCGGCCTGCCCATGCCCAGCAACGAAGTCACCGCCGAGGCGCAGCGCCTGGCCGATGCCAAGCGCCTGGCACTGGAGAACCCGGCCGCCGTGGCCAACATTGTCAAGGGCTGGGTCAACGGGGAGGCGCCGGCATGAGGCGCAGCCGGACCCTCGCTGCCTCTTGTCGGAGGCATGGGCCCTCGGACGTTTTGTGCGAATTGGGCTGAAGGAATCTGAATCATGGAAGACCAGGGAATCCAGGACGCCGCCATCTTTCTCATGTCGCTGGGCGAAGAGGAAGCGGCCGAGGTGTTCAAGCACCTCTCGCCCAAGGAGGTGCAGAAGCTGGGCGAGACCATCGCCAAGACGCGCGCCGTCTCGCACGAGCGGGTGGACCAGGTGATGCTGAAGTTCACCAGCGCGGCTTCTTCGCAGAGCCTGCTGGTGTCCGACACCGACAACTACGTGCGCGCCGTGCTCAAGCGCGCGCTGGGCGACGACAAGGCCTCGCTGCTGATCGACCGCATCCTGCAGGGCGGCGATGTCTCGGGCATTGAAAGCCTGAAGTGGATGGACCCGCTGTCCATTGCCGAGCTGCTGCGCAACGAGCACCCCCAGATCGTGGCGGCCATCCTGGTGCACCTGGAATCGGACCAGACCGCCGGCGTGCTCAAGAATTTCACCGAGCGCACCCGCAACGAGGTGATGCTGCGCATCGCCACGCTCGAAGGCATCCAGCCGACCGCGCTCAAGGACCTCAACGAGGTGCTCTACAAGGTGCTGGCCGGCGGCGACAAGATCCGCAAGACCTCCATGGGCGGGGTCAAGACCGCCGCCGAAATCATCAACATGATGGGCACCCAGATCGAGACCTCGGTGATCGAGTCGATCCGCGAGTTCGACGCCGACCTGGCGCAGAAGATCATGGACAAGATGTTCACCTTCGAGGACTTGCTCAAGCTCGACGGCAAGTCGATCCAGATGGTGCTCAAGGAAGTGGCGACGGATTCGCTGGTGATCGCGCTCAAGGGCGCCACCAACGAGCTGCGCGACCTGGTGCTGGGCAACATGTCCAGCCGCGCGGCCGAGGCGCTGCGCGAAGACCTGGAGTCGCGCGGCCCGGTGCGGCTGTCGGAGGTGGAGGCGCAGCAGAAGGAAATCCTCAAGATCGTGCGCCGCCTCTCCGACGAAGGCCAGATCGTGATCATGGGTGGAGGCGAAGATGAAGCCTTCGTCTAAGCCCAATCCCCACTCGCGCTTCATCCCGCGCGAGGAGATCGCCGGCGTCGCCGCCTGGCACTTCGCCGCCGTGGACGGCAGCGACGACCTGCCCAAGGCCGGACCGGCGGATGGCAGCGCCAGCGAAGGCGTGACCTCCGAGGTGCTGCAGGAAGCGCGCCAGCAGGCCTACGCCGAAGGCTTTTCGCGCGGCCACGACGCCGGCGGCCAGGAAGTGCGCGACGCGCTCGAGGCCACGGTGCGCAAGACCGCCGAAGAAACCGCGGTGCGCATGGCCCAGCTGCTGCACAACACGCGCGATCACCTCAAGAAGAGCGAAGACCAGATCTCGCGCCACATCATCGAACTGGCCTGCGACCTGGCCCGCCAGGTGGTGCGCCAGGAACTCAAGAGCGACCTGAGCCACCTGCAGCCGGTGATCGCCGAGGCCCTGGGCCAGCTGGTGGACGACGGCCAGCCCGCCACCGTGCGCATGAACCCGGGCGACCTGGCCATGATGAAGGGCGTGCTGCAGGAAAACATGGGCAACCACCCCGCCGAGTTCGTGGCCGATGCGGCCATCAGCCCGGGCGGTTGCCTCATCGAATCGGCCACCATGACAGTGGACGCCACCATCGAGAAGCGCTGGTCGCGCGCCGTGGGCAACCTCGGCATGGAAGTGGCCTGGAACCCGGGAAACATGGATGTCTGAAAGCACGTTTGGCACCGAGAGCCGCTGGGACAATTTCATGGAGGACGTGCGCGCGAGCGCCGCCGTCAAGACGCCGCTGGAAGTGCGCGGCACCCTCACCCGCCTGGCCGGCCTGGTGCTCGAAGCCGTTGGCCTGAAAGTGCCGGTGGGCTCGCAGTGCCTGATCGACAACGGCCACAAGGAACCGGTGCTCGCCGAGGTGGTGGGCTTTGCCAACGACAAGGCCTACCTGATGCCCGCCGGCGACACGCACGGCCTGTCCAGCGGTGCGAGCGTGACACCGCTCGCACCGTACCGCACCGCACCGCGCGTGGGCCGCGCCAACAAGCCGCCTTCGCCCGATGACCGCGGCACGCTGCGCCTGCCGCTGGGCGCCGGCCTGCTCGGCCGCGTGGTCGATTCGCACGGCAACCCGCTGGACCACCAGGGCCCCATCCTCAACGTGGACATCGAGCCGATGGACCGCGCCCCGCTCAACGCCATGGACCGCGACCCGGTGCGCCAGCCGCTGGACACCGGCGTGCGCGCGATCAACGCCCTGCTCACGGTCGGCCGAGGCCAGCGCATCGGCCTCTTCGCCGGCTCCGGCGTGGGCAAGAGCGTGCTGCTGGGCATGATGGCGCGCTACACCAAGGCCGATGTGATCGTGGTCGGCCTAATCGGCGAGCGCGGCCGCGAGGTGAAGGAATTCATCGAGGACATCCTCGGCGCCGAGGGCCGCAAGCGCTCGGTGGTGGTGGCCGCCCCGGCCGATGCGCCGCCGCTGGTGCGCATGCAGGGCGCCGCCTACGCCACCGCGATCGCCGAACGCTTCCGCGAC
>NZ_JAHCKK010000150.1 GCF_026125825.1 Hydrogenophaga sp. | reverse complement strand
GCGTCGCCTCGCCGGCGTCGTGCAGCTGTTCCGTCTGTAAGGCAAAGGCGGCCGCTGGTCGCCACACCCGCACGCGCAGGGGGGTGATACAGGGGCCTGGCGCCGTGCACACGGCGCAGGCGTGCCTATACTGTTTCCCCTGTACCGGCCCCGGGGATGTTTGTCCCGGCATGCCGGCGCCTCACCGCCCGCGCACCCGGAGACCGACGCCATGAACGCTCGCCTGCCCCACGCCTCGCCGCCCCTGGACCCGGCCGCCTTGCAGGCCCATGTGGAGGCGAGCTGGTCCAGCGGCATCATCCCCGAGCTCACGCGCTACATCGAAGTGCCGGCCAAGTCGCCGGCTTTCGACCCGGACTGGGTCGCCCATGGTTTGCTGGAGCGCGTGCTGCAAAGCGCGGCCGACTGGGTGCGAGCGCAGCAGGTGGAGGGTCTCCAGCTGGAGATCGTGCGCCTGAACGACGCACAGGGCCGGCCCCGCACACCGGTCCTGTTCTTCGAGGTGCCGGCCAGCGGCGGGCGCGACGGGGCGCCCGCACCCGCGTCGGGCCAGACCGTGCTGATGTACGGCCACCTCGACAAGCAGCCTGAATTCACCGGCTGGCGCAACGACCTTGGCCCCTGGACGCCCAAGATCGACGGCGGCAAGCTCTATGGCCGGGGTGGCGCGGACGATGGCTACGCGGTCTATGCCAGCGTGGCCGCCGTGCAGGCGCTCAAGGCACAGGGGGTGGCGCACCCTCGCATCGTCGGGCTGATCGAAACCTGCGAAGAGAGCGGTTCGGGCGACCTGCTGCCCTACGTGGACGCGCTGCGCCCGCGCCTGGGCGACGTGGGCCTGGTGATCTGCCTGGACAGCGGTGCCGGCAATTACGACCAGCTCTGGCTTACCACCAGCCTGCGCGGCATGGCCAGCGGGGTGCTCAAGGTGGAGGTGCTCACCGAGGGCATCCACTCGGGTGACGCCTCGGGCCTGGTGCCATCGAGCTTTCGCATCATGCGCCAGGTGCTGGACCGGCTGGAGGACAGTGCCACCGGGCGCCTGCTGCCCGCCAGCTTCCATTGCGAGGTGCCTGCCGAGCGCATCGAGCAGGCGCGTGCCACGGCCGCCATCCTGGGCGACGAGATCCACAAGCGCTTTCCCTGGGCGCACCACGACTGTGGTGGCTCCACCGTGTTCACCCTGCCCACCACCACCGACCCGGTGGAGGCCTTGCTCAACCGCACCTGGCGGCCCACGCTGTCGGTCACGGGCGCCGACGGTTTTCCCGAACTGCGCAACGCCGGCAACGTGCTGCGGCCCTACACCGCCTTCAAGCTGAGCCTGCGCCTGCCGCCCTTGGTGGACGCGCCCGCCGCGGTGCAGGAACTCAAGGCTTTGCTGGAAGACAACGCCCCCTACCAGGCGCGCGTGACCTTCGATGGCGAAGGCGCGGCCAGCGGCTGGAATGCCCCGGCCACCGCGCCCTGGTTCGGGCAGGCGCTGCAGGACGCCTCGCAGGCCCACTTCGGCGCTGGCTGCGGCACCATCGGCCAGGGCGGCACCATCCCGCTCATGAACATGCTCAGCAAGGGCTTCCCCAGCGCGCAGATGATGGTCTGCGGTGTGCTCGGGCCCAGGAGCAACGCGCATGGGCCGAACGAGTTCCTGCACCTGGACTACGCGCAGCGCCTGACCGCCACGGTGGCTCAGGTCATGGCCCGCATGCCCTGAGCCGCCATCATGTCCGACACCACGCAGGCGCCTTTCACCCTTCGCGATGGCCTGAACCTCGCCCTGTTCGACTGGCCGCTGCCGATGCGCTGGCGCCCGCGCGCGGTGGTGCTGATCGTGCATGGCCTGGGGGAACACGCCTGGCGCTACGACACGGTGGCGCAGCGACTGAACGAATGGGGCTTCTGCGTGCGCGCCTACGACCAGCGCGGCCACGGCGAGTCGGGCGGGGCGCGCGGCGTGCTGCCTGATGACGACACCCTGCTCGACGACCTCGCCGAGGTGCTGGAGGACACGCGCAACCACATTGCCGAACCCTGGGCCTGTCCGCTCATCCTGATGGGCCACAGCATGGGCGGGCTGGTGGCGTCCACCTTCGTGCAGCGGCGCATGGCGCCTGTGGATGCCCTGGTGCTTTCATCGCCCGCGCTGGATGCAGGCATCGGCGCGCTGCAGAAGAAACTGATCTCCCTGCTCTATCGCTTCGCGCCCAACTTCGCCATCTCCAACGGTCTGGACGCGAGCAAGATCTCGCACAACGCGGCGGTGGTCGAGGCCTACAAGAAGGACCCGCTGGTGCACGACCGCATCAGCGCACGGCTGGCGCAGTTCATCGACCGCAACGGCCCGGCCGTGGTGGCCGCCGCCGCGCAATGGCGCGTGCCCACGCTGCTGATGTATGCGGGTGCCGACAGCCTGGTGCGTCCCGCGGGCAGCAAGGCGTTCGCCGCCGCGGCGCCGCGCGACAAAGTCCACTCCCAGGTCTTTGAAGGCCTGTACCACGAGATCTTCAATGAAGCCGATCCCTCGGCCGTGTACGGCACCTTGAAGGCCTGGCTGGACGTCGTCGCGCCCGCGCCGGCCTGAGCCCGATTCAGGGGCGGGGCGGCGTCAGCCCGAACAGACCCATCAGGTCGGCCGAGCCAGCGCTGCCCGCCTGCGCGCCCCCGCCTCCCAGAAGGGCGCCGAGACCGCCCAGGTCGTGGTCGGCCGGCAGTTGCCCCTTCGGGGTGAGCTGGTCGATCAAGCCAGGCAGCAGGTCGGCCAGGGTGCCCGAAGCCTGTGCGGGGCTGCCGCCGAGTTGCGAGGCGATCATGCCCATCAGGTCGGGGCCGAGCGCGCTGCCGAGCTGGTCGCCCGACACCGGCTGGTTCGCGCCGGTGCCGATCCACGACTGCACGGCGTCACCGAGCCCACCCGATTGCAGCTTGGCCAGCAGCCCTTGCAGGCCGCCCGAACTCGCGAGCAGCGAGCCGACCAGGGCCATGAGCATCTGCGGATCCAGCCCGCCCGGCAGCCCGTTGGCGGAGACCGGGGAGGTTTGCTGTGAACCTTGCAGCGAGTCCGAAGCGGCTTCGGCGGCGGCGCCGATCAATGAATCCAGAAGTCCCATGGCGTGGTTTCCCTGTGATGGCGGCCCGGGATGGGCGCGCGGTCAGGCCGGATTGTGGGCCTGCCGGCGCACCCAGGCAAGCCAGACCAGGGCCAGTCCGGTGAGGCCCACGGGTACCAGCGAGCCGATGTTGAGCCATTGCCAGCCCTGGGTGGTGACCAGCGCTCCCGAGGCGAACGAGGTCAGCGCCATGGTGGTGAACACACAGAAGTTGATGGCGGCCTGCGCGCGGTTTTTTTCCTCGGGCCGGTAGGCCTGCAGCGACAGGGTGGTGCTGCCTGTGAAAAGGAAGTTCCAGCCCACGCCGAGGAGGAACAGCGCGATCAGGAACTGGTGCAGGTCCACGCCCGAGAGCGCGACCAGGATGCACGCCATGTTGAGCACGACGCCCACGCCCATGATCGTGAGCGCCCCAAAGCGCGCGATCAGGTGGCCGGTGAAGAAGCCCGGCGCAAACATGCCGATCACATGCCATTCGAGCACCAGGGCCGCGTCGTCGAAGGCGAAGCCGCAGACTTGCATGGCCAGCGGGGTGGCGGCCATCAGCAGGTTCATCACGCCAAAACCCAGGGCCGCGCCAGCGGTGGCGACGATGAACACCGGCTGGCGCACGATCACCGAGAGCGGGCGACCCCGGTCCGCGCCAGCCACGGGAGCCGGTGTGGGCGGGAAGCGCAGGAAGGCCATGAGCGCCATGGCGAGCAGGGCCACGACGGCCAGCGCCACGTAGGCGCCCGCGAAGGGCGCGCCCAGCCAGTCTTTGGTGCGCACGGCCAGGTTGGGGCCGAGCACCGCGCCCACCAGGCCGCCAGCCAGCACCAGCGAGACCGCCTTGTCGCGGAAGGCGGGCGCGCTCAGCTCGGCCGCCGCGAAGCGGTAGAGCTGGCCGTTGGCGCTGTAATAGCCCGCGACCACGGTGGCGGCCACCAGCAGCCAGAAGTTCCTGTCCATCACCGCCCAGGCGCACAGCAGGGCCGAGGCCAGGGCCACCAGCAGGCCGATCTGGAACGAGGCCTGCCGGCCAAAGGCGCTCTGCGTGCGAGCCACCAGCGGCGTGGACAGCGCGCCACCCAGCACATAGCCCATCACCGGCAGCGTGGCCATCCAGCCCAGCGGCGCGAGCGCGAGGCCCACCAGACCGTTGATGGCCATGAAGACCACGTTGTTGGTGAGAAAAAGCCCTTGCGCACCCGCCAGCAGCCAGAGGTTCTTGTTCATAAGTCATCGTTTATACAATGAGGCATGCACAAGACCCAGCACATTGGCATCGTGGCCTGTTCCGCCGAAGGTGCGGCGCTCTGTTACCGCACCATCTGCGTCGAGGCCGCGGCCGTGCTCGGGCCGCACGCGCACCCCGAGGTCTCCCTGCACTCGCTCTCGCTCGCCGACTACGTGGACTGCCTGAACCGGGGCGACCTGCCCGGCGTGGCCGATCTCATGCTGGCGTCGGCCCACAAGCTCGCGGCCGCTGGCGCGGACTTCCTGATCTGCCCCGACAACACCATCCACCAGGCCTTTCATCTGGTCGAGCCGCGCTCACCGCGGCCCTGGCTGCACATCGCCGAGGTGGTGGCGCAGGCCGCGGTCCAGGCGGGCTACCAGCGCCTGGGCATCACGGGCACGCGCTGGCTGGTGGACAGCGAGGTGTATCCCGGCAAGCTGGCCGCGGTGGGCGTGCAGGCGGTGCGGCCAAGCGTGGCCGAGCGCGAGGAGATCGGCCGCATCATCATGGACGAACTGGTCTGCGGCATCTTCAAGCCCGAGAGCGTGGCGCGTTTCCAGGCCGTGTTCTCGCGGCTGCAGGCCGAGGGCTGCGACGCCGTCGTGCTGGGTTGCACCGAGATTCCGCTCATCATGAGCGACGCGAACTCGCCCCTGCCCACGCTGGATTCCACCCGCTTGCTCGCGCGCGCGGCGCTGGCGCGGGCCGTGGGGGTTTCGAGGGCCGGCACGTGACCGTTTGATGAATGCCCGTCTGCGCAGGGGTGGCATGAGGTAACGGTGCTCAAGAAGGCGGCTTGGGCGTCGAAGCAGGCGGCAAGGGCGGCATTCGCGCCGCCGGCTCCTCGAAGACCTCCCATGAACTGGCTCTCCTACATTTCCGTGCGCGCCAAACTCGCGCTGATGCTGGCCCTGTGTGCGCTGGGCATTCTCACCGTGGCGCTGTCGGCGCTTTTCAGCCTGGACCGCGCGGTCTCGGCGAGCCAGCAACTGGTGCAGGTCGAGGTGTCGGCCCTGCGCTCGCTGGGCGACGTGCGCGCCGCCGTGGGCAACATGCGGCGCTACGAGAAGGATCTCTTTCTCAACCTGGCCGACGAAGCGGCCCTGCAGCGCTACCACTCGGCCTGGCAACAGCAGGTGGACATGGGCCTGGGGCAACTGGCCCAGCTGCGGCCTGGCCTGCATGCGCAGGAGCAGGCCGCGCTCGACCGCATGACGGCGGGCCTCGAAAAATACCGCGAGGCGGTCCATGCCATCCACCGGGCCATCACGCGCGGTGAAATCAACGACCCCTGGCGCGCCAACGGCGCCATGGAGCCGGCCAAGGCCGATGTGCGCTCGGCCGACGAAGCCTTTGTCGAGATCAGCAACGCGGTCGGCGTGCGCGTGGACGGCATGGTCGATGCGCTGGCGCGCCTGCAGCGGCAGGCCATGTGGGTCACGGTGCTCGCCGCGCTGGCGGTGCTGGTGCTCGCGCTCGGCCTGGGTTACGTGGTGAGCGGCAGCATCACGCGGCCGCTGGACGAGGCGGCGCGTGCGATCGAACGCGTGGCCGGCGGCGACCTGAGCACGCGGGTGCAGGCCCTGGGGCGCGACGAGATCGCGCGCGTGCTGAGCGGCATCGAGCGCATGCAGAGCGGGCTCGCGCGCATCGTGAGCGAGATCCGCGAGGGCGTCGATGGCGTGAAGATC
>NZ_JAHCKK010000015.1 GCF_026125825.1 Hydrogenophaga sp. | reverse complement strand
TTGGCGACCAGCATGCCCAGTTCGGCCTGATTCCCGGGTGGGGCGGCAGCCAGCGCATGCCACGCATTGCGGGTCTGCGCCGTGGCCTGGACCTGTTCTTTTCGGCGCGCTGGATCGATGCCGCCACCGCCGAGCAGTGGGGGCTGGTGAACTATGTGGTCGAGCCTGAGCAGTTGGGTGAAGCGGCGCTGGCGTATTGCAGCAAGATCGCCACGCGCAGCCGCATCGGCATGGCCACCATGAAACGTTTGGCACGGCAAGGCATGGAGGGTTCGTCGGAGGTCGGTCTCCAGCTTGAGGAAGACCTGGCCAGCGCGGCTCTGCTCGATGACGACGTCAGCGAAGGTCTGGCGGCCTTCGAGGCACGCCGTACACCGGTGTTCAAGGCCTGAGCGGCTGAATGCTTTGTCTCGCGAATAGGCGCAATCACATATGACCATCCTTTCCTCCCGCATATCGACTTCCGACGACGAATTTCGGCTCAACCAAAAAGCCTACCAGGCCGTGATTGCGGACCTGCAAAGCCGTCGCCAACTGGCGCTGGCCGGAGGCCCCCCGAAAGCGCGGGAAAAACACCTGGCGCGCAACAAGATCCTGCCGCGCCATCGCGTCGAAGTGCTGCTCGATCCAGGTTCGCCTTTCCTAGAGGTCGGCATGCTTGCCGGCGAGGGCATGTACGACGGCGTGCCGCCGGGTGCCAGCATCATCACCGGCATCGGTCTGGTGCAGGGCCGTCCGTGCATGATCATTGCCAACGACGCCACCGTGAAGGGTGGCACCTACTACGGCATGACCTGCAAGAAGCATGTGCGGGCGCAGCAAATTGCCTGGGCACACCGCTTGCCCTGCATCACGCTGGTGGACAGCGGTGGCGCCTTCCTGCCTGAGATGGCCAACATCTTTCCCGATGTGGGGCAGTTCGGCAGCATTTTCAACAACCAGGTACGCATGTCGGCCGAGGGTATCCAGCAGATTGCCGTGGTGATGGGGCCTTGCACGGCGGGTGGCGCCTACATCCCGGCGCTGTGCGACGAGGCGGTGATTGTCAAGGAACAAGGCTATATGTACCTCGGTGGCCCCGAGTTGACCTTTGCCGCCACCGGCGAGACGGTGGATGCAGAGTCGCTGGGCGGCGCCAAGATGCACTGCAGCGTCAGCGGTGTCACTGATCATATTGCCGAAGATGACCGCCACGCGCTGGCCATCACGCGTGAAATCGTACGGGACCTGGGTGAGCAGCCCAAGCCACGCTGGACGCGTCAGCCGTCGGTGCCTCCGCGCTTCGATCCGCGCGAGATTTACGGCATCATCAGCCGCGACACCAAAATCCCGACCGACACGCGCGAGATTCTGGCGCGTTTCGTCGATGACAGCCGGTTCCAGGAATTCAAGCCGATGTACGGCGACACCCTGCTGACCGGCTTTGCTCGCATCCATGGCCACGAGGTTGGCATCCTGGCCAACCAGGGCGTGCTGTTCCCGGAAAGCGCGATGAAGGCGGCGCACTTCATCGATCTGTGCTGCCAGCGAGACATCCCTCTGCTGTTCATGGCCGACGTGACCGGCTTCATGGTCGGGCGCGCCGCCGAGCAGGCTGGCATTGCCAAAGCCGGGGCCAAGATGATCACGGCGATGGCCTCGGCCAACGTGCCCAAGTACACCATCATCATGGGCGCCTCTTACGGTGCAGGTTACCTGGCGATGTGTGGCCGCCCGTTCAACCCGACCGCGATGTTTGCTTGGCCGACCGGCCGCGCGGCCATCATGGGTCCGGATCAGGCCGCCACGGTGATGGCACTGGTGCGCAGACAGATCAACAAGACCGAGGGAAAAGAGTGGACGCCCGAGGAAGAAGAGGCGTTCAAGGCGCCGGTACGCAAGATTTACGAAGACTTCCAGCCTGCTGCGAACTTCTCCTCGAATTTGTGGGTGGACGGCATCATCGATCCGGTGGAAACACGCGACGCCATGGGACTGCTGCTCGACCTCGCATCCCGGACTGCCGCCAAACCGACGCCGTTCGGTGTCTTCCGTTTTTAACCAGGACGCCAGCCATGCAACGCATCCACACCGTCTTGATGACCCACTTCGCCGCAGGAGTTGGGCATGCTTAAGAAAGTCCTCATTGCCAACCGCGGCGAGATCGCCTGCCGCATTGCCCGCACCTGCCGCAAGCTCGGCCTGGAAGTGGCCACCGTGCACTCCAGTGCCGACCGGTTTGCCCGCCATGTGCGTGAGATCGGTGAATCGGTCGAACTCGGGGGTGCAGCGCCCAGCGAGAGTTATCTGAACATCGATGCCATCATCGCGGCGGCCCGGCGTGTGGGCGCCGACGCCGTTCATCCGGGCTACGGTTTTGTCTCGGAAAATCCGGCCTTTGTGCGCGCACTGGATGCGGCTGGCTTGACCTTCATTGGACCCCGGGCCGACACCATCGAGCGCGTCGGCGGCAAAGCCAGTGCCAAGCGCGAGGCAGCCCGTCTCGGCGTGCCGGTCATTCCCGGCAGCGAAAGCGGCATGACCGACCCAGCCGAGGTGTTGAATCTGGTGCGCGGTATGAAGCTGCCCGTGCTGCTCAAGGCCGTGGCTGGTGGCGGTGGCCGTGGCATGGCGGTGGTCGAGACGCTGGAGGGGCTGGAGTCGCGCATCGAGAGTGCCATGCGTGAGGCCGAAAAAGCCTTCGGCAACGGCGAACTGATCGTCGAGCGCTACCTGCCGCATGTGCGCCACCTGGAGGTGCAGGTGGCCGGTGACGGCCAGGGCCACGCCATTCACCTGTTCGAGCGCGAGTGCACCTTGCAGCGACGCCATCAAAAAGTGATCGAAGAAGCGCCGTCAAGCGGTCTGAGCCCGCGTCTGCGTGAAGCTATCCTGGCCGATGCGGTCAAGCTGGCCTCTGGCGTGAATTACCGCGGGCTGGGCACGGTTGAGTTTGTCGTCACGGGTGAAGAATATTATTTCCTGGAGGTCAATCCTCGCTTGCAGGTCGAACACCCGGTGACCGAAGAAGTCACCGGCCTCGATCTGGTCGAACTGCAACTGCGCATTGCCGACACGGACAGCCTGCCGCTGGCGCAAGCCGACGTGCGGTGCACCGGTCACGCCTTCGAGGCCAGGCTGTGCGCTGAAGACGCCGCTGCGGGATTTTTGCCGGCTACCGGGCGGTTGCAGGTGGTCGATTATTCGCGCGCGGGCGTGCGCGTCGAGTCCGGGGTAGACAGTGGCGACGAAATCTCGCCGCACTACGACTCGATGATCGCCAAGCTCATCGCGCACGGGCCCGACCGCGAGTCGGCGCGCCGGGCGCTGGTGGCCGGATTGCGCGAAAGCACGGTGATCGGCCTGGTCACCAACCTGGAATTTTTGCATGAACTGCTGGAATGGCCGGAGACCCGCGATGCCACATTTCACACCCGCCTGATCGACGAGCGCCACGCGCAGCGCGGCGTGGTGGCTCCCGCCGCGCCGCCTCTTGAGCATCTGGCTGCTGCCGCGCTGCACTGGCTGGCGCAACGGCGTGCCGAGTCGTCCGCGCTGGGCTGCTGGACCCTCTGGGACGGTTTCACGGGCTGGCGCCTGAGCAGTGGGCCGATTCAGGCCGCACCCCAGCCGGTCCTTGTGTTGAAGGCGGGCGCGGCGGAATGGCCCGTGCGGTTTTCGATGCGCGATGACCAGGGCAGCAGTGCGCTGGTCATTGGCGAGCAAAAGGTGCGCGCTACGCTGCAGCCGCTCGCGGGCGGACGCTTCCTGCTGCAATGTGGTGGGCGGGCGCTGGAACTGACGATCCGGGGCGACGCGTGGCAGGCCGAGCTCGCCAGCGCGTTGGGCAGCAGCTTGTTCACGGCACGACCCTATCTGGGGGGGGGCGCCGGTGACGCTGCCGCCAGCGGTCAATTGGGCGCGCCAATGATGGGCAAGGTGGTGGCGGTCAAGTCGGCGGTCGGTGAGAAGGTTTCCATCGGCCAGACCGTGATCGTGCTCGAATCGATGAAGATGGAGCTGCACGTCATGGCGCCATTCGAAGGCAGCCTGAGCAGCCTGCGCTGCCGGGTCGGCGACATGGTTGAGCGCCACCAAGTGCTGGCCGAAGTCAGCCCGGCTTGATCGAAGGAGGTACAAGCGATGAGCAACTTGCCTACCTCCGTCGAGTTCCATGAGGAGGGACCGCGCGAGGGCTTCCAGATGGAGCCAAAAACCTATCCGCTGGCGGACCGCGCCGCGCTGATTGATGCCTTGAGCCTCTCGGGTCTGAGGCAGATCCAGGTTGCGTCCTTTGTCAGTGCGCGCGCGGTGCCGCAGATGGCCGACACGTCCGAATTGTTCGCCGCCATCATCAAGCGCCCTGGTACCCGCTACACGGCGCTTTGGCTCAACGACAACGGCTTCGAGCGGGCGCGCGCCTGTGAACAGGTGGATCTGGACGGCAAGCTGATGTTCTACACAACCGAGCCGTTTTCGCAGCGCAACAACAATTGCAGCGTGGCCGAGATGCGTGAACGCCAGCTCGGCTGGCTGGACCGCTACATCGCCCTGGGCATTCCGGTGGAAAAGGCCTACGTGATCACGGCCTTTGGCTGCAATCTCGGTGGCGCCGTGCCGCTGTCGGTCCTCACCGATCAGGTCCGCTGGCTGGTCGATGCCTGCGCCGACCGGCGTGTGCCGCTGCCGGCGGTCTACTTGGCCGACACCATGGGCTGGGCAAATCCCGAGGAGATCAAGCGCCGCGTCGGCGCGGTGCGCGCGATCGTGCCGGAGGCTCAGATCGGCCTGCACCTGCACGACACGCGCGGCGTCGGCGGTGCCAACGTTTATGCCGCCTTGCAAATGGGCGTGCGGCTGTTCGACAGTTCGGTCGCCGGTCTGGGCGGCTGTCCGTTCGCGGGTCACACGCACGGTGGCGCGGCCGGCAATATCTGCACCGAAGACATGGTGTTCATGTGCCAGGAACTGGGCATCGAGACCGGCATCGATTTAGAGGCGCTGATCGAGGCGTCCCTTCTGGCCGAACGCGTCATCGGCCGCACCCTGTCGGGCCATGTGATGCACAGCGGCTCGCTCAAGGGATTTCGCGCCGGCCAGCGAATGCAAGAGATTTGTGGGGCGGTGCGCTGAATCACATGACAAGGAGAAGGTCATTGGTCGAGTACAGGACAAGGTCATTCTTGTGACGGGCAGTGCGATGGGCATGGGCCAGGTCCACTGCGAGCTGCCTGTCGCGGACATGAACGCCGGGATTGGCGAAACCGTCGCGGCGGGCGTTCGCCAGCGCGGCGGAGTGGGACCGCATGTTCAACGTCAACGTGCGCTACCCCTTTTTCGGCACGCGGACGGGGGTGCCGACGATGAAGCAGGCAGGTGGTGGCTCGATCATCAACATCCTGTCTATCTACGGCCGTTAGGCGCACCCTGTGCCTATGGGGCTTCCAAGGGCGAGGTACGGCTGTTCAGTATGGCCAGCGCGCCCTATCTCGCCCCTTTCAATATTCGTGTCAATTCGGTTCACCTTGGCGCCATCGAGACGCCGATGACCAAGGACTTGTTGAGCGATCCGGCCGATCACAAATCGCTGCTCGGCACCACTCCAATTGGGCGGGCGGTGCAGCATCAGGAAGTGTCGGCGGTGGTGCTGTTCCGGGGCCTCCGATGAGTCGTCCACCGTCATGGGTGCCGAGTTGGTGGTCGATGGTGGCTACGCCGCGGTCTGACCGCGCTTCAAAGGACGAAACAGGATGTCCGTGATTCAAACGCTGGTCGATGTGCAAGGTCCGAGCTTCCGCGACAACCTTGCACACCACGCGGGCCAGATCGCTCTTCTGCGCGCACGCCTGGCCGAGGTGGCCACCGGCGGGCGCGACGCGCACATCCAGCGCCACCGCGAGCGCGGCAAGCTGCTGGTGCGCGAGCGCATCGACTTCATCGTCGATGACGGTAGCGCCTTCCTGGAACTCTCGCCGCTGGCGGCCTGGGATCAGTATGGCAACGAGGTGCCGGGTGCGGGCATCGTCACCGGCGTCGGGATGGTGGCCGGGCGGCCCTGCATGTTCATTGCCAACGATGCCACCGTCAAGGGCGGCTCGTTCTTCCATGAAACCGTTAAAAAACACATACGGGCGCAGGAGATTGCCCAGCGCCTGCGCCTGCCTTGCCTGTACCTGGTGGATTGCGGCGGCGCCTTTTTGCCGGAGCAGGACCGCGTGTTTCCCGACAAGGACCACTTCGGCAACAGCTTCCACCGCCAGTGCCGCATGTCGCAGGCTGGCCTGCCGCAGCTCTCGGCCGTGTTCGGCGGTTGCACCGCGGGCGGCGCCTACATTCCCGCGCTGTCGGACGAAGTGGTGATGGTGCGCGGTAACGCACGCATTCATCTGGGTGGCCCGTCCATCGTCAAGATCGCGATCAACGAAGTGGTAGACGGCGAAACCCTGGGCGGCGCGGAGATGCACAGCCGTGTCTCCGGTGTCAGCGACCACCTGGCCGAGGACGAGCATCAGGCGCTGGCCATGCTGCGTCAGATCGTCGCCAGCCTGCCGCCCGAGCCGCCCATGGTGCCGCCGCTGCCGCCCAGCGCACCACGTTACGACCCGGTTGAGCTCGATGGCGTCGTACCGGTCGACCCCAAACAGCCCTACGACGCGCGCGAAATCATTGCGCGGCTGCTCGACGGCAGCGCTTTCCACGAGTTCAAACCGTTGTGGGGAGATACGCTGGTGACCGGCTTTGGCGCGATCCACGGCCAGCCGGTCGCCATCCTCGCCAACAACGGCGCGCTGCTGTCCGAGTCGGCCCTGAAGGGCGCGCATTTCATCGAACTGGCCAACCAGCGCGGAGTACCGCTGCTGTTTTTGCAGAACATCCCCGGCTTCATGGTTGGCACCGAGGCCGAGCGTGGCGGTATTGCCAAGCACAGCGCCAAGATGGTGTATGCCATGGCTTGCGCGCGCGTGCCCAAGCTCACGTTGGTGGTTGGCGGCTCTTATGGCGCCGGCAACTACGGCATGTGCGGCCGCGGCTTTGAGCCCGAATTCCTGTTCGCCTGGCCCAGTGCCAGAGTTGCCACGATGAGCGCCGACATTGCCAGCAACGTGATGGTCGAGCTGGCGCGCTCTAACCTGCGCGGCCCGGCTGATGAGGCGCGGCTGCTGGATATCGAACGCAAGGTACGCGAGCAGTACGCGCGCCAGAGCGATCCCTATTACGCCACCTCCCGGCTGTGGGACGACGGTCTGATCGAACCCTCGGCCTCGCGCGACGTGCTGGGCCTGGCGCTGGCGCTGGCGGCGCGCCGTGCGTTGCCGAGTACGGCAACCCCTGTTTACCGCATGTAAGAGAACCTCTATGAACACCCCCACCTACGAGACCCTGCAACTGGTCGTCGACGCGCGCGGCGTGGCCCGCCTCACGCTCAACCGCCCCGACACTCATAACGCGCTCAACGCCACCCTGATCAGCGAGTTGCGCCGTGCCGTCGATTGGCTGGCCGTAGCGCCGGGCGTGCGCGCGGTGGTGCTCACCGGCACCGGCAAGACCTTTTGCGCCGGTGGTGACCTGGGCTGGATGCAGGACAACATGAAAAAGAGCCGGACCGAGCGCGTGGGCGAAAGCGGCGATCTGGCGCTCATGCTGCGCGCCCTGAACGAGCTGCCTATGCCCGTCATTGGCCGCATCAATGGCCCCGCGTATGGCGGCGGCGTCGGCATGATCTCTGTCTGTGACATCACGATCGCGGTCGATACCGGCATCTACTCGCTGACCGAGGTGCGCCTGGGCCTGCTGCCGGCCAACATCGCGCCCTACGTTGTGGCGCGCATGGGTGAAGCCAACGCCCGGCGCACCTTTCTGACGGCGCGCCGCATGAGCGCGGCAGAGGCGCAGCGCCTGGGCCTGCTCTCAGAAGTGGTGGCGGCCGATCAGCTCGACGCGGCCATTGAACGCGAACTCGCCGACCTGCTGCAGTGCGCGCCCGGCGCGGTGGCGGCCACCAAGAAGCTGGTGGCCTATGTGCAGGCGCACGATCTGCCCACCAACATGATCTACACCGCTGACAAGCTGGCCGACGCCTGGGAAACCGAAGAAGGGCGCGACGGCATTGCAGCCTTTTTTGGCAAGCGGCTGCCGGTGTGGCGGCAGGTCTGAGTGTTGGCATGAAGGCGTGCGACTGATGTTTAACACCCTCCTGATTGCCAATCGCGGGGAGATCGCCTGCCGCATCGCCCGCACCGCGCGCCGCATGGGCTTGCGCACGGTGGCGGTCTATTCCGACGCCGACCGCGAGGCGCTGCACGTGGCCCTGTGCGATACGGCCGTGCGCATCGGAGCGCCGGAGGCCGCGCGCAGCTACCTTGATGCCGCTGCCATCGTGGCCGCGGCGCGTGCCGCCGGTGCGCAGGCCATCCATCCGGGCTACGGCTTTTTGTCGGAAAGCCTGGCCCTGATTGACGCCTGCGAAGCCGTCGGGCTCATTTTTGTGGGCCCCTCGCGCGAAGCGATTCGGCGCATGGGCTCGAAGATCGAATCCAAGCGCATCGCGCTCGGAGCCGGCGTGCCGGTGGTGCCGGGCTACCACGCCGACGACCAGGACTCTGCGGTCTTGCAGGCGGCGGCCGGGGGCATCGGCTACCCGGTGCTGATCAAGGCCTCGGCCGGCGGCGGCGGCAAGGGCATGCGGGTGGTGCGCAGCGCGGCTGACTTCTCGGCCGCGCTGGATACCGTGCGACGCGAAGCGAAGGCTTCGTTCGGCGACGACCGCGTGCTGCTGGAACGCTACCTCGACGAGCCACGCCACCTCGAAGTGCAGTTGCTGGGCGACAAGCACGGGCATCTGGTCCATTTGTTCGAGCGCGAATGTTCGATCCAGCGCAACCACCAGAAAGTGATTGAGGAAGCGCCCGCGCCACACCTGCCTCCCGCCGTGCGCGAGGCCCTGTTTTCGCACGCGCTGACGATCGGGCACGCCATCGGCTACGACAGCACCGGCACCATCGAGTTCATCCACGACAGCCGCAGCGGCGACACCTTCTTCCTGGAAATGAACACCCGGCTGCAGGTCGAGCACCCGGTGACCGAGTTGACGGTCGGTATCGATTTGGTCGAATGGCAGCTGCGGGTGGCCACTGGTGAGCCGCTCGGCTTCGCCCAGCCGGACCTGACGCAGCGCGGCTGCGCGATCGAGGCGCGTGTCTGCGCGGAGAATCCGGCGGCGGGTTTCGCGCCCGAGATCGGCGCCCTGATCGACTACCGCGAGCCGCGCGGCGAGGGCGTTCGGGTCGACAGCGGCATGCGCAACGGCAGTCACGTTACGCCTTATTACGACTCCATGCTGGCCAAGGTAATTGCCCATGCCGACGACCGGCCGACCGCCGCACGGCGGCTCGCCACGGCATTGGACGACACGGTGCTGCTCGGCGTGCACAGCAACCTCGGTTTTCTGGCCGATCTGCTGCGCCATGACCACTTCGCGCAAGTACTCACCACACATTACATCGAACGCGCCTTTCCCACAGGCTGGCAGCCGCGCACGGACGATGGGCTGGCCATCGCGGCTGCCGCCGTGCACGGCGTGCTGATCAAACAGGCGACGGCCGGGCGCTCGGCCTGGCAGTCGCTCGGGGCCTGGCGCGCGGCCGGCGCTGGGAGTGGCACTGGCAGCACACAGGTGCTGCTCGAAGACGAGCAGCGCTGCGTGCATGAAGTCAGCGTCTCGCCGCAGGGTGACAGCTGGCGTGTGTGCGTCGGCGATCGGGAGTTGACCCTGGCGGCGGTATTGGTCGGCGACACCCTGGCGTTGCAGTGCGACGGCCTGACGGTTCGCTTCACGGTGGCGGTGGAGCAGCACGCCAAGCAAGGCGAACGCGTGTGGCTCTCTGGCCTGAGCGGTACGTGGGCCTGGCGCCGGCTCGATCGCTGGCAGCGCGCACTCAAGGGCGCGGCGGGTGCCGATGAGCTGGGCGGCAATCTCCTGCTCGCCCCCATGCCCGGTCTGGTGACGCAGGTGCAGGTCAGTGTAGGCATGAGTGTGAACGCGGGCGACACGCTGGTGCAGATGGAAGCTATGAAGATGGTGCATACGCTGAGCGCGGTAGCGCCGGGACGTGTGGCCGAGCTGCGTTGCCGCGTCGGCGACGCGGTGCGCGGTGGTGATGTGCTGGCGATCATGGAAACAATCGAATCCGAGGAAAAGCAATGAACGAGCCGATTTATTTTGACGAGCAACACCGGCAGTTCCGGGACAACCTGCGCCGCTTTGTCGAGCAGGAAGTAGTGCCGCACGCCGCGCTCTGGGAAGATCAGGGCATGGTGCCGCGCGCGCTGCTGCGCAAGATGGGCGAACTGGGCTATCTGGGCATACGCTACGACGAAAAGTACGGCGGCTCGAAACTCGACACCGTGTACAGCGCCATCCTGGCCGAAGAACTCGGCCGTTCCACTTACGGCGGCTTCGCCGTGACGGTGATGGTGCACACCGACATGGCCTCGCCGCACCTGGCCAACTTTGGCACGCCAGAGCAGCTCGCACGCTACCTGCCGCCCATCATCGGTGGCGAGAAGATCTGCGCTGTGGCGGTCACCGAGCCCGATGCCGGCTCCGACGTGGCCGGCATCCGCACACGCGCGGTGCGCGACGGTGAGCACTGGGTCATCAACGGAAGCAAGATGTTCATCACCAACGGCGTGCATGGCGACGTGTACTTTGTCGCCGCCAAGACCGATCCGAGCGCCAAGGGTTCGCGCGGTATCTCGATCTTCATCGTCGAGAAGGGCACCCCGGGTTTTCGGGTCGGGCGTGCGCTCAACAAGAGCGGCTGGCTGTGCAGCGACACCGCCGAGCTGGTGTTCGAGGACTGCCGCGTGCCGTCCGCCAACCTGCTGGGCGAAGAGAACAAGGGCTTCTACCAGATCATGCGCAACTTCCAGAACGAGCGCATGGTGCTAGGTGCGCAGGTGATGGGCGAGGCCGCACGCGCGATCGAGCTGACGCTGGCCTATGTGCGCGAGCGCAAGGCCTTCGGCGCCACGCTGTGGGACAAGCAGGCGATTCGCCAGCGCATGGCCATGCGGGCAGCGCAGGTGGCGGCGGCCCGCCAGTTGGTTTACCACGCGGCCTGGCTGGACGCGCAGGGGCGCGACTGCGTCAAGGAGGTGTCGATGGTCAAGGCGCTGTGCGGCGAGCTGGTCAACGATGTGGTCTATGACTGCCAGCAGTTCCACGGCGGCTTCGGCTACATGCGCGAGGCCGCGATCGAGCGTATGGTGCGCGACGCACGCGTCCAAGCTATCGGTGGCGGTGCCACCGAGGTCATGCTCGAAGAAGTGGCGAAACGGTTGTGAACATGAGCACCTCTCGAGCTACTTCAGTCATTGACGGGTTGGTCGAGCTGCCTCTGAAGGAGGTCCTGCCCGGCATCCTGATGTTCACGCTGCCGGTGGACTATGGCATCGACCACGTCAACATCTACCTGATTCGCGACAGCGAGGGTTGGTGCCTATTCGACACGGGTGCCGATTGCGAGGCGGCGCGGGCCTTGTGGCTGCGCGCATTGGAAGGCCCGCTGGCGGCTGGCTTGACGCGCATCATCGTCTCGCACCACCACCCCGACCACCTCGGGCTGGCGGTGTGGCTGCACGAGCGCACCGGGGCTCCGATCCTGATGCGCGAGGAGGAGGTGGCGGTGGCGCGGCAGACGCACGTGGTCAGCATCGATGACCGCGCTTACTGTATCGACTTCATGTGCCGCCATGGGGTGGCGCCGGAAGATGCGCATCAGGTGGTGGGCGGGGTGTTGCAAAGCAATATGGCCTGTGCCGTGCCGACTCGCGTCGAGCCGCTCGAAGCCGGCCAGACCTTGCACATCGGCGATCATGCTTTCGACGTGCTGGTGCTTGGTGGACACAGCATTGCCCAAATCTGCTTGTACGAGCCCAAGCTGAAATTGCTGCTCACGGGCGACCAGTTGCTCGAGCGCATCACACCCAACATTGGTGTCTGGCCCTATGGCGAAACCGATCCGCTGCCACGTTACCTGGATAGCCTGCGCACCATTGCGGGACTGGACATCGAGTACGTCTTGCCAGCCCACCACGGCGTCTACCACGCCGGGGTCGAGCGCGCGCATGGACTGGTGGCGCACCACCAGAGGGCACTGCGCAAGTTCTTGGCGCGTCTGGGCGAGGGGGGCATGAATGCCACCGAACTCGGCTACGCCGTTTATGGCGCGCAGAGCGACCCGCTGCATGCTTACCTGGCCATGGGCGAAACCCTGGCGCACCTGCTGTGGCTGCAGCGTGCCGGCCATGTGCGCCATGAAGAAACGCCAGCCGCGACCCGCTGGTATCCGGTGACGGCGGCCAGCGAAGAGCCCACCCTCACCTTGTCTGGAGACATGTCGAGATGACAGAAACACACATCATCAAAGAAGAAGAAATCGCCAAGCGATGGCAAAAGTTCGCCCATGTGTCGCCGTATAACCGCGAACTGGGCTTCCTGCCGCACGCGGTGCACACCGACTGGTGCGTGCTCAAAGTCGAGTACCAGGAAGCACTGGTGGGCGATCCGCAGACCAGGGTTTTGCATGGCGGAGTCATCACTGCGCTGCTCGACGCCGCGCTCGGATTCGCGATTTTCGTCAAGCTGCCGGAGATACGGCCGATGGCCACGCTGGACTTGCGCATCGACTACCTCAAGCCCGCGACGCCCGGGCGGGCGATTCTGGGGGGAGCCGTTTGCTACAAGTTGACTGCAGAACTGGCGTTCGTCCGTGGCGCCGCTTACCACGACACGTTGGACGACCCAATAGCCACCGCAGTCGGCATTTACATGTTTACTTCCGGGCGACCGGTATTGCGCAACGAGGATGTGCCACGATGAAATGGACCGAACAAATTGACCATGCGCGCGCCCAGGGTGACTGGAGCGAAGTGATCCAGGCGGTGCCCTTTGCGCGTTTTCTGGACCTGCGCATTGATGTCAAGGGCGAGGAGTTCACCTGCGTCTTGCCTTTCCAGGAAAAACTGATAGGCAACCCCATGCTGCCGGCTCTGCATGGCGGTGCCACCGGAGGGTTTCTGGAATGCGCCGGATTGTTCTACCTGCTGTGGCACATGGACAGCCGGGACTTGCCCAAGACCATCGATTTCAACATTGATTACCTGCGCTCGGGCCGTCCGCAGGACACCTATGCCAACGTCGTGATGGTCAAGCTGGGCCAGCGTGTGGCGAACCTGCGCATCCAGGCATGGCAATCCAGCCCCGATAAGCCCATCGCCCTTGGCCACGGCAATTTCATGCTGCGAGCCTGAGGGTGCAGAAAGGAAATGTCCATCATGTCTCAATCTACCTACCGTTCCGTGTTCCGCCCTGGCCTGTTTGTTGGTCAAACCGTTATCGTCACCGGTGGTGGCAGTGGCATTGGCCGCTGCACCGCGCACGAACTGGCCAACCTAGGGGCCAGCGTCGCGCTTGTCGGTCGCCGCGTCGAGAAGCTGGAAGCTGTGCAAGCTGAAATCACGCAGGCCGGCGGCCGGGCCAGTATCCACGCTTGCGACATTCGCGACGAGGCGGGCGTCAAGGCCATGATCGCCGACGTGATCGCACAGCACGGCAAGATCGATGGTCTCGTCAACAACGCGGGTGGCCAGTACCCGCAGCCGGTCAAGGACATCAGCCTGAAGGGCTGGGATGCGGTGGTGCGCAGCAACCTCACCGGCGGCTTCCTGGTGGCGCGCGAAGCCTTCAACCAGTCCATGGAGTTCCATGGCGGCGCCATTGTCAACATCATCGCCGACATCTGGGGCGGCATGCCGACCATGGCGCACAGCGGTGCGGCGCGTGCCGGCATGCTGTCGTTCACCGAGACGGCGGCTTGCGAATGGGCCTGCGCCGGCGTGCGTGTCAACGCCGTGGCACCGGGCTGGATTGCCAGCAGCGGCTTTGATACCTACAGCCCCGAGATGCAGGCCGAACTGCGCAGCCTGAAGACCAAGGTGCCGCTGCAACGCTATGGCACCGAGGCCGAGATTTCGGCGGCGATTGTGTTTTTGCTGTGCGAGGCGGCGGCTTTCATCACGGGTTCTTGCATTCGGGTCGATGGTGGCGTGCCCAATGCCCGACCGACCTGGAAATTGCAGGCTCATGATCGATCCAAACCCTTCAATGGCTTTGCGCTGGCCGAACCGCCAAAGTGCCTGAGCGTCAAGGATCAATGACATGGAAGTGACTATGCAAACCCCAATCACCCCTTCGAACGATCCGTCGGCTTATCTCGCGCCCGGCCGCTACGTGGACAGCGATCACTCGGCGGTGATCGCGTTCGCGCACCGGGTGGCCGACCCTGCCATGGCGCCGCGCGAGATCGCAGTCAAGCTCTATTACGCCGTGCGTGACGAGTTTCTCTACGACCCCTACTGCTTTGACACCACGGTCGAGGGTTTGAAGGGCAGTCGCGTGATCGAGGCCGGGCGTGGCTTTTGCGTGCCCAAGGCGGCGCTGCTGGCAGCGGCAGCCCGCGTCCTGGGCGTGCCGGCACGGCTGGGCTATGCCGACGTTCGCAACCACCTGAGCAGCAAGCGCCTGCAAGACATGATGGGCACCGATCTGTTCGTCTTTCACGGTTACACCGAGCTGTGGGTTGACGGGCAGTGGCTCAAGGCCACGCCCGCCTTCAACCGCTCCTTGTGCGAGAAGGCCGGTATCCATCCACTGGAATTCGATGGCCGCGCCGATTCGGTCTTTCATGAATTCGATGTCAGCGGCCGCAGGCACATGGAGTATGTGCACGACCACGGCACTTACGCCGACTTGCCGCGCGATGAACTGCTGGCCTCTTGGCGCGCACATTACAAAACCTTCGCCGACTGGGGACAGACCGCGGACAGCGGGGCCGACTTCGCGCAGGAAGTGGGGCCGTCATCATGACGACGCGCCGGGAATTTCCCGGCTTTGCCGGTGGCTCTCTGGTGGCCGACGTCTATGGCCCAGTCGGCGCGCCCACGGTGTTGCTGCTGCACGGTGGCGGGCAAACCCGCCATGCATGGGGCAAGGCGGCACAGGTGCTGGGCGATGCGGGTTGGTACACCGTGGCGCTGGACTTGCCGGGCCACGGCGACAGTGCCTGGGCCAAGGATGGCGATTACCGCATCGAGACGCTGGCCGACACCATGTGCTGCATCTGGCGCGAACTGGGCACACCGCTGGCGGTGGTCGGTGCCTCGCTGGGTGGCCTCATCAGCATGGCCACCGTGGGCCGCGCCGATGCGCCGCCGATCAACGCGCTGGTGCTGGTGGACATTGCGCCGCGCATGGAAGAAGTCGGTGTCGAGCGCATCGTGCGCTTCATGCGGGCTCGGCCCGATGGTTTTGCGTCACTTGAAGAGGCCGCCCAGCATATCGCCGCCTACCGGGGCCGACCCATGGAACGACCGGTTGAGGGGCTGAAGAAAAACCTGCGCATGAATGCGCAAGGTCTCTGGAATTGGCATTGGGACCCGCAACTGATGAGCGAGGCCAACCACAACCACCGGCGCGATGCGGACGGCTACGAGCGCGCTTTGCGCGGCCTGCAGGCGCCCACTTTGCTGCTGCGCGGCCAGCGCAGCGACGTCATCAGCGAAGAAGATGCGCGCGCCCTGGTGCAAACCCTGCCGCGGGCGCGTTTTATCGATCTGAAGGGTGCTGGTCACATGATCGCTGGTGATGCCAACGACGCCTTCGCCGCCAGCGTGGCGGCGTTTCTGCACGAAGTGATGCCGTCGACACAGTCCCCGTCGGGTGAAATCTGAACCAGGAGCCTGAAATGAGTTTGCGATCTTTTACGCTGCACGATCTCATCAACCGCAACGCGCGGTTGTACGGATCGAACACCGCTCTGGTGTTCGGCAATCAGCGGATCACGCACGCCCAGTACGCCGGGCGCACAGCGCGCCTGGCAGCCGGTCTGGCGGACGCAGGCGTGGGCCAGGGTGACCGGCTGGCGATACTGGCCCCCAACTGCCTGGAATACGTCGATCTGTTCGGCGCCGCAGCCCAGTTGGGCGCGATCGTGGTGCCGATCAACTGGCGGCTGTCGGCCGAGGAGGTCGCCTATGTCATCGAGGACGTGGCACCGCGGGTGCTGATCGTGGCCGATGAATTCCAGGCCCTGCTGCCGCAGCGCGGTTTGGACGACACGCTGCGCTACACGCTGGGCGCCGCGCCAGCGCCATGGCAACCCGTCAGTGAGCTGTATCGGGAGTGCGATACGCAGGCGGCGGATCTGCCCGGTCTGGCCGACGACAGCGGTTTGCTCATCATCCACACCGCCGCCGTGGGCGGTCGGCCGCGCGGCGCGCTGCTCTCGCACCGCGGCCTGATTGCCGCCAGCCTGCAGACGCAACTGGCCTGGCACCTGACGCCGACGGACGTCAATCTGGGCGTTTTGCCGCTGTTTCACGTGGCCGCCATCGGCTTCATGCTGGCCACGCAGCAGGCGGGCGGGGCGACGCTGCTGTTGACACGTTTCGATCCGCCCAGTCTGGTCAAACATATCGACGAGGACGGGGGCAGCCTGATCGGCACCTTTCCACCGATGCTGGGTGCCCTGCTGGACGCCGCAGCCGCCCAAGGCTCTTCACTGGCCAGGTTGCGCGTGGTGTCGGGGATCGATGTGCCCGAGACCATCGCGCGCTTGCGCACCACCTGTCCCCAGGCGACCTTCTGGAGTGCCTACGGCCAGACCGAGACCTCGGGCTCGGTCAGCCTGGCGCCATTTGACGAGCGCCCCGGCAGCGCCGGGCGTCCCACCGCGCTGAACATGGTCGCGGTGGTGGACGAACTGGACCGCCCGTTGCCCACAGGCGCCACCGGCGAAATTGTGGTGCGGGGGCCGATGGTGTTCCAGGGCTACTGGCGCTGTGAAGCAGACAACGCCTTCACGCTGCGCAACGGCTGGCACCACACGGGCGACATGGGGCGCGTCGATGCCGAGGGCTACCTCTGGTACAGCGGGCGTTCACCGGCCAAGGAGTTGATCAAGCCGGGGGGCGAGAACGTTTATCCGGCTGAAGTCGAGCGGGTCATTATGGAGCACCCGGCGCTGGCGCAGGTGGTGGTCCTCGGTGTGCCGGACGTTCAGTGGGGCGAGGCGGTCAAGGCTGTCTGCGTGCTGAAGGCGGGGTGCACGCTGAGCGCCGAGGAGTTGATCGAGTTTGTGGGCGGTCGCATCGCACGCTACAAAAAACCCAAGCACGTGGTGTTTGTATCGGCACTCCCCTTGGGCGGTGCCGATAGCATTGACCGCGCGGCCGTCAAGGCCGCGCACGGTGGCGCCTGATGGCCATGTCAGCCCGGTGTGCTCAAACCGCCGTTGACGCTGAGCGTCTGGCCGGTGATGGCATCGGACTCCGGTCCGGCCAAGAACGCCGCCGAGTTGGCGATGTTCTGGCAATGCACTGGAAACAGCATGCGCTTGCGCGGGTTCTCGATCATGCCCGCACCATGGCCGTCTTCGAGCGCTGGCGAGCCCGGACCCCAGCGCGGCTCGGCATCCCAGATGTAGCTCATCGCCACCGCGTTGACGCGAATGCCGTCGCGCCCCTGTTCACGTGCCAGCACGCGGCACATTTGCATCATGCCGCCTGTGGCACCGCCAATGAAAGATTCGCCGACCGTGGCCACGCGGCCCGCGGCGGTACCCACCGCGACGATCTTGCCGCGACCGTGCAGTGCCATGACGCGGGCGGCCGCCTGGATCGCATACACGCGGGTGAGCCAGTGGGCGCGGATGTAGTTGTCGAAGCCGCCGTCGCGCATTTCCTTGAAAAGGCGAAAGAACGGCAAGTCGGCACTGGCATCTGCGCCGCTGGCCACCAGGATGTCAAGGCGACCGTGGCGCTCGGCAACTCGATCCACCATGGCATGAACCGCATCGCTATTGGTCAGGTCGGCTTGTTCAAACGTGGCGCTGTAGCCGTTCGCAGCGATCTCGTTGATCACCGCCTGCCCGGCTTCGGGATTGCGGCCGTTGACGACCACGTGCGCGCCGCGCCGCGCCAACTCCAGCGCTATGGCACGACCGATGAAGGCCGTGGCACCGGTGACGAGGGCGATCTGGCCCTGAAGTGGACCGCCAGTCAAGGGTGCTGGGTTCATCCGCTGTTCTCCGGCGCTGGATACATAAAAACCCGACTTTGTCAAAACAGCGGGACAGGCCGATCGAGGGATTGCCCGCAGAGGACCACTTTCATCCATCACCACCCCCCATCCATCACCGGACTTCAAAATGACCAAGCTGACCGACAGTGCCAAGTCGCATCATTTCAAGACGCACCGGCGCACCATCAGCGAAACCGACATCGTCACCTTCGTCAATGTGGTCGGCTTGCATGAACCATTTTTCATCGACATGGAGTACATCCGGGAGAACATGACCGGATCGCATCGCAGCCGCTTTGCGCCCGGCCCGATGGTCATCTCGCTAGGCATGGGGCTGCTGGCGACTTACGTGGCGGGCATCATCAAGGGCACGCTCAAAGGCCACGAAGTCGGCCCGTTCGGCGGTATGACCGGCGTACAGGCGCGCCTGCGCGGTGCGCTGTTTCCGGGCGACACCATTCATGTCGAAGGGGAGGCCCGGTTGCTCCCCACGACCTCGCGCGGCTACACCCTGATGGAGTTGCAACATTTGGTGATCAATCAGCGTGGCGAGACCATTGCCGACTTCACTGAAACCATTACTTTTTTGCCTGCTGCTCCGGCTCCATGAATTTTGAACTTTCGTGAGTCGTTTGCCTGTGGCAGCCCGTCTACGACTCGCGACGTCAAAGGGCCGGATCAACAGTACAGACCGGGTGGACCGGGATATTCAACACTAGGAAACTTCCAACTATGACAAAACGAGAAGCTGTGATCGTCGGCGTTGCCGACCTGCCACTGAAGGACGGCAAGGTCCTTGCGCCCATGTCGGTCCTGCAGGCCCAGGCGCTGGTCGCCCGCGACGCCTTGAAGGACGCCGGCATCGCCATGCACGAAGTCGATGGGTTGCTGACCGCCGGTATGTGGGGGGTGCCCGGTCCGGGCCAGTTGCCGACCGTGACGCTGTCGGAGTACCTGGGGATTACGCCGCGCTTCGTCGACGGCACCAACATCGGCGGCTCGGCCTTCGAGGCGCATGTGGCGCATGCCGCCACCGCCATCGAGGCTGGCCGCTGCGAGGTGGCGCTGATCACTTACGGTAGCCTGCAGAAGAGCGAGATGAGCCGCAACCTCGCCGGGCGCCCGGCGGTGCTGACCATGCAGTACGAGACGCCTTGGGGCATGCCCACGCCGGTGGGCGGCTATGCGATGGCGGCCAAGCGCCACATGCACGAATATGGCACCACCTCCGAGAACCTGGCCGAGATCGCGGTGGCCACGCGCAAGTGGGCGGCGCTCAATCCGGCGGCCACCATGCGCGAGCCGCTGTCGATCGAGGATGTGCTCCAGAGCACGATGATCTCCGACCCGCTGCACCTGCTCGATATCTGTCTGGTCACCGACGGTGGTGGCGCGTTGGTCATGACCACCGCCGAGCACGCCAAGGCGCTCGGTCGCAAGCCGGTGTTCGTGCGCGGTTACGGCGAATCACACACCCACTGGACCATCGCCGCCATGCCCGACCTAGCGCGCCTGACGGCCGCCGAAGTGGCCGGTCGGGACGCCTTTGCCATGGCGGGCATCCGGCATGACGCCATTGACGTGGTTGAGGTCTATGACTCGTTCACCATCACCGTGCTGCTGACGCTCGAAGCGCTGGGCTTTTGCAAGCGTGGCGAGGGTGGAGCCTTTGTCGCCAACCAGCGCACCGCGCCGGGCGGTGTATTCCCGCTTAACACCAACGGCGGCGGTCTGTCTTACGCACACCCCGGCATGTACGGCATCTTCCTGCTGATCGAGGCGGTGCGCCAGTTGCGCGGTGAATGCGGCCCGCGCCAGATCCAGGACGCCGTGACCGCGCTGGTCCACGGCACCGGCGGCACGCTCTCCAGCGGTGCCACTTGCATTCTCTCCACCCGGTGAACACCATGTACGACAAACCCCTGCCCGTCATCGATGGCGAGAGCCGCTCCTATTGGGACGCCCTGAAACAACATCGCCTGACACTCAAGCGCTGCCATGACTGTGGCAAGCACCATTTCTATCCGCGCGTCCTGTGCCCGCACTGCCATTCCGACGCCGTCGAATGGGTCGATGCGCGCGGCACCGGCACCATTTACAGCTACACCATCGCGCGCCGGCCGGCCGGTCCGGCCTTCAAGGCCGACACCCCCTACGTGGTGGCGGTGATCGACCTCGACGAGGGCGCGCGCATGATGACCAACATCGTCACCGACGATGTGGAGGCGGTGCGCATCGGCCAGCGTGTGACGGTGCAGTACGACGACGTGACCGACGAGGTCACGCTGCCGAAGTTCCGGCTGTTGTAGCGCCGAGGTTTCCCATATGGACTTCACCATCGATCCCGATACCGTGGCGATTGCCGAGGCAGTGCTGCGCTTCGTGGAGCGCGAAGTGCTGCCACTGCAGCAGCGCCACCACGATCTGCTGGGCAGCGAACGCACTTTGTTCGACGCCAGCGGCCGTTATGTGCCCGAGGCGCTGGCGCTGCGCCAGCAGGTGCGCAAGCGCTCCGCGGAACTGGGCTTCTACACCTTGTTCGGCGACGAAAAACTGGGTGGTGGCGGGCAGGGCGCGCAGGTCATGGCCCATGTGCAGGAGAGCCTCAACCACTGCGTGGGTCCGGCCCAGCCGCTGGTGCAGACGGTGGTGCTGCCCTCGCCCTTCACCAACGGTCTGTCGCCTGTGCTGCGGCATCTGAAGCCGGACATCTTCGCGCAGTACCGCGACGACATCGCCAGCGGCGACAAGACCCTGTGTTTTGGTCTGAGCGAGCCCGATGCGGGCTCCGATGTATTCGGCATGCAAACCCGCGCCGTGCGCGACGGTGACGAATGGGTGCTCACCGGCACCAAGCAGTGGATAACCAACTCGCCCTACGCCGATTACGCCATGGTGTTCGCGCTGACCGACCCCGAAGCCGCAGCGCGCCACAAGGGTGGTGTCACCGGTTTCTTCGTCGACACGCGCGCGTCAGGTTTTTCAGTGCCGCGCATCATCAACACCATGGGTCACCTAGGCGGCGACACCGGCGTCATCGTGCTCGACGGCGTGCGTGTGCGCGACGACCACCGGCTCGGCGACGTCGGGCACGGCTTGGCGGTGGCCATGGACGGCGTCAACGCCGGGCGCATGGGCATGGCTGCATCCTGCCTGGGCTTGGCCCGCTGGGCGCTGGACCAGGCGGTGGACTACGCCAAGGTGCGAAAAACCTTTGGCGTGCCCATTGCCGAGCACCAGGCCATCCAGCTCATGCTGGCCGACAGCGCGATGGACATCTACGCTGCCAAGACCATGATCCAGAACTGTGCCTGGCGCCTGGACAGCGGCCGCTCAGCCAACGCACAGGTCAGTATGGTCAAGGCATTTTCGACCGAGATGCTGGGGCGCGTGATGGACCGCAGCATCCAGATCCACGGCGGCATGGGCCTGACCAACGAACTGCGCCTGGAAGAGGGCTACCGCTTCGCCCGCGTGATGCGCATACCCGACGGTACGGGCGAAATCCAGCGCCGCACCGTCGCGCGCCAACTGCTGACTGGACAGGCCGACCTGTAGGCTGTGTGGATCCTCTGCAATGCCCAACCCGGAGGCAGATTGACATGATGAAAAAGAACGAAATGAAGGAACACGAACTGTTTGCGGGAGGCCATCGGCTGGCCGCCACCACCTGGGGTGATGTGGGCAACGGGCAGCCGACCATCGTGATGATGCATGGCGGTCTGGACTGCATCACCACCTGGAAAGACCTGCCTCAGGTGTTGGCCGAAGCCAGCGGCTGGCCGGTGCTGGCCTATGACCGGTATGGTTATGGGCGATCCGAGAGTCTGGTGGGTGGGCGCGAGCCCAGCTACCGGCGTGAAGAGGCTGGGCCGGTGCTTGGCGAGGTGTTGCGCCACTTTGGAATCCACAAGGCGTTGATGTTCGGCCACAGTGATGGAGGAGCCATGTCGGTGCTGGCTGCGGCGGCGCATCCTGAGCTGGTATGCGGCGTTTTTGCCTGCTCGCCAACCATGGCTGTGGATCAGTTCATGGTGGATGCCATGGCCGTCGCGCGGCGCGCGTTTGAGCAAGACGGCTTGCGCGAAAAACTTCGTCGCCACCATGGCGACAACACCGACACCATGTTCTGGGGCTGGTACGAGCCCTGGGCCAGCCCGCAGGCACTTCAATGGGACATGAGCGTCGAGCTTGCCGCAGTGCGTTGTCCGGTCTCCGTGTTGTTCGGCAATGACGATGAATATGGCTGGCGGCCCAGCGCGATTGCCTTGTTTCGCCACGGTCTGATGCCGCTTGAAGTGACGGCGCTGCCTGGAGTTGGTCACCATCCGCAGCAGCGGGCCCGTGGGGAGACCAGGAGCATGTTGCAGCGCTTGTTTTGCCGCATTGGGCGCAGCCCTTCCGCGGAGAGCAAAAACGCCGACCAATGAGGGGTATTGCACGTCTCTTTTTTTTCTGCCCGCCAGCCTGCCCGCACCAATAAACGCTGTTAGTGTCGATCAGAGCACGCTTGGCGAGCCAGCATGCCTGCCAGCGGCGAGAGGTCGGTCAGTTCGTCGAGCCGTGCCACCAGGTCTATCAGCTCGTCGCACTCGTCAGGTATGAGCACAGACTTGACCAGCCGGCGAAACTTTTCCTCCAGGCGCTGCTGCTGCTCCAGCAGGTCGCTGGCTGGGCGCCCACTGTCGTAGCGTTGGCGCAGCACTGTGCCGCTCTGAGTCTCGATCACCACCTCGCTGAGGGTGAGATCCGGGCATTGAGGTGCGAGCAAAACCTGCACCCGATCACGCAGCGCCACCACCTCGGGCGCGTATACGGCTTCGTCACTGAACGCGTCCAATCCGGCGGTGTCGACCCCGGCCAGCGCCATCGCCACCGTGTGACGGAGACTGAACTTGGCCTCCAGCCCGGTGCGCGGCTCCGCGATGTTGCATACACCCTCGCAGGCGGAACTGGCACGCACCGTCACGCGGCACACGTCATCAACCCGCAGTGCGTGTTGCAGGCGCAAGTGGCTCGCGGCCTCAATGGCGGCATGTGTGCCATAACAGGCGGCGTGGAACTTGAACAGGTTGTGGCGCAGATGCCAGCCGCCGTTCGGCGTGGCCACCGCAGCTCCCAGCGATGCGGTGCCACCGTGCGTGGCGATGAGGCCTTGCGGACATTCAATCGCATCGGCACGGCTGGTGAAGCCGCGTGCGGCCAACTGGGCCGCCTGCAGGCCGTCGGCACTGGCCCGCCCGGCATGCAAGGGTTTGCACATGGTGCCGAACATCGATTTCAGCCCAGCCGCCATGGTGCTGGCGATGCCCAGCGCGGTCGCGGTGTCGTCGGCATCGAGTTGCAGCAAGCGTGCGCAGGCGGCGGCCGCACCGAGCGTGCCTAGCGTGGCTGTGGTGTGGAAGCCGTTGGAATACTGTGCGTCGCCGCACACCAACCCCAACTGGCACATGGTTTCGTAGCCGGCGGCGAAGGCCGTCATGAAGTCGCGTCCGCTGGCGCCGCGCGATTCGGCCAGGGCGAGCAAGGCCGGGATCAGGACCACCGAGGGGTGGCCGGTGCAGGCCATGTTGACGTCGTCATAGTCGAGTGCGTGCGAGGCCGAGCCATTGATCAATGCCGCCTGCCGGCTGGAGGTCGTCATGGCGTGCCCGACGACGGTGGCCTGGGCATGCCCACCCTGTTCACGGGCTTCTTCGGCCAGCATGTGAACCAGTGGCTCGCACGCGCCAGCCAGCGTCACCCCGATCCAGTCGAGCAGGCATTGCCGGACCCGCAGGCGCACGTCCTCCGGGAGATCGGTGTAGCACAGGGCAGCGCAGCGCGCGGCCAGTTCCCGCGTGATGTCAGCGATTTGGATAGCGGACGACGGTGCGGGTTTTCTGGTTGTGGTCATGCTCATTTCAGTGCCCCTTCCAGACCGGTTTGCGCTTTTCCCGGAAAGATTGCGGGCCTTCCAGGGCATCTTCACTGAGGTAGACGGCATCAAACGCTCGGTTGGAGGCGCGCAGCGCGGCGGTGCGGCCCATCTCGGTGGACAGGCGCACCATTTCTTTGGCCGCGCGCACCGTCAGTGGCGCATTGGCCATGAGCCGGGTCGCCAGCTCTTTGGCCCCTTGCAATGCTTGCCCCTTGGGCATCAGGCGGTTGATGTAGCCGAGTTCGTAGGCGCGCTGCGCTGTCAGCGGGTCGCCGGTCATCGCGACTTCCATCAGAATGCGCTGCGGCAGCATGTGGATGACCGGCGAGGCCCACGGCATGCCGCGCCCGACCTTGGCCTCCGTGATGGCGAATTTGGCGGTTTCGTCGGCCACGCACAGGTCGCACATCTGCGAGAGCAGCCAACCGCCTGCATAGGCATAGCCCTGCACGGCAGCGATGACGGGCTTGGTGACCTCGATGTTGTCGCCGAGCACGGCGATGAAGCCCGCTGGCGGGATGCGCAGTTGAGTGTCTGCGGCTTCCACCAGGTCCATGCCGGCGCAGAAATTGTCACCGGCGCCGGTGAGGATGGCCACCTGCGCCTGCCCGTCAGCTTCGAAGCGGCGCCAGACCTCAAAAAAGCCTTCGCGCACGGCGCGATTCAGCGCATTGCGGCGCTCGGGCCGGTTGATGGTGATGACGGCAATGCCGTCGTTCACTTCGTAAAGCAGTTCATTGTTCATGGGGGTGTCTCCTTTTGAAGTTTGTGCCTGTTACCGCGAGCGGCGGGTCTGGGGCATTGGTCTGGCTTGATTCGTTGCCACCTCACGCGATTCCGGTCCCGCACGGTAGCCGAGTGCCCCCGAGATGCTTGCGGCGAGTTCCATCACCAGGTGCTGCAGCGCATCGGCGACGGCGCGACCGCGCTCGATCGGCGCGGCGATGATCAGCGCTGCGTTCACGCGCCCGTCAGGTTCGAAGATCGGGGCCGAAAAGCCGGCAACGTCAGGTGTCACTTCTCCGAATGTGACCGCCACCCCTCTCACCCGGGCTTCCTCGATGATCCGCGCCAGTTGCGCCGGGTCGGTGACCGAGTGCTCGGTCATGGCCCGCAGATCGGCCCGGCGCAGGTAGTCACGCCGCCATGCCTCTTCCTGGAACGCGAGCAGCACGCGCCCGGCGGACGAGGCAAACAGCGGCCGTGTCGTGCCGACTGGCACGGCGTATCGAATCGTCCGGGTGCTCTCGAAGATCGGGTTGTAGACGAGCCGATCTGCGGTGCGGTCGATTCTGGCGATCAGGGCGGTCTCGCCGGATCGCGCCACTGCCTCCCGCAGGAAGGGCAGGGCCACAACGTCGAGCGAGCGGGCCGACACCAGAGATGCCCCTAGTGAGAACGCCTCGGGGCCCAGTTCATACAGGTCATTGCTGCGCTGCAGGTAGCCATGCGCCGTGAGGCCGCGCAACAGCGAGAGTACGCTGGTTTTTGGTGCATTCAACGCCAAGCACAACGGGGTCAGGGCCAAGCCAGCAGGGCGGTCGGCCAGTATCCGCAGCAGCCGCAGCACGCGGGTCACGGCCATGGGAGAAGCCTCCGCGCGGGTATTGATGCCTGTGCATTCGCGCAAGCTGGCCGTGGGCATGTTCATAGAATCGAAGCCTCCTTGTGTTCTGATATGGGAACATTTGTTTGGTAATCAGAATATCGTTAGGATGGACGGCCGTCAATCCGGTTTTTCCTCAGCACTCGGCGCTGAGGCAGCCTGGCATCGAGAAATCAGAGGAGACACAGATGACAAGCCAACACAAGCAGGCAGCACCCGCCGGGCCACTCGAGGGCGTGCGGGTGATCGACCTCAGCGCGGTGCTGATGGGGCCCTACGCCACCCAGATCTTTGGCGACCATGGCGCGGACGTGATCAAGATTGAATCCCCTGAGGGCGACTCGACACGCTGGATCGGCCCCGGACGCCATCCCGGCATGGGTCCGCTGTTCCTGCACCTGAACCGCAACAAGCGCAGCGTGGCGCTTGACCTCAAATCGCCGGAGGGCGCGGCTGCGATGCGGCGCCTGATCGAAGGCGCCGATGTCTTCGTGCACAACCTCCGCCCGGCCTCCATCGCCCGGCTCGGGCTGGACTACGAGAGCATCTCGATGATCAATCCACGCATCATCTGGTGCGGCGTGTACGGTTACGGCGAGGACGGTCCCTACGCCGGCCGCCCGGCCTATGACGACCTGATCCAGGGCGCGGTCGGCATCGCCGCCTTACAGCAGCAAAGCGGGGCGAGCGAGCCGCGCTACGTGCCGCTGACGATTGCCGACCGCATGGTCGGCCTGCATGCAGCGCACAGCGTGGCCATGGCGCTGTACGGGCGCGAGCGCAACGGACGCGGCTGCCGCATCGATGTGCCGATGTTCGAAACCATGGCCAGCGTGGTGCTTTCGGACCACCTATATGGGCGCACCTTCGAGCCGCCCAGTGGTGACGCTGGCTACGTGCGGCTGTTGTCGCCCGGGCGCCGGCCATACGAAACCAGCGACGGCTACATCTGCGCGCTGGTATACAACGACGGCCACTGGCAGCGTTTTCTGCATGCCATCGAGCGCGACGATTTGCGGGTCGATCCGCGCTTCGCCGACTTGGCCAGCCGCACCCGCCACATTGACGAGGTGTACGGCTTTCTGGGCCAGACGCTATGCGTGCAAAGCACCGCGCACTGGTTGGAGCTGTTCGAAGACATCGACGTGCCGGCGGTGCCTCTGAACACCGTCGAATCACTGTTGGATGACCCACACTTGGCGGCGGTGGGCTTCTTCCGTCAGGTCGAGCACCCGAGCGAAGGAGCGATGCGTACCTTTGGCGCGCCAGCGCGCTGGGTGGGTTACGACGTCAGCAAGCTGGCGCCCGCGCCGCGATTGGGGGAGCACACCGAATCGGTGCTGCGCGAATGCGGCTTTGATGCAGTTGCGCTGGCGTCCTTGCTGGTTGGTGGCGCAGCGGTTCCACTCCTCGCCGATGCGGAGGTGTCAGAATGAGGCTTCCGGCATCAAACGCGACTCGACTGGTGAGCGCGTTGGGCCCCAATTCCGTGGATGGGCAAATGCAAGGATAGCGTTGATGAAGCGGGCTGGAAGATGCTTTTTTGACCATTGATGACCCTGCCCGTATCGCGTTCATCGACATCCACCCCGACCAGAAGGCGCTCAACGCGGTGCAGTTCTCGTGCAACGCCCACGCCTACTACGCCAGTCTGGGTGTGCGCATCTAGCTCCCGCTCATCGACAACGGAGCGGCCTTCCGCTTAAGAGACTTCGCACAGGCCTGCCAAGATTTGGGTATTTGTGACCGATTACCAGCTCGTGGCGGTCCCAAACCAGCGGCAAGGTCGAGCGCTTCATCCAGTCGGATCTGAGCGAATGGGTCTATGGCTTCGCTTACCAGAACTCCAGCGAGCACACCGCTGCGTCGGACCATTGGAATCACCACTACAACTGGCACCTTGGAGTTGGAGTTGGAGTTGGAGTTGACCCGATTTCGTGACCTGCTCGGCGGTGTGTTCAAACCGGCCAAGCGCGCAACCTATCCAAACAACACCGGTCTTAGAGATCCAGTACCAACAAATTGGAACGACAACCCGACACACAGATCATCATCGACTTGTTGGCTGCTCGCTCTTGCTGTGTCAGGATGCTGTCCCGGTGATCCACCTCGCCAGCCAGAACTTTGGTTTCGCAGGCACCGCAGATACCCTCCTTGCAGCTGTAGCTAGGAATGATGCCCGCATCCATCATGGCGTCGAGAATGGTCGAACCAGCCGGCACTTGAATGATCCTCTGACTCCGGCGCAGTTCTACGGTGCAGCCATTGGCGTTGAAGGGCGGCGTCCCCACAGGTTCCACGGCGGCGAACCGTTCCAGATGCACGTGGGTGTATCCCAGACCGTCGCAAGCCTTCTGGAACGCGTCCAGCATGGGGCCGGGGCCGCAGCCATAGAAATGGGTATCGGCCGGATACGCTGCCAGCAGTGTTGGCAGGTCGGGAGACGCACCGACTTCGTCATCGAAGTGGTACCGCACTTTGAGCTGGCCTGACTCCATCGATTCCAGCACTTGCAAGAACGCAGCATCCCGGCGGGAACGAGCGAAATAGAGCAGCTCGGCAGATCGACCCAGCGAAGCCAGTCGATTGAGCATGCACAGCATAGGTGTGATGCCGATGCCACCTGCAACCAGCACGGAGTGCTGAGCACGTTCTTCCAGCGGAAAATTGTTGCGAGGCACCGAGATGTCCAGAACATCGCCCACGCGAACCTTCTCGTGGACATACTTCGACCCCCCACGGCTCTGACGATCCTTGAGAACGCCCACCACGTAGCGTTGCTTATCGGTGATCGGGTTCATCAGCGAGTAGCTGCGAACCAAGCCGTTTCCCAGATGAAGGTCGATATGTGAGCCAGCGGCATGAGGTGGGAAGACAGTGTCTGGTGTGGCTGGCCTAAATTCGACACTAACAACGCCGGGGGCTTCAAGCCTCATGTTGTAGACAAGTGCAGAAAGCTTGGATGTTGACATTGCGGAGTTCTAGACAAGAACCTTGGGGAACATGTCCCCAATAGCTACATGATGTGCAAGCCACCGTCGACCATCAGCGTGGTCCCGGTGATGAAGGAGGCCTCGCTGGACGCTAGCCACACGATGGGCCAGGCAATCTCTTCCGGCGAGGCCCAGCGCCCGATCAGCGAAGTATCCTTGCGCTCGGTCCTGAGCTGCTCGACGCTCTTGCCCGAGCCCTGCGCGCGGCCGACGTGAAAATCCGTCAGCGTGGAACCGGGGCACACCGCGTTGGCGCGCACGCCGTGCGACGACTCCTCGAACGCGAGGCTGCGCGTGTAGGCCAGTTGCGCGGCCTTGGTCGCGTCGTACAGCGCCATGCCCTTGCGGCCGGTGACCGCGTAACACGACGAGACGTTGACGATGCTGCCCGCGCCCGATTGCCGCAGCGCCGGCAAGGCCGCGGCGCAGTAGTTGGACATGCCCACCAGGTTCACGCCCACCATGGCCTGCCACTCGGCGGGCGTGGCGTCGGCGGCGGCCGAGTAGTTGCGCATGGCGGCGTTGTTTACCAGGATGTCCAGGCCACCGAGCTGCGCGTTGCATTGCTGCACGGCGGCGCGCGCGGCGACCTCGTCGGCCACGTTGGCCGCCACGCACAGCACGCGCGCGCCGGGCAGGGCCTGCACGATGGCTTGGCGGGTGCGCTCCAGCGCCTGGGCGTCGGCATCCACCAGCAGCACGGCCGCGCCTTCGCGACAGAACAGCGTGGCCGCCGCGGCGCCAATGCCGGCACCGCCGCCCGTGATCAGCGCGGTCTTCTCAGCGAGTCGGGGTGCGCTCATGTCGGCTCACTCCGCCTTGGCGCCGGTGTCCTTGATGACCTTGCCCCAGCGCACGATCTCGGTGCCGATCCAGTCGCTGAACTGCTTGGGCGAGCTCGCGACGATTTCGAACTCCATCTCGTGCAGGCGCTTCTGGATGTCGGGCGAGTTGAGAATGCGCACCATCTCCTCGTGGTAGCGGTTGATGATGGCCGGCGGCGTGCCGGCCGGCGCGAGCAGACCGATCCACGAGGTGGCCTCGAAGTCCTTCAGCCCCGACTCGCTGAGAGTCGGGATGTCCGGTGTACTCGGAAAACGTTTCGGGCCGGTGGAGGCCAGCAGCTTGAGACGCCCCTCCTTCACGAAGCCCTGCACGTTGCCGGGCACGAAGAAGCCGGCCTGGATGTTGCCCGCGATCAGATCGGCCACGGCTGGCCCGGCGCCGCGGTAGGGAATGTGCGTCATGCGGAAGTTCGCCCCCGACTTCATCATTTCCATGGTGAGGTGCGAGGCGCTGCCCATGGCCACCGAGCCGTAGGCATACTTGGTCGGGTTGGCCCTGGCCTTGGCGATGAAGTCCTTCACATCGGTGATGCCGGTGGCCGGGTTCACCACCAGGTATTGCGGCGACTTCACCGCCAGCGTGATGGGTGCCAGGTCCTTGATGGGGTCGTACGGCATCTTGTCGAACAGGGTGACGTTGATCGCCAGCGGCCCGTTGTAGCCGATCAGCAGGGTGTGGCCGTCCGGCGCGGCGCGGCTCACCTCGTATGCACCGATGTTGCCCCCCGCACCAGGTTTGTTCTCGACCACAAATGGCTGGCCGAGCGCCTCCTGCAGCTTCGGCCCGATCAGGCGAGCGAGCACGTCGTTGGTGCTGCCGACGATGGGCACGATGATGCGCACCGGCTTGCTGGGCTTCCAGTCGGACGCGCCTTGCGCCCAGGCGGCAGTGGCCGCGCAGGCCCCGAGCGCGACAGCCGCCGCGAGTTTCAGGTGGGTTTTCATAGGTGTCTCCGGTGCTGTCTGTCGTGGGGTGGAAAAGTGAAGTCGCTCAAAGGCTGAAGACCGGTTTTTTCGTCGCGTCGGCGAGCTGCTCGCGTGCCCACGCAACGGGGTCCTGTTCCTTGGGCAGCAGCACTCCGGCGGGGCGCACGTGCTGTGCGCTTGGGTCCAGCGCGGGCGGGGTCTGGCCATCTGCCAAGCCGAGCGCGGCCTCATGCAACATGCGGCGCGCCATCACGATAGCCTTGTCAGTGGGCAGTAGCTTTTCGGCCTCGTGATTCTGGATCGTGCCCATGCTTTCCTGCAGCGAATAGTCCTGCGCGGAGAAGCCGAACACGCCGCTGTAAGAGCGGTCTTCGCGTTGCGCCACGCGGTCCATGCAGTAGTCGTTGTCGCGGTTTTGCTTGGGGATGAAGCTGCCGGGCGCTTCGTATTCGACATGAATGCCCTTACCTTCTTCCATCGCGGTGCGTTCTTCGTCGGTGAGGGGATGGGCAGGCTGCCAGTTGATGCTCCAAGCCCAGCAGCTATGGTCGTCGATCGGCACCCACACATGCCCGCCCAGCGCATGCTCGCCAAACGGCGCGATCAGCGTGAACCAGGGGAACAGCCACTGCGTGATGCGCCAGTAATACGAATCGGGTTCGCCGTTGCGGCGGCCGAACAGACTCAGGCCGAAGGGCGTCTGCTCGATCTCGAACTTCACGTTGCCGTCGGCCTTGATGTAGTCCAGCGCCTTCACTCCCTGGTGCATCGGGTCGGTATCCACCTCGTAGCGGTGCACGTAAGAGACGTGTGCGGTGTCGATGCCGCCTTCCATGGCCTGCAGCCAGTTGCTGTACTGCAGGCGCTTGGAGACATACACATGTTCGGGCGGCAGCGTGCACCACTCCAGCTCGGGCGGTGCGGGCTGCTGATCGGCCGGGCCCATATAGGTCCACACGATGCCACCGCGCTCCACGCAAGGGTAGCCCTTTATGTGCATGCGCGCGCAAGCCTGAGGCGCGGACGGCACGTCCACACATTGCCCCATGCCGTCGAACTTCACGCCGTGGTAGGCGCAGCGGATGCCGTTGTGCTCGTTGCGGCCGAAGTACAGCGACACGCCTCGGTGCGAGCAGAATTCGCCGATCAGGCAAGCCTTGCCATCGCTATTGCGAAAGGCGAGCAGCTTCTCGCCCAGCAGTTGCACGCGCACCTGCGGCCCGTCGGCTTCGGGGATTTCGCTCGATGCCAGTGCCGGCACCCAGTAGCGGCGCATCAGGTTGCCCATGCGCGTGCCGGGACCGACGCGGGTGAGCGCTTCAGACATTTCCTTGTTCATAGACAGGTCTCCAAAATTGATCGGCATGTCCACTGCATGACATTACAGTCCATTTTACGGACCGATTGAGCTCTGTCAAGTTTTGAATAGTCAGTCCATCAAGTGGACTGGTTGGCGGGTACCATGATAGAAGTGCAACCTTGGGTGGAGTTATGGGACCAACTGAAAAACCGGGCGAGAGTGTCCGGGCCGTGGACAGAGCGCTGGAAATCCTCATGGCGTTCACGGCAACCGACCACCAACTGACAGCGGGTGAGCTGCTCAAGCGGGTGGACCTGAGCCGTCCAACCCTGTACAGGCTGTTGCGCACGCTGGAACACAGCGGGTTCATCGTGTCGTCCGGTGATCCTCAGCGCTTCGAATTAGGTCCCTCGGTGGCGCACCTTGCACACGTGTGGAGCTCCAGTCTTGACATAGCGACCCTGGCGCAACCGATGCTGCGCCGCTTGTGGGACCAGACGGGCGAGACTGTTGCCTTGCTTGTTCACCAGGGCAACAGTCGAATCTGTGTGGCCGAATTGCCCAGCGCACAGCCGCTCAGTTTCAAACGCGGCTTGGGCTATCGGGAAGACGTGACGTTGGGCGCTAGCGGGCGTGCCATCCTTGCCCATGTTCCCACACCCGAAAGCTATCTGAACAAGAGCGGAGAAGCCGTCAATGTATCGGCCTATCTCGACAGGCTGCAGCAGATCCGGGAACAGGGGTATGCGATAAGCCGGGACGAATTGATCCAGGGCGCGGTGGCGGTTGCTGTGCCGTTTTTTCTGGGGAACGACAAAGTCATGGGATCTTTGGCCGTTTTCGGTCCTGGTGTGCGCGTGGACCAAGCGCGTGTCAGCGTATTTGTTACGCTCCTCAAGGAAGAAGCACGGAAACTCTCGCAAGCACTTGGGCAGCGCTAGCTAGCTTCAAGGGGCCGGCCGGGGCGACACTGATTCTCATACACCCAAGTGCTGCTCCAGCAGTTCGGGCTTCGACAGGAGCTCTTCGGAACTGCCTTCAAAAACCACCTCGCCCTTGACCAGGATCACGTTGCGGTCGGTGATCTGGGTGACGTGTTTCCAGTTCTTGTCCACGATGATGCTGCTGATGCCGCTCTCGCGGATCAGGCCGCAAATGCGCCAGATCTCGCGCGCGATCAGCGGCGCAAGGCCTTCGGTGGCTTCGTCGAGGATCAGCAGGTCGGGGTTGGTCATGAGCGCACGGCCGATGGTGAGCATCTGCTGCTCGCCGCCGCTGAGTTGTTGCCCGCCGTGGTTGAGGCGTTCGGCCAGGCGCGGAAAGGTTTCGAGCACCCTGTCATAGGTCCAGTCGCGTTGACCCTTGGTGCCGGCACGCGCCGACATCACCAGGTTTTCCCTCACGCTCAGGTTGCCGAAGATGCCACGGCCCTCGGGCACGTAGGCCAGGCCCATGCGGGCGATCTCGAACGTGGGTGCGCCGGTCATGTCGCGGCCTTTCACATGCACCTGGCCGCCACTGGGCTTGACGATGCCCATGATGGATTTGAGCAGCGTGGACTTGCCCATGCCGTTGCGCCCCATGAGGCCGATCGTCTGGCCCTGGCCCACGGTGAAGTGAATGCCGCGCAGGATGTGGCTGGCGCCGTAGTGGGTGTGCAGGCCGGTGGCCTCAACCAATGCGTTCGTCAAAGCGCTCATCAGTGTTCCTCACCCAGGTAAGCCGCTTGCACCGACGCATCACCGCGCACCTGAGCCGGCGTGCCGCTGGCGATCACCTGGCCGTTCACCATCACGGTGAGCTGGTCGGCCAGGGTGAACACGGCGTCCATGTCGTGCTCCACCAGCATGATGGCGTGGTCCTTTTTCAACCGCAGCAGCAGCGCCACCATGCTCTCGGCCTCGGCTTGGCCCATGCCGGCCAGCGGTTCGTCGAGCAACAGCACGGTGGGTTCGGTGGCCAGGGTCATGGCGATCTCCAGTTGGCGCTGTTCGCCGTGGCTGGTGGTGCCGGCCACCACGTCGGCGCGCTCTGTGAGGCCGGCGAGTTCCAGCGCACGTTCGCAGCGCTGGTTCACGGCACCCATGGCGCTGGCCGAGGACACCCAGCGCAGCGGGTTCCACGGCACATGCCGTTCGCGCGATTGGGCCGCCAGTCGCACGTTGTCCCACACGGTGAAGGGCAGGAAGATGTTGGTCTTCTGGTAGCTGCGGCCCAGTCCCAGGCGAGAGATTTTCTCGGGGGTCTTGCCGGCGGTCTCGACGCCGTTGAGCGTGATGCGGCCCGAGGTGGGCGGCAGGTCGCCCGAGAGCAGGTTGGTCAGGGTGGACTTGCCCGCGCCGTTGGGGCCGATCACCGCGTGGATGCGTTCACGGTGCAGGTCCACCGACACATCATTGACGGCGGCCAGACCCCCGAAGCGCTTGGTCAGGTTGCGGGCGGAGAGCAGCAGTTCGTTCATGGGCGCTCCTTCGGGCTGGCGAAGCGCTGCACCAGACCCAGCAAGCCGCGCGGCGCCAGCACCACCACCAGCACGATGAACGTGCCCATGAGCAGCTGCCAGTGTTTGGTGAGGTCCTTGAAGAAGTGCATCACGTACTCGAACGCGAAGGCCCCCACGATGGCGCCAGCGAAATTGCCCATGCCCCCGAGGATGACCATCATGATGGCGTGTGCACTCATGTGGAAACCCATCAACTCGGGGTTCACATACCCGGTCTGCGCGGCCCACAGGAAGCCCGCCACGCCGGCCAGCGCCCCTGCTAGCGTGAAGGCCGTGAGTTTGTAGCCGAAGGTCCCAAAGCCCACCGCGCGCATGCGGTGCTCGTTCACGCGAATGCCCGCGAGCACCCGGCCAAAAGGAGAGAACAACAGGCGGCGCAGGAAGGCATAGACCAGCACGAGCAGCAGGAGCGTGAAGTAGAAGAAGGTTGTCTTGTTCTCGAGGTCGATGCCGCTCCAGCCGAACACCGAGGCGGTGGGGCGGAAGTTCACGTACACGCCGTCCGACCCCCCGAGCGCCTTGTTGTCGAAGAACAGGAAGAACACCATTTGGGCGAACGCCATGGTGACCATGATGAAGTAAATACCGTGGGTGCGAACCAAGAAGAAGCCGATGACGAGCGCGGCCAGTCCCGCGCCCAGCGCCGAGGCGGGCAGGGACCACCACAGGCTGATGGGAGTGTCCGCCGGGGTGAGGAAAGCCAGCGCGTAGCCGGCAAGACCAAAGTAAGCCGCGTGTCCGAGCGACACAAGACCGGTAACGCCCTGCAGCAGATCCAGGCTCATGGCGAAGATCGCCAGGATCATCATCTGCGAGAGCATCTGCAGGTAGAAGTCGCTACCGGTGACGGGGATGAGTGGAAACGCGGCGAGCGCGATGGCTCCCAGCACCAGGATGGCCTGGATGCTGCGCGGCAGCTTTTCGAGTTGGGCTTTGGGGGAGCTCATTGTTTGAAGAGCCCTTCGGGCTTGTAGAGCAGCACGGCGGCCATGAGCATGTAGACGGCCATGCCGGCAATCTGCGGCACCAGCACCTTGCCGAAGGTATCGACCAGGCCCACGAGCAGGGCGGCCACGAGCGCGCCACGCACTGAGCCGATGCCACCGATGACCACCACCACAAAACACATGATCAGCACCGAACTGCCCATGCCGGGGTAAACGCTCGCGATGGGCGAGGCGATCATGCCGGCGATGGCGGCCAGCGCCACGCCCAGCGCGAACACCACGCCGTGGATCAGGCGGATGTTGATGCCCAGCGATTCGGTCATCTCGCGGTTGAACGCACCGGCGCGGATCTTCATGCCCAGGCGGGTCTTGGAAATGAGCAGGTACAGACCGAGCGCCAGCGCGATGCACACGCCCGACATTACCAGCCGGTAGACCGGGTAGGAGAGGTTCTCGGTCAGCGGGATCGACCAGTTCAGCACCTCGGGCACCTGCACCGCGTGCACGTCGTCGCCCCAGAGGATGGAGCGCACCTCTTCAAAGATGTAGATCAGACCGAAGGTCAGCAGCACCTGGTCGAGGTGGTCGCGGTGGTAGAAGTGCCGGAACAGGGTCCACTCCAGCACCCAGCCCAGCGCCACGGCGATCACCGTGCCCACCACGATGGCGAGCACCAGACTGTCGAACTGGCCCACCAGAAACCAGGCCAGGTAAGCGCCCAGCATGTAGAAGCTGCCGTGCGCCAGGTTGACCACACCCATGATCCCGAAGATCAGCGTGAGGCCCGCGGCCAGCATGAACAGCAACAGGCCGTACTGCAGGCTGTTGAGCAACTGGATGAGGAAGTTGGCGAAATCCATGAGTTAAGGAACAAAAGGACGAAGAAAAGCGGCGGAACATCTTTTGGACGAACTCCGCCGCTGGAGGACAACCGGGGCGCGAAAGACTCAACCCATGCGGCAACCCGTGGCGGGATCGGCCACAGCCTTCTGAGCAATGCCGATCACCTTGTTGTCCTTGTTGACCACCTGGCGCAGGTAGATGTCCTGGATCGGGTTGTGGGCCTTGCTCATGGTCCATTTCCCGCGCGGACTGTCGATGGTGGCGCCTTCCAGCGCTGCGTACAGTGCCGGTTTGTTCGACAAGTCGCCTTTGACTGCGTTGGCACCCTTGACGAGCAGCAAGCCCGCGTCGTATCCCTGAACGGCATACACATCGGGCTGCGCCTTGAACGCCTTTACATAGTCGAGGCGGAACTGCTTGTTGCGCGGGATATCCAGCGAGTCGCTGTAGTGCAGCGTGGTGAGAACGCCCTCGGCAGCTTCGCCTGCTGCATCGAGCACGCCCTCGGTCAGGAAGCCCGAGCCGTACAGTGGGATCGTCTTGTTCAGGCCGGCCGCAGCGTAGTCGCGCAGGAACTTGGCTGCACCGCCACCGGCGAAGAAGCAAGCCACGGCGTCGGGCTTGTAAGACGCAATCTCGGTCAACAGCGACTGAAACTCCACGTTGGGAAAGGGCAGGCCGAGCTTCTTGATGATGGTGCCACCGGCTTCGGTGTAGCTCTTTTCGAAACCCTCAAAGGCCTCGTCGCCTGCGGCGTAGTTCCAGGTGATCCACACCGCCTTCTTGTGGCCTCGGTCGACCATGGCCTTGCCCAAAGCCAGGGTAGGCTGGGCGTTGGTGAAGCTGGTTCGAAACACATTGGGCGCACACTGGGCCCGGGTGGCCACGTGCACGCCGGCATTGGGAATGATGTTGAGAACTCCTGTATCGCGTGCGACCTTGTGAATGCCCATCTGCACGCCCGAGTGCACCGAACCCACCAGCACGTCGACCTTGTCACGCATTACCAGGCGGGTCGCGTTCTCGATGCCCTTGGCCGGATTGGATTCGTCATCGACCTTGAAGAACTCCACCTCGCGGCCACCGAGCTTGCCGCCGTTTTGCGCCAGCGCCAGCCGGAAGCCGTTTTCGACGGCGATACCGGGCTGGGCAAAGGTACCTGTGAACGGCAGCATCAGGCCAACCCGCAGATTGCTGGTTTGCGCCTGCGCCCACCGGGGCAACAAAATTCCGCTGGAGGCCGCGCCGATCAGCGCGGCTCCTCGTGTCAAAACAAAGCGCCGTGAGTTCATCTGTGTCTCCTGTTGTGGTGGGATCGGGAAAACATCAGGCAGCGGATTTTTCCGCAACCAGCAACCGATCGATGATGCGGCGGGCTTGCACGCCACCGCCATCGATGTTCAGGCTCAGTAGCTTGCGCCCGGCGTTGCGCTCCAGGTTCTGCTGCTGCATCTCCAGCATCTGGAGGTCCTCGGAGAAAACTTTGCTCAGGCTGGTGCGGATCTGCTCGCTCAACGCCTGGTCCTGCGCATTGAAGTTCCTGGCCATGCCCCAAAAGTACCAGGTCGAGGACTCGGTTTCAGGTGTGATGAAGTCGATGACTGTGCTGGAGGCTTTGACCTTGGGGTCTGCATTGAAGCCGCCCTTGCCCGCGTGCGCCACACCCACATCGATCAGCACATGGCTTGGCGGATAGAAGCGGCAGATTTGCCACCGGTCCACTGGAACATCGTCGGCCAGGTTGTTTCCGCGCAAGCCCGCACGCCAGAATGGCGGCGCCATGATGCCCTCCATGTAACGCTCGGTGATGGCGCAGTCTCCATCCATCCGCGTCTTGGGCGGCGACTCATCGATTTCCTTTTGACCAATTGAGTTCGGGTGCAAGTAAGTCTCGTGAGTCAGGTCCATGAGGTTGTCGATCATGAGCCGGTAATCGCATTTGACGTGGTACAGCCCACCGCTGTAGGCCCACTCGGGGTCATCGGCCCAGGCCAGATGGTGGATCTTGGAGGGGTCGGCCTCTTGCGCATCGCCAGGCCAGACCCAGATGAACCCGTAGCGCTCCACTACGGGATACGTCCGCACGGCGGGGAAGCCGCCCACGCGTTGGCATGGCATGGCAACCGTCTTGCCATCGCAACCCATTTCCAGACCGTGGTAGCCACAAACCAGTTTGCCGTTTTCAACCTTGCCCAGCGACAACGGAGCACCGCGGTGGGGGCAAAAGTCTTCGACAGCGGCCACCTTGTTGTCGGGGCCACGGAAAAACACGATGGACTCGCCGCAAATCTTGCGGCCAAGGGGCTTTCCATCGAGTTCGCTGGGCGTAGCGCCTACATACCACGTGTTTTTGGGAAACATGATTCGTTCTCTCCTATAAGTACTAAGGATTCGGGCAGGCTTGTGGAGTCAGCCCTTGGGTGGATCAAGCACACCTACGTTCTGATAGATGTGTTTGATCTCGGTGAAATCGATCAACGCGTCAAAGCCGTGGAGACGGCCCAAGCCACTGCGGCGATAGCCGCCGGTCTCCGCTTCAGCGCACAGCTTGTTGTGGTCGTTGATCCAAACGGTGCCGTTGCGCAGCGCTCGAGCGATACGCCAGGCGCGCGCGCCCTGCTCGGTCCAGACACTCGCGGACAACCCGAACTCGGTGTGATTGGCCCGCGCCACCGCTTCGGTTTCGGTTTCAAACTTTTCCAGCACGACCAAGGGGCCGAAAATCTCCTCTTGGACAAAAGATGCACTGGCATCCCGGTGCGCGACCAAGGTGGGCGAGACAAACCCGCCAAGCCGCAGGTTTCCGCCGATACGCTGACCGCGCAGGATCACTTCGTCTGCGTCGTCCATCGCCTGCTCGATGCGACGTTGCACCAACTCAGTGGTAGAGAGATCGATCAAGGGACCCATCTGGGCGCCCGGGGTATTTCCGGGCGCCACTTTGATTGCCGCCAGTGCATTGGCCAGCGCTTTTTTCATCGCCTCATAGCGTGACGCGTGAACCAACACCCGGCGCGCCGCCGTGCATTGCTGACCAGAGATGACCGTCGCAGCGGCAGCCAGTTGAGGCGCGATGTGGTCGATATCGGCATCTTCAAAAACCAGGCAGCATGACTTGCCACCCAGTTCGAGCGACAGTTTCTTCATAGTGGGAGCAGCGGCGGCCATGATGCGCTGCCCCGTCAGGTTGGAGCCCGTGAAGCTGACCACATCCACCTCTGGCGAGGAGGTGAGCAACTGCGCCACGTCGTGGCCTTGCTCACTCACCAGGTTCACCACACCGGGCGGCAGTCCAGTCACGTCGGCCAGTTCCCTGATCACCGCAGCGGTGATGAGTGCGGACTGCGGTGCAGGCTTGACCACGCAAGTACAGCCAGCGGCCAACGCGGGGGTGATCGACCGGATAAGCAGGATCACGGGAGCGTTCCAAGGGACGATGATGCCGGCGACGCCGGCCGGCTCTTTCAGCATCGTGGAAAATACGCCGGGTTCCACCTCGAGCACGTGGCCTGGTATGTGCCGGGCCAGACCCGCGTAGTAACGGATCTCCGAGATGGCTCCCATCAGCTCACCCCGCGATTGCGCGATCACCTTGCCATTCTCTTGCGTTAGCAGTTGGGCCAGTGCTTCAGCCTTGTGCTCTAGCCGGCTTGCCCATTCGTTCATCACGTTCTGCCGCAGCCGCGGCGACTGGGCCCACGTGGGCTTTTCAAAGGCTCTGCGTGCAGCCGAAATGGCCGCCTCTGCGTCTGCCCGGGTGGCAGCGCTGAAGCAACCGATCTGGCTGCCGTTGGCCGGGTCCAGGCTGGGCACTTCGAGGCCCTGGCTGGCGGGCATCCACCGGCCATCGATCAAGAGTTCTGCTGTGGCGTGCATAGGAGTGCTCAATGTGTGACCGATCCGCCATCAACCACAATCACCTGACCGGTGACAAAGTCACTGTCGGCGCTGGCGAGGTAGATCAAGGTGCCGGTCAGGTCGTCGGGTACCTGATCACGCTTGATGCAGCGGGACGAAACGATGCCTGAAGCGATTGAGCCTTGCCAGTCGGGATTTGCGCTGACATTGGCGCTCAGGGTCAGGCCCGGCGCCAGTGTATTGACGCAGATATTGTCGTTACCCAATTCACGCGCCAGACAGCGCGCCATCGCCACCACGGCGCCCTTGGAGGTGACGTAGTGCAGGAAGAGCGGCGTGCCCTTGAAAACCGTGCCGGAGGCGATGTTGATGATCTTGCCGTAGCGCTGCTGACGCATCACGGGGCTGACCGCTCTGGCGCACTCGAAGGAGCCGCGCACGTTGACGGACATCACCTTGTCCCACTCGGTCGACTCGATCTGCTCGAACGGCTTGAGGGCAAGGTTGCCGAAAATTGCGGCGTTGTTGACCAGCACGTCAATGCGGCCGAACGCCTGAAGTGCGGACCCAACCATCTTCTCCACCGATTCGCGGGACGTCACGTCTGTGTGGACAAACACCGCCCGGCCACCCTTCTCAATGATCTGGTTGACCACCCCGGTGGCGTCCAGCACATCGGCACAGACCACGGAGGCACCTTCTTGAGCCAATGCACGAGCGTATGTCTCTCCGATACCTTGCGCCGCGCCGGTCACGATCGCAACCCGGTTGGCCAGCCGTGGGGTGTTTTCTTTGGGCAGTTGATTCATGGAGTGTCTTTATGTCTTGGTAGTTTTTGTGTGTTTTTCGATCAAGGCCCGGGCTGTTGACAAAAGATCGCGACCATCGAAGCCGCGGCTCTCCATGTCCTTGACCCATTCGACCTCTACCTGGCTTGCTGCGCGCCTGAACTCTTGGGCTTCGACCTGCCCGAAGTTATGGGTCACGTTGCCGCGTGCCTCCACCAACTTGCGGGCAGGGTCGTCGCCACATTGGTGGGCGCGCCCCAAGGACGCAGAAGCGGTTATGCCCGAGTTGGGGTCCAGCACCTTCCGGACATCTGGCGGCAGGGACTCGTACTTCCGTTTGTTTGTTGCCATCACGAATGTCGTGGTGTAGAGCGCGCCACTGGCTGGATCGAACTGACTGTGAAACTTCGTTAATTCGTGCACCTTTACGGAGGGAACGACATCCCAAGGGATCACGCAACCGTCGAGAGGCCCCTTTTGCAGTGCGTCGGGAATCTTGGGCAGCGGCATGCCCACAGCATTGGCGCCGAGGTATCCCAGCATCTTCGTAGTTTGTCTGGTTGGACCGCGCATTTTCAGGCCGCGCAAGTCGTACGGAGCCTCAAAGAGGCGGTCGCGGGTGTGGAGCATCCCCGGCCTATGAACCTGCACTGCAATGGGATGCACTTCCTTGTGTTCGTTGGACGCTTTTGTCTTGATGAACTCCCAGAAAGCCTTGGAAGTAGCCTCGGCGTTGGTCGTCATGAACGGCAGGACAAACACCTCGCTGCAAGGAAAGCCTCCAGGTGAATAGTCGGTCAGTGTCCAAACGATGTCAGCCACGCCATCCCGTGCCTGGTCGTATGGCTGCACAGGCGCGCCATCAAGCTGCATCGCGGGGTACGCCTCAAACCGGATGCGCCCATCTGATTCCCGTTGCACCTTTTCCATCCATACCTTGTTCATGCTGACCCATACGTTGGACATGGGAGACATGAAAGTGTGAAATCGCAAAGTGATCGACTGCTGAGCAAAGCCTGTCAGCGAGGGAGCGCCCAAGGCCATCCCTACTGCCAACTGAACGATGGTTCTGCGGTTGATCATTTGGTGAATTGAGGAGAAGGCGTGAGTACCTAGGAAGTGAGACTTGATCCAGTTCGCAATCCGGATTGTCCGTCTGGTGATTATGTTGTTCATTCTACGGTTATGTTCACTCCACGAAATCAGGGTAAACACTGGGGGCGTCGTGAGCGGTTACCTAAATGACCTTCGATGTTGTTAGGCTGGGTCGGCACGAAACATCCGGCGCTATCGCCAAATCCACAAGATCACGACGAGAACCGCAAGGACCGAGTCCTCATGTTCGCCACAGCCAAGCACCAGCGTGCAGGCCGTGGGATGTGTGGAGTCCTCGGACCTGCTCGTGCTAGATGACCAGTCTCTGGCCCGGCGCATCGCCGACATCAGCGACGAACTCCTCTATGCCATCGTTCACCAGCGCTACAACCTGCGCCGCGCCATCGTCATCACCTCAAATCTTTTGGTGCAGGACCTGAGCAAGTACCTGGCCGACGTCACCATGGCCACCACCATCCTTGATCGACTGATACACCGCTGCTCGACGCTGGGGTTCGAAGGCAAGAGCTACCGTCTGAAGCAGTCCGCCTCACGAATCGCGATCGCACCCGAACAGTCGGAATTCGAACGACTTTGTTAGCGCAGTTTGGGTTGACCATAGGAGGAGACTGTCAAATTTAGGAAGTCACTCGCTCAGCGTGGAGTTCAGCAGGTAAATCGTGCGAAGCAAGGCCTCGGGACTGGCAATTCCCTTGCCGGCGATGTCCATGGCACTTCCATGCCCGACACTGGACAGCACGACGTTGCCTCCCACGCTGAGGGCACTTGCGGCGTGGGGCGCCAGCAACTTGATTGGAATGTGACCCTGGTCGTGGAAGACGGCCACATAGAGATCGTGCTGCCTGTTTGCCAACAGCGTGTCTGCACCTGTGGGCCCACTGACATGGTGGCCTGCTGAGCGCAGCTGCGCCACCGCAGGCACCATCAAGCGAGCGTCCTCCGGTCCGAAAAGCTCACCTTCGGATGCGTGTGGATTGATACCGAACATGCCGATGCGAGGCGTTTCCACGCCCAGCCGCTGACACGCGACGATGCCTGCCTGAGTGGCGCGCACGATCAGGTCGGTGCTCAGACGATCAAGTGCTGTTTGAACGCTCTCGTGGAGCGTGACGTGCACGATGCGTAAGCCCGCCCCCACCAGCATCAAGAAAACGGAGTCGGCAGATTGGCCGCACACACGCGCCACAAGAGAGGGGTACCCGCTGAACGCTATACCTGCCTGCGTGATCGCTGTCTCGTGGTGAGGACAGGCGATCACGGCGTCGAACTCGCCAGCCTGCGCAGCCTGAATGGCCGCCGTAGCGCTGGCCACCGACGAGGCGCCAGCGGCCGCGTCGATGCGACCAGGTACAGCTGCAGCCGGATCGAGGGCGCCTACCTCGTTGCAACGAACACCATCTAGCATCCCGCTAAGGTTCAATTGCTCGGCGCAGCGGCGCAGCACCGAATTCGGGCCGAACAGCGTAATACGGTCGCGCTCAGACTCTGTCAGAGTGGCAAGTGCCTTTAGCGTGATCTCCGGTCCGATGCCGTTCGGATCGCCGATCGAGATGGCCAGGCGCGCAAGGCCGCTCATGCAGCCTTTGGTTTATGTTTGGCAATGAGCGCCTTTGCGCCAGCCAAGAGCTTGGCACCGTCCTGCCCGCGCTTGTCCATCTCCTGGACCCATTCGCTGGCGATGGTGCCAGTCAGTTTGACAAACTCGCTGGTTTCCGATTCGCTGAACACGTGTACCTTGTTGCCTCGATCGGTCGCCATCTTGCGACTGATGGGGTCATGATCTTGTTGCACCTTGCCGAACCAAGCCGAGGTTTCCAGGCCCGAGTTGTCGTCGATCACCTTTTTGATATCCGGAGGCAACGATGTATATTTTCTTTTGTTCATCACCATCACAAACGCCGTGTTGTAAAGAGCTGGCTTGCCGGGCGCGAACTCGCTGTGGTGCTGAACAAGCTCATGCACCTTGACCGAAGGAATCACTTCCCAAGGCAAGGCTGCGCCGTCAATGACGCCTTTGGACAGCGCGTCTGGAATCTGTGGCAGCGGCATGCCTACCGCGGATGCTCCTGCTGCTGCGAGCAACTTAGTCGCTTGGCGGGTCGGCCCTCGCATCTTCAGGCCGCGCAGGTCGGAAGCGCTGTTGATGGCCTTGCTTTTCGAGTGCAGCACTCCTGGACCATGGGTATGAAAAGCGAGTGGTTGGACGTCCTTGAACTCATCGCTGGCGTGGGTTTCGAGGTACTCCCAGGCGGCACGCGACGCTCCGATGCCGTCCATGGTCATGAACGGCAGTTCGAACACTTCGGTCCGAGGGAATCGACCGGGGGTAAGTCCAGCCAAAGTCCATACGATATCGACAACACCATCCCGTGCCTGGTCGAAAAGTTGACTTGGTGAGCCCCCCAGCTGCATGGCAGGAAAGCCCTCGAAGCGGATACGTCCGCCCGAGTCGTTCTCCACTTTCGACATCCATGCCTTGTGTGCATTGAGATAGACATTCGAGGTCGGCGCCATGAAGGTATGGAACTTCAGGGTTACCACTTGCTGGGCGAAGACGCCAAGGGTGGGGGCTCCAAGGGAAGCGGCTGCCGCCGCCGATTTGATGAGGGTTCTGCGTTGCATCATGAGGTTGTCTCCTGGATTGAAGGGAAAGGCGGGTCCGGCCCCCTGGGCGGTGCTGGCTTCTTGTAGTACTGGTGATCAAGCAGGGCTTGCCTGCGAAACGAATTTAGTGACGAGGTAGCCGTCGAAGGTTTCGCTGCCGCCTTCGCTGCCGATGCCGCTGTCCTTCACGCCACCGAACGGCGTCTCGGCCAGCGTGATGCCGAAATGGTTCACGTTGACCATGCCCACCTCGAGGCCGTTGACCATGCGCTCCGAGGTCTTGATGGAGCCGGTGAAAACGAAACCGGTGAGGCCGAAGGGCAGGGCGTTGGCGCGCTTCAATACCTCGTCGGTGTCCTTGAAGCGCGTGATCGGCGCGACCGGACCGAAGGGTTCTTCGACCATCAGGCGCGCGTCGTCGGGAATGTCGGTGAGGATGGTGGGCGGGTAGAAGTAGCCAGGGCCAGCGAGCCGCGTGCCGCCGCTGGCCAGCTTCGCGCCACGCTCCAGCGCATCGGCCACCAAGCCTTCCATGGCATCGACCCTGCGCAGGTGCGCCAGGGGGCCCATCTGCGTGTCCTTGTCCATGCCGTCGCCCACCTTCAAGCCACCGTAGGCTTTCGTGAAGGTGTCGAGAAAGCGGTCGTACACCTTCTCCTGCACGAAGAAGCGGCTGGGTGCAATGCACAGCTGCCCCGCGTTGCGCGCCTTGAAACGCGCCAGCAGATGGGCCGCGTCGTCCACGTCTGCGTCGTCGAACACCACCACCGGCGAGTGCCCGCCCAGCTCCATGCTGATGCGCTTCATGTGCAGGCCGGCGAGCGACGCCAGCTGCTTGCCCACCGGCACCGAGCCGGTGAACGATACCTTGCGCGAGATCGGCGAGCGGATCAGGTGGTCCGACACCTCGGCCGGCACACCCCACACCACGTTGAGCACGCCCGGGGGCAGACCCGCGTCGTGGAACATGCGCGCGAGCGCGATCACCGCGCCCGGCGAATCCTCTGGCCCCTTCAGCACAAGCGTGCAACCCGCGCCGATCGCCGCCACCATCTTGCGGATGGCCTGGTTAAACGGAAAGTTCCAGGGCGTGAAGGCCACGCACACGCCCACGGGCTCGCGCAGCACCAGCTGGCGCACGTGGGGCAGGCGTGCGGGGATCACGCGGCCATAGATGCGGCGGCATTCTTCGGCGTGCCACTCTGCGTGTTCGGCACAGGTGGTCACCTCCAGCAGCGCCTCGCTCAGCGGCTTGCCCTGGTCGAGAGTGATCTGGCGGGCGACCTGCGGTGCGCGTTCGCGCGTGAGCTCGGCCACGCGGCGCAGCACCTTCGAGCGCTCGAGCGGCGAACTCTTGCGCCAGCTCTCGAAGGCGCGTTGCGCCGCGTTCAGTGCGCGGTCAAGGTCGTCGCGGCGCGCGTGCGGCAACGAGCCGATCACCTCGCCGTTGGCGGGGTTGATGATGTCCTGGTGTTGGCGGTCGCCGCCTTCGATGAATTCGCCATCGATGTAGAGGAAAGGCTTGCCGTATGCGGTGTCGGTCATGGTGAGTCAACCGATCAGATGAATACCGAGCCACCGTCGACGGCGATGGTCTGGCCGGTGATGAAGCCCGCGCCGTCGCTGGCTAGGAAGAGCAGGGCGCCCACCAGGTCTTCAGGCACCTGGTCGCGCTGCAGCGAGCGGCTGGTCTTGCGCACCACGTCGCCCATCTTGCTGTGCAGGTCGTTGTCGAGCACACCGTCGCTCAGCGTGAAGCCCGGGGCAATGGCGTTGACGGTGATGTCGTCCTTGCCGAGTTCGCGGGCTAGCGAGCGCGTGAACGCGATCACCGCGCCCTTGCTGGCCACGTAGTGCAGCATGTTGGGCGTGCCCTTGATCGGCGTGGTGGACGCGATGTTCACGATGCGGCCGAACCCGTTCTTGCGCATTTCGGGCACGACCGCTTTGGCGCACACGAAAGGCCCCAGGGTGTTGACCTCCATCACCCGCATCCACTCGGCGTCGCTGATCTGGTCGAACGGTTTGAGCGTGAGCGTGGTGAACAGGCCGGCGTTGTTCACCAGCACGTCGAGCCGGCCGAACGCCTTCACGGCCTGTTCGACCATGCCCGCCACGTCGGCGGGCTTGACCACATCGGTCTGCGTGCCGATGGCCTTCAGGCCCTGGGCACTGAGGCGTTCGGCCGCTTCGACGGCACCGCGCAGGTCGGCGATGACGACCTGGTGGCCCGCGCGCGCGAGGGCTTCGGAGAAGGCGAAACCGATGCCGCTGGCGCCGCCAGTGACCGCGATGACCCGGGATGCTGCTGTCATGTGTTGTCTCTTTCTGTGGGAAGGTGTGGATGTCGAATGGGACTGAGGGAGCTCAGGTCGGTGCTAGCACCGGCGCGAGGGCCGTGCGCGCGCGCATGTGGGCGGCAGGGTCGTTGAGGGATTCGACGGCGCTGAGTTGATCGCCGCGGTAGCGCAGCACCGAAAAGCGGCCGCTGGCCGGATCGCCCTCGATGTCGCTGCGGTCGCCCGGCGCGGCCAGGCCGGCCATCTGCAGCCGGCAAGGGCCTTGCTCGCTCCAGAACCAGGGCACCTTGGCGTACGGCAGGGGTTGACCGCACAGGCGCGCGGCGATGCAGCGCGCCTGATCAACGGCGTTCTGTACCGACTCGATGCGCACGCGGGAGCCGCCATCGGCCGCGAACGGAAAGTTCGCGCAGTCGCCGAGCGCGGAGATGGCGGCGTCGCTGGTGAGCAGCAGCTCGTCGACCTCGATGCCATTGCCCACCGCCAGCCCGGCGTCGCGCGCCAGCTGGTCGTTGGGCGTGACGCCTACCGCGATCACGATGAGGTCGGCGACGATGCGGCCACCGCCGTGCAGGCGCAGGCCGGTGGCGCGGCCGTCCTCGCCTTCGATGGCGTCGAGCTGCGTGTTCAGGTGGAATTGCGTGCCCTGGGCTTCGTGGAAGGCTTGCAGGTGTCGCGCCATGGGCTCGGAGAGGGCGCGCAGCAGGGGCCGTGCCGTGGCCTCGATCACGTGCATCGGCAGGCCCTGGCCGCGCGCCACGGCCGCGAGTTCCAAGCCAATGAAGCCGGCGCCGACCACGGCCACCGCGCGCGCGCGGGCCAGTTGCTCTCGGATGCGCCGCGCGTCCTCCAGACCGCGCAGCACGTGCACGCCGGACAACCCCGCTCCGGGCACGCACAGGGTGCGCGCGGTCGCGCCGGTGGCCAGCACCAGGTGGTCGTAGGGCAGGGTCTGGCCGCTGGAGAGGTGCACGCCACGCGCCGCGCGGTCGATGCGCGCCACGCGCGTGCCGCCGAGCACGCGGGCATCGATGCGCTGGTAGAACGGGGGCGGGCGCAGCAGCAGGCCGGTGTCGTCCACCTTGCCTTGAAGGAAGGCCTTGGACAGCGGGGGGCGCTGGTAAGGCAGGCCGGGCTCGTCGCCGACCAGGGTGATGGGATCGGCATAACCCGAATCGCGCAGCGAGGCCGCGAGCTGGAAGCCGCCCTGCCCGGTGCCGACGATGACGGTGCCGTGGGCCATCAGACCTGCCGCTCCGGGATGTGCACGATCAGCTGGTCCACGCCGGGCGCCAGCGCGAGCTGGCAGCCCAACCGGCTGTGTTCGCGGCGCTCGCCCGCGGCGCTGGCCAGCATTTCGTCCTCGACGTCGCTGATGGGCGGCAGGAAGCCGATCGAGGCCGGGTCCACGTACACGTGGCAGGTGGCGCACATGGCGGAGCCGCCGCACTCGGCGACGATGCCGGGAATGCCGTGGCCGACAGCGGTCATCATGACGGTAGCGCCGGGACTGGCGGGCACGGCTTCTCGGGAGCCGTCGGGTTGTACGTAGACGATCTGGGGCATCGTGGGTTTCTCTCTTCTAGTTCGAATGGGGCGGGATGTCAGTGCACGGCGGCCAGCAGCGGCTCGACCGTCACGGGCATGCTCTTGAGCCCGCGCACCGTGTTGTTGAAGTGCTGGACCGGTTCGCCGTCGAGGCGGATCGAGGCCACGCGGCGGGCCAGTGCGGTGAGCACGATCTCGCCTTCGAGGCGCGCCATCATCTGGCCGGCGCAGCCATGAATGCCCGTGCCGAAGGCCATGTGGCCGGTGGCGCGGCGGGTGATGTCGAAGCGGTCGGCTTCGGGCCAGCGGCGCGGGTCGCGGTTGGCCGAGGCGATGAACACCACGATCTTCTGGCCCTGCTTCACGGTGATGCCGCCGAGTTCCACGTCCTGGGTGCTGGTGCGGTAGAAAGAGTGGAAGGTGCTGTCGTAGCGCAGTACCTCTTCGAGTGCCTGGCGCGCCAGCGAGGGGTCGTCGCGCAGCAGGGCCCATTGACCGGGGTTGCGCGCGAAGCTGGTGAAGGCGTTGCACAGGGTGAACACGGTGGTGTCCAGCCCGGCGGAGAGCAGGGTGCGAACCAGCATGCCGGCCTCGTCGTGGCCTATCTCGCCCGCGTCGGCGGCGGCGAACAGCTGGGCGCCCAGGCCGTCGGGCGTGAGCGCGTCGCGCTGGCAGACCTTGGCGATCCAGTTCACCGCTTCGCCCGAGCTGTTCATTCGGTCTTGGAAACGCTCGTTGATCGGGCCGAAGCCATTGAACACCATGTCACCGTAGGGCAGCAGGTGCTCGCGCCCCTCGGCGGGCAGGCCCACCGCGTCGCCGAAGGCCTTAATGGGAAAGGCCTCGCACAGTTCTTTGGCGGCGTCGAACGAGCCGCGTTCCACGAGCTCGTCGACCATGCGCGCGGCCACGTCCTCGAAAGTGGCGCGCAGGCGTCCGATCGATGCGGGCGAGAGCACGCGCGCCACCACCTTGCGGGTGCGGCTGTGGTGGGGCGGGTCTGCTTCGAGAATGATGCTGGGCTTGCGCCAGGGCGTCTCGGTGTGGAAGTTGGCAAGGCCCACGCCCGCGCTGGAACAGAAGATGTCGGGCTGAGACAGGATGCGCTGCACTTCGTCGTGGCGTGCGACCGCAAGCACGCCGTAGCGCTCCAGCCAGGCCCAGGGGCCGAGTTCGCGCAGCTGCTCGTAGTGGGGATAGGGGTTGGCCAGCACCTCGGTGGCGTACGGGTCGAAGTCGCTGGTGGGAACGTTGTCGTAGGGGTTGGGATGGGTCATGGAATGGCTCTTCTTCGGGTGTGCTTCAGTCGGTCAGCGCGGAGGTGCGGGGCTGGGCCACCACGAACGCGTCGCAGAAGAACGCATCGGGCGGCAGGCCGCGGGTTTCGACGAAATCGCTGCGCGCCGCGCTCACCATGGCAGGCGCGCCGCAGGCGTAGACCTGGTGGCCGGCAAGACTGTCGTGGTCTTGCAGCACGGCCTGGTGCACGAAGCCGGTGCGACCGCTCCAGCCGGCCTCGGGTTCGGAGAGCACGGGCACGAAGCGCAGGCCGGCCTGCTCTCCCCAGCCGCGCGCCAGGTCGAGCAGGTACAGGTCCTTCTCGGTGCGCGCGCCCCAGTAGAGTGCGATCTCGCGTGCCTGGCCCCGGCGCAGGCCGTCCTCGACCATCGACTTGATGGGTGCGAAGCCGGTGCCGCTGGCGAGCATCACGATGGGCGCGGTGCTGCCCTCGCGCAGGTGAAAGTCGCCATGCGGCAGTTCGACCCGGAGGTGGTCACCCACCTTGAGGTCGTGCGCGAGCCAATGCGAGAACGCGCCGCCTTCCAGCATGCGGATATGCAGCTCGGCGCCATCGTTCTGGTGCGGCGGGTTGGCCATGGAGAAGCTGCGGCGCTGGCCGTCGGGCAGCAGCACCTGCAGGTACTGGCCGGCCTTGAACTTCACCTTCTCGCCCGCCGGAAAACGCAGCTTGAGGCGCGCCACGTCGCTGGCCAGAAAGTCGATGCGCATGACCCTGGCGGCGAGCTGGCGGCGCGCGTTCGGATCGGTTTTCTCGATCTGGCGCGGTTCGATCTCGATGTCGGTGAGCGGGCGCGCCTGGCAGAACAGCACCTGTCCGTGCGCGATCTCGTCCGCCGTGAGCGTATGCTCACCCGCCGCGCCGGGGTTCACCCGGCCCGAGACGACGCGGCCCTTGCAGCTCGCGCACACGCCCGAGTTGCACGAGAACGGCATCTCGTAGCCGGCCTGTCGCACTGCGTCGAGCACTGTCTGACCAGCGGCGCAGGGGATGGCGGTGGCCATCCCGGCGATGCGTATGAGGTGCGGGGTGCTCACGGCTTGCTCACAGGGGAATGGCCAGCAGCGTGTCGATGTTGTGGCTGTCGCAGACCACCACACGGCTGGCCAGGCGCAGGGTATCGCCTCCATCGATCACCAGCTCGTCGAGGTAGCGCCCGGTGGCGAAGAGGCTGGTCTCGCCGCCACGCATGATGCGCACCACCACAAACGGGGTTTCGCTGCGGCGCCCGCGCGGCGTGTCCTCCAGCAGGGAGGGCAGGCCCACCAGGTGGCGGTAACGTTGTTTCTCGTAGACGTTGGCGGTGCGCAGTGAGAGCACGCGGTCGTTGAGCATGGCGCGCGAGTCGGCGTAGATCAGGCTGGCTTCCATGCCTTGCGCATGGTTGTCGGCGGTGGTCACGCGGTAGAGGCAGTGTTCGGTGAAGAACTGCGTCCAGGCTTCGAGCTCGTCGTTGTCGATGCAGCGCGCGCAATGCGCGTTGAGCGCCAACGCGCTCGCGGTGTCGATCACCGCGTTCATGCATCCGCTCCCATGTGCAGGCGGTAGGCTTTCCAGAAGCCGCGCACGGACGCTTCCGTGGTGCGGCTGCTCTGCGAGCGCACGCTGTCGCCGCCCATCTCGACGATGGCTTCCTGCGCGCCAGCGGAGGCAATGCCGCGTTGCACAAAGCCGCCCACAGCGCCGTCCTCCATCGATACGAAGCCGGCCGGCCCGATCAGGTTGGACTGCTTGTGACGCATGGTGCGCAGCTCGGGTGTGTCGTCCTGGAAGCCGAGGTACACCCAATTCAGGGCGGTGGTCTCCAGGCCTTCGGGCAGCACCTGGCGTACCGCGATGGTGTTCTGTATCTGCGCCAGCACGAAGCCCGGAAATACCGAGAGGATCTGCAGCGTCACGCCATCGCCGAACTCGTCTATTCCTTTCAACAGCGTGGCGTCCTCGAGCTTGAAGTCGTCCTTCTCCGAACGCAGCTCCTCGGTCTTGTAGTCCTCGCTATTTTCGGCGATGGGGTCGATGGCGGAGAAGCTGATGTGGTTGCCGCCACATTCGCTCACCACCACGCCGCCCTTCTGCGAAAGGCGGTTGAGCCGGAACGTGGTGAAGAACACGTGCAGCAGGCTCGCGTGGTACGTGTCGCGCACGTTCTCCACGTAGAGCTTCCAGTTGTTGGGCAGCGTCTGCTTGAAGCGGCCGAGGATCTGCACCGGCTTGTGCAGCACGCGCGAGATGCCGCGCGCGATTTCCGGGCCGAGGTAGTCCTCCAGGTCGGGCACGTCGTCGCTCAGGCTGCCAAATACCAGGCCACAAAACACACTCGTTCTCAATTTGCGCGGACCATGACTCTTCATGCAGAAAGCAGGGTCCATGCCGCCTTCTCCGTTTACGCCGTTCTGGAACGCGATGCCCTTGAGGTTGCCCTGGCGGTCATAACGCCATGCGTGGTACACGCACTGGAAGTCACGCGCGGTGCCGCCGTCGTCCAGGACGATCAGTGCGCCGCGGTGCGAGCAGCGGTTCTCGAACGCGTACACCTCGCCGTCGCTGTCGCGCGCCACCACCACCGGCATGCGGCCGAGGAACGTCGTGCGGTAGCCGCCGGGTTGTGGCAACTCGGCTTCGAGACACAGGTAGTTCCAGGTCGCGCCTTCGAAGATGCGCTGTTGCTCGGCGTCGAGCACGGCCGGTTCCTGGTACAGGTGGTATGGCACGCGGGTGAGGTTCCCAGGTGGCCAGAAGGTTAGGGGTGCGCTATTCGCAGGGGCGGTGACGCTCATGATGCAGTGGGGTTCTTGCCTTGGAAGAATTCGGATACCGAACTTTTGACCGTTTGGTGAACCGCGACTGTATTTTTTGAGTTGATGAAGGTCAACAAAATCCGGCAAAATGTTCGAATACCGAACTTATTCAACTTCGAGTGGGGCCGCAAATGGACGATGAAGCGCGTGCAGTTGACAAGGAATACGTCATGGGTCTGGAGAAGGGCCTACTCCTGATCGAGGCCTTCGGCGTCAGCAATTCGCCTCTGACGCTGACCGAAGCGGCCGATATCACAGGCCACAGCAAGGCCTCGACTCGCCGCGCCCTGCTTACCCTCGTCAAGCTAGGCTACGCGCGAGCATCGGGGCGGCATTTTTTTCTCGAGCCGCGCACCTTGCGGCTGGTGCACGCCTACGTGAACTCTACGCCCCTGACCAAGGTGGCGCAGCCCATCCTGGAGATCACTAGTGAGCGCACGCGCGAGTCCGCGTCGCTGGCGGTGCTGGACTCGCAGTTTGTCGTTTTCGTTGCACGCTCAACTCAGCGGCGCAGCTTGTCTTTCGGACTCGGTATCGGCGCGCGATTGCCCGCCTATTGTTCTGCAACCGGGCGAGTGCTTCTCGCGGGTATGTCAGACGAGGAGGTTGAATTCCGCCTTCAGCGAATGAGTCGCCAGGCGATTACGCCGAAAACAAAGACTGACGTGGCGGCACTGATGAAGGAGGTGCAGGCTGCGCGCGAGTGCGGTTATTCGATGAGTGACGAAGAGCTGGAAATTGGCTTGCGTTCCATTGCCGTGCCGGTGCGCAATGGAAAGGGTGAGTTGCTGGGGGCTATGAGTCTTTCCGTGGCCACTTCGCGCATGTCACGCGACGATGTCGTGAACAAGTTGATGCCAGAACTTGAAGTGGCACGAAGGACGTTTGCACTGCAGTTGTAGAGCCCGCCTGTTGGCTTCCGTTGAAAACTGACCCCCGTAGAGCGGCAGAGATCAGTGGAACTCAACACGACGTATCCAGATCGTCCAAAGGGAATGATCAACTCGCGCAGAAAGGGGCTCTGACCGACCTTGCGGCACGTGAATGGTGAAGTCTTCAAGGTGGCGGCGCCGGCGCGGATCCGCGACCGAGGTGCGTGCGCACGCGCTCGATCGTGGGCCGCTTGCGTTGGGCAAGCACGCCGTCGGCCGCGGCCCAAACGTCATCGACTTGGACGCCCCGGGAGACTCTCGTACTTTTCGTTGGCATCGCCCTGCTCTCTGATATAAATTAGTGCCGATAAGATATAGTTATCGACACCTATCTCCCCGACAGCTCAGAAGGAGCGGGCGCATTTTTGTCGCTTCACAACACTCACCGGGCGACTGCTCACGCTACAGAAAACGTCTGCGCCCCGTTCGCAGAAATTGGTCGATGTATCTTCGCACGCAATTTCTCTGCGGGACTTTTGCGGGACTGGGCTCTGAAATACACGTCTAAACAGGGTAGTTTTGGTACACTGAGCGGTCACAGAGCCTATATAAATCAACAACTTAAAGATGATCTGGTAGCTACGAACCAAGGGGTCGTGGGTTCAATTCCTGCCAGCCGCACCATTATTCGTAATGAGAACAACGGGTTAGCTCCAAAAGGGCTAGCCCGTTTTTCTTTGGGGTACCGCCCCCTCTCGGACCGGTCTATGGGGCTGAGGCAGCCTGGAAAGCGTTCTTGAGCCGCTGAAAAAGCGCTCGCAAGCGGCGTTGTGAAGAGAACAGGCCTTGCGAGAGAGCGATCGGATGAGGTTTCGAATCGCTCACCTCTTTCGCCGACGCTGCCTACCGTCCCGAGAATCGCGGCAAGCGTTTCTCCTGAAACGCTTGGCGCCCTTCGGCGAAGTCTGCGCTGGCCGATGTCAGCGCTTCTCGTGCGCGCATGGCCGCGAGGTCGGTCACGCCGGCGGCGATCTCGTTGAGCGACTGTTTGGTCGCCTGTACCGCCAGCGGCGCCAGCGCCACGAGCTCCTTCACCAGTTGGTTCACCGTGGCATCGAAGTCTTCGGGTGCGACCAGTGCCTCCAGGCAGCCGGCTTGCCACAGCATCTCGGCCGTGAACGGGCGCGCCGAGAGAAAGGCGCGCTTGGCGCCCGAGAGGCCCAGCCGCGCCACGTAGCGTTGCAGGCCGGCCGGGTAGTAGTGCAGGCCGAGCGCGGTCGCAGGCATGCGGAACTCGATGCCGGTCAGGCCAATGACCAGGTCGCAGGCCAGCATCAGGTCGGTGGCGCCACCGTAAACGCTGCCGTTGAGCGCGCACACGGTGACCGGGCGCAGCGCCGCCAGCGCGTTGGCCACGCGCTCGAACAGCCGGGGATCGCTGTCCTGATCGTCGAAGCTGCCGATATGGTAGCCGGCGCAGAACACCGGCCGGCCCTGGCCTTCGGTGAGCGCCGTGAGCACAAGCACGCGGATGGCGGGGTCGGCATTGACCCGCTCGAACTGGTCCAGCAAGGTGTTCAGGTCGCCGGCCTCCAGCCGGTTGCGGTGCGCGGGCCGGTTCAGCGTGACCGTGGCCACGCAGCCGTCCACCGACAGCCGGGGCGCCGAGGGGGCGTTCATCTCAGTGCCAGCCATAGACGGCCATCGTGCTTTCGCCCGCTTCGAGCCGGCGCAGGATGGCGGCCTCGTCGGCTTCGCGCCGCTCGCCCGCAGCGACCGCCTCGGCCGCGCGCGCGTGCGGAATCGCCACCACGCCGTCTGCATCGCCCACGATCAGGTCGCCTGCCTGCACCACCACCTGACCCATCAGAACCGGGTGGTTGATCCAGCCGATGGCGCCGAAGTCCTTGCCCGTGCCCTGGATGCACAGGCCGCGCGCGAACACCGGGAAGCCGATCTCGCCCAGCAGCACGCCATCGCGCACGCAGCCGTCGATCACCAGGCCGGCCAGTCCCTTGACCTTGGCCATGGTGGTCATGATCTCGCCCCAGTAGCCGTGCTCGTGGGCGCCGTTGGCGAACACCACCATCACGTCGCCGGCCTGCGCCACCTCGAGCGCGCGGTGCAGCCAGAGGTTGTCGCCGCCGGGGGAATGCACGGTGAGCGCCGAACCGGCGCAACGAAAGCCCGGTGCCACTGGCCGGATGGCCGAGGGCAGGGCGCCGATCTTCTTCGCCGCTTCGTGCAGCGTGGCGGTGGGCAGCTTTGCCGCGGCGGCCACCAGGGTGGGGCTCAGGCGCGGGATGTCCAGGCGGGTGGTCAGGGCGGCGTCGTGTCGCTTCATGTGGCCTCGCGGGTCTGGAGTTGGTGGTACTTGAACTGCCGGCGCGCCTCGTCCAGGCGCACGCCGGCGCGCACGGTTTCGCGGATGCGGTTCTCGGCCGCCTCGATGGCTTCGGCGATCTCCAGCACGCGGTCCTCGTGCTCCTTGGGAATCACGACGACGCCGTCGGTGTCGCCCTTGAGGATGTCGCCCGGCGCGACGCGTGCGCCGCCGACGTTCACCGGCACGCCGGTGGCTTCGACCTGCACGCGGTCCTTGCCGGTGCGCATCCAGTGGTCGATCGAGAACACCGGGTAGCCCAGCGACAGGCAGAGGTGGGTGTCGCGGTTGATGCCATTGATGACGGTGCCGGCGATGCCGCGCCGGTGCGCGATTTCGGTCAGGATGTCGCCCCAGACGGTGGCGTTGTCGCAGCCGTTGTTGTCCAGCACGACCACGCTGCCGGGGGCCACGTCGTCGATGTAGTCGCCCACCGTGCCGCAGGGGGAGGCGGCGGGGCCGTACTTGAGGGTCCAGGCGCGCCCGGCCATGCGAAAGCCCGCGTCGCGCGGCTTGATCTTGTGGCACTGGCCCAGGATGCCCAGCTTGTCCAGCGCGTCGGACAGGGTGGGGGTGTCGAGGCGCGCGGCGCGCGCGACGTTGGCATCGATAGGGAGGTCGGGTGGGGCAGTGGTCATGGTTCAGTTCTCCAGCATGTGTTCGTATTGGCCGCCCATCACCTGTCCGATGGGGGTGCCCGAGAGGATGGCTTTGGCCATGGCGGCTTCCTTGGCGACGATGGCCTCGGCGGTCTCCAGCACGCGCTCGATGTCAGCCGCAGCGATAAAGATCGTGGCACTGCGGTCGGCCAGCACGTAGTCGCCCGGCTGCACACCGACTTCGCCGCCAGCGGCCGCACCGATGGTCACTGGCACCTGCACGCCCAGCTCCACCACCCGGCCACGCGCGGTGCGCGAGGTCAGGCTGCGGCTGAACACCGGAAAGCCGTAGGCCATGGCCTCGTCCACGTCGCGCAGCGGGCCGTCGGCGATCACGCCGGCCACGCCGCGCACTTTCGCGCCCAGCGTGAGCAGGCCGCCCCAGCAACCGGCTTCCAGGCCCGAGCGCTGTTCGACCACGATCACGTCGTCCGCACCCGCGAGCTCGACGGCGGTGCAGCCCAGGTGCCTGGGCGGGCCGGGCGGTGGCTGGCCCGGGCCCACCTTCATGGTGACGGCGCGGCCGGCGATGCGGCCGGGGCCGCTGCGCTGAGGCAGGCCGGTGACCACGCCGGGCAGTTGCAGCTTGTCCAGCGCATCTGACACCGCGCAGGCATCGAGGCGGCGCAGGCGCTGGACGAGGAGAGAGATGTCGCTCATGTCAGGGCTTTCAGGAGAGGGGGTTCAGGTGATCGTCTTCCACGCGGCAAAGGCCAGGCCAGTGCCGGTGAGCGCAGGGCTTCGGTAGCCGGGCACGTACTCGACCCATTCGAGGTCGAGCTCGCGCGCCATCTCGCCCACCACCAGCCAGTTGCGGATCTCCGAGCTGCCCGCCTGCAGCAGCTTGGGGTCGAGCGCGGCGAGGGTCTGGCTGTCCTTCTCGCGCAGGGCCTGGAGGACCTTCTGGTCCAGCGCCTCGTCCACCACGAAATGGCTCAGGCCGCCGGAGGCGATCACGCCCACGCGCAGGTCTTCAGGCCAGGTCGCGACCAGCTCGCGCAGCGCGGCACCCAGGGCCACGCAGCGGCGCGGCGTGGGCTGGTTCGGCGGGTCGAAGGTGTTGAGGATCACCGGGATCACCGGCAGCGCAAGTTCCTTGAGCAGGCGGCGGTGGATGAACTGGAAGGCATGGCCTTCGGACTGGCCGCGCTCCAGGCCATCCATGGCCGTGATGTCGAAGTCGCGGTCGCACAGCTGGCGGATGAGCCACTCGGCCAGGTCGCTCTTCACAGGGTACTCACGGTCGGTCTCGGGCTCGTGGCGCCACATGCGTGCCGACTTCACCCAGCTGTCGCTCGCCGAGGCGGGCTCGCGCGCGGTGTTGCGGATGGTCGGTCCGTAGAAGATCGCGAACGCGGGGTTGTTGCTGGTGCGGAACAGCTCGGTCTGGTCGTCGCCAACGATCAGCAGCACGTCCAGCCGCGCCGCGCGGATGCGCTCGCCGAGCTGGTCCATCGCGGCCTCGGCGGCGTCGTAGCGCTGGCCCATCCTCTCGGGCGTCACCATGGCTTCGGAGCCTGCGGGGGCCCGGGCGAGCAGGGTTGGGTAGTCGGTCTTTTCGCCCTGCTGGTCGAAGTAGTGGGCGTTCTTCGTGTCGATCACGCGAAAGCCGTGCTGCCAGTCTTCGCGCTGCGAGACCAGCATGATGCTGTGGGACGAGCCGAATGCGGCGACGAGTCGGGCCATGGTGCAACCTTCAGGAAAGGGTCAGACAACAAACTGGCTGCGCAGCGCCGCGATCTGCTCGGCGCCGTAGCCCAGGCCACCGAGGATGGCGTCGGTGTGGTCGCCCTGGTGGGGCGCCGGCACCAGCGGCCCGGCGCTGCGCGGGTGCCTGGAGAATTGCATGGGCAGGCCCACCACCTCGATCTCTCCCAGCTCCGGGTGCTGCATCGGGCGCGCCATGCCCAGGTGCTTGACCTGCGGGTCCTCGAACATGTGGTCCACCGTGTAGATCGGCCCGCAGGGCACGCCGGCCTTGAGCAGGCGCTCGGTCCACTCGGCGGTGCTGCGGGTCTTGAAGGCCGCGCCAATGGCGGCGTTCACGCGCGCGCGGTTGCACACGCGCTCGGGGTCGGAGCCGAAGCCGGGTTCGTCCACCAGCTGCGGCAGCTCCAGCGCCTCACAAAGGCGCTTCCACATGGTCTGGCCGATGGCCGCGAGGTTGAGGTGGCCATCGCGGGTCTCGAACACGCCGGTGGGCACGGTCAGCGGGTGCTCGTTGCCGGTGGAGCGCGGCACCTTGCGGTCGATCAGCCACTGAGCGGCCTGGAAGTCGAGCATGGCGATCTGCGATTCGAGCAGCGAGGTGTGCACCCACTGGCCCTCGCCCGTCACCGAGCGCTCCAGCAGCGCGGCCATGATGGCCTGGGCGCAGAAGTGCCCGGCGCACAGGTCGGCGATCGGAATGCCCACGCGCATCGGGCCCTCGCTGGGTTGGCCGGTCACGCTCATCAGGCCGCCCATGCCCTGGGCAATGGAGTCAAAGCCCGGCCAGTTGGCGTAGGGGCCGTCCTGGCCGAAGCCGGAGATGCTGGCGTAGATGAGGCGCGGGTTGAGGGCGCGCAGGTCGTCGGGGCCGATGCCCAGGCGGTGCTTCACGTCGGGCCGGTAGTTTTCGATGAACACGTCGGCCTCTTTCACCAGCGCGTGCAGGATGGCCAGGCCCTCGGGCGCCTTCATGTTGAGCGTGAGGCTTTCCTTGTTGCGGTGCAGGTTCTCGTAGTCGGCGCGGTTGTGGTCGCGCCCGCCGATCATGTCGTCGCCGCCGGGTGCACCCGGCGGGATTTCCAGCTTGATCACGCGCGCGCCCAGGTCGGCGAAGGTGCGGATGGCCGTGGGGCCGGCGCGCACGCGCGTGGCGTCCAGGATGGTGAGGTGCGACAGCGGGCCTGTGCGGGGCGCGGAAGATGGGGCGGTGGACATCCGGTGCGCTTTCAGAGGGGGGTGAACATGGGCACGTGGTGGCCGCCGTCGCTGGGCTGGAAGACCACGCGCACGCGCTGCCCGATGGCGAGGTCCGCCGGGGTGCAGTCGACCAGGTTGCTCATCATCGTGACGCCTTCGTCCAGCGTGATGTAGGCCAGCGTGTAGGCCGCTTCGCCCTGGCCCATGGTGCTGAAGGTGTAGACCGTGCCGAAGCCGGAGGTTTCCAGCCATTCGGTGTTTTCGCTCAGGCAGTGCGGGCAGATGTCGCGCGGGTAGTGGTGCACTTCGCCGCAGGCGCGGCAGCGCTTGATCAGCAGGCGGCCTTTGTCGGCCGCCTCCCAGTAGGGCAGGGACTCGGGCAGGGCGCGCGGGGCCGGGATGCGGCGCGGGCGCGGTGCGGTCGGGGGGGTGGTGCTCATGGGGTCAGACCCTTTCCAGAATCAGGGTGGCGGCGGTGTGGCGCGAGGCGAGCGCACCGCCGATGCCACTGGCCAGCGCAAGGTGGCAGTTGGGCACCTGCACCTCGGGGTGGGCTTCGCCGCGCAGCTGGCGCACGGCCTCGATGACCTTGGTGATACCGCCGCGGTTGGCCGGGTGGTTGTTGCACAGGCCGCCACCGTCGGTGTTGAAGGGCAGCTTGCCCACGCCGGAGATCAGGTTGCCGTCCATCACGAAGCGCCCGCCCTGGCCTTTGTCGCAGAAGCCCAGGTCTTCGAGCTGCATCAGCACGGTGATGGTGAAGCTGTCGTAGAGCGAGGCGTACTGGATGTCGCCCGGCTTGACGCGCGCTTCGGCGAAGGCCATAGGGCCCGACCAGGCCGCGGCCGACCAGGTCAGGTCGATCTGGCCGCCCATGCCGTGCTTGGGGGCTTCGCCCGTGCCGCGCACACGCACCATCGGGCGGCCGTTCTGGCGCGCCAGTTCGCGCGCGATCTCGGGCCTGGCCACGATGAGCGCGCCGCCGCCGTCGCTCATCACGCAGCAGTCCAGCCGGTGCAGCGGGTCGCTCACCAGGGGCGAGTTCAGCACATCCTCGACCGTGACGCGGTCGCGCAGCATGGCGTTCGGGTTGTGCTGCGCGTGGTGCGAGGCGGCCACCTTGATCCAGGCCAGCTGCTCGCTGGTGGTGCCGAACTCATGCATGTGGCGCCGGGCCACGGCGGCGTACAGGTTCTGCGTCGCGGGGCCGTAGGGCAGCTCGAAGGCCAGCTCGGGCGCGTCGGGGTCCGGCGGCTTGAGCGCCAGCGGCGCCTTCACGCCGCCGGCTTTCGCCGCCGCCTGCGCCGCCGCCATCTGCGCGCGCGGGCGCCCGGCCAGCGTGATCAGCGCCACATTGCAGCGGCCGGCAGCGATCGCCTCGGCGGCGTGCGCCACATGCAGGATCGGCGCGGAGCCGCCGCATTCGGTGGAGTCGATGTGGCGCAGCTTCAGGCCCAGGTACTCGGCGACGGTGGCCGTGCCCAGGCCGGGCGCGTCGCCGGCGCAGAAGTAGCCGTCGATGTCGCTCTTGCTCAGGCCGGCGTCGTCCAGGGCGCCTTTGGCCACGTCGGCGTGCAGGCGCACCACCGACAGGTCGTCGGCCTTGCGGGTCGGGTGTTCGTAGGCGCCCACGATGCAGGCGGCTCCATTCAGGCTCATGGTGCGGGGTTCCTTCGGGGGCGGTTCATTGCTCGGGCTTGAAGCCGGTGGCCTGGATGACGGGGCGCCAATAGACCAGCTCGGCGCGCTGCAGCTTGTCCATGTCCTCGGCGGAGCGGAAGTCCGGGTTCAGCATGGCCTTGTGGATCAGGATCTCGCGCACCTCGGGCAGGGCCAGCGTGTACTTCAGCGCGTTCTGCACGCGCTCCAGCGTGGCCTTGGGGGTCTTCGCGGGCGCCCACATGCCAGTCCAGGCATCGCCGGTGTCGATCGAGAAACCCTGCTCCTTGAAGGTGGGCACGTCGGGCAGCAGCGGCGAACGCTGGGCACCGAAGACGCCGACCACCGCGACCTTGCCGCTCTTCTGGTGCGGCAGGATGTCGCCCGCCGTCATCACCCCGGCCGGCACCTGGCCGCCCAGCAGGTCGGTGACCAGCGGGCCGTTGCCGCGGTAGGGCACGGCCGTGAGCGGCACGCCCAGTGCCTTGCCCAGCTGCAGGCCGGTGAAGTGGGTGTGGCCGCCCGCGCCCGCGGTGCCAAAGCTCGCGTCCTTCGGGTTGGCCTTGAGCCAGGCCTGGTAGTCCTTCGCGGTCTTCACGCCCGTGTGCTGCCCGACCGCCAGCGCCAGCGGGTAGGACACCACCACGCCGACCGGTGCGAAGTCCTGCAGCATGTCGTACTTCAGCACGTCCGGTGGGTAGAGCAGGGTCTGGAACACCGGCGTGGCGTTGGGCGCAATCATGTAGGTCAGGCCGTCGGGCGCGCTGGCCTTGAGCGCCTGGGCCGCGAGCCGCCCGCCCGCGCCGGGCTTGTTGTCCACGATGATGGTTTGCTTGAGCACCACCGACATCTTCTCGGCCAGCACGCGGGCCACCGTGTCGGTGGAGCCGCCGGGTGGAAAGCCCACCAGGATCTTGATGGGCGGGGTCGACTGGGCCTGAGCGACCATCGAGGCGCACATCAAGGCGGTCATCAGCACAGACACAAAAGCAGGGCGGTTCATGGGGTGGTCTCCGGGTGGGTGTAAGAGGTTGTCAGTGCAGTTGTTTCAGGTGCCAGTCGGCGTCGCCGAAGAGCTGGCCAATCACCAGCAATCGCTTGGCAAAGTGGCTGATGCGGCATTCGTCGGTCATGCCCATGGCGCCGTGCATCTGGATCGCCTGCAGGCCCAGCGCGCGGCCCTGCTGGCTCACCAGCACCTTGGCGGCCGAGACCAGGCGGCGGCGCTGCGCCGGTGCGTCCGCATCGATCGCCATCGCGGCCACACAGGCCATGGACTTGAGCTGCTCCAGCGCGATCGCCATGTCGGCCAGGCGGTGCTGCATCACCTGGAATTTCGCCAGCGGGGCGCCGAACTGTTTGCGCGTGCGCAGGTGCTCGGCGGTGTGCACGATCAGCGCATCGACCACGCCCACGGCTTCGGCGCACAGGGCCGCGATGCCGGCATCGAGTGCGGCCTCCACGGCGGCCTGCGCTTCGCCTGCTCGGCCCAGCCGGCGCGAGGCATCCACCTGCACGCCGTCGAAGTCCACGTGCGCGGCGCGCCGGTTGTCCAGCGTGTCGAAGCCGCGCACACGCACGCCTGGCGCGTTCGCATCCACCGCGAACACCGAGAGGCCGTCGCAGTCGGCGTCGCGCGCGACCACAAGCAGCAGGCCCGCGCTGTCGCCGTGCGGCACGCCTGTCTTGCGGCCGTGGAGCGCGTGGCCGCCCGGCACTGCGCGCGCCTGCAGCGCGACGTGCCGCCAGTCGTAGCGCAAGCCGTCTTCGTACAGCGCCACCGCGGCCTGCAGCGCACCGCTGGCCAGATCCGGCAGCCAGCGCTGCTGCTGCGCGGGCGAGCCCAGCTGCGCGATCAGCCGGCCCGCCATCACGGTGCTGGCCACGAAGGCGCCGCCGCCCAGCGCACGGCCGAGTTCCTGCACCACCAGCATCACCTCCACCGGGCCTTGTTCGCTGCCGCCGGCCTCGGCCGGAAAGGGCAGGCCCAGCAGCCCCAGGCCGGCCATGCCGGCCCAGCGCTCGGCGGCGCGCTGGGGTGTTTCGGCCTGGCCCCGGTGTTCCGTCGGGTACTCGCCGTCGCAAAAGCGCTGCACCGCGTCGCGCAGGGCCAGGTGGTCGTCGTTCAGAGAGAAATCCATGGTCGGTCCTCAGAAGGCATCGAGCGTGGCGCGCGCGATCAGGTTGCGCTGCACTTCACTGGTGCCGCCGTAAATCGTGAGTTTTCGGGCGTCCAGGCAGTTGGCCGCCAGCGCCACCAGCTCGGGGTCGGTGGCCGCCTCGTCCAACTGTTCAAGGTGCTGTGCCGCCGCCGAGAAAGGCACGGCGTCAGGGCCCGCGATGTCCAGCAGCGCTTCGAAGATGGCCTGGCGCAGCTCGGTGCCGCGCACCTTGAGCATGGAGGCCTCCACGCCAGGCGTGCGGCTCTGCTGGTGGTCGCACAGCAGGCGCAGGGCGGTGAATTCCAGCGCCATCAGCTCGACCTCGAACTGCGCCAGCCGCGCCTGCAGCACGGGGTCGTCGCACAGGCCCTGGCGCTCGGCCAGCCGGCGCGCGCGCGCCAGCTGCTGCTTGCACGAGCCGATGCCGGCGATGCCGGTGCGCTCGTGGCCCAGCAGGTACTTGCCGTAGGACCAGCCCTTGTGCAACTCGCCCACGAGGTTCTCGACCGGCACGCGCACGTTGTCCAGGAAACACTCGTTGAGGTCGGTGCCGCCTTCGAGCAGGCGGATCGGCCGCACCGTGAGGCCCGGCGAGTTCATGTCGATCAGCAGGAAGGAGATGCCTTCTTGCGGCTTGCTGGCGTTCGGGTCGGTGCGCACCAGCGCGAACATCATCGAGCACCAGTGCGCGTAGGACGTCCAGACCTTGTGGCCGTTGACCACGAAGTGCTGGCCATCGGGTTCAAGCACGGCGGTGGTGCGCACGGCCGCGAGGTCCGAGCCCGCGCCCGGCTCGGAGAAGCCTTGCGCCCACCAGGTGTTGCTCTGGCGAATGTCGGGCAGGTACTTCTTCTTCTGTTCCTCGGTGCCAAAGGCGTGCAGCACCGGGCCCAGCATCTGGATGCCGCTGGCGATGATGCGCGGCGCGCCGCCCAGCAGCGTCTCTTCGTCGAAGATGTAGCGCTGCACCGCGTTCCAGCCGGGGCCGCCGTGCTCCACAGGCCAGCCCGGCGTGAGCCAGCCGCGTGCCTCCAGCAGGCGGAACCAGGTGACGTAGTCGGCGTGCTCCAGGCGCAGGCCGAGCTCCACCTTGCGCCGGATCTCGGGCGGGAGGTGGTCTTTGACAAACTGGCGCACTTCCAGGCGGAAGGCCTCGTCGGCGTCGGAAAACTGAAGTTTCATGGTGAGGGCGATCAGGAAGGCGTGGCCACGACCAGCGCGTCCAGGGCCAGCACGGGCTGGACCGAGCCGCTGGGGTAGGCGACCAGGGGGTTGATGTCGATTTCGGTGATGGCCGGGTTGGCGCGCATCTGCGCCCCCACCAGCGCGACGACGCGGGCGATGGCGCCCAGATCCACCCCGGCGGCGCCGCGCATGCCTTGCAGCACGGCGGCCGCCTTCAGGCGCCCGAGCTCCACCTCGATGTCGGCCTCGGCCATGTCGGCGGGAATCAGGCGCACGTCTTTCAGTGCCTCGATCCAGATGCCGCCCAGGCCGACCAGCACCACCGGGCCCCAGTCCGCGTCGCGTTTGGCACCCACCACCAGTTCGAGGCCGCGCGCGCCCATGCTCTCGACCAGCGCGCCGTCCAGCGCGAGGCCGGGCCGGTGCCGGGAGACGCTGGCGTGCAGGCGCTGCCAGCCCTCGCGCAAGGCGGCTTCGTCGGCCAGGCCCACCAGCACGCCGCCCACGTCGCTCTTGTGCGGCAGCTCGCTGGCCTGCGCCTTGAGCACCACCGGGTAGCCCAGGCGCCCGGCAATGCGCACCGCCTCGTCGGCGCTGGTGGCCAGCGCACCGGGCGGCACGGCCAGGCCCGCGCCGGCCAGCCAGGCC
>NZ_JAHCKK010000149.1 GCF_026125825.1 Hydrogenophaga sp. | reverse complement strand
GCTCTCTATATAACGCATCTTGAATAATAATTTGCTCCTCAGAAGCAACAGCTTTGCTAGTCTCTTTTGGCGTTGATTCCCGTTCTTGATGTTGTTGTTGAGCCTGTTTTTCCTGTTTGTTATTGCTCTGAACTGAATTGCTGCTGCTGCTGCTGCTGCTTTTATAGCGTCGCATTTCGCCTGTCACCCATTTCCAACTTCGCGCAGGAATTCTCGTTGTTTGTTGCATGACAATCGCAGCAACTGTTTCAGTTAGTTCCTCTTTCCGTCTTTGTTCTTTCGATTGTTGTTGTTGATCATTATTTTCCTGAGAGTGGTGTAAATTGAACTTGATTTTCTTTCCTCCTTTCAAGGTCACAGTTGACTTTGGAATGTTGATAACTGTGCCAAATTTCGTCAATGCGTCCATACCAAGAATGACATCGTTCACCAATCCAACAGCTACCATCATCGATATGCTTTCTTTCACTCCTGCCAGATTCACTCTTTCTTGAATCATTCCAAGACAGTCGAAGATAGATCCCTCCGCTGCGCAAATCCGATCCGTTGAGCTCCAAGGTAGTAGTTGAATGTCGTCTTCGTTCGCATTGAAAACAGCGTCTTGTAGCGCCTCCAATGTTGTTTTACTAATCATTGAGATGGGTGCTCCTGTGTCCAGTACAGCTTGCATTCTGCAACCTCTTATCGATATATTTGCCTTCAATGCTGTCAGCTTTCTTCGTCCGTTCGTCATTTTGATTGCCTCTACCGTTTTCATTGTTCGCTTTCCTCTTTTCTTTCTCTGTACTGGTTTGTTTTGCAAGTGTGCGGGTGATTTCTGAGAAAGAATATTGTTTATTGTACCAATATTCTTGTTGTTCTCATGAATGTTGTGGGAAGCTCGTTGTCCCGCCGCCGCGGCTTCCCTTAGTCTTTTCCCGAACGATTTTGATTGCCATCGCGATTGCTTCTCGATGGACTTCTCGTCTGACGTCGATTGTCTTCAGCATGTTGCTGTTGTTGTTGTTGTTGACTTCTTCCATTATTACTATCGTAATTTCGTCTGGTCCAACAAACATTTGCTGCGTGGCCTTTTTGTCTGCAGAGTTGACATCTGATTGATGGACATCTGGCCTGAAGATGACCGGTTTCTCCACAGTTGTAGCATTTACTATCCGTAAATTGTTGCCGCTGTTGTGTTGGTCTTTGATTTGATTTCCAATTTCCGTTGTTTCGATAGCCATTATTTCCCATCGACGGTCGTCGTTGTTGGTGAATGGCATTTACTGAGTGTTTCCTATCATCGCCGTCGTCGTCGTTGTTGTCGTCATTTCTGTCGTCGTCGTTGTCATCATCGCCTTCGTAATCACTTCCTTTCTCAGCTCGTACATTCTTACTACTACCACTAGTAGTTTCAATGTTTGACACGGTCCGAGCAACAATTTGCAATTGTTGAAATTCCTTTGCTTTTGCACTAGCATATGTCCTAATTCGCTGCGGTTCATCATGCGATAGCATTGCACTGTCGATCATTGTTTGAATATTCGTTTTCAACTGACTTGATAAGCCTTTCACAAATTGCTTGCTGATTTTCTTGTTGTCGTAGATGTGAATTTCAGTTGCAGATCTTTGTACTCGCTTCCAGAAGTCCTCTTCTGTTTCGCCTGAGCGTTGACGTAGCTGTTTGAATTCCTTTTTGGCCAAATCCATATTCTTTGCGAAGTGTGATCGAAGTGCAGCGTCTATACTCTTAAACGAGACACCACCGGTTGCACCCACCATTGAAGCTTCTTGCCGCAAACATGCTCTCAACAAAGCTCCTTTTGAGATGTCATTATTATCAACTCCTCGAGCTTCTGCATACAGTTCGAATACTTGTAAGAATTGTTCCAGGCTTCCCTTTCCTTCGTACGTTGGTGGATTCTTCTTCATGGTTTCGAGTAGAATCGATTTCGTATTGTTCGAATTGACCGAAGCGTCCGAATTGACCGACGACGAGTTGGCAACTGAGAACTGTAATATACTGTTTGTCGATTGTCTGTTGCTGCTTGCTTTTTCATTCGGCGTAGACGGAGAGTCTTTGCCCACTGTGAGGTCAGCAATAGCAATCGGTATCGGCTTCGAGGGTGTAAGAAGAATTTCATCCTTTTGAACGTTCATTTTCTTTTTCTTGTTTGGGTCCTGCAGTCGTCGCCAATGTTATGAAATGGATGCACAGAGTCTGTACGCTGATGGCGTTTATTAGACTTAGGCTTGAAGGTTGAGGTTATTGCAAGACTGACTAAGAAGCTCCGTCGCTGGTATATTTATGTCGGAACAAGGTTTCTCCGGCCTTGATTGGTTTCTCCGGTAGGAGTAAGGTTTCTCCGAGTTTCTCCGGTTTCTCCGTTCGGGACAAGGATTCTCCGGATTGGCTTGTTCATACAAATACCTATCTCACCACATTACCCTCCCCTTTTTTTTTGGAAGCGCGTCCTCGCGCTCTCCGTGGCTAATCTCGAGATCGTGGTTTGCGAACTACTCTTCCGGATCGAGTGGTAGTCGCTGCAGTTGTTTTTGTTTCCTCAACAACTGGCTTTGTAGCTTTCTTTGATTTGTTGTTGGATCGTGATGGTGGAGTTGCTATCTGTTCGTCTTTGCTCTGAAGAGTGACTGTTGGTTTCTGTTGCTGTCGTAAGTTGAATCGATTCAATATTTCGGGGGCATTTAGATCCGATTCGTTCACCCAAATATTATGTCCCTTGGTGAAATCTTTCCATTTGACTAAATACTTAGTCTCACCGTCGGATGTTACCTGTTTTTCTAAAATGTCCTCAATTTCGTAGTGATCTGGCTGCACATCCGAGTTATCTGTTGGATCGTAGATATCGCTGATAATGTACTTCTTGAGCCGATTGATATGCACGCGTTGTTTGTTGTTTGGATCACGAATATTGACAATTTCAGCGTTGAGTGGGTTGTGTTTTTCTGTTGTTGGGTTGAGAACTCGAAATGGTCCAGACCAACATCTTGACAGTTTTGCACTTTTCCCTGGTTCTGTTTTTGGTGGAGTGAATAGCATCACCAACTCTCCTGGCTCGAACTTGATATCTGCCACTTTCTTGTCATAGGATGTTTGCATTTTCGCAGCTTGTTCGCGAAGATTTTCAGCAACGATTTGATGAGCGAGTTGAATGGGTCCCAAAATATCGCTTCGTCGTTGTTGAACTGTTTCAGCAGCATTTGACATCTCATCGTCCTCCAACTCGCGTTCAACTGGTGAACAAATATCTCTTCCAAGAGCTAAAAATGCTGGAGTATCACCTGTGGTCGGATGTGGTGTTGCGTTGTAAGCGAAAGTTATCATGTCTAAGTAGAGATCCCAATTTTCATGTGACTGATCAACATGTCGCTTCAGTTGCTGTTGCAAAGTTGAATTGAATCGCTCCACTTCACCATCTGTCTGTGGATGATAGCTTGTAGTATTCAATTTTGTTGTTCCAAGATACTTGTTCACTTGAGCTAGAACATCCGATAAGAATTGAGTGCCTCGATCGGACAGCAAATACTTGGGCGCACCCATTTTGCACACAATTTCCTTGATATACGCATTTGCGATAGTAGTGGCCTCCAGATTTGGAACTGGAATTGCCCACTTGTATTTTGAAAAAGCCTCTGAAAATACTAAAATAGCTGAATTTCCTCTTGGAGTTCGTGGAAGTGGTGTGATCAAATCCACGGCAATTCTTTCCCACAATCGACTTGCAGGAAATGGTTTCAGTTTTCCGATAGTTGATTCTCTACGATTCTTCGATTCCTGACATTTCTGACAACTGTCTGTCCAGTGATACGTATCTTTGATCATTGTTGGCCACCAGAATCGTTCCCTCAATCGCTCGTAAGTTCGGGCTCTGCCGAAATGTCCTCCGAGTAAACTGTCATGATGCAGTTGAAGAATCTCTTGTTTCATAGATTTCGGAACCACGATTTGACGTCGAGTTGTGTCTCTTGGTGCTCTCTTGTTCTGTGGCCACCACAAATGATACAAAACGCCGTTGAAAATTTCCATCTGAGCAGCTATTGCCGCAACCTTGCCATATTCACTTTTGTTGGATGTATCCATCTTTCCCTCCAGAAAATCGACAATTGGCTTCAGTTGATCGTCTTCACGTTGTGCCGCAGCCATCTGTTTGATCACTGAAGAAATTTTGTCTTCTGTCACAATGCTGACGTTGGAGATAGCGATTACCGCATTATTCTCTTCTGACTTCGTCGTTGTTGTTGCTAATTTCTCTTTGTTTGATGGCATTTTCTCCCTCTCGATTTCTGGCAAATTCAACACTGGTGGTCGAGAACAGAAATCGGCATTTGTGTTCTGTTTTCCTGGTCGATATTTGATCTCAAATGGTTGAAATTCTTCCATTCGTAGAGCCCATCGTGCCATCATTCCATTTGTATCTTTCGAGCGAGCTAGCCAACTCAGAGCACTGTGATCGGTATGAATTGTAAACTTGCTTCCATGTAGATAAGGTCTCCAAAGTTTCGCAAATGTTACCACTGCCAAACTTTCTTTCTTCGATGTTGAATAAGCCCTCTCTGCGTCGTTTAAAATCCTCGATCCATAAGCAATGACACGTTCTCGTCCGTTGTCATCCAGTTGTGAAAGTACTCCTCCAATGGCCACGTTAGATGCATCTGTTGACAGACTGAAAGGTTTTTCAAAATCTGGATATGCAAGTATTGGAGCTGTTGATAACTTCTGAATAATTGTCTGAAATGCTTGTTGTTGTTCAGCCGTCCAATCCCATGCATTTTTCGATGAAGTCAACTTGCTTAACGGTGCCGTTATGTGAGCAAATTCATGAATGAATTTCCGATAGTATGAAGCCAATCCAAGAAATCGTCTCAACTCGGCTACATTTCTTGGAGTTTGAAGTTGAGTCAATACTTTCACTTTCTCGGGGTCCATTTTGATTCCGTCTTTCGATACAATGTGTCCAAGAAATGGCAGCTCCGTTCGGCAGAAATTACATTTCGATGCCTTGATAAACATGTTGGCCTGCTTGACTCGATTGAATACTTTCTGTAAATCTTTCAAGTGTTGTTTGAAATCTTGACTATACACAATGATATCGTCGATGTAAACCAGACAGCAAATGGTCGTTAATCCTGCCAGAATCACATCCATGTTCCTCTGAAATGTACTTGGTCCATTTGTGATTCCAAATGGCATCACATTGAACTCAAATAGTCCATGTTTTGTTGAAAATGCTGTTTTCTGCTTATCTTCCTCCCGAATTGGAATCTGCCAGTATCCTGACGCTAAATCAAGTGTTGAAAATATAGTTGCTTTTCCCAGTTTGTCGAGCGTGTCTTCAATACGTGGCATTGGATATGCATCTTGTCTGGTTACTGCGTTGAGAGCTCTATAATCAATACAGAAACGAAGTTCTGTTGATCCTTTCTTTGGAACCATCACCACCGGTGCTGACCAGGGACTTGTACTTGGTTGAATTACGTTCGCTTCCAACATTGCAGTGATATGTTCTTTCGAAATGGTATCTTCTTTCGGACTGCTTCGATAGTAAGATCGTCGAATTGGCTTTGCATCGCCGGTGTCAATTTCATGTGGCACAAAGTTTGCTTTGCCTGGATTGCGAAGTGACTTACAAAACAGTTGACTATTTTGTCGAAGCAATTCTGCCAGTTGAAGTCGGTCCGTTGCCGGTAGTGCTTTGTCCGTTCTGTTCAGTATTCGATTCAATTCGTCTTCAAATTCGTTTCCGATTTGAGGAAGTTTCGGTGGATTTGAAGAAATTGCATTCACTGTTGTTGTTGTTGTCGTCGTCGTTGCGATTATTCTATTTTCAGTATCCGTGATTTCCTTCTGTTCTGAATTTGACGTTTCTTCTTGACTGTTCTGTCCACATGAAAATTCTCCCACTTGAATTGAGTTACTATCGTCCGCTTTCTCTAGTCGGACGGCAGTTGCAATCCGTCGATTTGTGCGTATCTTAATTGGCTCGTTTCCGAAATTTGCCATTAAAACCAAGACGGTTGTATCATCTGGCTTGATTTGTGTGATTCCTCTAGTGACTCGTACAGATTCGAATT
>NZ_JAHCKK010000148.1 GCF_026125825.1 Hydrogenophaga sp. | reverse complement strand
GCTCGCGCATCATGCCGAGGAAGCGCTGGCGCATGCTCTCGACCTCGCGCACCAGGCGGCCGATTTCGTCGCTGCGGCTGGACTGGAAGGCCTGGCTCAGGTCACCCTGCGCCACCGTGGTGACGGCCGAGGTCAGCTGTGCCAGCGGCTGGCTCACATTGCGCCGCACCAGCAGGTACATGCCGGCACCCAACGCAAGCGTGGCCACGGCCAGCATGGCCCACAGCGCGTACATGGTGCGCCAGTAGCTGGCCATGGCTTCCTGGTCGGACACCTCGGCCACCACCCACCAGCCCGACTGGGACTGGCGCTTGACCGCCCAGGGGCGTTCGATCGACGTGTTGAACAAGGGCGTGGCCTCGCTCACGAAAACCTCCGGCGAGGCGCGCATGGCGCTGAGCATCGCGGCGGCGCCGGGGTTGACCTCCAGCACCTTCTTGCCCGCGGCCGTGGGGTGGGAGACGAACACCGCATCTTCATTCGACCCGGCCGGATCGATCACATAGGTGCCACCGCTGTCGAAGAAGCGGGCTTCACCCACGAGCTTGTCGAGCGCGGTCTGGAAGTCGGCCATGTCGAAACCGATGAACAGGATGCCGACCACCTTGCCGGCGTCGTCCTTCAAGGCTTCGTAGTGCGTCATGTAAGGCTTGCCGAACAGGACGGCGCGGCCGGTGTAGGTCTTGCCCTCCAGCATCAGCGGGTAGGCCGGGTGCTTGCGGGCCAGCAGCGTGCCCATGGCACGCTCGCCGTTTTCTTTCTTCAGCGAAGTGCTGACGCGCTCGAAGTCGTCGCCCTTGCGCATGAAGATCGTCGCCGCCCCACCGCTGGTGCGGCCGAAGGTGTCGACCTCGGAGAAATCGTTGTTGAGCAGCATGCCCCAGCCCTTGAGCATGCCGGCCTGCTCGTCGAGCTCGAACTTGTCGGCGAACTTCTGGCGGAACGGCTTGTAGGCCCGGTCCGTCATCATGCGCGCCGTGGTGTCGAAGGCGTCGATCGAGTTGCCCACGGACAGGGCCTTGTCGCCCGTCCATTGCACCATGCGCTCGCGCGAGGATTTTTCCGCCATGAAGGACATGACGCCACTGATCAGAACCAGCACCGCGGACAGCAGGGCCACGGCGAGCAGGGCGACGCGGCGCGCCACCGAACTGGGTCGGTTGTCGGTTTGTCTCATCTTCGGGAACTCCTCGTCGCGGCGCTTGCCGCGGGCCTGTTATTGAAGTGCCTGGGCGCTGTCCATCAAGCCCATGTCGCTGCCGGACATGAGGGCTTCGATGTCCATCAGGATCAGCATGCGTTCACCCACGCTGGCAATGCCGGTGATGAAGCTGGTGTTGACGTTGGTGTTCATCTCGGGCGCCGGCTTGATGAGGTCACCGGCGAGTTCGAGCACGTCCGAGACCGAGTCGACCACCGCGCCGACCACGCGGCCGTGCACGTTGAGCACGATCACCACGGTAAAGCCGTTGTATTCCACCTTGTCGCAACCGAGCTTGATGCGCAGGTCGACCACCGGCACGATCACGCCGCGCAGGTTGACCACGCCCTTGATGAACGCGGGGGCGTTGGCGATGCGGGTAGGCTCTTCGTAAGAGCGGATTTCCTGCACGCGCAGGATGTCGATGCCGTATTCCTCGCCACCCAGGCGGAAGGTCAGGAATTCGGCGCTGGCAGCCTGTGCCGCGGCGGCCCTGGCACTGTCGTGGCGGGCAAGGTGATTGGCTTCGTTGCGCATGTCCATGGATCGGGTCCTCAGTTGACGGGTTAGTCCCAGGAATATCGGCCAGCGCGGCGCGGGCTGAAGTCGTAAAAAGGCCGGCAAACCCGCCCCAATCGCCGCTCGCCCATCGCACGGAGTACCAAAGTACGCAGAAGCGGCCCCGCGCCGTCCCAGGGTTTGTCCCTAAGGCGTCGGGGACCCGCGCGCCCATCTGGTAACTTGGACCGATGAACGACACCACCCCACCCGGCCCGCAGCACTTGGCCGCCACCCGCTGGATCGAAACCGACCACCCCGCCGTGCGCGCTTTCGCCCGCGACCACGTCCACGGCACGACGCCACGCGAGAAGGCGGTATCGCTGTATCTCGCGGTGCGCGACGGGCTGCGCTACGACCCTTACCGGATCGACATGTCCGACGCCGGCATGAGCGCGAGCCGCGCGCTGGAGCAGGGCCACGGCTGGTGCGTGCCCAAGGCGGTGCTGCTGGCCGCGGTGTGCCGAGCCGAAGGCATTCCCGCGCGCCTGGGGTTTGCCGATGTGCGCAACCACCTCTCCACCGAGCGCATGCGCAACACCATGAAGACCGATGTCTTCGTCTGGCATGGCTACACCTCGCTGTGGATCGACGGCGCCTGGCGCAAGGCCACGCCGGCCTTCAACATCGAGCTATGCGACCGGTTCGGCCTGCTGCCGCTGGAGTTCGATGGCCAGACCGATTCGATCTACCACCCCTTCGACCGCGAGGGCCGCCAGCACATGGAGTACGTGAACGAGCACGGAGCGTTCGACGATCTGCCCCTGGCGCGCATGCGCGAGGTGTTCCGCGAGGTCTACCCCGACATGCCCACCGATGCGCAGCCGATCGAGGGCGACTTCGGCGCCGACGCCGCGCGCGAAGCCGGCCGGGCCTGAGCCGGGCCGCTCAGCTCGAGAAACGGAACACGGCCGTGCTGGCCATGAGGTTGGGCAGCACGCGGACTTCGCGGCCTTCGTGCAGGCCGAAGCTGTCCTCGATGGTGAGTCCGTTGCGCCGCGCCAGCACCTCGAAATCCGCGTGTGTGCCGACGCGGATGTTGGGCGTGTCGTACCACTGGTAGGGCAGGCGCTTGGTAACCGGCATGCGGCCCTGCAGCACGTGCAGGCGGTTGGGCCAATGGGCGAAGTTGGGAAACGCGACCACGCCCAGGCGACCCACGCGCGCGGTCTCGCGCAGCATGGTTTCGGCATTGCGCAGGTGCTGCAAGGTGTCGATCTGCAGCACCACGTCGAACGCGTCATCGCCGAACATGGTCAGACCGTCTTCCAGGTTGAGCTGAAGCACGTTGACACCGCGCCGCATGCAGGCCAGCACCTTGGCGTCGTCGATCTCCACGCCATAGCCGCTGCAGCCGCGCGCGGCCTGCAGATGGGCCAGCAGGGCGCCGTCGCCGCAACCGAGGTCCAGCACGCGCGAGCCCGGCGGCACCAGGCGGGCGATGGCATCCATCAACGGCTTTTCGCTCATTTGAAATCCTCCGTGCTGCGCACTGCGGTGCGCGCTTGCCTGGTCCGGCCCGACGCGGCGCTCATGCCCGGCCTCCCGAGATGGTCTGTTCGAAGTAGGCGCGCACCGCCTGCAGGTAGCGCGGGTCGTCGAGCAGGAAGGCGTCGTGCCCGTGCGGTGCATCGATCTCGGCGTAACTCACATCGCGCTGGTTGTCGAGCAGGGCCTTGACGATTTCGCGGCTGCGCGCGGGTGAAAAGCGCCAGTCCGTGGTGAAGCTCACCAGGAAGAACTTCGCCTTGGCGCGCGCCAGCGCGGCCGTGAGGTTGCCGTCGAACTCGCGCGCGGGGTCGAAGTAGTCCAGCGCGCGGGTGATCAGCAGGTAGGTGTTGGCGTCAAAGTACTCGCTGAACTTGTCGCCCTGGTAACGCAGGTAGCTCTCGATCTGGAATTCGACCTCCTGCGTGGAGTAGCGATAGGCCAGCTCGGCCGATGCCGCGGGGTCCTGGGCATCGCTTGAGCGCAGGCTGCGGCCGAACTTCTCGTTCATCACATCGTCGCTCAGGTAGGTGATGTGGCCGATCATGCGGGCGATGCGCAGGCCCCGGCGCGGCAGCGTGCGTTCGCGCAGGTAGTGACCGCCGTGGAAATCGGGGTCGGTCACGATGGCGCGGCGTGCCACTTCGTTGAAGGCGATGTTCTCGGCCGTGAGGTTGGGCGCGCTGGCCACCACCACCGCATGGCGCACCCGCTCGGGGTACTGCAGCGTCCAGCTCAGGGTCTGCATGCCGCCCAGGCTGCCCCCCATCACCGCAGCCAGCGTCTGGATGCCCATGGCATCGAGCAGGCGCGCCTGGGCGTCCACCCAGTCCTCCACCGTGACCACCGGGAAGTCAGCGCCCCACGGCGTGCCCGTGGCGGGGTTGACATGCGTCGGGCCGGTGGAGCCGAAGCACGAGCCGAGGTTGTTGACCCCGATGACGAAGTATTTGTCGGTGTCGACCGGCTTGCCCGGGCCGATCATGTTGTTCCACCAGCCCTCGCTGCGTGCCAGCGGCTGGCCGCTGTCGTCGGCATGCCAGCCCGCCACGTGGTGCGAGGCATTGAGCGCGTGGCAGATCAGCACCGCGTTGGACCGATCGGTGTTGAGCGAGCCGTAGGTTTCAACCACCAGTTCATAGGCTGGCAGGGTGGCGCCCGAGCGCAGCGGCAGCGGCTCGGAGAAGGAAAAAATCTGGGGCGTGACGATCAAGGCCTTGTCCTGCGGGCGGCGTCCGCCCAATAAAAAACCCGGTGCCGCCAAGAGCGAGACCGGGAATCCCCCCTTTAGCGGCATTTCTAAAGCGCCCGCAATCTGGAACAAATCGGCGCTGGGCGTCAGTATAAATTGATCCGCCAGCCCCTGCATCCACCCGCCGGGGCCCGCCAAGACGGGTTTTCCCGCTGTTGAGGCCGCCTGTTGTAGCCGCGCATCGGGCATACCACACCTTTGCACATCCTGAAAAATAGTTAGTATTTGCAGGACATTCAGCGCATAATCCCTCGGCGAGCGTGGAAAACGCTCGTTTTGACAAGTGATCGGTTGGTTTCGCGTGCTACAGGTTTTTGTGTGCTAACGGGGCTCCATCGCTAATTTTTCTCTGTGTTATTAGGAGTCCCAACCATGGGCAACAAACTGTACGTGGGCAATCTGCCTTACACCGTGCGCGACGAAGACCTGCAACAAGCTTTCAGCGCCTATGGTTCTGTCAACAGCGCCAAGGTCATGATGGAACGCGAAACGGGTCGCTCCAAGGGCTTCGGCTTTGTGGAAATGGGCAGCGATGCCGAAGCGCAATCCGCGATCGAAGGCATGAACGGTCAATCGCTGGGCGGTCGCAGCCTGGTGGTCAACGAAGCACGTCCGATGGAAGCCCGCCCGCCCCGCACCGGTGGTGGCGGCTTCGGCGGTGGCCGCAGTGGCGGCGGCGGCTTCGGTGGTGGTGGTGGCGGCGGTGAAGGCGGTTTCCGCAGCCCCTACGGCGGCGGTGGCCGTCGTGAAGGCGGTGGCGGTGGTGGCCGCGGCGGTTACTGATCGCCCGCACCTGTCGGCCTGAACCGGCGCCTGGCGCCGGTCGACACGACACAAAAGCCCTGTGGCATCTGCCCCAGGGCTTTTTTCATGGGCATTTCACCAAGGGGCCTAGCGCTCGCCCTGGCGGTGTTTGCGCGGGCGCCCGGCGAGCAGGCGGTCGAACCAGGCATTGGGCAGCAGGCGCAGCAGCTTGGCCACCACGCCCATCTGCCAGGGGATGACCCGGTAGCTTGTGCCAGCACCGATGGCCTTGAATGCGCGGTCGGCAAAGGCTTGCGCGCTCAGCAGGAAGGGCATGCGGTAGCGGTTCTGCCGTGTGAGCGGCGTGTCGACGTAGCCCGGCAGCAGGGTGACGACCGCCACGCCACTGCCCCGCAACTCGCCCCGCAGGCTCTCGCAGTACGCCACCACCGCGGCCTTGCTGGCGCAGTAGGCGCCGTGCCCGGGCAGCCCCCGGATGGCGGCCACGCTGCCGATGCCCACGAGCGCGCCGCTGCCGCGCGCGGTCATGGCGGCCACGAAAGGGTGGAAGGTGGCGGCCAGGCCGGTGTTGTTGGTCGCGAAGGTGCGCGCCATGACGTCGATGTCACCCCGGTCCGCGGTGTCCATGCCGATGCTGATCCCGGCGTTGGCGATGACGACATCGGGAACCCCCTGCGCGGCCAGGCAAGCCTGGCCGGCGGCGACGATGCTGTCGATGTCGGCCACGTCGGCGCCATATACCTGGCAGCGCGCCGCATCGAAGCCCTGCGCCCGGGCCCAGGCCTGCATGTCCTCGGTGCGGCGAGCCACGAGCGCCAGCCGGTAGCCCGCCTGCGCGAACCGGGCCGCCAGGGCCTGGCCG
>NZ_JAHCKK010000147.1 GCF_026125825.1 Hydrogenophaga sp. | reverse complement strand
TCGAGCACCACGTGCGCGTTGGTGCCGCTGAAGCCGAACGAGCTCACGCCGGCGATGCGGCGCCCGCCGATGGGCTGCCACGGCGTGTGCTCGGTGGGCACGCGCAGCGCGTGGTCGGCCCACGGGATGTGCGGGCTGGGGGTCTTGAAATGCAGGTGGGCCGGGATCTCGCGGTGCTGCAGCGAGAGCACGAGCTTGATGAGGCCGGTGATGCCGGCGGCCGCCTCCAGGTGGCCGATGTTGGTCTTGACCGAGGCCAGCCACAGGGGCTGATCGCGGTCCTTGCCGAACACCGCGCCCAGGGCCTGCACTTCCAGCGGGTCGCCAAGCTGCGTGCCGGTGCCATGCGCCTCGACCAGGCCCACCTGGTGCGGCGCCACGCCGGCGCTGGCCAGCGCTTCGCGGATCACGGCTTCCTGCGCCGGGCCGTTGGGGGCGGTCAGCCCGCTGCTGGGGCCGTCCTGGTTGACCGCGCTGCCGCGGATCACGGCGAGCACGCGGTCGCCATCGGCCTGGGCGTCGCTCAGGCGCTTGAGCACCACCATGCCGCAGCCCTCGCCGCGCGCGAAGCCATCGGCCGAGGCGTCGAAGGTCTTGCAGCGGCCATCGGGCGCGAGCATGCGCGAGTGCGACAGCGCGATGTAGAGATCGGGCGAGAGGATGAGGTTGACGCCGCCGGCCAATGCCATGCGGCATTCGCCGCTGCGCAGGGCCTGGCAGGCCAGGTGCACGGCCACCAGCGAGGACGAGCAGGCGGTGTCCAGCGTCAGGCTGGGGCCCTGCAGGCCCAGCAGGTACGACAGGCGGCCCGAGAAGATGCTGTGCGCGATGCCCGAGGTGAAGTGCGCGTCGAGCAGCGAGCGGTCGCCGCTCATGAGCTGCATGTAGGCGTAGTCGCTCGCGGTCACGCCCACATAGACGCCGGTGCGCGAGCCTTCGAGTTGGTCGGGTGCCTGGCCGGCGTTCTCCAGGGCTTCCCAGCCCACCTCCAGCAGCAGGCGCTGCTGAGGGTCCATGCCTTGTGCTTCGCGCGGGGCGATGCCGAAGAAGCCGGCGTCGAAGCGGTCGACCGGGCCGAGAAAGCCGCCCTGGCGCGTGGCGATGCGCCCGGGGGCTTCGGGGTCGGGGTCGTAGAGCGCGTCCATGTCCCAGCGGTCGGCGGGCGTGGGGCCGATGGCGTCCACGCCGTCGCGCATGAGGCGCCAGAAGCTCTCGGCGTCGTTGCCGCCGCCGGGCACGCGGCAGCCCAGGCCGATCACCGCGATCGGCTCGCGCGCGGCACGCTCCATGGCGGCCAGGCGCGACTGCGCGTCCTCCAGGGCCAGGAAGGCCCGCTTGAGGGGCGACAGGGCCGCGGGCTCCTGTGGCGCAGCGGCGGAATTCGGGCGCTCGTCGTTCATGTTTTTCCCAGGCGGTCGAGCAGCAGGGCCTCGATCTCCGCATCGCTCATGGCCGCCACCGCGGCCTCGCCCAGCACCTCGGGCGCGGGTGCCGATTCCTTGCCCGGCGCCACCGGCGCCGCCGCCTCGGGCGGCGCCAGACGGGCCAGCAGGTGGCTGGCCAGGGCGTCGATCGTCGGGTAGTCGAACATCAGGGTGGCGGGCAAAGGCTTGTCCAGGCCCAGGCTGGCGCCCAGCTGGTTGCGCAGCTGCACCGCCATCAAGGAATCAAAACCCAGGTCCATCAGCCGATCATGCCGCCCAGGTGTGTCATTTGCGTCCAGGCGCAGCACACGCACGACCCGATCGCGCACGAATTCACGCAAAAGCTCCAGGCGTTCGCCCGCCAGTGCGTTGTCCAGCCGCTCGCGCAGGGCGCCGCCCGGGCTCTGCGCCGGTGTGTCGGCCGCAGCCACCACCGCCGAAACCTCGTCGGGCTGCGCAACGGGGGCGCCCGCCGACGCGTCGCCGGGCACGCGCGCGGCGATGACGTGCTGGCCGAGCAGCTCGGCGCTGGAGCCGGCCTGGGGCCAGGCGCCGGTGGCGTCGAAGCCCGCCTCGCGCAGCGCCTGCAGCCAGGTCGCCGGCGGCAGCAGCGGGTTGTCGGTGCGCAGGTCGTCGGCGAAATGCTGCCAGCCTTCGATGAGGCCGGTGGTCATGTCGAACCAGGCCATGTGCGCCGTGGACTCGACCAGCAGCAGCACGCCGCCCGGGGCCAGCAGCTGGTGCAGGCGCGAGAGGGTCAGGCGCAGGTCCTTGCTGGCGTGCACGGCGTTGGCCGAGACGATGAGGTCGAAGCTGTGCGCCGCCACGCCCTGCTCCAGCGGGTCGCGGTCCATGTCGAGCACGCCGTAGCTCACGAAGGGGTATGCCGCGAAGCGCTCGCGCGCGCGCTCCATGAAGAAGTCGGAGACGTCGGTGAAGCGGTACGCCGTGCGGTCGGCCGGCAAGGCGGGCAGCAGCGAGGCGGTGGTGCCGCCCGTGCCCGCGCCGATCTCGAGCACGCGCAACTGGCGGCCGGGGGCCACCGAGGCGCCCAGGGCCTCCAGGCCCGAGGCCGCCAGCGCGTTGATGTAGCGCATGGTGGCCGAGCGCTCGTACAGGCCTTCGGCCAGCTCGAAGCCACCACCGGGGAACAGGGTTTCCAGCGGGCTCTCGCCGCCGCGCAGCACCGGGCTCACGAGCCCGCCGCAGTGGCGCACATAGGCCAGCAGCGGCTGGTTGTCGGCAAACAGCGCTTCGGCCTCGCGCCAGAGCGCGGCCAGGTCGGGCTCGGCCAGCGGCGCGCGCGCCACGAAACGCTCGCCGTCCCGGATCAGATCGCCCTGGGCGACCAGGCGGTCCAGCCAGCGCTGCACCAGGTGGCCGTAGGTCGGGGCAATGCCCGCGCGCTGCAGCACCTGGACCAGGCTGTGGCCCTCGCCGGCCGCCTTGAAGAGCCCGCCGTCGCGCAGGGTGCGCACGGCGTGGGCCGAGGTGATGCGCTCCAGGCAGGCCCATTTGGCCGGGTAGGAGGCGGCGTTGAGGTCGAGCGGGCCGCGCTCGGCCTGGCGCTGCAGCGCGCGCGTGAGCGCGTCCCAGCGGCGGGCCGCGCCATCGGCCGCGGTGGCGGGCTGGCCCACCACGTCCATCCAGTGGCGGCGCTCGCGGAAGGGGTACGTGGGCAGGGCCACGCGCTGGCGGGGCTGCCCGGCGTCCAGCGCGGCCCAGTTCACATCGGCCCCTGCCAGGTACAGGCGCTGCAGGCCTTCGAGCAGATCGGTCCAGTCGGCGCGCTCGCGGTGCAGCGAGGGCAGCCACTCGGCCGGGCTGGCGGAAGCGCATTCGGCCCCCATGCCCAGCAGCACGGGGTGCGGGCCGATCTCGATGAAGTGCGTGATGCCCTGGGCCAGCAGCACCTGCAGGGACTGCTCGAAGCGCACCGGCTGGCGCATGTGGTCCAGCCAGTAGCCCGGGCGGCCGATCTCCTCCACCCCCGCGAACTGCCCGGTGAGGTTGGACACCAGCGCGATCTGCGGCGCCGAGAAGCGCACGCCTTCGAGCGCGCGGCCGAACTCGGGCAGCACCGGCTCGATCCAGCGCGAGTGCGCGGCGTGCGGCACGCGCAGCGCCTTGGCGCGCACACCGGCGCGCTCCAGGTGCGCCAGCAGGGCGTCCACCTCGGTGCGCAGGCCGCTGACGACAAAGTGCTCGGGGCCGTTGTAGGCGGCGATGGTCAGGCCGCCACCGGCGCGCGCCAGCTCGGCCGTCACCACCGCTTCGGGCGCGAAGACCGCGGCCATGCCGCCGTTGGGCGGCAGCGCGTGCGTGAGGCGGCCGCGCTCGGTCACCAGGCGCAAGGCGTCGTCCAGCGAGAGCATGCCGGCCACGCAGGCGGCGGCGTACTCGCCCAGGCTGTGGCCCATCACGGCCACCGGTTCGATGCCCCAGGAGCGCCACAGCGCGGCCAGGGCGTATTCGATGGCAAAGGTGGTGGGCTGGGCGTACAGGGTGTCGTTGATCGGCGAGGCCTCGCCGGGCGCGGCAAAGATCACGTCGAGCAGGCCCAGCGGCAGCCGGGGCGCCAGAAGGGCCGCGCACTCGTCGAGCGCCTGGCGGAACACCGGCGCGCTGTCGTACAGGGCCCGGCCCATGCCGGCGTGCTGCGCGCCCTGCCCGGTGAACAGGAACGCGACCTGCGGGCGCTGCGCGCCGGGCACCTGGCTGGCCACGGCCTGGGCCAGCCCTTGCCGGATCTCGTCGATGCCCGAACCCAGCACCGCCACACGGTGGCTGAAGTGGGCACGGCCGGCATTGGCGGTGAAGCAGATGTCGGCCAGGGGCGCGGCGGCCGTGGCCAGCGCCGCCTCGTGGCGGCGCACGAGTTCCTGCAGCGTGGCGCCATCTCGCGCGGAGAGCGCCAGCAGGTGCAGCGGTCGCGGCGTGCCGGCCGGGGCGGCGGCCCGCTCGGGCGCCTCTTCCAGGATGACGTGGGCGTTGGTGCCGCTGAAGCCGAACGAGCTCACGCCAGCGAGGCGGCGGCCGTCGATGGGGGCCCAGGGCGTGACCTGGGTGGGCACGGTCAGCGCCAGGCGGTCCCAGGCGATGTGCGGGCTGCCGGTGCGGAAGTGCAGGTGCGGCGGGATTTCGCGCCGCTGCATCGCCAGCACCACCTTGATCACGCCGGCCATGCCGGCAGCGGCCTCGAGGTGGCCGATGTTGGTCTTGACCGAGCCGATGGGCAGCGGCTGCGCCGCGCTGCGGCCCTCGCCCAGCACCGCGCCGAGCGCGCCCACCTCGATGGGGTCGCCCAGGGGCGTGCCGGTGCCATGGGCTTCGACGTAGCCGATCGCGCGGGCCGGCACGCGGGCCGATGCCAGCGCTGCGCGCAACACCGCCTCCTGCGCCGGCCCGTTGGGCACGGTCAGGCCGCCGCTGCGGCCGTCCTGGTTGAGCGCGCTGCCGCGCACCACGGCCAGCACGCGGTCGCCCTGCGCCAGCGCGTCCGAGAGGCGGCGCAGCACCAGCACGGCGCAGCCTTCGCCGCGCACGTAGCCATCGGCGGCGGCGTCGAAGGTCTTGCAGCGGCCGTCGGGCGCCATCATGCGGGCGCGCGAGAAGTTGATGTTCATCTCGGGCGTGAGGATCAGGTTCACCGCCCCGCTCAAGGCCATGTCGCACTCGCCCGCGCGCAGGGCCGCGCAGGCCTGGTGCAGGGCCACGAGCGACGAGGAACAGGCGGTGTCCACCACGACCGCGGGCCCTTGCAGGCCGAGGAAGTACGACAGCCGGCCCGCCACCACGCTGTAGGCGTTGCCGGTGCTGAAGTAGGCGTCGATGAGTTCGCGGTGGGCGAACAGGGCGCGCCCGTAGTCGTTGTTGCTCACGCCCAGGTAGACGCCGGTGCGCGAGCCGGCAAGCTCGGGGCCGGCGTGGCCGGCGTCTTCCAGCGCCTCCCAGCTCACCTGCAGCATGAGGCGCTGCTGCGGATCCATGCTGGCGGCCTCGCGCGGCGAGATGCCGAAGAACTCGGCGTCGAAACGGTCCACCTGGTCGATGAAGCCGCCAAAGCGCGTGGTCATCTTGCCGGGGGCGTCCGGGTCCTCGGCGTAGAGCGCGTCCAGCGACCAGCGCTCCGCCGGGATGCCCTGGATGGCATCGGTGCCCGACCACAGCAGCTCCGCGAAGCCCTGCGCGTCGTGCACGCCGCCGGGCAGGCGCATGCCCATGCCGACGATGGCGATGGGTTCGTGCAGCGCCGCCTGTGCGCGAGCAAGCTGCGCCTTGAGATCGCGGATCTCCAGCAGCGCGCGCTTGACGGGGGTGAGCGCTTCGGCGCCCGCAGGGGTGTCTGTCATGTGTGCTCCGAGGACCCGCTTTCGAGTTCCTTCAACAAGAGGGCTTCGGCTTCTTCGTCGCTGAGGTCGGCCAGTTCGTCGAGCGCGGCTGGCGCGGCGGCCGGCGCGGCGATCGGCCTGGCCGGTGCCGCCTCGGCCTCCAGGCCCAGGGTGCGCAGCAGGCTGGTGGCCAGCGCGTCCAGCGTGGGGTAGTCGAACAGCAGCGTGGCCGGCAATGGGTGGGCGAAGGCTTTGGCCAGGGCGTTGCGCAGTTCGACCGCCATCAGGGAATCCAGGCCGATGTCCTTGAGCGCGATGCGGGGCTGCAGCGGCTGCGCCGCCTCCAGGCCCAGCACCTGCAAGGTGCGCTCGCCCAGGTAGGCGATGAGGGCCGCGCGGCGC
>NZ_JAHCKK010000146.1 GCF_026125825.1 Hydrogenophaga sp. | reverse complement strand
CACCCAGCGTGTCCCAACCCCAGGTCCAACCGCCCAGGGCCGCCACCCCGGCGCCTGCCGCCGCGGCACCCGCACCTGCTGCGGCGCCCGTGCCGGCACCCGCACCGGTGGCACGGCCCACGCCTGCGCCGGCCGCTCCCAGCAGCGCAGGTGGAGGCCAGGTCCGAGTCAAGGCCGGCGACACCGCTGGCGGCATTGCCGCGGCCAACAAACCTGCCGAGGTGTCCCTCGACCAGATGCTCGTGGCCATGCTGCGGCAGAACCCCAATGCCTTCATCTCGGGCAACGTCAACCGCATGAAGGCCGGCGTGGTCCTCGACCTGCCCAGCGCAGCGCAAGCCAGCGCCATCGCGCCGAGCGAAGCCCGCCAGACCATCACGGCGCAAAGCCGGGACTTCAACGAATTCCGCCGGCGCCTCGCGGGCAGCGCGCCCGAAGCCGGTGTGGCTGCCGCTGATCGACAGGCCGCCGGCCAGGTGCAGACAGAAGTCAAGGAAGCCAAGCCTGCCGCACCGGCCGCCGACAAGTTGACGCTGTCCAAGGAGGCCGCGCCGGGCCAGGCCGCCAACGAAGACAAGATCGCCAAAGAGCGGCAGGCCAAGGAGGCCTCTTCGCGCGTGGCCGAACTCTCACGCAACATCGAGGAGCTGTCCAAGCTGGGTGCTGGCGGCGCGCCCGCTCCTGCCGCGCCCGCTCCTGCAGCGCCGGCCCCGGCCCCTGCCGCAGCGGCCCCTGCACCCGCGCCGGCACCGGCACCGGCACCTACGGTGACCGTGCCCACGGCACCCGCCCCGACCGAGGCGGCGCCCTCACCCGCAGCGCCCGCGGCGCAAGCCCCGGCCACACCGCCGGTCGAGCCACCGGCGGCCGAAGCGCCCTCGACCACGCCCGCACCGGTGAAACCCCCGCTGCCCGTCCCCACCCCGTTGCCCGACGAGCCTTCGTTCTTCGACCAGCTGCGTGACAACCCATTGGCCCTGCCACTGGCAGGCGGTCTGCTGGCCCTGCTCGCCGGGCTGGGTCTCTATCGCATGCGCCAGCGCAAGCATGGCTCAAGCGTCGACAGCTCCTTCCTGGAAAGCCGCCTTCAACCCGATTCGTTCTTCGGCTCCAGTGGTGGCCAGCGAATCGACACCGCGGAGTCCGTCGCCTCGGGCTCGTCCATGGTCTATTCCCCCAGCCAGCTGGATGCGGCGGGCGATGTGGATCCGGTGGCCGAAGCCGACGTCTACCTCGCCTATGGCCGCGACCTCCAGGCCGAGGAAATCCTCAAGGAAGCGATGCGCAGCACGCCCACGCGCGTGGCCATCCACAACAAGCTGCTGGAAATCTATGCCAAGCGGCGCGATGCGCGCGCGTTCGAGGTGGTGGCGACGGAAGCCTACAACCTCACGCAAGGCCAGGGTCCGGAATGGGAACACGCCTGTGAGCTCGGCAAGGAACTGGACCCGTCCAACCCCCTGTACCAACCGGGTGGCAGCCCGGCCGTGAAGATCGCGGCCACGGCAGGCATCGCGGGGGCTGGCCTGAACACCATGCCCTTTGGCGCCAGCACGCTGAACGAACCCGGCAAACAGGCACCGCCCTCCGGCCTGGGCGATCTTGACCTGGATCTCGATTTTTCGCTCGACGAACCTTCGGCCCCCGCACCGCTGGCTCCGCCGGAAGCAGGGATGTCCAGCATGGACGATCTCAAGATGACCGAGACGCTGACCCATGCGCCCGCAGACGCCAAGGAAGGCCCGCCCTCGTCGATGTCGATGGACTTCGATCTGGACTTCCCGTCCGGCCCCGCCCCGCTGCAGGAGCATGCGCCCGAGCCGGTGCAGGCCAAGGACCGCACCCCAGCGTCCGACCTCGACGCGCTGTCGTTTGACGACGATCCGATCATCGATCTGGACACGCCCCATGCCTCGGAGGTGCGCCCACAGACACCGCCACCGGCGGCTGACATGCTGTCGTTCGACCTGAACAACCTCAACCTCGACCTGAACACGCCGCCTGTGGAGGACGACGCCACCTCGGCCGATCGCCTCACGGAAGAAAATCCGCTGGAGACCAAGCTGTCTCTCGCGGAGGAATTCCGCGCCATCGGCGACTTCGAGGGTGCGCGTTCGCTGGCCGAGGAAGTCCTGGCCGAAGCCTCGGGCTCGCTCAAGGCCAAGGCAGGGACTTTCCTGGCCGATCTGGCCTGACGCGTCCGCGGTTTCGCTTTTGCCCCCACCGCCCCAGGAGCCCAGCCTCACCCGCGTCGCGCTGGGCGTGAGCTACAACGGTCGCGCCTACGACGGCTGGCAAAGCCAACCGGGCGGGCGCACCGTGCAAGACCATCTCGAGCAGGCGCTGACGCGCTTCAGCGGCCGGGACACGGTAAAGACGCTCTGCGCGGGCCGCACCGATGCCGGGGTGCATGGCCTGATGCAAGTGGTGCACTTCGACACCCTGCTCGAACGCGCCGAGAACGCCTGGGTCCGTGGCACCAACAGCTTTCTGCCCGACACCATCGCCGTGCAATGGGCGCGCCACGTTCCCCAGAGTTTCCATGCCCGGGCCAGCGCCCGCTCGCGCCGCTATGCCTATGTGTTGCTTGAATCACCGGTGCGCCCGAGCGTCGATGCTGGCCAGGTGGGCTGGGTGTTTCGCCCGCTGGCGCTGGAGCCGATGTTGCAGGCGGCGCAGGCACTGCTGGGCGAACACGATTTCACGTCGTTCCGGGCTTCACAGTGCCAGGCGCACTCGCCTGTCAAGCACTTGATGCGGGTGGACATCGTGCGCCGCGCAAGCTATTGGCGCTTCGAGTTCGAGGCCTCAGCCTTCCTGCACCACATGATTCGCAACATCATGGGCTGCCTGATTGCCATCGGGAGCGGAAACCGACCCGCTGCCTGGATGGCCGAGGTGCTTCAGGCCCGCAGCCGCGACGCCGCCGCCCCGACCTTTTCCCCTGACGGCCTGTACTTTCTCGGGCCGGTCTACGATGCCGCATGGGGTCTGCCCGAGCGCACCCCTGCTTTCGACTGGCTGCCATGACACCCCACCACCGCACGCGCATCAAGATCTGCGGCCTGACCCGCGAGGAAGACGTGGACGCGGCCGTGCGGGCTGGCGCCGATGCCATCGGCTTCGTGCTCTACGCCCCGAGCCCCCGCCATGTCACGGCGCAACGCGCTGGCGAGCTCGCAAGCCGCCTGCCGCCCTTCGTCACGCCGGTCCTGCTGTTCGTCAACGCCCCGTTGGATCACATCCGCGAGGGTTGCGACGCCGTGCCCCAGGCCTTGCTGCAGTTCCATGGCGATGAGACGGCCGCTGAATGCCAGGCCGCAGGCCGCCCCTACCTGCGCGCAGCCCGCATTCCCACCGGCCCTGCCGGGGCTGGCTTTGATCTTCTAAAATACGCTTCGGACCACTCGGCCGCCCAGGCCATCCTGCTCGACGCGCTCGTCGAGGGCTATGGCGGCGGTGGCCAATCCTTTGACTGGACAGCCTTCCCTTGGTCACATCCACTTCTAAACGCCAGCTCTCGCCTCGTTTTGTCTGGTGGACTCACGCCTGCAAACGTGACCGATGGCATCACGCGCGTGCGGCCCTGGGCCGTTGACGTGAGCTCCGGGGTCGAGGCCGCCAAAGGCATCAAGGACCCCGACAAGATGCTCGCCTTCGTGGCCGCCGTGCGGGCGGCCGATGCGCAGACCCCCTGCCCGACCTGAATCCCCCATGGGGTCAGGCTGGCAGTTCCACCGAGACACCCCATGCAGACCTACCAGCAACCCGACGCCCGCGGCCATTTCGGCATCTACGGCGGAAGCTTCGTGAGCGAGACGCTCACCCACGCGATCAACGAGCTCAAGGCGGCGTACGCGAAGTACCAGCACGACCCCGAGTTCCTGGCCGAATTCAAAAGCGAACTGGCCCACTTCGTGGGTCGCCCCAGCCCGGTCTACCACGCCGCGCGCATGAGCCGCGAGGAAGGTGGCGCCCAGATCTTCCTCAAACGCGAAGACCTCAACCACACCGGCGCGCACAAGGTGAACAACACCATTGGCCAGGCCATGCTCGCGCGCCGCATGGGCAAGCCGCGCATCATCGCGGAGACGGGCGCCGGCCAGCACGGCGTGGCCACCGCGACCATCTGCGCGCGCTATGGCCTGGAGTGCGTGGTCTACATGGGCAGCGAGGACGTCAAGCGCCAGAGCCCCAACGTCTACCGCATGAAGCTGCTGGGCGCCACGGTGGTGCCGGTGGAGTCGGGCAGCAAGACGCTCAAGGACGCACTGAACGAGGCCATGCGCGACTGGGTCGCCAACGTGGACAACACCTTCTACATCATCGGCACCGTGGCCGGCCCGCATCCCTACCCGATGATGGTGCGAGACTTTCAGAGCGTGATCGGTGAAGAGTGCCTGGTGCAGGTGCCCGAGATGCTGGCCACCGCCGGCTGCCGCGGCGAACAGCCCGATGCGGTGATCGCCTGCGTGGGCGGTGGCAGCAATGCCATGGGGATCTTCCACCCCTACATCCCTTATGAGGGCACGCGCCTGATCGGCGTGGAAGCTGCCGGCGAAGGCCTGGAGAGCGGCAAGCACTCGGCCTCGCTCCAAAAAGGCAGCCCCGGCGTGCTGCACGGCAACCGCACCTACGTGCTTCAGGACGACAACGGTCAGGTGACCGAGACCCACAGCATCAGCGCGGGCCTGGACTACCCCGGCGTGGGACCGGAGCACGCCTTCCTCAAGGACATCGGCCGCGCCGAGTACGTGGGCATCACCGACAGCGAGGCGCTCGAAGCCTTCCATCGCCTGTGCCGGACCGAAGGCATCATCCCCGCGCTGGAGTCCAGCCACGCCGTGGCCTACGCCCTCAAGCTGGCCAAGACCATGAAGCCCGATCAATCCATCCTGGTCAACCTCTCGGGCCGGGGCGACAAGGACATCGGCACCGTCGCCGACCTCTCCGGCGTCGATTTTTACGACCGACCTTCCATGCGCGGACTGACCGTGAAGGGAGGCAGCGCCAAATGAGCCGCATTGATCACACCCTCTCCCAGCTCAAGGCCCAGGGTCGCAAGGCCTTGATTCCCTATGTCACCGCGGGCTTTCCGTTCGCCGACATCACGCCCGACCTGATGCACGGCATGGCCGAAGCGGGGGCCGACATCATCGAGCTCGGCGTGCCGTTCTCCGACCCATCGGCCGATGGCCCGGTGATCCAGAAGGCAGGCGACCGCGCGCTGGCGCTGGGCATCGGCATGGCGCAGGTGCTGACCATGGTGCGCAGCTTCCGCGAGCGCAACAACACCACGCCCGTGGTGCTCATGGGCTATGCCAATCCGGTGGAGCGCTACGACCAGAAGCATGGCGCGGGCGCCTTCGTGCGCGATGCCAGCGAGGCCGGCGTGGACGGTGTGCTGATCGTCGACTACCCGCCCGAAGAATGCGAAGCATTCGCCGCCTCCTTGCGCGAACACGGCATGGATCTGATCTTCCTGCTGGCGCCCACCTCCACCGACGAGCGCATGGCGCAGGTGGCTCGCGTGGCCAGCGGCTATGTGTACTACGTCTCGCTCAAGGGCGTCACCGGTGCAGGCACCCTGGACGTTGGCCAAGTCCAGGCCATGCTGCCGCGCATCCGCGCGCATGTGAACGTGCCGGTGGGCGTGGGCTTCGGCATCCGCGACGCGGAGACGGCGCGTGCCATCGGCCAGACCGCCGACGCGGTGGTCATCGGCAGCAAGATCATCCAGTTGCTGGAGAACGAGCCGCACGAAAAGGTGGTGGCGGTGGCCATCCAGTTCCTTCGCACCATCCGCAAAGCGCTCGACGCATAAACATGCCCGCACGCTCCACCGCTGCGCGGGTCGCCTCCCCCCGAGGGGGCTGGACCTGCCTTGGGGGCGGCCCGGCGGCTGGCCCGCTTTCGCCCCTCGCATGGTTTAATTCCTTCTAGTCTGCCTGCACGGAGAGAAATGATGTCCTGGCTCGAAAAACTGCTGCCCCCGAAGATCACCCCCACCAACCCGACCGAGCGCCGCAGCGTGCCCGAGGGTCTGTGGATCAAGTGCCCAAGCTGCGAAGCCGTGCTCTACAAGAACGACCTGGAAAAGAACCAGAACGTCTGCCCGCACTGCAGCCACCACCACCGCATCGGGGCGCGCGCACGCCTCAATGCCTTCCTCGATGCAGAAGGCCGGTATGAAATCGCGCAGGAAGTGCTGCCGGTGGATGCGCTCAAGTTCAAAGACAGCCGCAAGTACCCCGAGCGCTTGAAAGATGCGCTGGAGACCACCGGTGAGACCGACGCGCTGGTGGTCATGGGCGGCGCGGTGCACGGCGTCAGCCTGGTGGTTGCGTGTTTTGAGTTCGACTTCATGGGCGGCTCAATGGGCTCGGTGGTCGGCGAGCGCTTCGTGCGCGGCGTGGAGACCGCGCTCGAGCAGAAGACGCCGTTCGTCAGCTTCACCGCCACCGGCGGCGCGCGCATGCAGGAAGGCCTGCTCAGCCTGATGCAGATGGCC
>NZ_JAHCKK010000145.1 GCF_026125825.1 Hydrogenophaga sp. | reverse complement strand
GATCGCGCACACCACGCGCGATCGCGCCCTCAGCGGGGGGCAGTACGCGCTGGCGCGCCTCTCGCGCGTGTACTCCGTGGCACTGCCCGCGGTGCTGCTGGCGCTGGCCATCGACCTGGTGGGCATGCGGTTCAACCCGGGCCTCTACACGCCGGACTGGCAGTACCCCAGGCTCTGGTTCTACCTGCCGTTCCACTGGCTCTTCCTGGGAGAAACGTGGTTTGGCGCCATCCAGCCCTTCAGCATGGCGCCGTACTGGTCGCTCGGCTACGAGTTCTGGTACTACGTGCTGTTTGGCGTGGCCCTGTTTGTGCGCGGGCGGTTGCGCTGGGTCGCGCTGATCGGCGTGCTGGTCGTGATGGGGCCGCGCATCGTGCTGCTGCTGCCCGTGTGGCTGCTGGGCGTCTGGCTGCAGCAGCGCCTGCCCGGCGTGCGGCTGGGTCCGCGCGCCGCGCGCGCGCTCATGGGCCTGGCGGTGGTGGCCTATCTGGTGTTTTTCCTGTCGGGCTTGCGCGGCCTGACCGACGAGGCCTCCCGCCGCGCGTATGCCTGGTTCAGCCAGGTCCTGCCGATGCCGTTCGACCCGGGCTCCACGGTCCATGTGCTGTCGGACTATGTGGTGGGCCTGATCTTCGCGGGCTTTGTCGTCGGATGCGCGCGTTGCGAATGGGACTTCCGGGGGGGCGGGGCGCGGTGGATCCAGCGGCTCGCGGGCTTCACCTTCAGCTTCTACCTGATCCATTTCACCGTGCTGGTGCTGGCCAGCGCCCTGGGCCTGTCGCAGCCCGGCTGGGGCCTGTACGGTGCGCTCCTGATGGCGGTGCTCGCGGTCACCTGGGCGTTGGCCCAGGTGGGCGAGCTGCGGCGCGGCTGGTACCGGGCGTGCCTGCTGCGCCTGTGGAGCGCCGGCGCGGGGTGGCGCCGCGAGCGCCGGCCTGGCGCAGGCGCCTGACGACCGCTACATGGCCAGGCCGCGAGCGCCTGGCGCCAGGCGAGCGCAGGCGGCCAGGCCGCGCAACGGCAGGTGGAGGCTGTACACCTCCATGCCGCAGGCCTCTGTGCCCACATGGATCGAGGTGACCCTTGGCGCGGCCTCGATCCCCGCCTCGAACACCGAGGGCTCGATGGACAGGCCGCTTCCCAGGGCCTTGAGGCAGGCTTCCTTGCGCGTCCAGCAGCGCAGGAAGGCTTCCTGGCGCTGGTGCGGGTCGATCTGCAGCAAAGCCTGGAACTCGGCGGCGGAGAAATTGCGCTGGGCCAGCGATTCCAGGTCGCTCATGTCGCGCGGCACCTCGATGTCCACCCCGATCGGTGCCTCGTCGCAAAACCCGATCAGCGCCCAGTCGCCGCTGTGGCTCATGTTGAAGTAGGGCCGCTCGCCGCCCCACAGGCGGGGCTTGCCGAACGAGCCTTCGACGAAGGTCAGGCTGCGGGCCGGCTTGTTCGTCGCCTGGGCCAGCAGCTGGCGAAGCGCCGTGTGGCTGGCGCGGTAACGGCGCGCATCGCGCTCGAAATGGAAGCGGCTGGCCTTGCCCCTTTCGGCCTCGCTCAGCAGCGCCGTCTGTTCGGGGTCGCCCGGGTCCGACGGGGGCAGGCTCAGGTCGACCAGCCAGAGGGTGATGCCAGAGGCGGCAGGCGAGGGGAGCTGCGTCGCGGTCATGGCGTGCAACGGGCGGGTACGGGGTGCACGCAGGCGGCGACGGCGGGTGCTCGAAGGGTCATATTCACGGGCTGAAAGGAAACAGGGGTCGTCTATAGTGGCACGGACACCCGGGCCGCCACGCGGCAGCCCAGTCCGAGCCCACGGCTCGATGGCGCGAGTGTGCGGAAATGCACTTAATCTCCTGCACTTACGAGTTGTCACTGTGCTACGTTTGGTAACATCACCCCTTCTTGTAGGCAGAGACGTTCACGCCTTGCCGCGCGGTGGTCGCGGGGGGTGAACCGCAAGGGACGACACGATGAAACGCTGGACCGCCTCACATCCTGATCGCGGAACGACCGTGACCATCGGGACGCCCATTCTTCCTGCCTGGTGGCGGGGCGTGCGATGAACAGCCTGTGGTTGCAGCGCTTCGTGCCCAGGCCGCAGGCGCGCGCGCGCCTGTTCTGCTTCCCCCATGCCGGTGTGGGCGCGGCCGTGTACCGGCCCTGGTCGCTGGCGCTGCCCGCCGATCTGGAGCTTTGTGCGATCCAGCTGCCCGGCCGGGCCAACCGCCTGAACGAACCGGCGATCACGCACCTGCCCGAGCTCGTCAGCGCTGTGGCGTCGGTGTTGCAGCCCCACCTCGATCTGCCGTTCGCCTTCTTCGGCCACAGCATGGGCGCCGTGCTCTCGAGTGAAGTGGCGCGCGCGCTGCAAGCCACCGGCGCGCCGGCACCGCGCCACCTGTTCGTCTCGGGCCGGCGCCCGCCGCACTGGCCCAACCCCGATCCGCTGCTGCACGTGCTGTCCGACAAGGATTTCGTGACCGAGATCAACCGCCGCTATGGCGGCATCCCGCCCGAGGTGGCCGAGCACGAGGAGCTGCTGGCGCTGCTGCTGCCCGCGCTGCGGGCCGACATCCACGCGCTGGAGACCCACCTCCCGCCGGCTTCGCGCCCGCCGCTGGCCTGCCCGGTCACGGTGTTTGGCGGCTCGGACGATCCGCTCACGCCGCGCGCGCACCTGGACGGTTGGCGCGGCGAAACCCAGGGCGCGTTTCGCGTGCGGGTGCTCCCGGGCGACCATTTCTATCTTCAGGCGCAGAAAGACCCGTTGCTCGCCGACGTGTTGGCCACGCTCGCGCCGCTGTTGGCCCAGGCCCGGCCGCGCGAGACCCCGGCATGACCCACGGCGCGAACGAGCCCGTCGCCGTGGTGGGCATCGGGTGCCGCTTCCCGGGGGGGGTGATCGACCCCGCGAGCTTCTGGCGGCTTCTGAGCGAAGGGCAGGATGCGATCGGCGAGGTGCCGGCGGACCGCATCGACCTCCACCGGTTTTACGACGCGCAGCCCGCGACCCCGGGCCGCATGATGTCGCGGCGAGGGGGCTTCCTCGATCGCATGGACCTCTTCGATGCCGAATTCTTCGGCATTTCGCCGCGCGAGGCGCAGGTGATCGATCCCCAGCAGCGCGTGCTGCTGGAAATCGCCTGGGAAGCGCTGGAAGACGCCGGCCTGGACGTGCCGCAGCTCGAAGGCAGCGAGACGGCGGTCTACATCGGTCAGTGGGTCAGCGATTTCGAATCCCGCCTGTTCGCCCACCCCGAGGCCATCGACTTTCCGTCCACCCTGGGCAGCGGTCGCTACGCTTCTTCCGGCCGCATCTCCTACGTGTATGGCTTTCGCGGGCCGAGCCTGACGATCGATTCGGCCTGCTCCTCCTCGCTCGCGGCGGTGCACCTGGCCGTGCGCAGCCTGCGCAGCGGCGAAGCGCGCCTGGCCCTGGCCGGCGGCGTGAACATGATCCTGCAGCCGCACATCACCATCGGCTATTCGCAGAGCCGCATGATGGCCGCCGATGGCCACTGCAAGTTCGGCGACGCCTCGGGTGACGGCTACGTGCGCAGCGAAGGCGCTGGCCTGGTGGTGCTCAAGCGCCTCGCGGATGCGGTGCGCGACGGCGACCGCATTTACGCGGTGATCCGCGGCAGCGCGGTGAACAACGATGGCCGCAGCAGCGGCGTGATGGGTCGCCCCAGCCGCGTCGGGCACGAGGAAATGCTGCGCGCGGCCTACCGCGACGCCGGCGTGGCCGCCTCGCAGGTGTCCTACGTGGAAGCGCACGGCACCGGCACCCGCGCGGGCGACCCGGTGGAGATCGCCGCGCTGGGCGCGGTGCTGGGCGACGCGCGCGGGGCGCAGAGCACCTGCCACATCGGTTCGGTCAAGACCAACATCGGCCACACCGAAGGCGCGGCCGGCGTGGCCGGGCTGATCAAGGCGGCGCTCTCGCTGCACCACGGCGCGGTGCCGGCCAGCCTGCATTTCGTGAACCCCAATCCTGGCGTGCCCTGGGGCGAGCTGCCGTTTCGCGTGCCGACCTCGCTCGCGCCCTGGCCGGCGTCGGACATCCCGCGCGTGGCGGGTGTCAACTCGTTCGGCATCGCGGGCACCAATGCCCATGTGGTCCTGCAGGAGGCCCCGGCCGCCCAGGTGACGGCCGGGCCTGCCGTTCAAAGGCCGTCGGTGGTCCTTGCGTTGTCCGCCAGGCGCCCGGAGGCCTTGCGCGCGCTGGCTGCACGCTATGCCGATCGGCTCGCGCAGGAGCAGGCGCCTGCGCTGGACGATGTCTGCCGTGCCGCCGCGCTGCGGCGTTCGGCGCTGGACGTGCGCGCGGCCTTCGCCGCGCAGGACGCGGTTTCGCTGCGCGAGGCCCTGCAGCGCTTCGCTTCGGGCGAAGGCGAGCCGGTGCAGGCGCGCCCCGGCGAGCGGCCCAGGGTCGCCTTCGTCGTGCCCGGGCAGGGCGCGCAATGGAGCGGCATGGCACGCCAGCTCATCGCCACCGAGCCGTTGTTTCGCGACGTCCTCACGCAATGCGACGCCGCCGCCAGGCCCTACCTGGATGTGTCGATCCTGGCCCAGCTGCAGGCCGAACCGGGCACCGCCGAGGCGCCGCTCGATCGCATCGACGTGGTGCAGCCGGTGCTGGTGTCCCTGGCCATCGCCTACGCGGCGCTGCTGCGTTCCTGGGGCGTCGAGCCCGACGCGGTGGTCGGCCACAGCATGGGCGAGGTGGGCGCGGCCTGCATCGCCGGCGTGCTGGACATCGGGCAGGCCATGCAGGTGGTGTGCGCGCGCAGCCGCCTCATGCGCCGCGTCAGCGGCCTGGGCGCCATGGCCCTGGTGGAGCTGTCGATGGAGGAGGCGCGCCAGCGCCTGCACGGCCGCGAAGACCGGCTCTCCGTGGCGGTGAGCAACAGCCCGCGCTCCAGCGTCATCTCGGGCGAGCCCGGGGCGGTGCAGGCGGTGATGGCCGAGCTCGAAGGCGAGCAGATCTTCTGCCGCCTGGTGAAGGTGGACGTGGCCTCGCACAGCCCGCAGATGGAGCCGCTCGCGCAGGAACTGGCCGCGCAGCTCGAAGGCCTGTTGCCCTCGGCCGCGCAATGCCCGCTGTATTCCACCGTGCGCGCGCGCCGCGTCGAGGGCAGCGAGATGCCCGCCGCCTACTGGGCGGACAACCTTCGGCGCCCCGTGCTGTTCTCGCACACCGTCGAGCAGATGCTGGCCGATGGCATCACCGTGTTCGTCGAACTCGGTCCCCACCCGGTGCTGTTGCCCTCGCTGCAGCAGACCGCTCAGATCGCCGCGCGCGAGATCGCCACCGTGGCCTGCGGCCACCGCGACGAGCCGGCCAGTCTGGGTGCCATGGCGGCCCTGGGCGCGCTCTGGACACACGGCGTGGCCGTGGACTGGCGCGCGAGCCAGCCGGCGACGGGCCGCTGGGTCGACCTGCCGGCGTACCCGTGGCAGCGCGAACGGCACTGGGCCGATGTGGTCGAGGTGCCCACCTTCAACGCCGCCGGCGCAACCGGCCCGATCCGCAAGCCGGACGCGGCCTCGCTGGACTGGCTGTACCAGTTGCAATGGGTCCCGAGCGACCCGGCCCACGACAGCGCGGTGCGCCCGTCGCGCTGGCTGGTGGCCGGTGAAACGGGCGACGCCCTGGCGGCCGCGCTGCGCGGCGCCGGCATGCAGGCGCACGGCGTGCCCCTGGCCGGGCTGGAAACCGCGCTCGCGCAGGCCTGCGACCATGTCGTGCTCTGGGCCCCCGAGGAGGCCGCCACGCCCCAGCTTCCCCTGAGGGCGCTGCGGGCGCTGCGCCACGCCGGTTCATCGGCCCGCCTCTGGTTCATCACCCAGGCCGCCCAGGCCGTCGAGCCGGGTGAGCGCGTGCAGGTGCTGCAAGGCGCGCTCTGGGGCAGTGCCCGCGTGCTCGCCCAGGAGCACCCCGAACACTGGGGCGGGCTGGTCGACCTCGGCGCCAGTTTCGATGCCGCGCGCGGCGCGGGCCCGCTGGCAGACCACCTGCTGTGCGGGGACGGCGAAGACCAGGTCGCCTGGCGCGGCCCCTACCGCCATGTCCTGCGCCTGGTGCGTGCGCAGCGCGAACCCGGGGCGCAGCCGTTTGCCTGGCGCGCCGACGCGACCTACCTCATCACCGGCGGGCTGGGTGGCGTGGCCGCCCGCGTGGCCCGCGCCATGGTCGAGGGTGGGGCGCGGCGCCTGGTGCTGCTGGGCCGCACGCCTTTGCCAGAGCGCGCTCACTGGAGCGCCCTTGACCCGGCCAGCGCCGAAGGCCGGCGCGTGGCGGCCGTGCGGGCGCTCGAAGCCCTGGGTGCCTCGGTGCACGTGGCCGCCGTGGACGTGGCCGACAAGGCGCAACTGCAGGCCTTCCTCGCGCGCTACGCCGCCGAGGCCTGGCCGGCGATCCGGGGCGTGGTGCACGCCGCCGGCACCTTCGACAACCGGCTGGCCAGCCAGATGGACCCGCAGGCCTTCGACGCGGTGCTGCGGCCCAAGCTGGACGGAGCACGCTGGCTGGACCAGCTGTTGCCCGATCTCGACCTCTTCGTCACCTTCTCCTCCACCGGTGCCCTGGTGGCGCAGGCGGGGCAGGCCAACTACGCGGCCGCCA
>NZ_JAHCKK010000144.1 GCF_026125825.1 Hydrogenophaga sp. | reverse complement strand
ACCGCGCACGAGGCCGTGGCGCGCATCATGGTGCTGGCGCGCCACCTCGACGGCGTGATCTCGGGTGAGCACGGCATCGGCATCACCAAGCTGGAGTTCCTCACCGACGAGGAACTCCAGCCGTTTGCGGACTACAAGCAGCGCGTCGACCCCGAGGGCCGCTTCAACAAGGGCAAACTGCTGCGCCAGGGCCCGCCGGGCGACGCCAGCCTGCGCAGCGCCGATCTGTCCAACGCCTACACGCCCAGCTTCGGCTTGATGGGGCATGAATCGATCATCATGCAGCGCAGCGAAATTGGCGCCATTGCCGACAGCGTCAAGGACTGCCTGCGCTGCGGCAAATGCAAGCCCGTGTGCGCCACGCATGTGCCGCGCGCCAACCTGCTCTACTCGCCGCGCAACAAGATCCTCGCCACCTCGCTGCTGATCGAGGCCTTCCTGTACGAAGAACAGACCCGTCGCGGCATCAGCATCAAGCATTGGGAGGAGTTCGAGGATGTGGCCGACCACTGCACGGTGTGCCACAAATGCCTGAGCCCCTGCCCGGTCAAGATCGATTTCGGCGACGTGACCATGAACATGCGCAACCTGTTGCGCAAGATGGGCCAGAAGAGCTTCCGGCCCGGTAACGCGGCGGCCATGTTCTTTCTGAACGCGACCAATCCCGAGACCATCAAGTTCGTCCGCGGCGCCATGGTGGGTGCGGGTTTCAAAGCTCAGCGCCTGGCCAACGACTTGCTCAGGCGGCTTGCGCGCAAGCAGACCAGCGCGCCACCGGCCACGCTGGGGCCCGCGCCGATCAAGGAGCAGGTGATTCACTTCATCAACAAGAAGATGCCGGGTGGCCTGCCCAAGAAGACCGCACGCGCCTTGTTGGACATCGAAGACAAGGACTACGTGCCCATCATCCGCAACCCCTCGGCCACGACGGCCGAGACCGAGGCGGTGTTCTACTTCCCGGGTTGCGGCTCCGAGCGCCTGTTCTCGCAGGTCGGTCTGGCCACGCAGGCCATGCTCTGGCATGCCGGCGTGCAGACGGTGCTGCCGCCGGGTTACCTGTGCTGTGGGTATCCGCAGCGAGGCAGCGGCCAGTTCGACAAGGCCGAGAAGATGATCACCGACAACCGCGTGCTGTTCCACCGGGTGGCCAACACGCTGAACTACCTGGACATCAAGACCGTGGTGGTGAGTTGTGGCACGTGCTACGACCAACTGCAAGGCTACGAGTTCGACAAGATCTTCCCGGGTTGCCGCATCATCGACATCCACGAGTACCTGCTGGAAAAGGGCATCACGCTGCCGGCCGGGCAGGGTGGCTATCTGTACCACGATCCTTGCCACACCCCGATGAAGCTGCAGGATCCGATGAAAACCGTCAAGGCCCTGGTGGGTGACAACGTGATGGAGAGCAAGCGCTGCTGCGGCGAGTCGGGCACGCTCGGCGTGACCCGGCCGGACATCTCCACCCAGGTCCGCTTTCGCAAGGAAGAGGAAATTCAGAAGGGCGAGGCCGCCCTGCGCGCCGCCGGGACCGTGGGCGCGAACGACAACGTCAAGATCCTCACCTCGTGCCCGAGCTGCCTGCAGGGCCTGAGCCGCTATGGCGACGACCTCAAGTCTGGCCTGCTGGAAGCCGATTACATCGTGGTGGAGATGGCCCGCCAGATCCTGGGCGAGGCATGGCTGCCCGAGTACGTGGCCAAGGCCAACGAAGGCGGCATCGAGCGCGTGCTCGTCTGACCCGCCCCGACAACGGAGACTTTCATGGCCGGCCTCGATAAAAACACCCCCACCCCGCAGTCCATCACCCTGCACCAGCAGTCGCGGGTGCTGGAGATCGGCTTTTCCGACGGCAGCGAATTCAGGATTCCCTTTGAGCTGATGCGGGTCTATTCCCCCTCGGCCGAGGTTCAGGGCCATGGCAAGGGCCAGGAGGTGCTGCAGACCGGCAAACGCGAGGTCGGCGTCGTGGCGCTGGAGCCGGTCGGCAACTACGCGGTGCAGCCCACTTTCACCGACGGCCACAGTTCGGGCATCTTCTCTTGGGATTACCTGTACTTCCTGGGCTCAAAGCAAGCCGATCTGTGGGCCGAGTACCTGGAGCGTCTGCAGGCCGCTGGTGCGCAGCGCGACGCCCCCATGCCTGACAAGGGTGGCCACGCCTGCGGCAGCCACTGAAGCAAGGAAATTTCACCATGGCCTCCACCCATTTCGGTTTCAAGACCGTCGACGAAGGCGAGAAGGCGAGGCGCGTGCGCGGCGTGTTCGACTCGGTCGCTCCCAAGTACGACGTGATGAACGACCTCATGTCGGCCGGGCTGCACCGGCTCTGGAAGCGCTACACGATCACCGTGGCCAATCCCCAGCCGGGTCAGCAAGTGCTCGACATCGCCGGCGGCACGGGGGATCTCTCGCTGGCGTTTGCCCGCAAGGTCGGGCCCAGCGGCCGCGTGGTGCACACCGATATCAACGAAGCCATGCTGCGCGAGGGCCGATCGCGCCTGCTCGACCTGGGTGTGGTGCTGCCCACCATGGTGTGCGATGCCGAGAAGCTCCCGTTTGCCAGCGAGTCGTTTGATTTTGTTTCGGTGGCTTTTGGGCTGCGCAACATGACGCACAAGGAACTTGCACTGGCCGAAATGCATCGGACCCTCAAGCCGGGCGGCAAACTGCTGGTGTTGGAGTTTTCCCGGGTGGCGAAACCGCTTGAGAAGGCCTATGACTGGTATTCGTTCAACGTGCTGCCCAAGCTGGGCAAACTGGTGGCCAACGATGAGAGCAGCTACCGCTACCTCGCGGAGTCCATCCGCATGCACCCGGGGCAGGAAGAATTGCGCCAAATGATGCGCACGGCAGGGTTCGGGCATGTGGACGTGCACAACCTCAGCGCCGGGGTGGTGGCGTTGCACATGGGCATCAAGTGTTGAGATGGTTTTTTCGGTTTTCTGTTGTTTGAAGGAGGCAAAGGCATGAACAAGTTGTGGTCGGTGTTGCTGGTGTTCGCGATGGCGCTGGGCACCCAGGATGTGTGGGCCAAGCGCATGGGCGGTGGCATGTCGTTCGGCAAGCAGTCGGGCAACGTGACGCAGCGCAACAGCGCGCCGCCGTCCCAGCAGGCCGCGCCGCAGCAGGCGCCTGCCCAGAATGCCGCCCCGTCCCGTCCCGCCTCCGCCAACCCGGCGGGTGCCGCTGCGGCCGCGCCCAAGCGGCCCTGGGGCGCCATGCTGGGTGGCCTGGCCGCCGGTCTGGGCCTGGCCTGGCTGGCATCTTCCCTGGGTCTGGGCGAAGCCTTTGGCCAGATTTTGCTGTTCGCTTTGCTGGCCGTGGTGGTCATGGCGGTGATCGGCATGGTGATGCGTCGCCGCACGCCCGCTGCCGCACCGGGTGGCATGGCCTACCAGGGGGCAGGCGCGGCCGGCCAGTCGCAGTACGAGCCAGCCACGCCGCGCAGCTACAGTCCGCAGAATGTGGGCAACGACGCCTCCGCGCGTCCCTGGGAGCGCAGTGGCCCGGCTGCGCTGGATCACTCCCACCGCCCCGTCGGCGGCTCCATGATTGGATCGGCCCTGGGCGGCAGCCAGAACTGGGGCGTCCCCGCCGGTTTTGACGCGGAGGGCTTCCTCAAGGCCTCCAAGGCCAATTTCGTGAGCCTCCAGGATGCCTGGGACCGTTCCGACATCCCCGCGCTGCGCGCGATGATGACGGACGACATGCTCGAGCAGATCCGTGGCCAGTTGGCCGAGCGCGAACAGGCGCGCGGCGGGGTCAACAAGACCGAGGTCGTGATGCTGGACGCCCAGCTGCTCGGCATCGAGGAACTGCCGGGCGAATACATGGCCAGCGTCGAGTTCTCGGGCCTCATCCGAGAGGATGCATCGGCCGGTCCGAACCCGTTCCGCGAAGTCTGGAACATCACCCGTCCCAAGGACGGCCCTGGCGGCTGGCTGGTGGCCGGCGTGCAGGCGCTGCAGTAAGGCGCTGCCCAGGGCTGCCGCAGCCCGGCCAATGCACGCAGTCGCCGTGCATGGCGCTTTATCCGTCAAAATCGGGTGGTCATGAAAAATGAACCACCCGATTCTTCTTCCGGGGCCGGTGCGGCCTCCGCCCCCTTGGACTTCCTGCAATCGCTGCTCGGCGCCATTCGTCCGCCCGAATGGGTGGTTGACGAATTGCAGAACCGCGTGGTGCTGTTCCTCAACCACGTGCTGATGCAGGAAAAGGCGGCCCAGGACCGCCTGCGCCGCCAGAAGGGCAAGCCCGTGCGCATCCAGTGGGGTGATTTCCACCTCACGCTCGCGCCCAGCGCAGCCGGCCTGCTGGAACGCTGCGCACCCGATGCAACCCCCGAGCTGAGCGTCACGCTCACCCAGCGCTCCCCGCTGGCGCTGGCCCAGAGCGTGCTCGCCGGCCAGAAGCCGGGCGTGGACATTCAGGGCGATGTACAACTCGCCGCCGAGGTGGCCTGGCTGGTGGACAACGTGCGCTGGGACGTGGAGGAGGATCTCTCCCGCATCGTCGGTGACGCCACCGCCCACACGCTGGCTCGCTTCGCCCAGTCGGCGGCCCAGGCCGTCAAGGCTTTCGTCGCGCGTATGCCGGGCGGCCGCGCGCCGCGCGCTGCCTCCAGTGGCGACGCGTCGGCGCCTGCGCGCGCCGACGGACCCGCGGCATGAGCCGGCTCTTTCGCGGCGCCTTCATCGTCTGGGTGGTGTTGCGCTATGGCCTCGACGAGCTGGTGCTCTCCAGCTTCGAGCGGCCGGCCATCCGCCTGCTCACCCGCATCGTCTCCATCGGACGCAACCTGGATGCGCCGCGCGGTGCCCGCTTGCGCGAGGCCCTGGAGCGACTGGGACCCATCTTCGTGAAGTTCGGCCAGGTGTTGTCCACGCGGCGCGATCTTCTGCCACCCGACATCGCCGACGAATTGGCGCACCTGCAGGACCGGGTGCCCCCCTTCCCCAGTGAGGTCGCGGTCGCCAGCATCGAGCGCGCCTTCGGCAAACCCCTCTCTGCGGTTTTCTCCCATTTCGAACAGGTGCCGGTGGCCAGTGCTTCCGTGGCCCAGGTGCATTTCGCCACCTTGCTGGATGGCCGCCACGGCGGGCGAGAAGTCGCGGTGAAAGTGCTGCGCCCGAACATGCGCCCGGTCATCGACAAGGATCTCAGCCTCATGCGCATGATGGCCGGCTGGGTGGAGCGGCTGTCGGCCGACGGCAAGCGCCTCAAGCCGCGCGAGGTCGTCGCCGAGTTCGACAAATACCTGCACGACGAGCTGGACCTTCTGCGCGAGGCGGCCAACGCGGCCCAGCTTCGCCGCAACATGCAGGGGCTGGACCTGGTGCTGATCCCGGAAATGCTCTGGGACTACTGCCACACCGAGGTGATGGTGATGGAGCGCATGCACGGCACCCCCATCAACCGGGTCGAGGCGCTGCGCGACCTGGGCGTGGACATCCCCAAGCTCGCGCGCGACGGTGTCACGATCTTCTTCACCCAGGTGTTTCGCGACGGTTTCTTCCACGCCGACATGCACCCGGGCAATATCCAGGTCAGTACCGCACCGGCGACCTTCGGGCGCTACATCTCACTCGATTTCGGCATTGTCGGCACCCTCACGGAGTTCGACAAGGAGTACCTGGCGCAGAACTTCACGGCCTTCTTCCGGCGCGACTACAAGCGCGTGGCCGAGCTGCACATTGAATCGGGCTGGGTACCGGCCGAAACGAGGGTGGACGAGCTCGAATCGGCCATCCGCGCGGTGTGTGAACCCTATTTCGACCGCCCGCTGAGGGAAATCTCGCTTGGCATGGTGCTGATGCGCCTGTTCCAGACCTCGCGCCGCTTCCACGTGGAAATCCAGCCCCAGCTGGTGCTGCTGCAGAAAACCCTGCTCAACATCGAGGGGCTGGGTCGCCAGCTCGACCCCGAACTTGACCTCTGGAGCACGGCCAAGCCGTTTCTGGAGAAGTGGATGGTGGAGCAGGTCGGCCCGCAGAAGCTGCTGCAGCAGCTCAAGGCCGAAGCACCGCAGTACGCGAAGCTGTTACCGGCGCTGCCGCGCTTGCTGCACGACTACCTGCAGCACAAGCCGCACGAACTCCGGCGGGAACTCGACAGTCTGTTGGCCGAGCAGCGCCGGACCAACCGCCTGCTTCAGAGCATCATCTATGGCGGTGTCGGCTTCGTGCTGGGCCTCATCGTGATGCAGGTGCTGGTGCGGGTCCGGCTTTGGTAGGCGGGATTGCCGGGCGCCGACGCCCGGCGCGCGGGATGGACACCCTCAATTTATAATGACGGGTTTTGTTCCACGTCCCGCACGGGAACGTCCGGTGCTCTGCGGGGGCTGATCCCCCGAGGCGCCCCAGCCCTCATTCAGGTCCACGCCATGCCAATCTATGCCTACAAGTGCGAGTCCTGCGGCCATGCCAAGGACGTGCTGCAGAAAATCTCCGACGATCCTCTCAGTGTGTGCCCGGCCTGCGGCCAGGCCAGCTTCAAGAAGCAACTGACGGCGGCCGGTTTCCAGCTCAAGGGTTCGGGCTGGTACGTGACCGATTTCCGCGAAGGCAACAAGCCCGCCACCACCGCGGCGCCCGCTGCGGCTGGAGATGCTGCCGCCCCGGCGACCGCCAAGCCTGCGGCCGATGCCGCCGCCGCGCCGGCACCAGCCGCCG
>NZ_JAHCKK010000143.1 GCF_026125825.1 Hydrogenophaga sp. | reverse complement strand
CGAGTTCCGCAACCGGCTCGACGCGATCGTGTCGGTCCGCGCGCTCGACGAGGAAATCATCCTGCGCGTGGTCGACAAGTTCCTGCTGCAGCTCGAGAGCCAGCTCGGCGAGAAGAAGGTCGAGGTCACCTTCACCGACGCGCTGCGCAAGCATCTGGCCAAGAAGGGCTTCGACCCGCTGATGGGCGCGCGCCCGATGCAGCGGCTCATTCAGGACACGATCCGCCGGGCCCTGGCCGACGAGCTGCTGTTCGGCCGACTCACCGAAGGTGGGCGCCTGACCGTCGACATCGAGACCAAGAAGGACGAGGCAGGCAAGGAAACGCAGGAAGTCATGCTCGACATTCAGCCCTTGCCGAAGAAAGAAGGCAAGGCCAAGCCCGAAGAGGCCACCGCTGGCTGATCGCGCTGGGCGTCAGAATGAAAAAGGCCCGGTCATCCCGGGCCTTTTTTCTGGGCCGATCACCGGATCAGCGCTTCTTGCTGCCACCCAGAAGGCCGCCGAGCATGCCGCGCACGAGCTGACGGCCCAAGCCACTGGCCACACTGCGGGCCGCGGTCTTGGCCATGGTCTGCACCAGGCCGTCGTATTGCCCTCCGCGTGGGCCGGTGCGGCCGAACAGCGCTTCGTTGACCATGTTGCCGAAACCGCCGCCGCTCTCCGCGGGGCCCTGCTGCCTGTCCGCGCCCGGAATGCGGGGCGTTTTCGGGGCTGAGGGCGCTTCGGCGGAGTCCTCGGCGCCCCGTTTCCCGGCGTGCTGGGCAAACATCTCGTAGGCGCTCTCGCGGTCGACCACTTTTTCGTACACACCCGCCACCAGCGAGTTCTGTCTCAGTTGCTGGCGTTGGGCGTCGGTGATGGGGCCCAACTGGCTGCCTGGCGGCACCACGAAGACGCGCTCGGTCTCGGTCGGCCGGCCCTTGGGGTCGAGCAGGCTCACCAAGGCTTCGCCCACCGCCAGCTCGGTGATGGCGGCCTCGATGTCCAACCCCGCCTTGGGGCGCATGGTCTGGGCGGTGGACTTCACGGCCTTTTGATCCCGGGGCGTGAATGCGCGCAGCGCGTGCTGCACGCGGTTGCCCAGCTGGCCGAGCACGCTGTCGGGAATGTCCAGCGGGTTCTGGGTCACGAAATACACCCCCACCCCTTTGGAGCGCACCAGCCGCACCACGAGTTCGATGCGCTCGATCAGCACTTTGGGTGCTTCGTTGAAGAGCAGGTGGGCCTCGTCGAAGAAGAAGACCAGCTTGGGCTTGTCCGGGTCGCCGATTTCGGGCAGGGTCTCGAACAGCTCGGACAGCATCCACAGGAGGAATGTGGCGTACAGGCGCGGCGCGTTCATCAGCTTGTCGGCCGCCAGCACGTTGATCACGCCTTTGCCGTCCACTGTCTGCATGAAGTCGCTGATGTCGAGCATGGGCTCGCCAAAGAACTTGTCGCCGCCCTGCTGTTCCACCTGCATCAGCCCGCGCTGGATGGCGCCGATGCTGGCCGCGCTGATGTTGCCGTACTCGGTGGTGAATTGCTTGGCGTTGTCGCCGATGTGCTGCAACATGGCCCGCAGGTCCTTCATGTCGAGCAGGAGCAGGCCGTTGTCGTCGGCAATCTTGAACACCAGGTTGAGCACGCCGGCCTGGGTGTCGTTGAGGTTAAGCATGCGCGCGAGCAGCAGCGGACCCATGTCGCTGATGGTGGCGCGCACCGGGTGGCCCAGCTCGCCGAACACGTCCCACAGCGTGGTTGGACAGGCCTGGGAGGGCGGTGGGGAGATGCCTCGGTCCCTCAGGACAGCACTCATTTTTTCACCGAAGCTGCCCGGCTGACTGATGCCAGAGAGGTCCCCCTTGACGTCGGCCATGAACACTGGCACGCCGATGTTCGAGAACTGCTCGGCCAGGGTCTGAAGGGTCACGGTCTTGCCCGTGCCGGTGGCGCCGGTGATCAGGCCATGGCGGTTGGCCAGTCCCGGCAACAGCTGGCAGGTGGTGGTGGCGTTCTGGGCGATCAGCATCGGTTCGGCCATGGCAAGGGTTCCTCAGGGAAGGCGGTTCGGGTGAAAACGTAAAATCGCGGGCTTATTAGATCAAAGCCAGAACGGGCAAAAGGACAATTTCGTGGCCGGACACAGCAAATGGGCAAATATTCAGCACCGCAAAGGTCGCCAGGATGAAAAACGCGGAAAGATCTGGACGCGCGTGATCCGCGAGATCACCGTGGCGGCCCGGCAGGGTGGCGGCGACCCCGCGATGAACCCCCGACTGCGGCTGGCCATCGACAAGGCCAAGGCCGCCAACATGCCGGCCGACCGCATCAAGTACAACGTGGACAAGGCCTCCGGCAACCTGGAAGGCCAGGCCCTGGAAGAGATCCGCTACGAAGGTTACGGGATTGGCGGTGCAGCCGTGATCGTCGACACCATGACCGACAACCGCGTGCGAACCGTGGCTGAGGTGCGGCACGCCTTCAGCAAGTATGGCGGCAACCTGGGCACCGACGGCTCGGTGTCGTTCCAGTTCAAGCACTGCGGCCAGTTGGTGTTCGCGCCGGGCACGTCCGAGGACAAGGTCATGGAGATCGCGCTCGAGGCGGGGGCGGACGATGTGATCAGCGATGGTGATGGCGCCATCGAAGTGTTGACCTCGCCAGTGGCGTTCGAGGCGGTGCGCAACGCGCTGGAGGCCGCCGGCCTCAAGCCCGAGGTGGCCGAAGTCACGATGCGGGCCGAGAACACCGTCGAGCTGACGGGCGACGACGCCGCACGCATGCAGAAGCTGCTGGACGTGCTGGAGGATCTGGACGACGTGCAGGACGTGTTCCACAACGCCGAAATCGGCGAATAAGGGTCAGCCCGGATGAAAGTACTCGTGATTGGCGGCGGTGGCCGCGAACATGCGCTGGCCTGGAAGCTGGCCCAGGCCGAAGGCGTGCAGCAGGTCTTTGTGGCGCCCGGCAACGCGGGCACCGCCCGCGACCCGGTCTTGACCAACCTGGCCATCACCGACAAGGCCGAGCTTCGTGCCTGGGCGCAAGGGCAGGGCATTGCCCTTACGGTGGTGGGCCCGGAAGCTCCTTTGGCGGCCGGCGTGGTAGATGAGTTCCGTGCCCATGGCCTGCCGATCTTCGGTCCGACCAAGGCTGCCGCGCAACTGGAGAGCTCCAAAGCCTTCTCCAAGGCCTTCATGGAGCGCCACGGCATACCCACGGCGAAGTACCGGAGCTTCACCGACCCGGCGGCAGCGCATGCGTACGTGGAGGCGGAGGGCGCTCCCATCGTGATCAAGGCGGACGGTCTGGCTGCCGGCAAGGGCGTGGTCGTGGCCATGACGGCCGCTGAGGCGCACGAGGCGATCGACTTCATGCTGGTCGACAACACCCTCGGCGTGGCCCACAACGAAGGCGGCGCGCGCGTCGTGATCGAGGAATTCCTCGTGGGCGAGGAAGCCAGTTTCATCGTGCTGTGCGACGGGGAACACGCCTTGGCCCTGGCGACGAGCCAGGACCACAAGCGCCTGAAGGACGCCGATCAGGGCCCCAACACGGGTGGCATGGGGGCGTACTCCCCAGCACCGGTGGTCACGCCCCTGGTGCACGAGCGCGCCATGAACGAGGTGATCCTGCCCACCTTGCGTGGCATGAAGGCCGATGGCATTCCTTACACCGGCTTCCTGTACGCGGGCTTGATGATCACGCCGGACGGGCAGGTCAAGACGCTGGAGTTCAACTGCCGCATGGGCGACCCCGAGACACAGCCCATCATGATGCGCCTGCGCAGCAACCTGGCTCAGGTGTTGCTGTCGGCCACGCGCGGCGAGCTTGACCGCGTGGCGCTGGACTGGGACCCCCGCGTGGCACTGGGCGTGGTGCTGGCTGCGGCCGGATATCCCTTGAGCCCGCGCAAGGGCGATGCCATCACTGGCCTGCCGGCCGACGAGGCCGATCGCATGGTCTTCCATGCCGGCACGAGCGGCGCGCCGGACGAGGTCCAGGTGTCCGGCGGGCGCGTGCTCTGCGTGACGGCATTGGCGAGCACCGTCGCCGAGGCCCGGCAACGCGCCTACGAGGTGGTGGATGCCATCCACTTCGACGGCATGCAGTGCCGCCGCGACATCGGGTACCGCGCACTTTGAACCCCTCCGCCGACTACCCCGGGCCGCACGCGGTCCGGTTCCGTGGTTCTTCTCTGTCGCGCTGGCTGCTGTCCCGTCTGGGGTGGCAGGTGCGCTTTGATGGTTTTCCTCGACTGCAGGGGGTGGCGATCGTCTATCCCCACACCAGCAACTGGGATTTCGTGGTGATGCTGCTGGCCAAATGGGCACTCGGCGTGCCGGCGCGGTTCTGGGGCAAGGACTCGCTGTTCCGTGTGCCGTTGCTGGGCGCCTGGATGCGTTGGCTTGGTGGCATACCGCTCGATCGCCGTTCGCCTCGCGGCGCGGTGGGCGAGATGGTGGCGTTGATGACCCAGCACCGGCAGGAGGGGCGCCTTCTGTGGCTCGCGCTCTCCCCCGAGGGGACGCGCCGGCAAGCACCGGGATGGCGAAGCGGCTTCTACCAGGTGGCGCTTGGGGCGGACGTGCCCCTGGCTCTGATCCAGCTCGATTACAGTCGCAAGCTGGTGAACGTCACCGACTTCATTCGCCTGAGTGGCGACGAGGCGGCGGACTACGCCCGCATGGCCGCGTCCTACGAGGGCGTGCGTGGCCTGCATGCCGAACTTGCCAGCCCCGTGCAACCCTTGTCCAGGCCCCTTTTCGTTGATCCGGCATGAGCATGCAACAGACCCCCACGTCCTTCGTGCGTGAGTACCTTACCGATCTGCAGGACCGCATCGTCTCCACGGTGGCGCTGGTCGATGGGGGGCGATTCGTGGTGGACCGCTGGACCAAACCAGCCGGCGAACCGCTGCAGGGCAGTGGGGTCACGCAGATCCTGGAGGACGGCGCCGTCTTCGAGCGCGCGGGCTGTGGCTTTTCCCACGTCAGCGGGCCCCGCCTTCCACCCTCTGCCACGCAGCATCGGCCCGAACTGACGGGCGCGCCCTTCGAGGCCATGGGCGTTTCGCTGGTGTTCCATCCGCGCAATCCCTATGTGCCCACCGTTCACATGAATGTGCGCATGATCGCCGCCACCCCCTCGGGTGGTGAGCCGGTGTGCTGGTTCGGCGGCGGAATGGACCTCACCCCCTACTACGGCTTTGAGGAGGATGCGGTGCATTTCCACCGCTCCGCGAAGAACGCACTCGATGCCTTCGGCGTAGACAAGTACCCACGCTTCAAGGCCTGGTGCGACGAGTACTTCTATCTGAAGCATCGCGATGAGCAGCGCGGCATCGGCGGCGTTTTCTTCGACGACTTCTCCGAACTGGGTTTCGATGGCAGCTTCGCGATGATGAGTTCGGTGGGTGACGCCTTCCTGGATGCCTACCTGCCCATCGTCGATCGCCGCAAGAACACGCCCTACGGCGAGCGCGAGCGCAGCTTTCAGCTGTACCGGCGCGGCCGGTATGTGGAGTTCAACCTCGTCTGGGACCGCGGCACGCATTTCGGGCTGCAGTCTGGTGGACGGGCCGAATCGATTCTGCTGTCCATGCCGCCGCTGGTGAGCTGGGCCTACAACCGCAAGACCAAAAAGGGCACGCCGGAAGACCGGCTGTACAAGGAGTTCCTGGTGCGCAAGGACTGGATCTGATGGCCGCCAACTCGCCACCCCGGCGTGTGGGCATGTTCGGCGGGGCTTTCGATCCCCCGCACTGGGCGCACCGGGCGCTGGCCGAAACCGCGCTCAACCAGCTTGGCCTCGATGTGTTGCACATCTTGCCCACGGGCCATGCGTGGCACAAGTCGCGCGTGCTGTCACCCTCGGATGACCGTGTGGCGATGTGCGAACTCGCCTTTGGCGATCTTCCCAACGTTCGGCTGGACCCGCGCGAAATCCAGCGCGAAGGCCCGAGCTACACAGCCGACACCCTGCGCGAGCTCAAACGCGAGTACCCGCTGGCCCAATTGTTCCTGATCCTGGGCGCCGACCAGCTGCTCGCGTTCAAGAGTTGGGTGCGATGGCAGGAAGTGCTAGATCTGGCCACGCTGGCGGTGGCCAACCGGGCCACCAACATCGGTGCCGATGCTCCGCTCGACCAAGCCACCGAAACCGATCTCTCCAGCGTCGATCTTCCCTTCGAACCGCTCAACATGCCACTGAAGAACATCAGCGCCACCGCCGTGCGCGCCCGCGTGGGCCAACCTGCGCAGAGCACCGGTGCGCTGGATGTTCTGGTGCCCGAGCCCGTCGCACGCTATATTTCACAACACCACCTTTACCAGCCTCCTACATGACCAGCGAAACCACAGCCAAGAAAGACATCCAGCGACTCCAGAGGGCCATCGTCGATGGGCTCGAGGACGTCAAGGGTCAGGACATCGTGGTTTTCAACACCGAGCACCTCTCCCCCCTGTTCGAGCGGGTCATCGTGGCCAGCGGCACGTCCAATCGCCAGACCAAAGCCCTCGCGGCCAGCGTGCGCGATGCTGTGCGAGAAGCAGGCTTCGACAAACCACGCATCGAGGGTGAAGACAATGGCGAATGGATCATCGTGGACTGCGGCGCCGCCGTGGCGCACGTGATGCAGCCCGTGATCCGCCAGTACTACCGCCTGGAAGAAATCTGGGGTGCCAAGCCCGTGCGCCTCA
>NZ_JAHCKK010000142.1 GCF_026125825.1 Hydrogenophaga sp. | reverse complement strand
GAGGGTGCGTTCGAGAGCAATTCACTCTACGGGAAAATGACAGGCGATGCTGGAGCGTTTGAGAAATGCCTGGGCCCGGCGGCGGCCTTCCATCGGTCGATTGGAGGGCTTGGCGCAGAGGGCGGAAGAGACGGGCTTGGTGTACGGGCCGCTGGAGCAGGGCGGCTATGCGCTGACGGGCCATTGGTGGGGGCAGCCTGTGCGCGTGAGGTGCGCCGCGCCGACCCGCCCCTTCATGCAGGGCTTGGAATTCATGGCGCGGATGGCGCTGGCTGGGCCCACGCCCGCTGGCGTGGTGGTCATGAATCGGGTGCTCAAGCAACAGCTGGAGCAGCGGGCCGGCGAACTCTACTCGCGGTACACCGACACGCTGCAAACGACGGCGCAGAACGTGCCAGAGGAGATTCGTTGGCTTTCGATGTTCCGGGATGCGGGTTGGGTCGGCCCTGATCAGCGTTTCTGGGCGCGTTACGCGGTGCTCACGGATGCGCCAGAGGCCGCCCGGGCCTGGCTCGACGACGACTGCGTGCAGCGGTTGATGCACTGGCCCACGGATGCGGTGAGCCCGCACACGCCGTTGTTGCTGATGCGCATGAAGGGCAAGGTCTACATGCGCCTGCAGATCGACCGGATGGACGACGTTGCCACCGCGGTGCACGCCCTGGATCTGTTTCGACAAGCCTGCGAACAGGCCCGTCGATTGCAGGTCGATGGCTGAGCCGTCTCAGAAGCCGCGTGTGACGGGCATCTCCACCTCGGTCTTGACCAGCATGTGCTTGGCCAGTTCGAGCTTGGCGATGGACTGGCGGTGGACCTCGTCCGGGCCATCGGCCAGGCGCAGCGTGCGCTGGCCGGCATAGGCATACGCCAGGGGGAAATCGTCGCTCACACCGCCGCCGCCATGGGCCTGGATGGCCATGTCGATGATGTCGCAGGCCATGTTGGGCGCCACCACCTTGATCATGGCGATCTCGGCCTTGGCGACTTTGTTGCCCACGGTGTCCATCATGTAGGCGGCCTTGAGCGTGAGAAGGCGGGCCATCTCGATGCGGCAGCGCGCGTCGGCGATGCGCTCATGCCAGACCGACTGGGCCGAGACCGGCTTGCCGAAGGCGACGCGGCTGTTGAGGCGTTTGCACATCAGTTCCAGCGCGCGCTCTGCCGCTCCGATGGAGCGCATGCAATGGTGGATGCGGCCCGGGCCGAGGCGGCCCTGCGCGATCTCGAATCCACGGCCTTCGCCAAGCAGGATGTTGCCGGCCGGCACCCGCACGTCCTTGAGCACCACTTCCATGTGGCCGTGCGGCGCGTCGTCGTAGCCGAACACCGACAGCGGCCGCACCACGGTGATGCCCTTGCTGTTCGCCGGCACGATGATCATCGATTGCTGGGAGTGGCGGGGGGCATCGGGGTTGGTCTTGCCCATCACGATGTAGACCGCGCAGCGCGGGTCACCGGCACCCGACGACCACCATTTGCGGCCGTTGATCACGTAGTGGTCGCCGTCGCGCTCGATGCGGCACTGAATGTTGGTGGCGTCCGACGAGGCGACTTCGGGTTCGGTCATGAGGAAAGCCGATCGGATTTCGCCACGCAGCAGCGGCTCCAGCCATTCGTCCTTGAGGGCTTCGCTGGCGTAGCGCTCGAAGGTTTCCATGTTGCCGGTGTCGGGTGCCGAGCAATTGAACACCTCGGCTGCGAACGGCACACGGCCCATGATTTCGCACAACGGCGCGTATTCGAGGTTGGACAGGCCCTGTGGCGCGCGCGGGCTGCGCGGCAGGAACAGGTTCCACAGGCCAGCCTTGAGTGCCTTGGGCTTGAGTTCCTCGATGATCGCGGTCGGCAGCCAGGGGTTGCCCATGGCTCGGTTGGCCGCGATCTCGGCGAAGAAGCGCGACTCGTTGGGGTAGATGTGTTCGTCCATGAACGCCAGCAATCGCTCGCGCATGTCCTTGACCTTGTCGGTGTAGTCGAAATTCATCTTGGCTCCAGTGGAAAAATGGGGTGTGAAGAAGGTCAGCGGGCGCTGGCAAAGCCCCAGGCCATCTCGGCCAGAGGGCGGGCACCGGCGGCAGATTTCACCGCCTGCTCGTTGGACGCGGTGCCGGCTTCGACCCGCTTGGCAATGCCCTGCAGGATGGCCGCGAGGCGGAACATGTTGTAGGCCAGGTAGAAGTTCCAGTCGGCCTTGAGGCGCTCGGGTGTGGCAATGCCGGTGCGTTCGCAGTAGCGCGAGATGTAGGCGTCTTCGGAAGGGATGCCCAACTCGGCAAGGTCCAGCCCCTGGATGCCGCGGAACATGCCTGGCGGGATGTGCCAGGACATGCAGTGGTAGCTGAAGTCGGCCAGTGGATGGCCCAGTGTGGAGAGTTCCCAGTCGAGCACGGCGAGCACGCGCGGCTCGGTGCTGTGGAACATCAGGTTGTCGAGGCGGAAGTCGCCGTGCACCACGGACACCATGGACTCGTCTCGCGCCATGGCTGGGATGTTGCGCGGCAGCCATTCCATGAGGCGGTCCATCTCTGGAATGGCTTGCGTGATGGAGGCCTGGTACTGTTTGCTCCAGCGGCCGATCTGTCGCTCGAAGTAGTTGCCGGGCTTGCCGTAGTCGGCCAGGCCGACCGCGTCGGGCTTGACCGTGTGCAGCGCCGCCATGACACGGTTCATCTCGTCGTAGAGCGCGCCGCGTTGCCCACGGTCCATGCCGGGCAGCGACTGTTCCCAGAGCACGCGGCCTTCCACGCACTCCATGACATAGAACGCCCGGCCGATCACCGATTCGTCTTCGCAAAGCACGTGCATTTGCGCCACCGGCACGCCGGTGCCGTGCAGAGCGCCCATCACGCGGAACTCGCGCTCGATCGCATGGGCCGACGGGAGCAGCTTGGCCACCGGACCGGGCTTGGCCCGCATCACGTAGGCCCGCTGCGGTGTGATCAGTTTGTAGGTGGGGTTCGACTGGCCACCCTTGAACATTTCCACCGAGAGCGGGCCGACGAAGCCCGGCAGCCGGTCTGTCAGCCAGCGTTCCAGGGCGGGGATGTCGAAGGCGTGCTGTGCGGCAACGGGCCGGGTGCCGACGAAGTTCTGGGTGTCGCTCATGGTAGGCGGCTCAAGGCCGTTGTGGGTGGACGGGCCTGAAACAGCCTTGGCGACAGCGCCGCGGTCAGGACTCGGCTTCGGCGATGCGCATGAGCATGTCGCGGTTGCGCACCACCACACCGCCTTGTTCGATGCGGATCGCGTCCTCGCGCTCCATCGATTTGAGCTCCTGGTTCACGCGTTGACGGGAGGCGCCCAGCAACTGCGCGAGTTCTTCCTGCGCGAGCTGCAGGCCAATGCGCATTTCGCTGCCGTCGGCCAGGCAGGGCACGCCGTAGCTGCGCACCAGGTGCAGCAGCTGTTTGGCCAGCCGCGCGCGCAGGGGCAGGGTGTTGAGGTCTTCCACCAGCCCGAACAGGGTCCGGATGCGCCGCGCCTGCAATCGCATGAGGGCTTCGTACAGCTCCACATGCGAGGCCAGGATCTTCTGGAAGTCGGTGCGTGCCACGCACAGCAAGGTGGTGGCGCCATGCGCGTACGCATCGTGTGTGCGCTGGTCCCCGTCGAACATGGCCACATCGCCGAACCAAACCCCGGGCTCCACATACGTGAGCGTGATCTGCTTGCCCGAGAGCGAGGTCGAGCTCACGCGCACCGCACCCCTGGCGACCGCCGACCATTCGGTCGGTGGGTCGCCGCGAGCGACGATGAGGTCGCCGTCCTTGAATCGCTTGACGTGGGCGCATCGGAGGATGTCGTGACGCAGGGAAGGTGAAAGGCTGTTGAACCAGCGACCGTTGTTGATCGCCTCGCGTTCTTCCATTGTCAGAATCGGTTCGTCCATGGGCTGTCTTTTGAGTGACTGAGGATGGCCTTCATTGTCGCCACTGGGACGCGGCGGACAGATCAGGGTATGCGCGCAGACCGCTTCAGCGGTAGTTGGCCGCCCGCTTTTCCATGAATGCCGCGATGCCTTCGCCCGCATTGGCGTGGTGCAGATTGCGCACAAAGTGATCGCGCTCGGCCGCGAGCTGCGCGTGCAGCGTGACCGTGGGAGCCTCATTGACGAGTTCCTTGATGCTGGTGAGCGCGTTGGGCGCTCGCGCGTTGAGGCGTTCGCACAGCGCCAGCGCGTCGTGCAGGGCCTCTCCCGGCGTGCAGGTCTGGGTGATGACGCCCAACTGCTGCAGCCGCTCGGCGCCCATGCGTTCACCGCACAGCAGCATCTGCAGCGCCGTGGCCCGGGGCAAGGCGCGCATCAGGCTCCAGGTGGCGCCGCCATCGGGGGAGAGGCCCACGCTGCTGTACGACATCGCAAACACGCTGTTCTGCGCCGCAATCACGAGGTCGCAGGCGAGCGCGAGTGAAAAACCGGCGCCGGCACAAGAACCCTCGACGGCCGCCACCACGGGCTTGGGGAAGGCGCGGATGGTCTCGATCCAGTTGTGCAACCCCTCGACGCTCTGCGCCTGGACCTCCGGCGCCTGCTGCCGATTGGCCAGCAGCCGCTGCAGGTTGCCGCCGGCGCAGAAGTGCGCTCCTTCGCCCGTGAGCACCACGCTGCGCACCTCGGGGCTGCTTTCGGCCACATTGAGCGCTTCCACGCCTGCGGCATACATGTCAGGGCCCAGGGCGTTGCGGTGTTCCGGGTTGCTGATGGTCAGCACCATGGTCTGACCATGGCTGTGGCTCTTGAGGCTGGCGGTCATGCGGTGTCGTTCCTTGTGGTCTCGTGCGTCAGGCTTCTTCGTGCGTCAGGCTCAGGCCCAGTGCGCCGCGGCGGCGCAGCCAGGGAGAAGGGCGGTACCGCGGGTCTCCGTACACCGTCTGCAGGTTGAACAGGATCTCCAGGACGTTGGTGGGGCCGATGCGGTCGCCCATGGCCAGTGGGCCCATCGGGTAGCCCAGGCCGAGCGTGACCGCCACATCGAGGTCGGCCGGTGAGCAGATGCCCTGCTGGCACATGTCGGCAGCGATGTTCACGATGGTGGCCACCACCCGTTGAGTGACGAAGCCACCGCTGTCGCGCACCACACTCACGGGCTTGCCGTCGCTGGCGAACAGGGCGTGAGCGGCGTCGCGCATGTCGGCCCGGGTGGCCGGGTTGGTGGCCAGCACGCGGCGTCGGGTGGAGGCGTCGTCCAGCATCATGTCGATGCCCACGGTGCGCGACGCGTCCAGCCGTTCGACGGCGGCCAGCGTGGTCACGTCCAGGCCCAGCGGCGCCACGAGAATGAGCGCGGCGGCCGACGGCGCGGCCGCGGTTTCGATCTGCGCGCCCAGGTCCTTGAGCAGCTGATAGAGCTCCGCCCGGCGCGCGGCCTTGGGCGACACCCAGACCGGCGCGAGCTCCGCCACGGTCGGCGCGGCCACGTCGGGTGGCACCTGGGCCACGCCCTTGTCGTAGGTGTAGAACCCTTCGCCCACCTTCTTGCCGACCACGCCGCCAGCCAGCCGCTGGGCGGTGATCACGCTGGGGCGGTAGCGCGGCTCTTCAAAATACTGGTGGTAGATCGATTCCATCACGGGATGCGACACGTCCAGCGCCGTCAGGTCCATCAGCTCGAACGGGCCGAGCTTGAAGCCCATCTGGTCCTTGAGGATGCGGTCGATGGTGGCGAAATCCGCGACCCGCTCGCCCACCACGCGCAGGGCTTCGGTGCCGTAGCCGCGGCCGGCGTGGTTGACGATGAACCCGGGCGTATCCTGCGCCGTGACCGGCGTGTGGCCGAATTGGCGGGCATAGTCGGTCAGGCGCTGGCACACCGTGGCGCTGGTCTTGAGCCCGGCAATGACCTCGACCACCTTCATCAGGGGCACCGGGTTGAAAAAGTGGTAGCCCGCCAGCTGGGCCGGGCGCTTGAGCGCAGCGCCGATCGACGTGACCGACAGGGAGGATGTGTTGGTGGCCAGCACCGCATCGGGTTTCACGATGGCTTCGAGATCCGCGAACAGTCGTTGCTTGACGTCAAGCCGTTCGACGATGGCCTCCACCACCAGGTCGCAGGGCGCGAGGTCGGTCAGCGCACCGGCCAGGTGCACCCGCGCCAGGCAGTCTTCCATTTGGCCGGCCTCCATGCGGTTCTTGCCCACCAGCGTCTGCCAGGTGCCTTGAAGGGCTGTTCGAGCCGCCTCGGCTGCGCCGGGCTGCACGTCAAACAGCCAGACCTCGCTGCCGGCCTGGGCCGCCATCTGGGCAATGCCCCGGCCCATGGCACCGGTCCCGACAATGCCTGTATGAGGAAATATGGGTTGCATAAGTGTGTTGTATTTGGAATGAGGGCGCCTGGAGCTATGACAAAATGATCCAACGAAAGAACGAAGGGCTTCCAACGTGCGCCAGACATGGACAGGCTGTATTTTGCTATTAACTGCACTGGGCAGTTCGGCGGCCACGCTGGGACGGCACAGTGGCGCAGCCATCATCGGACAAGGTCTCGATGTCCGGGTTCAGGTTCTTCTCGCTGCCGGTGAGGATCTCGCCAACCAGTGCCTCAATGCGGATGTCTTCTACGGAGACGCGAAAGTGTCGCCAGGGCTTGTGCGCAGCACGCCGCAGCAAGCCGGGCCCGATGCCTCGGTGCGCATCCAGGTGCAGCAGCCCATCAACGAACCCATCGTCACCCTTTACGTGCGCGCCGGCTGCGGCACCGCGTTCACCCGCCGCTTCGTGCTGTTGGCCGATCCGCTCAACGAGCCGATCGCATCGGGCGACCGATCCAGCAACCCTGTGGCCGTTGCGGCTGCGGCCGCGGGGCAGCAGGCGCCTGCCGCGCCCGGGGGCTCAAGCGCCACCGGTGGCGGGCCGGCGCAAGGCGGTCCCGCCA
>NZ_JAHCKK010000141.1 GCF_026125825.1 Hydrogenophaga sp. | reverse complement strand
GCGAGCGCGCTGGGCCTGCTGGCGATGCTGCTGATCGGCGGGGCCTTTTTCATCTGGCTGCGGGTGCAGCGCATGCGGCGCCAGATCATCCGCCAGCTGCCCGGTTTCCTGGACGTGATCGTGCGCCTGATCGTGATGGGCCACGCCACGCAGGCCGCGTTCCAGACCGCCGTGGCCACCACCAAACAGCCCCTGCGCGACCACATGGACAACGCCATGGGCCTGATCAAGGCCGGCGTGAACATCGACCAGGCACTGCTGCAGGTGGCGCGCAAGGTGCACATCGAAGAGCTCTTCCTGCTGGCCTCCATCCTCGGCCTGGGCATGCGCTACGGTGGCCGCTCCGATGTGCTGCTCGAACGCGTCGCGCACTTCATGCGCGACCACGAGGAGGCCGAGGAGGAGCTGGTGGCGATGTCGGCCGAAACGCGGTTCTCGGCCTGGATCCTGGGCCTGCTGCCCGTGGTGGTGGGCGGAGCGATCGTCACCACCAACGGCACCTATTTCGCGCGCATGTGGACCGACCCCACGGGGCAGGCCATGGTGATCGGTGCCGTCGGCCTGCAGGCGGTCGGCGCCCTGCTGCTGTACCGGCTGGCCCGGCTGTCCTGATCCGAGGCACACCGCGATGAGCGCCCTGCCCCTGTCCATCCTGGCCTTGCTGCTGCTGGCCCTGGCCCTGGCGATGGCCGCTGGCGTGCTGCTGTACCAGCACGCCCAGCGCCAGACCACGGCGCAGGTCATCCAGCGGGCCCTGGGCGAAAACGCCGCACCCGCCCATGCCCTGCCCGACGAGCTGGCCTTCCTGCAAGGCAGCCTCTGGCCCGCGCGCTGGCTGCAGAGCCGCCTGGGCCAGCTGCTCGTGGCCGATGAAGACCGCCGCCTCATCCAGCAATGCGGCCTGCCGCCGGTGCGCGCGCAGCTCGGCCTGCTGGTCTCGCGCTCGGTGCTGGCGCTGGGCCTGCCGGTGCTGGTCCACCTGGCCTGGGGAGATTCGGGCAAGGCCTTGCTGTGGTCGGCCGCGGCCTTTGCCATCGGCTTCATGGGCCCCAAGTGGCTGCTCAAGCACCGCGCCAGCCAGCGCCGCGAGCGCGTGGCGCACGAGCTGCCGCTGTTCGTGGACATGCTGGGCCTGCTGCAGAGCGTGGGCCTGAGCCTGGACCAGAGCCTGCAGGTGATCGCCAGCGACTTCCAGCATGTGCTGCCAGTGCTCGGCGCGGAGGTGGCCCAGGCCAACCGCCAGTACAGCCAGGGCCGCACCCGCGAGCAGGCCTACCAGCGCATGGCCGGCCTGCACGACAACCAGCACCTGATGGACTTCGTCGCCCTGATCAACCAGGTGGACAAGCACGGCGGCGCGATCCAGGAGCCGATCCGCCAGTTCAGCGAGCGCCTGCGCGTGCACCGCAAGGCCCGCATGAAGGCGCTCATCGGAAAGATCACCGTGAAGATGACCGTCGTCATGGTCACCACCCTCCTGCCCGCGCTGGTGATCGTCACCGCGGGCCCCGGTTTCCTCGCCATCATCCGCTCCGTCGGGAGCATGACCGGATCATGAACACCCTCTGCACCGCCTTGCGTCTCCCTTCGCCCCGCCTCGCAGGCGCCCGCCTGCTGCTTGCTGCCGGCGCGCTGGCGCTGGGCGCCTGCGCCTCGCTGCCCGATGCGGCGCAGCTCGAGGCCGCGCAGGCCGCCGCCCGCGAACCCACGCTGGACAACCGGCCCACCTACCTTTCGCTGGTGCGCCAGATGCAGGCCAGCGGCATGTGGTTCGCCTCGCTGGCCCACATCGACGCGCTGGAACAGCGCTGGGGCGCCAGTGCCGAAACGCGCCTGCTGCGCGCCGACGCCCTGCGCCAGACCGGCCAGCCCGGCCCCAGCGCGGCGCTGTACGACAAGCTGCTCGACACGCCCGAACGCGCCGCCGCCTACCGGGGCCTGGGCCTGCTGGCCGGGGCGAACGACGACTACGCGCGCGCGGCCGAGATGTTCGAGCGCGCGCGCCAGGTGCTGCCGGCCGACGGCCTGCTGCTCAGCGACCTGGGCTATGCCTTGCTGCGCGCGCGCCGCTTCGACGCCGCACGCCTGCCGGTGCAGCAGGCCGCGCAGCTGCTGCCCACCCACCCCCGGGCGCGCAGCAACCTCGCGCTGTACCTGCTCACCCAGGGCCACACCGAGCAGGCCCGCCAGGTGATGGACGAGGCCCGCTTCGGCCCGGCCACGCGCCAGGCGATCGAGCAACTGGCCCAGGAACTCGCGCCGCAGCGCCCGCCAGCGCTCGCCCACCCGGTGCAGACCGGCCTGCGGCTGAGCCCGATGCTCACCGCGCCCCCGGCCCTGGCCACGCCTTGATCTTTCACGCTGTCACATCCCCAGGAGGTTCCATGACAACAGAAACGCACCGCCCGCGCACCCTGCGATGCCTGGCCCTGTGGGCCGCGCTGTCGGTGGTGCCGCCGCTGTGGGCACAAACGGCGCCGGCCGCCCCCCCGGCGCGCGTGGGGGACGCCACGCACGGGCTGCTGCAGCGCCAGCGCGAGGGGCGCGAGGCCTCGGCCACGCCACGGCCCATCGACGGCGCCGTGGCCGAAGCCAGCCAGCAGCGCTACATGAAGAGCTTCGAGCAGCCACTGCCGGCGTGGTTCGGTTCGCGGCTGCAGGCGAAGTAGGGCCAGCGGCTCGCAGGCCACTGCCATGCGAACGGGCCAGCCCCCCCGCCCATCGCCGCGCCGCCAGCGCGGCGTGTACGCCATCGAGTACGCCATGGCTTTCCTGCTCTTCTTCGGGCTGGTGTATTCGATCGTCTGCTACAGCATCCTGTTCACCTTCCGCTTCGGCCTGCAGAACGCGGCCGAAGACGGTGCGCGCGCCGCGCTGCGCCACCAGAACAGCCTGGCCGCGCGCCAGCTCAAGGCCCAGCAGGTGGCGCAAGACCGCTCGGCGGGCTGGAGGCCGGCGGGCGCGGTGCTCACCATTGCGCTGCCCGAGATCTGCCAGACCGACACCGGCAACTGCCTGCAACCGGCCGGCACCCTGCCCTGCGGCACGAGCTGGGCGCTGCGCTGCCAGGTGAGCGTCACCGTGCGGCTGGGCGGGCTGCATCAGGTGCTGCCGCCCTTCCCGTCGTTTGCCCTGCCCGACGAGCTGGTGGGCCAGGCCACCGTGCTGCTCGACGGGAGCGCGCTGTGAACCGGCATCAGCGCGGCGTGGCCGCGATCGAATTCGCCTTCGTGCTGCTGGGCCTGCTGCTAGCGTTCTACGGCATCGCCTCCTTCGGCGTCGTCATGTACACGAAGCAGGCCATGTCGCGCGCGGCGGCCGACGGCGCGCGCGCGGCGCAAATGTTCCCGCAGTTGCGCACCGCCACCGGGACCGAGCTCGCCGCCGCCAGAACACGCATCGAGAGCGTGGTCTGGGACTCGCTCAACGGCTCGGTCATCGTGCCGCTGACGCACAGCAGCACGCCCACGGAGCGCCGCACCTGGCTCACACAGGCCATGACCGTGGAGGTCGCCACCCCCAGCGCCCCCACCACCACGCTCACGGTGACGGTGTCCTTCCCCGACACCGCCGAGCGCCTGCTGCCCTGGGTGCCGCTGTTCGACGCCAGCCAGTGGCTGCCCGTCACGCTCACCACCCGCGCCACGGCCGCGCTCTAGGACCCGCCGCATGCCGCGCCGACAATCCGGCTCCATCGTCATCCACACGGCCATCGCGCTCAGCCTGATCGTGATCGCGCTTGTCGGCACCGAGCTGGGCTACTTGTTCTTCATCAAGCGCGAGATGCAGAAGACGGCCGACCTCGCGGCCATCGCAGGGGCCTCGGCGGTGCAGCCCGCCGACTGCACGGCCGCCCGCGCGGCCGCCCTCACCAACGCCGGCCAGAACCTCGCCGGCCTCACGCCGGTGGTGGCTTGCGGCCGCTGGGACCCGGCCCAGGGCACGGAGCGCCATTTCACCGCCGACCTGCCCCCTTTCAACGCCATGCACGTGGTGATCGAGGGCGCGCCACCGCCCCTGCTCGCCTTCTTCCCCGGCGAGCGCAGCCTGCGGGCCGAGGCGATCGCCGCAGCCACCGATCCGCTGGCCTCGTTCTCGGTGGGCAGCACCCTGCTGCGAACCGGCAGCTCGGTGCTGGGCGATCTGCTCAAGGGCATCGGGCTCGATCTCGCCGGCACGTCGCTGGTGGGCTACGACGGCCTGGCGCAGGTGCAAATCACCCCCGCCGGGCTGCTGCAGGCCCTGGGCATCGAGGTGGCGAGCGACATCGGCGTGGGCGAGCTCAACACCCTGCTCGCGGCCCGGACCGTGCAGCTCGGGCCGCTGCTCGACGCCATCGTGACGGCCGGCGGGCAGGACGCCCTGCTGGCGAGCAACGCCGCGCTGCTCAACGCGGTGGCCACGCGCCTGGGCGTGCCGGACCTGCAGGTGCAGCTCGGCAGCCTGGCGGGCGGGAGCTCGGGCCTGTTCGCGGAGGTGATCGCCCCCGGGGCCAACGCCGCCTCGGCACTCGGCGTGGGCGTGAACGCCCTGGACCTGCTGTACTCGGCCATTGGCGTGGCCACGCAGAAACACGCGGTGGCCGTCAACGGCCTGAGCCTGGCCGGCCTGGTGAGCGCGAAGACCGTGCTGATCGAGCCGCCCTCGGTGGCCATCGGCGGCGTGGGCGCCACCGCCTACACCGCGCAGCTGCGCAGCTGGATCGAGGTCGACACCGGCAACCTGCCGGTGATCGGCCACATCGCGCGCGTCAAGCTGCCGATCATGGTGGACCTGGTCAACGGCCGTGGCACGCTCACGCAGATGTGCACGCCCGCGCTGCGCCAACCGGACGGCACGGAGCGTGCGTCCATTGCGGTCACCGCCTCCATCGCCAAGGTCTGCGTGGGCCGCCCCGGCGCCAACCCGGCGAATGAAAACGAGATCTTCTCCACCACCGCCAGCTGCGACCAGAGCCTGGCCGACGAGGACCTGCTGCGCGTGAGCCTGCTGGGCGTGAACCTGGTGAGCCTGCGCACGCACCTGCAGATGGATGCGCTGCCGCTGCAGGCGAGTGTGACCCTGGCCGCGGGCGAAACCGCCACGGTGGGCAACGACCTGCTGCTGGGCAGCACCGTCAAGAACATCACCGATGCGCTGCTGGCCACCCTGCTGGTGGAAACGCTCGACCGTGGGCCGGCCCTGACCCTGGCACAGCGCCAGACCACGGCGCAGAACCTGTGGAACGCGCAGGGCGCGGCCTGCACCACGCGGGCCTGCCGCGTGAGCCGCCTGACCGCGGTCAAGGCGGGCATCGAAAACACGACATCGGGGCTGGGCGGTTTTCTCGGCGGGCTCAGCGGCGAGGTGCTGGCCCTGCTGAGCCACACGCTCTCACTCAACCTGCAAGGCCTGCTGAGCGGCGTGGGCAACCTGGTGGGCGGGCTGCTGACCAGCGTGGGCGACATCCTGGGCGCCGTGCTCGGCGGCGTGATCGGAGGCTGCACCGCACTCATCGGCTCGAACGACGCGGCCTGCGTGGGCGAGATCGCCAACAGCCTGAACGGCAACTCGGCCGGGGGCGGCGACACCGTGCCCAACGCCATCACCGCGCTCACCGGCTACCTGCTGCAACTGCTGCGGCCCACGCTCGACGCCATCGGCAGCAACGTGCTCACCCCCATCCTGCACGACGTGCTGGGCCTGCACCTGGGCCAGATCGACGTGCACTTGCGAACGCTGAACTGCCAGGCGCGCGCGCACCTGGTGTACTGATCAGGCCCCAAAGCTTCGCTTGAAGCAGCGCCCTCCGGGGGCGCAGGGGGTGCTCAGCGCTTCTGGCCGAACCACCACCACATGAACGCGCCGCCCAGGATCATGGGCACGCACAGCCACTGGCCCATGCTCATGCCCAGCGAGAGCAGGCCGAGGTGGGCATCGGGCTCGCGGAAGAACTCGGCGATGAAGCGGAACACGCCATAGCCGAACAGGAACACGGCCGAGACCTGGCCGCGCGCGTGCTCCTTGCGCGCGTAGAACCACAGCAGCACGAACAGCAGCAGGCCTTCGAGCAGGAACTGGTACACCTGCGAGGGGTGGCGCGGCAGGTCGCCGGCGCCGCGGAACACCATGCCCCAGGGCAGCGACGGATCGGCCACGCGGCCCCAGAGTTCGCCGTTGATGAAATTGCCCAGGCGCCCGGCGGCCAGACCAGTGGGCACGCAGGGTGCCACGAAGTCCATCACCTGCATGAAGGGGCGCTGGCGGCTGCGCGCGTACCAGACCATGGCCAGCATGACGCCCAGCAGGCCGCCGTGAAAGCTCATGCCGCCCTGCCAGACGGCGAAGATCTCCAGCGGGTTGGCCAGGTAGTGCGCGGGCTTGTAGAACAGGCAGTAGCCGATGCGCCCACCGGCGACCACGCCGAGCACGCCCAGGAACAGGATGTCCTCGACATCGCGGCGCGTCCAGGGCGGCTGGGTCACGCTGGCAAACGGGGGATGGCGCAACCGAGCGTTGGCCAGCAACAGGAACAGGCCGAAGGCCAGCAGGTAGGTCAGGCCATACCAGTGGATGGCCAGCGGGCCGATCTGGAGGGCGACGGGGTCGATCTGGGGATGTTGCAGCATGGGTCGCATTGTCGCAGGGGCCGCCCCCGACAGGCCTCAGCCCCCTGGGGAGGCCGCCTGCGTGCGGGCGAATTCGATGAAATGGGCCAGCGCCGGCGTGACCGCTTCGGCGCGCCAGACCAGGCTGGTCTCGCAGGCCGGCACCACCCGCCCGCGCGAAGCCCGGGGGCTGCGGTAGACCACGCCGGGGCGCTGGAACTGCCGCACGCTCTGCGGCACCCAGGCCAGCCCCAGCCCGGCCGACACGAGGTTGACGATGGTCTGCATCTGGATCGCCTCCTGCGCCACCTGCGGCGCCCGGCCGGCCGCGTGGTAGAGCGCGAAGATCGCGTCGTGCAGCGTGGGCAGGATGCGCCGGGGAAAGATCACCAGCGGCTCGGCCAGCAGCGCCGCGAGCCCCGGGTGGTCGCGCGCGGCCAGCGGGTGCGACTCGGGCAGCGCCACCACGAAGGGCTCGCTGGCGATGCGCGCATGCGCAAGCCCAGGGGCCTGCAGGCCCGGCGAATGCAGCACCATGCCCGCGTCCACCTCGCCGCGGGCCAGCAACTCCAGCTGCACATCGCCCGTGGCCTCGATCAACTCCAGCGCGACCTGCGGCCAGCGCTGGCGAAAGGCGCGCACCCAGC
>NZ_JAHCKK010000140.1 GCF_026125825.1 Hydrogenophaga sp. | reverse complement strand
GAAATACGCGGCCAACGCCATGCTGGCCACCCGCATCAGCTTCATGAACGAGCTGGCCAACCTGGCGGAGAAGCTGGGCGCCGACATCGAGAGCGTCCGCCAGGGCATCGGGTCCGATCCCCGGATCGGCTATCACTTCCTGTACCCGGGTGCCGGTTACGGCGGTTCCTGTTTCCCCAAAGACGTCAAGGCCCTGATCAAGACGGCGGCCGACGAAGGCGGCCTGGACCTGAAGGTGCTGACCGCGGTGGAAGCCGCCAACGATGCTCAAAAGCACGTCCTGGGTGACAAGATCAAGCGCAAGCTGGGCGCGGATCTCAAGGGCCGCCATTTTGCGGTGTGGGGCTTGGCCTTCAAGCCCAATACCGACGACATGCGCGAAGCGCCCAGCCTGGAACTGCTGGCCGACCTGCTGGCCGCTGGCGCAACGGCCACGGCCTACGACCCGGTCGCCATGCACGAGGCGCAGCGCGTGCTGGGGGACGAACCCCGCGTGCGCTATGCACAGAACCCCAACGAGGCCCTGGAAGGGGCGGACGCGCTGATCATCGTGACCGAGTGGAAAGAGTTCCGCAGTCCCGATTTCGACCTGATCAAGGCGAAGCTCAAACAGCCCCTGATCGTGGACGGGCGCAACCTTTACGACCCGGCCTGGGTGCGCAGCCAGGGCTTTGATTACCTGCCCATCGGACGCTGAGCCATGGCGCGCCCGCGATCAGGCGCGCTGATCCTGGGCACTCTCGCGGCGCTGGCTTGCCTGGGTCTGGCCGCTCAACATCCTCTGGCACCTCTGTGGCTCAGCGGCGCGCTGTGCCTGTGCATGGGTTGGGCCGCCTGGAGGCCGTGGACCATTGGCGGGTTGTTGGCGGCGCTGTTGCCTGTGGCGAGTTTTGCACCTTCCACAGGCTGGTGGCTGATCGACGAGTTTGATTTGCTGGTCTTGGCGGTGCTGGCAGGCGCCTGCGCACGGTCCGGGTTTCAGTCCTTCTGCAACCGCCTGCCATCGACGGCCTCCTGTCCCGGCCCTGGCGCCCCGGCCCGGGCCCAGGTCGACCGTGTGTGGATGGGGCTTCTCGCCGCGCTGGGTGTGTCGGCGCTGTGCAGCCTGTGGGTTGGATGGCGGGACACCGGCGCCAGCGCGCAGGCTTTGGCGGCCTGGGCCACGCGCGACGGGTGGCTGCAGGCGTTGTACGCGGACTACGCCAGCGCCTTCAACCCGCTGCGCGTTTCCAAAAGCCTGCTGTGGGCGCTGCTGCTGTATGCCGTGATGCGGCGGGTCCCGCCCGAGCGACAGCGCGACATGGCGCGCACCACCATCGCGGGCTTGCTCTGCGGCCTGGCATGGGTGTGCGCGCTCGTGCTGTGGGAGCGTGGGCGTTACGTCGGCGTGCTGAACTTTTCGGACTCGTACCGCACCGTGGCGAATTTCTGGGAAATGCACGTGGGCGGCGGCGCCATCGATGCCTACCTCGCCATGACGGTCCCTTTGGCCTTCTGGGCGGTCTGGCTGGCGCCAAGCGGCTGGCGATGGGTGGGCGCGGCGGCCCTGGCCATCCTGGGCACTTATGCGGTGCTGACGACGTATTCCCGAGGCTTGTACCTCGCGGTCACGGTCTCTCTGATGATGATGGCGATCGTGGCCAGGCGCTGCCAGATCCAGCCAGCGTCCGGCGGACGGCGGCGCGGCTGGGCGCTGCGGGCGCTGGTATTCGCGCTGCTGGCCGAGGCGGTGTGGGTGCTGGGTGGGCACTCGTTCATGACAGGCCGGCTTGCGCAGTCCGAGACCGACCTGGTGGACCGCGTGGCGCACTGGCAGAGCGGCCTGGGCTTGCTGCGCACGCCTGCCGATTGGGTGCTGGGCCTGGGGGCGGGGCGCCTGCCCGCGCACTACAGCGCACAGGTGCCCGATGGCGAATTCCCCGGACAGGCGCGATGGCAGCGCGACGCGACAGGGGCCGGGCAAGTGGTGCTCTCAGGGCCGCCGACGCGCCACGAGGCTGCCTATGACTTCGGCCTCACCCAGCGCATGGCGCTGGCCACGCAGGGGCATTACCGCGTGCGGATCCGCTACGAGACCGACGCCCCTGTGGTGCTGCTGCTCAGCGTGTGCGAACGGCATCTGCTGTATGACTTCCGTTGCCAATGGAAGCACGTGCGGCCCGAAGCAGCCGTGAAGGATGCGGCCCAGTGGCACGACATCCCGTTGTCGGGCCAGGTCTTTTCGGGCGCGAGCCGAGCCGTGGCCTGGCGCGAGGGCATGTTCGCGCTGACGGTGCTGAGCACCGGACACGCGGCCCTCATTCACGAGGTGGCGTTGCTGGACCCACAGGGCCTGCAAGTCCTGAAAAACACCGATTTCTCGGCCGGGTTGCGGCACTGGTTCCCCGCCGCGCAGAGCAGTTTCAAGCCCTGGCACATGGACAACCTGTACCTGGAAATCCTCGTTGAGCGTGGACTGCTGGGATGGCTGGTGCTGGGCCTGCTGGCCGCCTGGGCCGGGCACTGTGTCGCTCAGGGCCTCAAGGAGAAGGACCCGCTGGCCCTTGCGCTGGCCGGCTCGCTCTCGGCCATGGGGGTGCTCGGCCTGGTCATCAGCGTCACCGAATTGCCGCGCATCGCATTTATGCTGCTGCTGATCCTGTTGACAACATCACACTTCCGCCGAATTCCGCAATATTCACGCTGTGTAACAGAACGTCAAAAGGGGGCGTCGGCGGTATTCTCGGACGGGCGCCTGAGCCGTGCACGGCCCCCGGGCCCAATACAGGAAAAAGAAGTTTGATCAAGCTATTCAACCACTACTTCGATCGCCGCACGCTGCTGCAGATGTGCATGGACATGCTGCTGATCAGTGCGGCGTTCATGGCGACCCTGGTGTTCCTCTCCGATGCGGAGGGCCTGACTGCCGTGCAGATCGGGCAAGGCGTGCTCCGCGCGCTGCTCATGAGCATCGGCTTCCTGGCGGTCAACTCGGCCCTGGGCCTTTACGACCGGGGCAGCGTGTTCAACAACACGCAGTTGCGCGCGCGCGTGCTGGTCTCGTTCATGATGATGGGCCTGATCGTGGTGGGCGTCCTGCTGCTCCTGCCCATGAAGGCGTTTTATGGGCACACCTGGGCCGTGGTGATCGTCATGATGGCCACCGGCCTGCTGCTGGTCATCCAGGTGCTGACGGGCGAGTTCCTGCCCAAGTCGCTCACGCGCCGCAAGGTCCTGGTGTACGGCACCGGTGCGAAGGCGCAGGCGGTCGGCCAGAGCCTGCGCAAGGCATCGTCCAGCGCCGAGCTGTGCGGCTATTTCGCGAGCCCCAACGAGCGCGAGCATTTGGTGACCAACTGGGGCACGTTGCAGCCGGGCCAGTCGCTCACAGAGGTGGTCGCCGAGAAGGGCGTTCATGAGATCGTGATCGCGCTCTCCGAGCGCCGTGGCGGCAGCATGCCCATGCGCGAGCTCCTCGATTGCAAGCTGGCGGGCGTGCGCGTGACCGACATCGCCACCTATTTCGAGCAGAACCTGGGCCAGATCCGCCTCGATGCCGTGTCGGCTGGCTGGCTCATTTTTGGCGAAGGCTTTGACCAGGGGTTCCTGCGCACCACCATCAAGCGCCTGTTCGATATCGCTGGCGCGGTCGTGCTGATCCTGCTGGCGTTGCCCATCATGCTGGTGACGGCGCTCATCATCAAGCTGGAGAGTTCCGGCCCCATCCTGTACAAGCAAGAGCGCGTGGGCCTGAACAACAAGCCCTTCAACGTGGTGAAGTTCCGCAGCATGCGCACCGATGCGGAGAAAGACGGCATTCCCCGCTGGGCGACGGCGGGCGACAGCCGGGTCACGCGGGTGGGCAAGGTGATCCGAAAGCTGCGCATCGACGAGTTGCCTCAGCTCTTCAGCGTGCTCAGCGGCGACATGAGCCTGGTCGGACCGCGTCCCGAGCGCGCCTTTTTCGTCGAGAAGCTCACCCAGGAGATTCCGTTTTACGCGGTGCGCCACAGCGTCAAGCCCGGCGTGACCGGCTGGGCTCAGGTGCGTTACCAGTACGGTTCCACCGTGGAGGACACGGCGGAGAAGCTGCAGTACGACCTCTATTACGTGAAGAACCACTCGCTGTTTCTCGACCTCGTGGTCATCTTTGAGACCGTGGGCGTGGTGTTGACGGGCAAGGGCGCGCAGTAGCCGCCTCGGCGCGCCCCGGCTGGGCGCGCTCAGGCCAGCGTGTGCAGCGGGATGTCTTTTTCCACCGCCAGCCGATCGAGCTGCTTTCGCGTCCGGCTTCGCAGAAAGGCCGCGATCGCGGCGTGCGTCTCCGGCTTGAACAGCGAGCGCAGGTCAGACACCGGCAGGCCGGCTGCGGCGCACAGCGCGGTGGCGAAATGCGGCTCCAGGGCCGCCACGGCCACCCGGCCGTCCTTGCAGGGGTAGACGCGGTAGCCCGCATGCGCGCCGCCCACCGCACCGGCCGGCTGCGTCAGGCCCCAGGTGCGGGGCAGGGCGAGCCAGTCGGCCGCGTCCGAAAGCGCGACTTCCTGGAACGTTGATTTGCCCTGGAGCTGGCGCACCAGGGTCGCCTTGAGCACGGCTTCGCTGGCCATCAGGGCCCCCCCCATGTCGGCGAACAGGGTGGCCGGCAGCTCCAGGCCGGTGACCAGACCGGCGTCCGCGAGGTAGGTGAGGTCGTGGCCGGGTTCTTCAGCGCGAGCGCCGGGCGCGCCCACGATCGCCACCACGGAAAGCCCGGGATGGCGCTTGTGCAGCCCCTTCCAGCCGAGTTGCAGCTTCTCCAGCGCCGATGGGCGAAAGGAGGTGAGCAGCACATCGGTGCGGCCCAGTTCCCTGTGCAGCGCCGCCTGGCCTTTCTCGGATTTCAGGTCCAGCGAGATCACCCGGATGCCTTCGTGCAGCGTGGCGTAGGCACGTGGGTTGTACTGCCCCATGGGATCGCCCGAAGTGCCGGCCGGTGTGCCCTTGGGGGCCGGTGGCTCGGCCTTGACGCAGCGCGCGCCCATGGCCTTGAGGCGCATGAAGGCGGCCGGGCCAGGCAGGTTCAGCGCCAGACTGAGCACACGAACCCCGCGCAGTGGCTGGAGGGCGGGGGCTGGGCGGGAGGAGGAGCTCATGGCGGCGGGTCCTTGAAATGGGGTTGGCCGCAATGTACCCGCAAGGCCGGTCGCAGAAGCGCCAACGGGCGACACCGTCGCCCGTCGATGTTCCTGGCGCGGTTCAGCGCTCGCCGAAGTTCAGCGGCAGGCCCACGTAGTTTTCGGCCAGCGAGCGCGACATCGAGACCGAATTGACGACGTAGTCGAGCTCGGCCTCCTGGATCTTCTGGCCAAAGCCGGCCGTGTCGGGGAAGCGATGCATCAGCGAGGTCAACCACCACGAGAAGCGTTCGGCTTTCCACACGCGGCGCAGGCAGCGCTCGGAGTAGGTGTCGATCCCGGCAGAGGTCTTGTCGCGGTAGTACTCGATGAAAGCGCCCGAGAGGTACTTGACGTCGCTGGCCGCCAGATTGAGGCCCTTGGCGCCGGTGGGCGGCACGATGTGGGCCGCGTCGCCCGCCAGGAACATGCGGCCAAAGCGCATGGGCTCGGCCACGAAGCTGCGCAGCGGCGCAATGCTCTTCTCGATGGTCGGGCCGGTGATCACACGGGAGGCCATCTCGGGGTCGAGCCGCAGCCGCAGTTCATCCCAGAAGCGCTGGTCGCTCCAATCTTCGACCTTGTCGTCCAGCGGGCACTGCACGTAGTAGCGGCTGCGCGTGAGGCTGCGCATGGAGCACAGCGCAAAGCCACGTTCGCTGTTGGCATAGACGATGGCGTGGGGGGAGACCGGCGGCACGTCGGCCAGCACGCCGAGCCAGCCGAAGGGGTAGACCTTCTCGAACTCGGTGATGGCGCCCTTGGGCACGCTCGCGCGGCACACACCGTGAAAGCCATCGCAGCCGGCGATGAAGTCGCATTCGATCTCGTGCGTCTGGCCGTCCTTCTGGTAGCGCACCTTCGGGTGGTGGCTGTCGTAGTCCAGCACCTCCACATTCGCGGCTTCGTACACCGTGGGCAGCGCGGCGGCGCTGCGCGCTTCCATAAGGTCGCGCGTGAGCTCGGTCTGACCGTAGGCGGTGACGACCTTGCCGTCCGTGAGACCGTGCACATCGATGGCGTGGCGCGTGCCGGCGAACACCAGCTCGATGCTGTGGTGCACCGTGCCTTCGGCGGCGAGGCGTTCGCCCACGCCCACCTCGCGCAGCAGGTCGGTGGTGATCTGTTCGAGGATGCCGGCGCGGATGCGACCCAGCACGTATTCACCGCTCTGCCGTTCGACGATGATGTTGTCGATGCCGGCCTTGTGCAGCAACTGTCCGAGCAGCAGGCCGGAGGGGCCGGCGCCGATGATGGCGACCTGGGTTCGCATGGGTTGTCTCCTGGAATGGCGGGAATGGAATCGACGCAGCTTAAAAACGGCGTCCCGTCCGCACAATGGCGCGCCAGCTCCTTTGCGCGATGATCGGACTCGTTGCGCGATCACCGCGCAAATTCGGGCGCCCCGGTCATAATCCGGCCATGAGCACTGCGCCCCCTCCCATTGCAAAAGCGGACTTCATCGAAGGCATGGCCAAAGGCATGGCGGTGCTGGAGAGCTTCGACACCGAGCGCCAGCGCCTCAATGCCACCCAGGCCGCCGAGCGCGCCGGGCTCACACGCGCCGCGGCGCGGCGGCACCTGCTGACGCTGGCCCATCTCGGTTATCTGGAGTCCGATGGCAGCCACTATTGGCTCTCGCCCAAGGTGCTGCGGTTCTCGGGCAGCTACCTGGCCTCGGCGCGCCTGCCGCGCCTGCTGCAGCCCACGCTGAACCGGCTCGCGGCGCAGACGCGGGAATCGTATTCGGCCGCGGTGCTTGACGGCGACCAGGTCGTGATCGTGGCGCGCAACGTCTCGCTGGGCGGGCAGCGGCTGATGGCCTATGGCCTGCACCTGGGCGCCCGTCTGCCCGCGCACGCCACGTCCACCGGGCGCGTGCTGCTCGCCGGCCTGCCGCGCGCCGAGTTCTCCGCCTGGCTGACCGGTCGCGAACTGCCCCGGCTCACGCCGCACACCACCGTGGAACACAAGGCCTTGCGCGCCGTCATCGCCCAGGTGCGCAACGACGACATGGCCATTGCCCGAGAGGAACATGAGCTGGGTGTGTTCGCGCTGGCGGTGCCGTTGCGCAACATGCAGGGCCGCACCGTCGCGGCGCTCAACGTGGTGGCGGCGCCCGACCGCTTCGATGCGCCGGCCTTGCAGAAAGACCTGCTGCCGTTGCTGCAGGATGCGGCGCGCGAACTGCGCCCGTTGCTCTGAGCCGCATGGGGTTCGCCTGGCGTGGCGAATCCCTTACACGCCCAGGTACTGCTCCAGCAATTCAGGTTGGGCGTGAAGCTGTTGCGAACTGCCTTCGAACACCACCTCGCCCTTGACGAGGATCACGTTGCGGTCGGTGATCTGCGTGACGTGCTTCCAGTTCTTGTCCACGATCACGCTGCTGATGCCGCTCTCGCGAATGAGGCCGCAGATGCGCCAGATCTCGCGCGCGATCAGGGGCGCCAGGCCTTCGGTGGCCTCATCGAGGATG
>NZ_JAHCKK010000014.1 GCF_026125825.1 Hydrogenophaga sp. | reverse complement strand
TCCGCCACCGCGGACGCCAACGCCGCACCGGTGCGCAGCTTTGCCGAGCTCTCGCCCGAAGCCCGCGCGCAATTGCCGGCGGTCAACGTCAGCGGATCAACCTACTCCAAGAACCCGGCGCTGCGCATGCTGATCGTCAATGGCAAGGTGCTGCAGGAAGGCCAGGAAATCGCCCCGGGCTTCAAGCTGGAGACCATCGGTCAGCGCAGCGCGGTGCTCAACCACAACGGCTTGCGCTACACCATTGGCTATTGAGATGAACGCCGATCCCGAAGAACCCGTGCTGCAGGTCCGAGGCCTGCGCTTTGGCTGGGCCGAAGCGCCCTTGTTTGACGGGCTGTCGTTCGACATCCCGCCCGGCGTCAGCCTGGTGCGCGGCGATGACGGCAGCGGCAAGAGCACCCTGCTTCGGCTCCTGGCCGGTGCGCAGAACGCCGATGCCGGCTCGCTGGTCATCCACGGCATTCACCTGGACGAGCACCACGACGCCTACCGCCACCAGGTGTTCTGGATCGACCCGCAGACCGAGGCGCACGACGCACTGGCGGCCAAGGGCTACCTGGAGAGTCTGAGCCACCATTACCCGAACTTCGACACCGAGGCCATGGCCGAACTGGTGCAAGGCTTCGGGCTGGGGCCGCACCTGGCCAAGCCGATGTACATGCTCTCCACCGGCAGCCGCCGCAAGGTCTGGCTCACCGCCGCCTTTGCCTCGGGCACGCCGCTCACGCTGATCGACCAGCCCTTCGCCGCGCTCGACGCCCCGTCGATCCGCTTCCTTCGCGCACTGCTGCAGGACGCCGCCGACCACCCCAGCCGCGCCTGGCTGCTGGCGGACCACGAGGCGCCCGAGGGCATCCCGCTGAAGAAGACGCTCTCGCTCTAGCGGCCGCCCAGGCCCATGCCGCGCGAGATCACTTCCTTCATGATCTCGTTGGTGCCACCGTAGATGCGCTGCACGCGCGCGTCGGCGTACGCGCGGGTGATGGGGTACTCCCACATGTACCCATAGCCCCCGTGCAGTTGCAGGCACTCGTCCATCACCTTGCACTGCAGGTCGGAGCACCAGTACTTGGCCATGCTGGCGGTGGCGGTGTCGAGGCGGCCTTCCACGATGAGCTCGCAGCACTTGTCGACGAACACCCGCGCCACCTGCACCTCGGTCTGCAGTTCGGCCAGGGTGTAGCGCGTGTTCTGGTATTGCGCCACGGCCTGGCCGAAGACCTTGCGGTCCTTGGTGTACTGCACGGTCCAGTCGATTGCCGCCTGCGCGGACGCCACCGCGCCGATGGCAATTTGCAGCCGTTCCCAGGGCAGCTGTTCCATGAGACAGATGAAGCCCCGGCCCAGCATGGCCGGCCCGCCCAGCAGGTTCTCGGCCGGCACCTTCACATTGTCGAAGAACAGCTCGGACGTGTCCTGCGCCTTCATGCCCAGTTTCTTCAGGCGCTTGCCTTTCTCAAAACCTGGCATGCCGCGCTCGACCAGCAGCAGGCTGGTGCCCTTGGCGCCGGCACTCGGGTCGGTCTTGGCGACCACGATCACGAGGTCGGCGTGCCAGCCGTTGGTGATGAAGGTCTTGCTGCCGTTGAGCAGGTAGCTGCCGTCGGCCTGCTGGATGGCGGTGCTCTTGACGCCTTGCAGGTCGCTGCCGGCAGCGGGTTCGCTCATCGCGATCGCCCCGACCATCTCGCCCGTGGCGAGCCGAGGCAGGTAGTTTTTCTTCTGTTCCTCGGTGCCGTAATGCAGGATGTACGGCGCCACGATCTCGCTGTGCAGGCCGAAGCCGATGCCGCTGAAGCCGCTGCGCGCGATCTCCTCCATCTGCACCACCGAGTAGAGCTTGTCGGCCTCCGAGCCGCCATAGGCCTGCGGCAGGGTCATGCAGAGAAAGCCGTTTTCGCCGGCCTTGCGCCAGACCGCGCGGTCGACGTAGCCCTGCTCTTCCCAGGCCTCGTGGTGCGGCGCGATCTCCTTGTCGACGAACTTGCGGAAACTGTCGCGAAAGGCCTCGTGGTCGGCGTTGAACAGGGTGCGTTCGATCATGGTGTCACCTATCAGACTGCAGCGAATAATTACAGAAAGCAAATGCTTGGCAAAAGTCTATACTGATTCGCGGCATCCGCCTTCCCCCAGGAGACACCATGAGCGAAGCATTCGTATTCGATGCCGTGCGCACGCCGCGCGGCAAGGGCAAGAAAGACGGCAGCCTGCACGAGGTCAAGCCGATCGACCTGCTGGCCGGCGTGCTGACCCAGCTGCAGCAGCGCAATGGCTTCGACACCGGCGCGGTGGACGATGTGGTGATGGGCGTGGTCTCGCCCATCGGCGAGCAGGGCTCGGTGATCGCGAAGGTGGCCGCGCTCAAGGCCGGCTGGGACTGGCGCTGCTCAGGCGTTCAGATCAACCGCTTCTGCGCCTCCGGCCTGGAAGCGGTGAACATGGCGGCCATGAAGGTGCGCAGCGGCTGGGAAGACCTGGTGGTGGCCGGCGGTGTGGAGAGCATGAGCCGCGTGCCCATCGGCTCCGACGGTGGCGCCTGGGCACAGGACCCGCAGACCAACAGCGACACCTTGTTCGTGCCGCAGGGCATCGGCGCCGACCTGATTGCCACGCTCGAAGGCTTCACGCGCGAGGACGTGGACGCCTTCGCCCTCGAATCGCAAAAGCGCGCGGCGGCCGCGCGCGCGGCCGGCCACTTCAGGGGTTCGGTGGTGCCCGTCACCGACTTCCTGGGCCAGACCATTCTGGAAGAAGACGAGTTCATCAAGCCCCACACGACGATGGAGGGCCTGGCCTCGCTCAAGCCCGCGTTCGAGCACCTCGGCGGCATGGGTTTCGACGCCGTGGCACTGCAGCGCTACCCGCAAGTCGAGCGCATCCACCACGTGCACCATGCAGGCAATTCCTCGGGCATCGTCGATGGCGCGACCGCCGTGCTGATCGGCAGCGAAGGCGCGGGCCAGGCGCACGGCCTGACGCCGCGCGCGCGCATCGTCTCAGTAGCGCTCTCGGGTGCAGACCCCACCATCATGCTCACCGGCCCCATGCCGGCAGCGCGCAAGGCGCTGGCGAAAGCCGGCCTGTCCATCGACCAGATCGACCTGTTCGAGGTGAACGAGGCCTTCGCGGCCGTGCCCATGAAATTCATGAAGGAGATGGGTGTGCCCCACGAGAAGGTGAACGTGAACGGTGGCGCCATCGCCATGGGCCACCCGCTGGGCGCGACCGGCGCCATGATCCTCGGCACCTTGATCGACGAACTGCACCGCCGCCAGCTGCGCTACGGCCTGGCCACCCTCTGTGTCGGCGGCGGCATGGGCATCGCGACCATCGTCGAAAGGGTCTGAGGCATGAAAACCATCCGCTACGAACTCGCCGAGGGCATCGCCACCATCACCTTCGACGAGGAAGGCTCCCCCGTCAACACCATGTGCGCCGACTGGCAGCATGACCTGACCGAGGTCACGGCGCAGGTCATGCGCGACTGCGCCGACATCAAGGGCATCATCCTGGCCTCGGCCAAGAGCACCTTCTTCGCTGGCGCCGACCTCAAGGGCACGATGCGCCTGCAGCCCAGCGACGCGCCGAGGGTGTTCGCCGAGATCGAACAGACCAAGAAGAACTTCCGCACCCTGGAGACGCTGGGCGTGCCGGTGGTGAGCTGCATCAACGGCACCGCGCTGGGCGGCGGCTGGGAAGTGGCGCTGGTGGGCCACCACCGCGTTGCGGTGAACGACCCCAAGATCCAGCTCGGCCTGCCCGAGATCACACTGGGCCTCATACCCGGCGCCAGCGGCATCACGAAAATGGTGCGCCTGCTGGGTCTGATGGGCGCGCAGCCCTATATCCTGGAGAGCAAGCTGTTCAACCCGCGTGAGGCCCAGGAGCTCGGGCTGGTGCACGAACTCGTCTCCCCGGAGGGCGACGTGGCCCAGGCGCTGCGCGACGCGGCGCTGGCCTGGATCGCGGCCCACCCGCAATCGCGCCAGCCCTGGGACAGCAAGGACCACAAGATCCCGGGCGGCACGCCCAGCAACCCCAAGGTCGCCGGCATGCTCACGGTCGCCCCCGCCATGCTCAAGCAGAAGACGCGCGGGCTGTACCCGGCGCCCGAAGCGGCACTCGCCGCCATGGCCGAAGGCGCCATGGTGGACTTCGACACCGCGCTGCGCATCGAGAGCCGCTACCTTGCCAAGCTCATCGTGAGCCCCGTGGCGAAGAACATGATCAACACGTTCTTCTTCAACCTCAACGCGATCAAGAGCGGTCAGTCTCGCCCCAAGGGCATCTCGCGCTACAAGCCGAAGAAGGTGGGCGTGCTCGGCGCCGGCATGATGGGCGCGGGCATCGCCTACGTGCAGGCCGGCAGGGGCATCCACACCGTGCTGGAGGACGTGAGCATCGAAACCGCCGAGCGCGGCAAGTCCTACAGCTTCAAGCTCACCCAGGCCCGTGTCGACCAGGGCCGCATGAGTCCCTATGACCAGCGCGAACTGCTCGACCGCATCCTGCCCACCGACCACCCCAGCGACCTCAAGGGCTGCGACCTGATCATCGAGGCGGTGTTCGAGAACCGGGAGGTCAAGGCCGCCGTCACCAAGGAAACCGAGCCCATGCTGGCCGCCGGCGGCTTCTTCGCCAGCAACACCTCCACCCTGCCCATCTCGGGCCTGGCGCAGGCCAGCAGCCGGCCGCAGCGCTTCGTCGGCATCCACTTCTTCAGCCCGGTGGACAAGATGAAGCTCGTGGAGATCATCCGCGGCAAGGAGACCGACGACGAGACCATCGCGCGCGCCTTTGACTACGTGCAGGCCCTGGGCAAGCTGCCCATCGTGGTGAACGACTCGCGCGGCTTCTACACCAGCCGCACCTTCGGCACCTTCGTGATGGAAGGTGCGGCCATGCTGGGCGAGGGCATTGCGGCACCGGTGATCGAGAACGCCGCCATGCAGGCCGGCATGCCGGTGGGGCCGCTGGCCGTGCTCGACGAGACCGCGCTTTCGCTCTCGGTGCACGTGATGGACCAGACCCGCGCCGATTTCGAGAAGGAGGGCCGCCGCTATGCCGCCTCGGCGGGCGAGCTGCTGGTCGAGCGCATGGTCAAGGAATTCAAGCGGGCCGGCCGCGCCGCAGGCGGTGGCTTCTACGACTACCCCGCCGGGCAGAAGAAACGGCTCTGGCCCGAGCTCAAGCAGCGCTTCGAGAAGCCCGGTGTCGAGTGGGACCTGCAGGAGATCAAGGACCGCCTGCTCTACCGCCAGTCGGTGGAGACGGCGCGTTGCCTGGCCGAAGGCGTGCTCACCACCGTGCACGACGGCAACATCGGCTCCATCTTCGGCATCGGCTTTCCGGCCTGGACGGGCGGTGCGCTGCAGTTCATCTATGGCATGGGCATCGAAGCCTTCGAGCGGCGCTGCGACGAGCTGGCAGCGCGCCACGGAGCAGGCTTCGCCCTCGACGACCCGACCAGGAACGCCATCCGCCAGCACCAGCCGGTGTACTGAGCAGCCGGATCCCCCACGCGCCGGCGGTGACCCCGCCGGCGTTTTTTCGAACCACCCTCCTCCCTCCTCCCCCATGAAACGTCTCGAAGGAAAAGTCAGCCTCATCACCGGCGCGGCACAAGGCATCGGCCTGGCCACGGCACTCAAATTCGCGCAGGAAGGCGCCACCGTCATCGTGTGCGACGTGAAGCAGGCCGCGGTGGACGATGCCGTGCGGCAGTGCGAGGCGCTGGGCGCAGCCGCCCTGGGCCTGGTGATGGACGTGACCCAGCGCGAGATGGTCGATGCCGTGGTGGCCCGGGTGAAGGCCCGCTTTGGCCGCATCGACGTGCTGGTGAACAACGCCGGCATCACGCAGGACGCGCGCCTGCAGAAAATGACGCTGGAGCAGTTCGATCGTGTGATCGACGTCAACCTGCGCGGTGTGTTCCACTGCGCGCAGGCCGTGGCCGAGACCATGACCGCACAAGGCAGCGGCGTGATCCTCAATGCATCCTCGGTGGTTGGCATCTACGGCAACTTCGGGCAGACCAACTACGCCGCGAGCAAGTTCGGCGTAATCGGCTTTACCAAGACCTGGAGCCGCGAACTCGGCCCCAAAGGTGTGCGCGTGAACGCCGTGGCACCGGGCTTCATCGCCACGCCCATCCTGGACACCATCCCGGCCAAGGTGATTGCGGAGATGGAACAGCGCGTGCCACTGCATCGGCTGGGCCGGCCGGAAGAAATTGCCAACGTCTACGCCTTCCTGGCCAGCGACGAGGCCAGCTACATCAACGGCGCGGTGATCGAGGTCTCTGGCGGCATGTCGGTCTAGGAGCGACCCGCCCCGCCCTGCCATTGGTTTTTTTGGTCTTGCGAGCAAGTGGGCAGGGAACGTGACGGAATCGCGTGCCGTACGCCCGGGTACGGCCGCGGGATGCGTCTGCGCACGCCACATACCCCGTACGGTATGCAATCATCGGGGCCTCGCTTCGTCCCGTTCCGTTCCGGCCCGCATGCAGACTGCTCCCCTTCCCTCCAACGAGGAACAACGCCTGGCCCGGTTGAGGGGCCTCGGGGTGCTCGACACCCTGCCCCAGAAGGCGTTTGACGACATCTCCGCGCTCGCCCAGGTCATCTGCGGCACGCCGGTGGCGCTGATCACGCTCATCGACCGCGACCGCCAGTGGTTCAAGTCCCGCGTCGGCGTGGACGTGAGCGAAACCCCGCGCGAAGTGGCGTTCTGCTCGCACGCCATCCTCGATCCGGACCACGTCATGGTGGTCGAGGACATGAGCCAGGACATGCGCTTTCAGTGCAATCCGCTGGTCACAGGCCCCACCAACGTGCGCTTCTACGCGGGTGCGCCTATCGTCACCAGCGACGGTTTCGCGCTGGGCACGGTGTGCGTCATCGACCAGATGGCGCGCACGCTGCATTCGGTGCAACTCGACGCCCTGAGCCGCCTCTCGGCCCTGGTGGCCACCCTGCTCGAACACGAGCGGGCGCGCCAGATCGAGGCCCGGCGCTGCGCCAACGAGGCCCAGCAGGCGCACGAAGAACTCACGGCCATGGCCGCCGCCGGCCTGGACCTGCAAGCCTACATCGACGCCGACGGCGTCTACCGCCACGTCAACCAGACCTACCTGAACTACATCGGCGCCACGCGCGGCGAAGTCATCGGCATGGCCGTCAAGGACCGCCTGGGCGAGGCGACCTACAACAACATGGTCGGCTCCAAGATGGCGCGCGCCATGGCCGGCGAAACCGTCATCTACCAGCGGGTCTCGCATTTCAAGGTCGCTGGCCCTCGCCACATGGAGATCGCCCTGCTGCCCGTGCGCGGCGCGGATGGAAAAGTCAGCGGCGTCGTCATGCGCGGGCGCGACATCCAGGAACTCAAGAACAAGGAACGCCAGCTCGGCGAGACCATCGTCCAGCTCGAGAAGAAGACACTGGAGCAGGAGCGCTTCATCCACATCCTCTCGCACGACTTGCGCGAACCCATCAACGCCATCAACAACTTCACCTCGCTGCTGGAGGCCGACCACCTAGACGAGCTCTCGCCCGACGCGCGCAGGTACCTCGGCTTCGTGCGCGCGGGCGGCCAACACATGGCTTGCCTGCTCGACAGCCTGCTGAAGTTCGTGCGCCTGGACCGCCACTCGCTCGACAGCGGGCCGGTGGACCTGGCCGCCCTGGTCGGCGAGGTGGGCGGCGAACTGGGCGACGCGCTGGTCAAGACCCAGGGCGAGCTGCAATGCGATCCGCTGCCCACGGTGCAGGCCGATCCCTCACTGCTGCGCATCGCGCTGCAAAACCTCGTGGCCAACGGCCTGGTGTTCGCGCGGCCTGGCGTGGCGCCGCGTGTGCGGATCAGCGCCACGCGCGAGCAAGGCTTCGACCAGATCCACGTGCACGACAACGGCCTGGGCATCGCTCCGGAGCACCAGGCCAGCATCTTCGACATGTTCAAGCGCCTGCACCCCCGCAAGACGCACGCCGGCTCCGGCCTGGGCCTGCCGATCTGCCGGCGCATCGCCGCGCTGCATGGCGGCCACCTCTCGGTGCAATCGGTACCGGGTGAAGGCAGCCGCTTCACCCTGCATCTTCCGGTGCCGCACGGCACGCCGTCCCGAGGCGCCTCATGACCATTCCCCAACGATTCATCCTGGTCGACGACAACGAGGCCGACAACGTCTACCACGAGATCATGATCCGGCGCGCCGGCTTCACCGGCGAGGTGCGGGTGTTTGAAAGCGGCGCCGAGGCCCTGGCGTTCCTGCGCAGCGACCCGCTGGCCGTGCCCACCTGCCTGTTCCTGGACATCAACATGCCTCAGATGGACGGCTTCGAGTTCGCGCGCCACGCCCAGCCGCTGCTCCAGGACAAACCCACCACGCTGGTGATGATGCTCACCTCCTCGGACGCACCGCAGGACCGCCTGCGCGCCAGCGGCATGCCGGTGATCCAGGGCTTCGTCACCAAGCCACTCACCCGGGAACGCGTCCGGGAGATGCTTCAAACCGGGTAAGCTTGCCTCAGTCATTCATTTGGTTGCCAAAGTCAAATAACTGACCCACAATGCGGTGCATGGCCGACACCGCGACCGCCCCCGTTGACCCCGCCCAGGTGCGCGCCTTGCGCGCGTTCAACCGCTTCTACACCCAGCGCACCGGCCTGCTCGACCCGTACCTGGGCAGCGCGTTCTCGCTCACGGAGGTGCGCGTGCTCTACGAGCTCGCCCACCACGCACCCTGCACCGCCAGCGAGCTCGGGCGACGCCTGGTGCTCGACGCCGGCTACCTCAGCCGCATCGTGCGCCGCTTCACCCACGCCGGCTGGATCACACGCACCCCACTGCCCCAAGACGCGCGGCAACACGCGCTGAGCCTGACCGCCGAAGGCCGCACCGCTTTCGAGCCCCTGCAGCAACGATCGCGCGAGGAAGCCGCCCATTTGCTCTCGCCATTGGCGTCCGATCAGCGCCAGGCGCTGGTGGCTGCGCTCGCGCGCGCCCAGCGCCTGCTCGACCCCTGCAGCGCCCCAGCCTCACGAACCGCCGTGCTGCGCGATGTGCGCCCCGGCGACATGGGCTGGGTGGTGCAGCTGCACGGCGAGATCTACGCCCACGAGTACGGCTGGAACAGCGAGTTCGAGGCCCTGGTCGCCGAGATCGCTGCAGGCATGATCCGCCGGCACGACCCCGCCTGGGAACGCGGCTGGATCGCCGAGGTCGACGGCGAGCGCGCGGGTTCGGTCTTTGTGGTGCGCAAGAGCGAAACCGAGGCGCAGCTGCGCCTGCTCATCCTCAGCCCCGCTGCACGCGGCCTGGGCCTGGGCGGCCGGCTCACCGACGAATGCCTGGCCTTCGCACGCGCCAAGGGCTACCGCAAGATGGTTCTATGGACCAACAGCATTCTGAGCGCCGCACGCGCCATCTACGCCCGGCGCGGCTTCGCGCTGGTGCACAGCGAGGCGCACCACAGCTACGGCAAGCACCTGGTCGGCGAGACCTGGGAGCTGACGCTGTGAGGCCGCCCTGCAACTCCGCAAGCCATGTCGGCCCGATGCCGCCAGATTGAAGGCCTCGACCTTTTGGACGAGGCCATGCAGGCCATCGCGCCGCACCGGCCGCGCTTCACACAACAAGGCGTGCTCGCGCGCATCCCAGGCAAGCCTTGCGAGGAGGTGTACGCGGTCTACACGCATGTTGAGAACGCGGACCCACTGGCCCCTTCTACCGCAGCCCGATAATCCTGGCATGCCGCCGCCTCCCCAGACCGCCCCCGAAGCCCTCCCTCTCCAGCACCCACGGTCGAAAACCGACCTTTTCGTCTCCTTCACCTGGCTGGCCCTGCAGGGCTTTGGCGGCGTGCTGGCGGTGGTGCAGCGTGAGCTGGTGGAGAAAAAGCGCTGGATGAGCCGCGAGCAATTCCTGGAGGACTGGGCCGTCGCGCAAGTCATGCCGGGCCCCAACGTTGTCAACCTCTCCATGATGATCGGCGGGCGCTACTTCGGCCTGCCGGGCGCGCTGGCGGCGCTGGCCGGCATGCTGACCGCGCCCATGGTGCTGGTGCTGCTGCTGGCCGCGCTCTACGGCAGCGTGGCCGACAGCGCCGTGGCCCAGAACGCGCTGCGCGGCATGGGCGCCGTGGCGGCGGGCCTGATCGCGGCCACCGGCATCAAACTCATCGCCGCGCTCGACAAGAACGCCATGGGCAGGGGCGTGTGTGTCTTCCTGGCCGTGCTCACCTTCATCGCCATCGGCCTGCTGCGCTGGCCGCTGCTGTGGGTGCTGCTGGGCATCGGCGGGAGCGCCTGCCTCTGGGCCTACCGGGTCTTGGGCAACGTCGACGCCGACCGGCACAAGAAAGCGCAGGGCTGAACGCATGATGCTGCCGACCCCCGCCAACTGGCTCGACCTCTTCACCCACTTCGCCTCGCTCTCGCTGCTGGCGGTGGGCGGCGCGATCACCACCGCGCCCGACATGCACCGCTACCTCGTGCTCCAGAACGGCTGGCTCAGCGAGGCGCAGTTCACCTCGTCCATCGCGATCTCGCAGGCCGCGCCCGGCCCCAATGTGCTGTTCGTCGCCGTGCTGGGCTGGAACGTGGGCCTCAACGCGGGCGGTGGCCCTTCGGCCGGATGGGTGGCCTGGGTCCTGGCCCTGTTCGGCGTGCTGGTCACGATGGTGGCCATCCTGCTGCCCTCCTCGGTGCTGACCTACACCGCCACGCGCTGGGCGCACCAGAACCGCGAACTGCGCGCGGTGCGCGCCTTCAAGACCGGCATGGCGCCGATCGTGATCGCACTGCTGATCGCCACCGGCTGGTTGCTCACCGGCTCGCACGAACACCCGGCGCGCGACTGGCCGCTGTGGCTGCTCACCGCCGCCACCACCGTGCTGGTGTGGCGCACGAAGATGCACCTGCTGTGGATGATCGGCGCCGGCGGCCTGCTGGGGGCGCTGGGCCTGGTCTGACCTATTGCTGCTGGGCCTGCAGCATCGCGCCCATCTTCTGGTGGATGAGGTTGATGGCCTTGAGCGGGCGGATCATCACCTTGAAATCGGTGATGCGGCCTTCTTCGTTCCAGCGGATCATGTCAACCCCGTTGACGGTGACGCCGTCGATCTCGACCTGGAACTCCAGCACCGCGTCTCGTGGCCCCACCACCTCGCGCACATAGCGGAACGAGGCGTTGAAGAAGACCTGGAACGCCGCCGCGAGGTACTGCGTCGTCACCGCCTTGCCGGTCTGCGGTGTGTGCACGACCGGCGAATGAAACACCACCTCATCGGCCAGCAGATCGCGCAGGCCGCTGGCATGGCGGGTTCGCACGAGGTCGTGCCATGTGTCGAGGACGGTATGGGCCATGGGCGTCGTCTCCATGAAATCGGCGGTCGCTCATTGTGACCGGTCGCGAGACACCGCGAAAGCCCGCGGGCGGATCAGGCAGGCGCCTGGAGCACCTGGTGGTACGTGACGTACACCTCTTCACGCTCGTAGCCCAGCGACTCGTACAGACCTTGCGCGATCCGGTTGGTCGCCGCGGTATCGAGGGTGAGGCGTTGCGCCCCTTCCGCCGTGAAATGCGCGGTGATGTGGTTCATCAAGTACCGCGCGCAACCGCTCTTGCGGCTCGATGGCTGGGTGTACAGGTCGGACAGATAGTAGTACGGCCGCATGCTGATCGAGCAGACGGCCGGGTAGAGCTGTGAGAACGCGACCGCCTGGCCCTGGTCATCCAGCAGCAGAAAAATCCGGGCCCGCTTCTGCCGGAGGTTCTGCTGGATAAAGGCCCGGCAGCCTGGCAGGTCGCTGGGTTGTCCGTAGAAGATCCGATAGTCGTTGAAGAGCGCCGAGACCACATCGAGTTGCGCTTCGGTGCAGGGAATGACTTGCATGCGTGATGGGTGGGATGAAGGATCGGCACTCAGGCCAGCAAGGCCGGCAGGCACACCGCCGCCGTCTCTCTGAGACAGGTCTCGGCCACCACGTCCAGCGGGGTCGGCTCGGGGTTGACGATGACCACGCGTGCACCGCCCTGGTGGGCCGTGAAAGCCAGGCCCGCCGCCGGATAGACCTCGCCGGAGGTGCCCACCACCAGCATCAGGTCGCAGTGGCGCGCCGCGTGTTCAGCGGCTTCGAGCGCTTCGGCGGGCAGGTTCTCGCCGAACCAGACCACCGCCGGGCGGCGCAGGTTGCCACACACCGCGCAGCGCGGCGGATGCCCTGCTTCGATGGTTTCAAGACGGCAGCAGGCACGGGGCGCATCGAGCCAGCGATCCTCGGCGATGTTGCCGTGCAGCGCCAGGGCATCTGGGTTACCGGCGCGCTGGTGCAGGCCGTCCACGTTCTGGGTGATCAGGGTCAGGCGCCCGGGATGTTTTCGCGCGAAGGCCGCGAGCGCCGTGTGCCCCGCGTTGGGCAGGACGGCGCGGATCATCTCGCGGCGGTGGGCGTACCAGTCCCAGACGCGCTGGGCGTGAGCCCGGAAGGCCGATTCGGTCGCGAGCTCCTGCGGATCGAAATGCGCCCACAAGCCGGTCTGCGCATCGCGGAAGGTGGGCACACCGGATTCGGCGCTCATGCCCGCGCCGGTGAGCACGGCGATGTGGCGCGCGTCCCGGATCCAGCCGCGCACCGTCTCCTGCATGGTGCTCAACTGCGCTGGCGCAGGGCTTCGTAGAGACACACGCCACTGGCGACCGAGACGTTCAGGCTCTCGACCGCACCGGCCATGGGAATGCTCACCAGCTCGTCGCAGGTCTTGCGCGTGAGCTGGCGCATCCCTGCGCCCTCGGCGCCCAGCACCAGCGCCACCGGGCCCTTGAGGTCGACCTGGTAGAGCGTCTTGGGTGCATCGTCGCTGGTGCCGATGACCCAGATGTTGCGCTCTTTAAGTTCACCCAGCGTGCGCGCCAGGTTGGTGACCATGAAGTACGGCATGGTCTCGGCCGCGCCGCTGGCCACCTTGGCCACGGTGGCGTTGATGCCGGCGGCATGGTCCTTGGGTGCGATCACGGCATGGGCGCCGGCCCCGTCGGCCACGCGCAGGCACGCGCCGAGGTTGTGCGGGTCGGTAATGCCGTCGAGCACCAGCAGCAGCGGCGGGATGCCGGTGGGTTCGAGCTGCTCGAGCAGGTCGTCGAGCGAACGCACCTGGGCCACGGCCTCCACGCGCGCGGCCACGCCCTGGTGGCCATGGCTGCCGGCGAGCTTGGCGATGCGCAGGCCATCGGCCTCGATCAGCCGGGCGTTGGCCTCGCGCGCCTTGTCCAGGAACTGGCGCATGCGCGCGTCGCGCCGGGTCGGCTCGTAGTAGATCTCGATGATGGATTGCGGCGCGGTTTTCAGGCGCACACCCACGGCGTGAAAGCCGAACAGCACTTTGGGGGAAGACATCCGGCGATTATCGACGCAGGCCGACCTCAGGCGGCGTGCGCCAGCTCACCCAGCAGGCGCAGCGCCGCATCGAAGCGCGGATCGCCAGGGTGGCCGACGTTGAGCCTGAGGTGGTGCGTGAAACGCCGGTCGGCCGAGAACAGCACGCCCGGCGCGGTGCTGATGCTGCGCGCGCGCGCAAGGTGGTGCAGCGCCAGGGCGTCCACCGTGGGCGGCAGCTCCAGCCAGAGGAAGTAGCCGCCCAGCGGGCGTGTGACGCGCGTGCCAGGGGGAAAGTGGCGCTCCACCAGGCGCAGCGCGTGCCGCTGCTGGCCCGCGAGCGCCTCGCGCAGGCGGCGCAGGTGGCGGTCATAGCCGCCTTGTGCGAGGTAGTCCACCAGCGCAAGCTGAGGCGGGATGGCCGTGGCCAGCGAGCTCGACATCTTCAGGCGCTCCACGGCCCCGGCGTAGCGGCCAGCGGCGGCCCAGCCCACGCGATAACCCGGCGCCAGGCACTTGGAAAACGACGCGCAGTGCAGCACGCCGCCTTCGCGGTCAAAGGCTTTGGCCGGTGGCGGCCGTCGCGCGCCAGCGTGCAATTCGCCGTACACGTCGTCTTCGATCAGCGGCACGCGATGGCGTGCCAGCAGGGCCACCAGGGCCTGCTTGCGTTCGGGCGGCATGAGCGCGCCCAGCGGATTCTGAAAGCTGGGCATGAACCAGCAGGCCGCCACCGACTGACGCTCCAGCAGCGCGGCCAGGGCGTCCAGGTCCACGCCTTCGCGGGGATCGGTGGCGACCTCCACCGCCTTGAGATGCAGGCGCTCCAGCGCCTGCAGCGCGGCGTAGAAGGTGGGTGACTCCACCACCACCACGTCGCCGGGCTGGGTCACCGCCTGCAGGCAGAGGTTGAGCGCCTCCATGGCGCCATTGGTGATGACCAGCTCGTCCTCTGCCAGCGGCACGCCGTGCAGCGCGTACCGCCGGCGCACCGCCTGGCGCAGGCCGATGTCGCCAGCGGTCAGCGCGCCGGTGATGCGGGCCGCTGGCAACCGGCGCATGGCGCGCGCGCCGCTGCGCGCCAGCGCATCGAAAGGAAACAGATGCGGTGCCGGAAAGGCCGAACCCAGCGGTACCACGTCGGCGTCGCGCGTGGAGCCCAGCAATTCAAACACCAGTTCGCTGATGGCGACCGGGGTGGCTTCACCGCTGGGCCGCGCGGCCTGGGGCGCGGAGCGCGCGGGGCGGCGCGTGGCGCGCACGAAGAAGCCGGAACGGGCCCGCGCTTCCACCAGCCCCTGCGACTCCAGCTGCCCGTAGGCCTGGAACACGGTGGAGGGGCTCACGCCACGCTGCTCGCAGGTCTGGCGCACCGACGGCAGGCGCTCGCCCGGGCGCAGCAGTCCGGCGCGGATGCCATCGGCGATTTCTTCGGCCAGTTGCTGGTAGCGGGTGAGGCGGGCGCCACTCATGGGATCGGCGTGTGCAAGGGGGTCGGCCGATCTTAGCGACCCCATCGACGGGCCTCTCACAACCAGCGGGCCAGCAAGGCGATCACCAGCGCAGTGCCCACGCCGTTCAAACCCATGGCAAGCGCCGCGAAGGCCACGCTGCCGGGCTGCGTCTGCAGGGTGCGCGCGGTGCCAATGGCGTGTGCGACCAGGCCCAGCGCAAAGCTGCGCGTGCTCGCATCATCCAGCCTCATCAGTCCCAGCACCGGCCGGGCGAGCAGCGTGCCCATGACACCGGTGGCCACCACGGCCAGGGCCGCGACCGAGGGCAGGCCGCCCGCGCGCTCCGCCGCCTGCATGGCGATCGGCATGGTCGCGGCTTTGGGGGCGATCGACAGTGCGAAAGACATCGGCGATGCCAGGCTCCAGGCCAGCAGCAGCGTGCCGAGCACCGAGGCCAGGCAGCCCGCGAGCAAGGCGCCCACCAAGGGAAGCGCCAGGCGCCGCAGCAGCGCAGCCTGCCGGTACAGCGGCACGGCCAGCGCGATGATGGCCGGCCCGGTCAGCCAGCGCAGCAAGCGCGTGCCCTCGGCATAGACGGGGTAGCCCGCGCCCGCCAGTGCCAGCGCGCCCAGCACCAGGCCCGTGCCGGTGAGCACTGGCAGGCACAGCAGATGATGGCCGCTGCGCCGGTACAGGCCCAGCGCCGCCGTGTAGGCCGCCAGGGTCAGCAGCGTCCAGACGAACGCCGCGCTCACGGCAGCCGACGGCGCATCAGCCGGTGCAATGTCCATCCCGTCACGGCGATCGTGAGCGCCGTCACCAGGGTGGCCGCCAACACAAAGAGCGCCGCGTGCTCCACCAGCAGATGGCTGTACAGCCCCACGGCGGCCACCGAGGGGATCAGGAACAGCATGAGGTGGCGCAGCAGCGGCGCGCTCACATCGTCCAAGCCGCGCGGCACGCCGCCGCGAAGCGCCAGCAGGCCCAGCAACAAAAGCAAGCCCAGCAACGAACCGGGCAAGGGCCAGTCGAGGAAAGCCACCAGGGCATCGCCCAGCCACTGCAGGCCCACCAGCAGCCCAGCGGCAGCCAACCAGCCGGCCAGGCGGGTGGCACGCGGCCCACGAAGTTCAGGAAGGCGAGACATCATCGGGCCAGTATCGCGCGGCACACCGCATCTGCCACGGCTCAGATGGGCTGCAATGCAAGCGGATCAGAACGGATCAGCCAGTCCATCTGATCCGGCGTTTTTTCAATAAATCTGAATCTTGCACATCAGACGGTCCTGGGCCACGATGGCGGCATGTCTCAGCAATCCGTGAAGCCACCGACCCAACCCGGCCCCGACGCGCTGCGCGAGGTGGTGGACAGCGGCCTGCTGCGCTGCGGCGTGCCCATCCACCTCGGTGGTTCGGGCGAAGGGTTGGACGCGCTGGCGGCCGGGGCGGCCGAGCTGGCGCGGCACGACCGGGCGGCGGCTGGGGTGCTCTGGGCCCAGCGGCTGGCCATCGAAGCCTTGCTCCAAACCCCCAACATCGCCCTGCGCGACCACTGGCTGGCCGACTTCCTCTCGGGCGAGCGCGCCGCCACCGTGTCGCCTTCGTTCGATGCGCTGTACGCGCACGACACCGGCCGGGGCTGGTTGCTGCGCGGCGAACTTCAACCGGTGCCCAACCTGCAATGGGCGGGCTTCTCCCTGGTCGCGCCGGTGCGCCTGAATGGCCCGGTGGACCACTGGGTGCTGCTGCGCAGCGAGGAAGATGGCCTGTCGGTTCTCCCCGATACTGGGGCACACTGGCCTGCGAATGCCCACGCCGCCACGCTGCGGCTCGAGCACGTCTTTTTTCGCGAGGACGAATGGCTGTGCGGCCCGGACCTGCCCCAGCGCCTGGGCCCAGTGGCGGCCGCGCTGGCCGCCGGCCTGCCCTGCCCGACCGACTGGAACCGAACCGCCCTGCCCACGCTCTCACCTCCAACGTTCCCCACGACATGACCCTGTTTTCGCGTTCAACCCTGCGCCCGCGCTGGCGCCCCTCCCTGCTGCTTGCGCTGGCCTGCGTGCTGGCGCCGGCCGCCGCGCAGCCGCCGACCTTCGAGGACACCATGGCCCAGCGCATGCTGGCCTGCACCGCCTGCCACGGCAACCAGGGGCGCGCCGCGCCCGATGGCTACTACCCGCGCCTGGCGGGCAAACCCGCCGGCTATCTCTACAACCAGCTGCTGCATTTCCGCGATGGCCGCCGTACCTACCGCCTGATGACGCAGATGGTCGATCCGCTGAGCGACGCCTACCTGCTGGAAATCGCCGAGCACTTCGCCGCCATGGACGTGCCCTACCCCGCGCCAGCCAAGGCCGACGCCACGCCGCAGGAACTGCAGCGCGGTGAGCAGCTGGCCCTGCACGGCGACTCCGCTCGCCGCCTGCCAGCCTGCGTCGCCTGCCACGGTGCGGCGCTCACCGGCGTGCAGCCGGCCACCCCTGGCCTGCTGGGGTTGCCACGCGACTACCTCAACGCACAACTCGGCGCCTGGCGCACCGGCCAACGCAAGGCCCATGCGCCCGATTGCATGGCCGATATCGCCCAGCGCCTGGACATCCGCGACATCGCGGCCGTGAGCGCCTGGCTCTCCACGCAGCGCCTGCCGGCGAACACCCACGCCGTGCCACCAGGCGCGACGCCTCTGCCCCTGCAATGCGGCAGCGCCATGCCACCGAAGGGAGGCCGTCCATGAGCGCCGCCCCCCTTCCCCGCATCGCCTTGCGAGCGTTCGCCGCATGTGTGCTTGTTGGCGTGGCCGTGGTCGCCTGGCTCGCATGGCCCGCACAGCCCATCGCCGTCGCACCACCCGCCGTGGCCACCGACCTGCGCGACCCGCACACCATCGAGCGTGGGCGTTACCTGTCGGTGGTGGGCAATTGCCAGGCGTGTCACACCACGCGCGGTGGCGAGCCTTTCGCCGGCGGCTATGCCCTGCCAACGCCATTCGGCACCGTGTACGGCAGCAACCTCACACCCAGCGACAGCGGCCTGGGCCCCTGGACCGCCGACGACTTCTGGCGCGCCATGCACCACGGCCAGGGACCCGATGGCCGCTGGCTCAACCCGGCCTTCCCCTACAACAACACCACCCAGGTCACCCGCGAGGACAGCGACGCGCTCTACGCGTATTTCCGCAGCCTGCCACCGGTGGACGCGCAGGTGCCTCCGCACGACATCCGCTGGCCCTACAACACCCAGCTCGCGCTCAAGGCCTGGCGCACCCTGTACTTCAAGGCCGGCGCGGACGAACCGCCCACCTCGGCCGCGCGCGCGCCAGAGATGCTGCGCGGCGCCTACCTCGTCAATGGCCTGGGCCATTGCAGCGCCTGCCACGTGCCGCGCGACGCCCTGGGCGGCCAGGGGGACATGCTCGGCCTTTCCGGCGGTCTGATCCCCATGCAGCGCTGGTACGCGCCCTCACTGCTCGACCCGGCGGAGGCCGGCGTCCAGGACTGGTCCATCGAGGAGATCGTCGCCCTGTTCAAGGACGGCCGCGCCCGGGACGCGCTGGTGTCCGGCCCCATGGCCGAGGTGGTGCAGCACAGCACGCAGCATTGGGCACCGGCCGACCTTCGGGCCATGGCCACTTACCTCCAGCAGTTGCCCAAGCCATCGGCATCGCGCGGCGAGAAGCCTCCCGCCGCCGACAGCCGCGCGCTCAGCATGGGCGGCCAGCGGTACGAGCAGCATTGCGCCCAATGCCACGGCAAGCAGGGTGAAGGCATCCTCAGCCAGGGCTCGACGGCCTACCCCGCTCTGGCCGGCAACCGTGCGGTGACGATGGCGTCGCCCGCCAACCTGGTGCAAATCGTGCTCAACGGTGGCTTCGGCCCCGCGACCGAAGGCCACCCGCGTCCCTTTGGCATGCCTCCGTTCGTGCTGCAGCTCAGCGACCAGGAACTGGCCGACGTGCTGACCTATGTGCGCACCCAGTGGGGCAACCAGGCGCCACCGGTCAGTGCCCTGGACGTGCAACAGCTCAGGGGACCGCTTGGTCGCTGAACCGCTCCATGTCGTGAGCCTGTGCGCCCAGTGGTGCGGCACCTGCCGCGACTGGAAGCCGGTGATGGACGAGGTCGCCAGCACCCACCCGCAGTTGCGCTGGCGCTGGCTGGACATCGAGGACGAAGCCGAGCTGCTGGGCGACCTCGATGTGGAAACCCTGCCTTCCGTGCTGATCGGCCAAGGTGAGCGGGTGCTGTTTTTCGGGCCGGTCCTGCCCCGCGTGGAGCTGCTGACGCGCCTGCTGGAGACACTCGGCGAACCGGGCTACCGGGCCACGCAGGTGGACGGCGAGGTGGCTGCGCTCTGGCAGCGGCTGCGCAGGGCGTCCGCCTGAGCTTCCTCAGGCCGCTTCGCCCTCGACGGCCACCTGGCCAGCCTCGATCGTGATGCGGCGTTCGCAGCGTTGGGCAATGGCCCGGTCGTGCGTCACCAGCACGAGTGTGGTCCCCTGCTCGCGGTTGAGCTCGAACATGAGTTCCATGATCCGGGCGCCGGTGGCGAAATCCAGGCTGCCAGTGGGTTCGTCGGCCAGCAACACCGACGGCTGCACCACAAAGGCGCGCGCCAGCGCCACACGCTGCTGTTCGCCGCCCGAGAGCACCTTGGGGTAGCTTGAGAGGCGCTCGCCCAGGCCCACCCGCTGCAGCATCTGGGTGGCGGTGGCGCGCGCGTCGCGCAGGCCAGCCAGCTCCAGCGGCAGCATCACGTTCTCCAGCGCGGTGAGGTTGCCCAGCAACTGGAAGCTCTGGAAGACGAAACCCACCTTCTGCGCGCGCAGCGCGGCACGCTGATCCTCGTTCATGGCGAACAAATCGACGCCGTCGATGTGAACTGTGCCGCTGCTGGGCGTGTCCAACCCCGCAACGATCGACAGCAGGGTGCTCTTGCCCGACCCGGATGCGCCCACGATGGCGGCGGTTTCACCCTTGTTCAAAGTGAAATCGATATCGCGCAGAATCGTCAGGGAGCCGGTGGAGTCGGTCACGGACTTGAACACATGCTGGACCGCAATCATCACATCGGACATGGAAGGACTTCTCAAGTTGAAACGCCGTCACTTTAACGCGCTGGCCGGCGCGCTGTGCGCCCTGGCCGTCGCAGGGTCTTCGGGCTTGACCCATGCTCAGGCCAGCACGTCCGCCGATCCGCTGATCCTCGTGGTGGGGGATTCCCTCAGCGCCGAATACGGCCTCAAGCGCGGCACCGGCTGGGTGGCCTTGCTGGAAGAGCGTCTGAAACGGGAAAAAGTTCGCGCCCGGGTGGTCAACGCCAGCATCAGCGGCGACACCACGTCGGGCGGGCGCTCGCGCATCACTCCACTGCTCAAGCAGCACCAGCCCGCGCTGGTGGTGATCGAACTGGGCGGCAACGACGCCTTGCGCGGCCTGCCACTGAACATGACACGCGAGAACATCGCCACCATGGCCCGACTCTCGCGTGAGGCAGGCGCGAAGGTCCTGCTGCTGGGCATGGAGATGCCACCCAACTACGGTGCGAAGTACGGTCAGGAATTCCGCGAGGTCTTCACCAGCGTCGCCAAGGCGGAGAAGACCGCGCTCGTGCCCTTCTTCCTCAAGGGCGTCGCCGACACGAAAGACCCCACCGCGATGTTTCAGGCCGACCGCATCCACCCCAACGAATCCGCCCAGGCCACCATGCGCGACAACGTCTGGCCCGAACTGCGCAAACTGCTCGCCACCCGATAATCGGGTATGCCTGTCCACATCCTGAGCGCCACCGCGGCGATGGCCCGCCTCGACGAGTTCGACACCCTGATCGACGCGCGCACCGAAGACGAGTACGCGCTCGATCACGTGCCGGGCGCGGTGAATTGGCCGACGCTGGACAACCAGCAGCGCATCGACATCGGCACGATGTACAAGCAGGTCAACCCCTTCGAGGCCAAGAAGCGCGGCGCGGCCCTGTCGGCTCGCAACATCGCGGCCCACATCGAACGCGAGGTGATCGACAAGCCCAAGGGCTGGAAGCCGCTGGCCTACTGCTGGCGCGGGGGCAATCGAAGCGGCGCGCTGGCCACCATCCTGGGCGCCATCGGCTTTCACGTGACGCTGATCGAAGGTGGCTACAAGGCCTGGCGCGCCGCGCTGGTGGAAGCGTTGCCGGCTCTGGCCCAAGGCTTGTCGTACCGTGTGGTCTGCGGCCCGACCGGCAGCGGCAAGACGCGCCTGCTCCATGCCCTGGCCGCCCAGGGCGCCCAGGTGCTCGACCTCGAGGCCCTGGCCAGCCACCGAAGTTCGGTGCTCGGCCAGATCCCCGGCCAACCGCAGCCCAGCCAGAAGCGATTCGATTCCCTGGTGTGGCAAGCCCTGCGTGGTTTCGACCCAGGCCGGGTGGTGTACGTCGAGAGCGAGAGCAAGAAGGTGGGCAATGTTCGCGTGAACGAGGCGCTGATCGATGCCATGCGCGCCAGCCCGTGCATCGATCTGCAGTTGGGCGACGAGGAGCGGGTGGCCTTGCTGCTGGAAGATTACGACTTCTTCGTGAAGGACCCGGCGGCGTTTTGCGAACGGCTGGAGGCCCTCACGGAACTGCGGGGCAAGCAGGTGGTGTCGGGCTGGACGGGCAAAGTGCGTGCGGGCCACACGCCAGAGGTGGTGCTGGAACTGCTCACGGGACACTATGACCCGATGTACGCCCAGTCGATTGCGCGCAATTTCACGCGGTTCTCGCAGGCCCGGCCGCTGGTGCTGAGGGACCGGTCCCCCGACGCCTTGATGGAGGCGGCTCGGTCGCTGATGGCCGACGAGGCCACAGCCACCCACCCGGCCTGAGCGCGACAGCGCCGGCCGACGCGGGAGCCAGCGGACTCAGTCGGCCGCGCTGTCGCCGCCCGCCGGGGCGTCACCAGGTGCCTCAGGCGATCCAGCACCCGGCTCTTCGGGTGCATCGGAGTCCTGGTGCTGGCGACCCGCGGCCTTGGCTTTGAGCTTTTCCTCTTTCTTCTTTTTCTTGGCAAGCTCGCGCTGGCGCTTTTCGTATCCGTAATTGGGAGTAGCCAAGTCAGTCTTTCAGGTCAGTGGAAAAGGATAAGGGTCTCAAGGCTTCAATGCGGTCAAAGCCTGAGCCAGGTCGGCACGAAGGTCGTGCACGGACTCCAGGCCCACGGCAAAGCGTACCAGACCGCCGGCATGGGGCCAGCCCTGGCTGCGGCTGGGGCCGATGTCGTAAGGGGCGCACAGGCTGACCGGGCCGGCCCAGCTCCAGCCCAGCTTGAACAGGCGCAGGCTGTCGCAGAACGCGTCGATGCGTGCCTGGGAAATGGAGGCGTCGAACACCGCGCTGAACAGGCAGGCCGCGGCGCTCGCATCGCGTTGCCAGGTGGCGTGGCCGGGCGAACCTGGCAGCGCCGGATGCAGCACCTGCACGACGCCGGCCTGATGCTGCATCCAGGTGGCGAGTTCGCGGGTGCTCGCGTCCTGGGCGTGGTAGCGCAGCGCCATGCTGGGGAGGCCGCGCAGCACCAGCTCGGCGTCGTTCACGCCGATATTCAGGCCCAGGCGCATGTGGGTGAGCAACACCTGTCGGTGCAGCGCCAGATCGCGCGTGACGACCGAGCCCATGAGCACGTCCGCACCGCCACTGGGGTACTTGGTGAGGGCCTGCACCGAGATGTCAACGCCCAGATCAAAAGGCGCGAACGCGATGCCCGCGCCCCAGGTGTTGTCGAGCGCTGTGACGATGGGACGCTGGTGGCCACCGCCGCGGCGGGCATTGGCATCGCGCACCTGGGCCACCAGGGCGGGCAGGTCGGGAAACTCCAGCGTGACCGACCCCGGCGCCTCCAGCCAGACCAGGCGTGTGGCCGGACCGATCTTGCGCGCAAGGTCGGCCGGGTCCATGGCATCGAAGTAGCGGTGCGAAATGCCCCAGGCCGCGAGTTCCACCGCGGCGAACGACTTGCCCGGCCCGTAGGCGTTGTCGGGAATCAGCACCTCATCGCCCTGGCGCAGCAGCGCCATATCCACCAGCGACACCGCTGCCAGCCCGCTGGGCGCAAGCACGCAATGCGCGCCGCCTTCGATGGTGGCGATGCGCTCTTCCAGGGTGAAGGTGGTCGGCGTGCCGTGCAGGCCGTAGGTGTAGCCGCTCTTGTCTTTCCAGTCGGTGGAGCGCAGGGCCTCGACGGTGGGAAAGAAGACGGTGGATGCCTTGTACACCCCTGGCGCCACCCCCTCGAAGCCCTCGGGGGGTTTGTAGGGATGGTGGATCAGGCGGGTGGACAGGTCGTCACTCATTCAGGTCAGAGCTTCCACTTTTCCAGGAGTTGCGCGGGACGCAGGCTGTCGTAGCCTTCGAAGGGCTGATGGATCCACGGGTTCGTGGGGAGGAACTCCACCGAGTAGTCGGCCGTGAAGGTCGAAAGCTGCTTGGTCCAGATCACGGCGCTGCGCATTTCGGTGATCGGCTTGTAGTTGTTCTTGAGCAGGTCGATGACCGCCTTGAGCGTGTGGCCCGAGTCGGCCAGGTCGTCCACCAGCAGCACCCTGCCGGCGATCTCGCCCTTGGGCGTGGTGATGTAGCGCGCAATGTCCAGATTGCCCTGCTGCGTGCCTGCGGCGGCGCGGTAGGAACTGGTGGACATGATGGCCAGCGGCTTGTCGAAAATGCGGGAGAGGATGTCTCCCGGCCGCATGCCACCCCGTGCCAGGCACAGGATGGTGTCGAACTCCCAGCCCGACTGGTAGACCTTGAGCGCGAGCTTCTCGATCAGGTTGTGGTACTCGTCGTAGGAGACGTAGAGGTGTTTGCCGTCTTCGGTCAGCATGCGGGCTCCGGATGGGAATGTCGTGGGGAATTTTGCACGAAGGGCCGCGCGCGGCCCCCGGTGGTTTCACCCATGGTAGGGGTTGTGCAGCAGGATGGTGTGATCGCGGTCCGGGCTGGTGGAGACGATGTGGATCGGCACCCCGGTGGTCTCGGCGATGCGCGTGAGGTAGCGCTGGGCATTGACCGGCAGGTCTTCGTACCGCGTTGCCCCCACCGATGACTCGCTCCATCCGGGCAGCGTCTCGTAGATGGGCTTGCAGCGCGCGATGTCTTCCGCGCTCATCGGCAGGATGTCGATGACCTCGCCATCCAGTTCGTAGCCCGTGCACAACTGGAGCTCCTTGAGCCCGTCCAGCACATCGAGCTTGGTGATGCACAGGCCCGACAGACCATTGACCTGGGCCGAGCGCTTGAGCAGCGCGGCATCGAACCAGCCACAACGGCGGCTGCGGCCCGTGGTCACCCCCTTCTCGGCCCCCACGGTGGCCATGTGCCAGCCGGGTGTGCCTTCCTTCTCCCATTCCAGTTCGGTGGGGAACGGGCCGCCGCCCACGCGGGTGCAGTAGGCCTTGGTGATGCCCAGCACATAGTGCAGCAGGCCGGGACCCACGCCCGAACCGGCGGCGGCGTTGCCGGCCACGCAGTTGCTGGAGGTCACGAAGGGGTAAGTGCCGTGATCGATGTCAAGCAGCGTGCCCTGCGCGCCTTCGAACAGCAGGTTCGCACCGGCACCGTGCGCCTCATTGAGCTCGCGCGAGACGTCGGCGATCATGGGCTTGAGCAGCTCGGCCTGCTGCATGGCCTCGCCATACACGGCGTCGAACTGGATCGCGCCGTCCTTCATGTAGGGGGCGATCTTGTCGTCCCAGGCCATGTCGGCCGAGTGCAGGTAGGTGGTGAGCACGTGGTTGTGCAGGTCGAGCAGATCGCGCAGCTTGGCCGCAAACCGCTCGGGGTACTTCAGGTCCTGCACGCGCAGTGCACGGCGCGCGATCTTGTCCTCGTAGGCCGGGCCAATGCCACGGCCGGTGGTGCCGATCTTCTCGGTCCCGGCCTTGACCTTGGCAGCCTCACGCGCGATGTCGATCGCGGCATGGAACGGCAGGATCAGCGGGCAGCCTTCGCTCACGCGCAGGCGCGATCGCACCTCCACACCGGCTTTCTCCAGGCCGGCGATTTCCTCGAACAGCTTGCCCACCGAGAGCACCACGCCGTTGCCGATGTAGCACTTGACGCCAGCGCGCATGATGCCGCTGGGGATCAGGTGCAAGGCGGTCTTCACGCCGTTGATCACCAGCGTGTGGCCTGCGTTGTGGCCGCCCTGAAAGCGCACCACACCCGTGGCGGTCTCGGTCAACCAGTCCACCAGCTTGCCCTTGCCTTCGTCACCCCACTGGGTGCCTACCACCACCACGTTGCGCCCTGGGGTCACGGCGCTGCTGCTGTTCGTCATTTGCTGGTTTCCGTTTGAAGGGTTTGAACTGTCCAGGCGCCGCGACGGGCCGCATCAGGCACGAGTTCGCGGTCGCAATGAAATTCGTCGACCTGGTGGTCGTGGCCTGGCAACGCACACACCACGGTGTGCCCTTGCGCACGCAGTTCGGCAATGGCCTGGCGCAGGCCGGCGTCCATGCCCCAGGGTGCGCGGATCGCCGCCACCAGGGGACGCGGCGCCACCGCCGCCACCAGTTCCTTGAGGTCCAGGCTGAAACCCACCGCCGGGCGGTTTCGGCCGAACACGGCACCGACTTCGTCGTAACGGCCGCCCCGTGCCAGTTCGAGCGTCTGCCCCGCCCGGCCTTCGGGGGCATGGGCGAACAGCGCGAAACGCATGCCGGTGTAATAGGCGTAACCGCGGAGGTCGGCCAGGTCTATCGACACGTCCATGCCCTGCGCGTGCGAAGCCAGCCAGCGCAGGCTGTCCAACGCCGCGTGCAGGGCTGGCGAGGGCTGCAGAATGCGCCGGGCCTCATCCAGCACGGACACCCCGCCGAACAGGCGAGGCAGCGCCGTCAGATCGCGGCGCACGGCGGCCGGCAGCTCTTGTGCGAGCACATCGAGTTCGGCCACGTCCTTGGCGTTGAGCGCAGCATGGATGCGCGCCTCTTGCGCGGCGGTCAGCGACACCGGCGCGAGCACAGCGTCGATCACACGCACATCCGCCATGTCCAGCTGCAGGCCTTTTACGCCTGCGTTGCGCAGACAGGCCTGCGCGAGTTCGATGATCTCGAGGTCCGCTTCCTGCCCGGCATGACCGTAGATCTCGGCGCCAAATTGCAGCGGTTCACGGCTGGCCAGTGGCCGGTCGATGCGCGTGTGCACCACGGGGCCACAGTAGCTCAGTCGCGCCACGCCCTGGCGGTTGAGCAGGTGGGCGTCGATGCGGGCGACCTGGGGCGTGCTGTCCGCGCGCAAACCCAGGGTGCGGCCAGAGAGCTGATCGACCAGCTTGAAGGTCTGAAGACCAAGTGCCTCGCCCGTGCCGGTGAGCAGGGACTCCAGGTGCTCCAGGAGCGGCGGCATGACCAGCTCGTAGCCGTAGCCACGGGCCGTGTCCAGCAAGCCCCTGCGAAGTTCTTCGATGTGACGGGCCTCGGAAGGCAGGACATCGGCAATGTGATCCGGGAGGACCCAGGCAGACATGGATATTTTCAGGCGCTGTTAAAAACGTGATTCTACCGGCCCCCCGGAGGCTACTCCGGCGGGTATTGTTCAGCGCGGGGCCGCGCTGGAAAAGAAGCGCGGCGTCAGGACAGCGACCACCAGAGCAGCACGCCGCTGCCCAGGCAGATCAGTCCGAAGAATCGCAATTGCCCATCGCGCAGGCTCAGCATGTCGGTGAAGACGCGACGCCACAGCCTGGGCGCCACCAGGGGAAGCACCCCTTCGAAGATCAGCACCAGGGCCAGCGCAGGCCAGATCGCGTCGGACATGTCGTGACCCCGGGCCCTTCAGCGCACAGGGCTCATCGGGCCGGCGCCACGTTGCTGCTGCGCATGCCTTTGAAGAAGTCCGACGACGGATCGACGACCAGCACATCGGACTTGCTGGCGAAGCTTGACTTGTACGCTTCCAGGCTGCGGTAGAACTGGGCGAACGCCGGATCGCGGCCGAAGGCTTCGGAGAACGAGGCCGCCGCCTTGGCATCGCCTGCACCTTTGATCGCTTGCGCGTCGCGGTAAGCCTCGGAGACGATCACCTCCCGCTGGCGGTCGGCATCGGCGCGGATTTTTTCGCCCTCGGCAAAGCCGGTGGAGCGCAGTTCGTTGGCCACGCGCTTGCGCTCGGCTTCCATGCGTTGATAGACCGAGGCGGTGATGCTTTCAGCGTAATCGACGCGTGTGATGCGCACGTCGACCACGTCCATGCCCCAGGGCTTGTCGGCACCGCGCACGGCCGCCAGCACTTCGCGCTTGACGTCGGCCATGAGCTGCTCGCGCCGGGTCGACAGCAGTTCGTTCACCGTGCGCTTGTTGACTTCCTGCTGGAAGGAGTTGCGCACCACGCGGTTGAGCTGCAGCGCACCGGCGCGCTCGTTGACGCCGACGTTGCGGATGTACTCCTGAGGCTCGCTGATGCGCCAGCGCACATACCAGTCGATCACCACGCGCTGCTTCTCAGCGGTGAGTGTCGGCTCGGTGTCGGTGCTTTCCAGCGTGAGCAGGCGCTTGTCGATGTAGGAGACGTTCTGGAATGGCGGGGGGAGCTTGAAATTCAGGCCGGGTTCGGTGACGACCTGCTTGATTTGGCCCAATTGGAAGACCACGCCGAATTGGCGCTGGTCCACCACGAACAGCATGGAGCTGGCGATTGCCAGAACCACGATGAAAGATGTGATGATGAAACCGAGTTTGTTCATGTTGCTTCTCTCGTCGCTGGCGGCGTTCAGCGGCTCTCGCGCTCGCGCGAACGGGCTGTGTTGTCCGTGCTGCGGCTCGTGGGCACCGGGATCGTGCTCGGCGCAGGGGTGCTGGGCTGTGCGCTGCTAGGCGTGGCGGCGGGTTGCCCTGTCATCTGCATGATCTTGTCCAGCGGGAGATACAGCAAGTTGGAGCCCGACTTGGAATCCACGAGCACCTTGGTGACGTTGCTGTAGATCTCCTGCATGGCGTCGGTGTACATGCGCTCACGGGTCACCTGAGGCGCCTTCTGGTACTCGGTCAACACCGCACGGAACCGCTGCGAATCACCCTCGGCCTGGGCCACGATGCGAGCACGGTAGCCTTCTGCCTCTTCGGTCAGCCGCGAGGCTGCACCACGGGCGCGCGGCACCACGTCGTTGGCGTAGGCCTGGGCCTCGTTCTTGGCGCGTTCACGCTCCTGGCCAGCTTTGAGCACATCGTCGAACGACGCCTGCACCTGCTCAGGAGGACGCACCCCACCCTGCTGCAGGTTGATACCGACCACCTCGATGCCGACCTTGTAGCGGTCGAGGATGCTCTGCATCAGGGTGCGCACGCGCGGCGCGATCTGATCGCGCTCCTCGGCCAGCGCGGCATCCATCTTCATCTTGCCGACCACTTCGCGCACCGCGGTCTCGGCGACCTTCACGACGGCCGCGTCGGGGTCCCGGCTCTCGAACAGAAAAGCTCGTGCGTCGTTCAGACGGTACTGCACGGCGAACTTGATTTCCACGATGTTCTCGTCTTCGGTGAGCATGGCCGACTCGCGCAGGCCCGTGGCAGGCACGACGTTGTCACGGCCCACATCCACCGAGCGGATCTGGGTGACGAACACGGTCTCGTGGCGCTGGATCGGGTACGGCAGGCGCCAGTTGAAGCCGGCACCCACGGAGCTGTGGTACTTGCCGAACTGGGTGATCACGGCCTGCTGGCCTTCCTGCACGATAAAAAAGCCCGTGCCCATCCAGATGAGCACGGCCACGCCAGCGATGAGCCCAAAGCCGATGCCGGTGGCCTTGGGATTGGGGTTGAAGCCCTGCATGCCACCGTTGCCGCCAGAACCGTTGCCGCCGCCCTGGTTACCGCCGCGGCCCTTGTTGCCGAGCAGTCCACCGAGCTTTCGATTGAAATCGCGCCAGAGTTCGTCCAGGTCCGGCGGACCCTGGTTCGGACCTTGCCCGCGCGGAGGCTGGCGCTGTGGGTTGCGATCGTCGTCCCGCCCCGGCTCCTGGCCAGCATCGTTGCGCGGTTCGTCGTCGCCCCGGCCCCAGCGGGGGTCGTTCAGATTGAACATGCCCCACAGCCCACGCCAACCAGGACGGCGGTCAGGGCGGGTCGCTCGATCAGCGCCGCGGGCGGGTGTTTGCAGATTCACATCCATGGGTTGGCAACTCTTTTTCGATTCAAAACCATCACATTGTGCCCAATCAGGACACCGGTTCGCCTATTTCCGGGAGCGCCCCGGGGAGCATGGGGTTCGCCCCGGGTTTTTGCGCGATCAACTGCGCCGCCAGCAGGGCCCGCAACTCGGGCATCCCCGCACCAGTGTGCGCACTGACGAAGATTCGAGGGACCGACTGGCCTTCCAGTTCCATGGCATCGCTTAAAACGTGTGGCACGTTCGCGGGGTCCATCGCGTCGAGCTTGTTGAACAGCAGGATCTGGGGCACACGATCGGCGCCGATGTCCTTGAGCACGCCCAGCACCGAGGCGATCTGTTCGAGGTGGGACGGGTTGGAGGCATCGACGACGTGCAGCAGCAGGTCGGCATCCGCGGCCTCCTGAAGCGTGGCGGCGAAGGCATCGACCAGCCCGTGCGGCAGATCGCGGATGAACCCCACGGTGTCCGAGAGCGAGACCGAGCGCCCGGCTTCGCCAAGATAGAGCTGGCGGGTGGTGGTGTCCAGCGTGGCGAAGAGCTGGTCGGCCGCGTAGGCCCGCGCCTTCACAAGGGCGTTGAACAGCGAGGACTTGCCCGCATTGGTGTAGCCCACGAGCGAGATGGAAAAGGTATCGCGGCGCTCACGCTGGCGGCGCTGGGTGGAGCGCTGCTTCTTCACTTTTTCAAGCCGCTCTTTCGTTCGCTTGATGGCCTCGCCGATCATGCGGCGGTCCAGCTCGATCTGCGTTTCACCAGGCCCCCCGCGCATGCCGATGCCCCCGCTTTGCCGCTCCAGGTGCGACCAGCGACGCACCAGCCGCGTCGAAAGATACTGCAGGCGAGCCAGCTCGACCTGCAGTTTGCCCTCGTGGCTGCGCGCCCGCTGGGCAAAGATCTCCAGGATCAACAGGGTGCGGTCGTTGACCGGCAGACCCAGATGCCGCTCCAGATTGCGCTGCTGCGCAGGGCTGAGTGCCTGATCAAACAGCACCTCGGTCGCCCCGGTGGACTGCGCGAGCATCTTGATTTCGTCGGCCTTGCCCGATCCCACGAACAAGGCAGGGTCGGGTGCGCGGCGCTTGCAGCTGACCCGCTCGGCCACGGTGTAACCCGCCGTCTGGGCCAACAGGCCCAGCTCCTCGAGGCCGGCGTCGAAATGAGGCACACCAAAGTCCACGCCAACCAGAATGACGGAGGGCGTGGAAGATGAAAGGGAAGTAGGTGAATTCAATTCGGTAGGGAAGCAACGCGCGAGGCGTTGCCGGCCCGGCAGATCGGCTGCACGGGCCGGGTGTGATTCAGGTGGTGAATCAGGAGGCTGCCGGCTCGTCCGTGCCGACGGCCGAGAACTGCACCGGGCGACCCGGCACGATGGTGGAGATCGCGTGCTTGTAAACCATTTGCGTGACCGTGTTGCGAAGCAGCACGACGTACTGGTCGAACGACTCGATCTGACCCTGCAATTTGATGCCGTTGACCAGATAGATCGAAACAGGCACATGTTCCCTGCGAAGCTGGTTCAGGAAAGGGTCTTGCAAGAGCTGGCCTTTGTTATTGCTCACGATATGCTCCGTGTTCAATGAAAGTTAATGAGGAATGGACAATACCACAGCCTTGCCAGCGGACTGCAGTTGAGTCGAAACTCCTACTCCTTGAAGGGATTGGCCGAGGTCTTGAACTCGATGCGCAGCGGCGTTCCCACCAGATCGAAGGCCTTGCGGAAGCGACCTTCGAGGAACCGCTTGTAGGCGTCCGGCACGTTTTCCAGGGAATTGCCGTGGATCACGATCACCGGTGGGTTCATGCCGCCCTGGTGGGCGTAACGCATCTTGGGCCGGAACATTCCGCTGCGGGTCGGCGCCTGGAAGGCGACCGCCTCCATCAGCAACCGGGTGAGCACCGGCGTTGACATCTTGCGCATCGCCGAAGCGTGGGCTTGCGTGATCGACTTCCACACCGGGCCCAGGCCCTGGCGCTTCTGGGCGGAAATCAGGTGCAGCGAGGCAAATTTGAGGAAAGCCAGCCGCGTCTCGACCTGGCGCTCGATCTGCTCGCGCTGGTACGCATCCACCGCATCCCATTTGTTGATGGCGAGCACCACGGCGCGACCACTTTCCAGGATGTAGCCGGCGATATGGGCGTCCTGATCGGTCACGCCCTGCGTCGCGTCCAGCAGCAGCAGAACCACATGGGCGTTCTCGATGGCCTGCAGGGTCTTGACGACCGAGAATTTTTCGATCGCTTCGAACACCCTGCCCTTGCGGCGGATGCCGGCCGTGTCGATCAGTTCAAACTTCTGGCCCGAGCGCTCGAATGGCACGGAAATGGCGTCGCGCGTGGTGCCCGGCAAATCAAAGGCCACCAGGCGTTCTTCGCCGAGCCAAGCATTGATGAGGGTGGACTTGCCGACATTGGGACGACCGGCCACCGCGAGCCGGATCACCCCCGTCTCGACCTCGGGCTCTTCCTCGTCCTCGGGCGGCAGGCCGGGGATGAGTTCCAGAGCGCCATCCAGCATGGAGCGAACGCCCTGCCCGTGGGCGCCAGAGACGGCCATCACCTCACCCAGCCCCAGCTCGTAGAACTCCACCAGTTGCAGGCCCTGCGTCATGCCCTCGGCCTTGTTGGCCACCAGCAGCGTGGGCTTGCCCAGGCGGCGCAGGTAGCCCGCGATCTCATGGTCCTGAGCGCTGATGCCGGCACGCGCATCGACCACGAAGATCACCACGTCGGACTCGGCCACGGCTTGCCGGGTCTGCTTGGCCATTTCCTTGTAGATGCCCTCACTGGCCTCTGGCTCGAAGCCACCCGTATCAATGACGATGTACTCGCGCCGACCCTGGCGCCCGTTGCCGTAGTGGCGGTCGCGGGTGAGGCCGGCAAAATCTGCCACGATGGCGTCGCGTGAACTCGTCAGGCGGTTGAACAGGGTGGACTTGCCCACATTGGGCCGGCCCACCAGGGCGATGACGGGTTTCACGAAGAGAGCTTTCGTTCAGGCCACCACGAACACGGTGTTCGCGATGCGCATTACTGGGGACGCCAGGCGAAGACGCCGCCATTGCGTGTTTGCACCACCAGCGCATCGCCAGCGAGCACCGGTGGGGCCACGATGGCCGAGCCGTCGGTGGTCAGGCGGGTCATTTCGCTGCCGTCCTCGCGCGAGATGAGGTGGACGAGGCCACGGCTGTCAGCCACGGCCACCACACGGCCGAGGGCCAGCGGCGCGGTCAGCCCACGGTACTTCAGGCGATCGATGTTCCAGGCCGGCTCTCCGGTGGCGCGCTGCCAGGCCTGGAAGCGGCCATCGCTCTCGCTGCCAAAAACCAGGCGGTCATCGCCGTGCACGCCCGTCGTGCCTTGCGCGGCGCGCGTCCATACCACGGTGCCACGGCTCGCGTCGACGCAGCCCACGGCAGCCGAATAGGCCCGTGCGCACACGCTGTTGCCGATGCGGCTGACCGGCCCCACGATGTCGACGAGCCGCTCGACCTCGTTGGTGCCTCGGGACGTGGCCACAGGGGCTTCCCAGCGCACCGAGCCGTTGTCGGGATTCAGGCCCGTCAGGCGCCCGGCCAGGCCCACCACGAGGGTGTCGCCCACCGCCAGCAGCGCGCCCGTCTGGCTCAGCACCAGCGGCTCTGCGGGACGGCTCTGGCTCCACAACCGCGCGCCGGTTTTGCCGTCGAATGCCGTGACCACGCGATCGGCCGTCAGCACGAACACCCGCTCACCGGCCACAAGAGGTGCCGTGAACGAGCGCGCCGGCAGACGCACGCGCCAGCGCTCGGCGCCATCGGCGATCGCGACCAGCTGGTTGTTGCGGGTCACCACGGCAGCGGTCTGCCCGTCGGCACCCACCCCGGCTGCGATGGCTGTGCCCAGGTTCAGGCGCCAGACGTCCTTGCCGGTGGCGGCATCCAACGCAGCCACGTTGCCCGCGCCGCCTGCGACGAAGACGCGCCCACCCGCCACGAGCGGCGCGAGCGAAGCGTGGCCTTCGCCGACCTGGGCCGACCATACCAGCTGGGTGCCCATGAGGGCAGCCACAGCAGGCAGCTCGGCCGGCTGCGGCTTCTTTGAACTCGAGCCACACGCCGACAGCGAGGCCGCAGCGAGCAGCACGATGGCGGGCAGGCACCGGCGCCAAGGCGCCATGAATGAGCGGGTTTTGCAGGTGGCCATGGGTTTCAACGTCCGGTGGAAGACAGGCTGGCGGTGTCGACGCCCAGGGCGGCAAGCTTCACCTCGACCAATCGGCGGTATTCGGTGCGCGCGCCCAAGGCCCGCCATGCGCTCTGGTATTGAGCCTTGGCCTCATCGGCCTTGCCTTGGGCCATGAAGACATCGCCTCGGCGATCGGCCACCAGGGGTTCGAATGACTTGGGCACGGACGATTCCAGCGTCTTGAGGGCCTGATCGAAAGCCTTGGCCTCCACGTCGAGTGCGGCGAGGCGCAAACGTGCCACGGCCTGGTACGACGCGTCACCGGACTTGTCGACGACCCAGGTCAGCGCGGCTCGGGCCTTGTCGACCTGCCCTGCTTCAAAGAGGGTCTTGCCCGCCAGCAGCGATGCCTGACTGGCGAAAGTGGTGCGCCCGAACTGGGCCTGCATGTCGGCCAGGGCGCGCTCCAGGCGCTCGTTGTCGCGCGCCAGCACGGCCCGATCGACCTCGTCATACAACGCAGCGGCCTTCACGCCCTGCGTGCGTTGCCAGTAGTTCCAGCCGTTCCAGGCAGCGAACGAACCGAAGACAACGATCAGCACCCAGCTGATGAGGTTGCCGTACTGGGCCCAGAAGTGCTTGATCTGGTCGATCTGTTCCTGTTCTTCGAGGTCGAGGTGTTTGGCCATGGTGGATGCGGGTCTGGAATGCGTGCGCAGGTTGCGCAACGGAGGATTGTAGGCGGGCGGCCCCGGGGGCCGCCCCGGGGGTGGGTGGGCGGGCTTCAGGCGCCGCGCAGACGGTCCGCCCAATCGGCGACGGTGTCCAGGGGCAGCATGCTTTGCGCGGCGTCCCCCGGCGCGTCGGTGCGCGGGCCGCGCAGGGGCTTGAGCGCCACCATGCCCTGCTGCATTTCCTGTTCGCCAAAAATCAATGCAAAGCGCGCACCGCTGGCATCGGCCTTCTTGAATTGGGATTTCATGCTACCCATGCCATCGGCGCCTGCGGCATGCATCTGCACGTTCACACCTTGATGGCGCAAAGCCCGCAGCACGGGCATGACCTGCGGCACACGGGCTGCATCTGGTACCACCGCGTACGCATCGGGCGCGGGCTGCTCGGGCAGGCGACCCTGCTCCTTCAGCAGCTCCAGGATGCGCTCCATGCCCATGGCCCAGCCGACCGCCGGAGCGGCCTTGCCGCCGATCTGTTCAAACAGGCCATCGTAGCGGCCCCCTGCGCAGACGGTTCCCTGTGAACCCAACTGGGTGGTGACGAACTCGAACACCGAGAGGTTGTAGTAGTCCATGCCGCGCACCAGGCGCGGATTGATGCGGTAAATGACGCCATGCGCATCGAGCAGACTGCGCAGCCGGTTGAAATGGTCGAGCGACTCCTCGCCCAGGTGGTCCATCAGGCGCGGGGCGGCATTGACCAGATCCTGCATGGCGGGGTTCTTGGTGTCCAGAATGCGCAGTGGGTTGCTGTGCAGGCGGCGCTTCGCTTCCTCGTCGAGCTGCTCGGCGTGGGCCTCAAGGTAGGCAATCAGCGCTTTGCGATGGGCCAGGCGCTCGGGCGGCTGGCCCAGGCTGTTGATCTCGAGTTCGATGCCGGTCAGGCCGAGCTCGGTCCACAGGTCGCAGGCCAGCACGATGAGTTCGGCATCCACGTCGGGACCAGCGAAGCCCAGAGCCTCGGCGCCGAATTGGTGAAACTGCCGGTAACGGCCCCGCTGTGGCCGCTCGTGCCGGAACATCGGGCCCATGTAGTACAGCCGTTTGCCGCCGTCGTACAACAGGGAGTGCTCCAGCGCCGCGCGCACAACGCCCGCGGTGTTCTCTGGCCGCAAGGTGAGCTGCTCGCCGTTGAGCCGGTCCTCAAAGGAGTACATCTCCTTCTCGACGATATCGGTCACTTCGCCCAGCCCCCGCACGAACAGCGCTGTGGGCTCAACAATGGGTGTGCGCAGGTTGCGATAGCCGTAGCGGCGCATCAGCGTGCGCAGGGTCTCTTCGAGCCACTCCCAGTGCGACGACGCGGGAGGGGCAATGTCGTTCATGCCTTTGACGGCGCTCAGTTTCTCTGCCATGCAATTTCTCGTTCAGCCATGCGCCAGCGGCACCGGATGGTTCCGACGGTCAGGCCGTCGCACCGTACTTCTTCTCGATGTAGTTTTCAACGACCTGCTGGAACTCGCGCGCGATACCGTCGCCCCGAAGCGTCATGGCCTTCTGACCGTCGATGAAGATCGGGGCGGCAGGCGCCTCGCCGGTGCCAGGCAGGCTGATGCCGATGTCGGCGTGCTTGCTTTCACCCGGGCCGTTGACGATGCAGCCCATCACGGCGACCTTGAGGTTCTCGACCCCAGGGTAGCGCGCGCGCCAGAGCGGCATCGAACTGCGCAGGTAGTCGTCGATCTGCTTGGCAAGTTCCTGGAAGGTGGTGCTGGTGGTGCGGCCACAGCCCGGACAGGCGGTGACCGACGGCACGAAGGCGCGCATGCCAAGGGCCTGCAGGATCTCCAGGGCGATCACCACCTCCTGCGTGCGTGCTTCGCCCGGCTGCGGCGTGAGCGAGACACGGATCGTGTCCCCAATGCCCTGCTGCAACAGCACCGACAGCGCCGCCGCCGACGCCACGGCGCCCTTGGTGCCCATGCCGGCTTCGGTCAAACCCAGGTGCAGTGCGTAATCGCAGCGCTGGGCCAAGGCCTGGTAGACCGCAATGAGATCCTGCACGCCACTGACCTTGCAGGACAACACGATGTTGTTGCCGTTCAGGCCGATCTCTTCGGCCTTGCGAGCGGATTCCAGCGCCGAGGTGATCAGCGCCTCGTACATCACCTGGCGCGCTTCCCAGGGAATGCTGCGCTTGGCGTTCTCGTCCATGAGGCGAGCCAGCAGATCTTGGTCCAGGCTGCCCCAGTTCACACCGATGCGGATGGCCTTGTCATGGCGCGCTGCGATTTCCACCATCTGCGCGAACTGGCGGTCGCCCTTGTCGCCCCGGCCCACATTGCCCGGGTTGATGCGGTACTTGGACAGTGCCTCGGCGCACGCCGGGTGATCGGTGAGAAGGCGGTGGCCGTTGTAGTGGAAGTCCCCAATCAGCGGCACGTTCACGCCCATGCGGTCGAGCTGCTCGCGGATGTAAGGCACAGCCTTGGCGGCATCGTCGTTGTTGACCGTGATGCGCACCAGCTCGGAACCGGCCAGCGCCAGTTCCTTGACCTGGATCGCCGTGCCCACGGCATCTGCGGTGTCGGTGTTGGTCATGGACTGCACGCGCACCGGCGCATCGCCGCCCACGGTAACGCGGTGGTCACCCCAGGTCACAACGCCCTGGCGGGTGCGGCGCGGTCGCGCCGCCGACAAGGGAATCGGTTCGCACGACGTGGCGGGGCGGACCAAGCTGTCCATGTTCATTTGACCTCGAATCGGGCGACGTTGTTGCGCGCAATGCGGGTCACGTCGAACGGTTTGCCACGCACCGTCACCTGCGCGGCCTCGGCACGGCCGAGGACCACGGTGTAGGGCGGCGCACTGGAGAAATCAACGGCGTCACCTGCCTGCAGCACACGCTGGATCACCACACTGCCCGAACCATTGACGACCTCCACCCAGGACTCCCCGGTGGCGGCGATGGTCAGCAAGCTGCCCGACGCGGGTGCGGCAGGCGTCGCCGCGGCAGGCGCAGCGGGAGGGCCGGCGGTCGCGGCTGTGGCGGGTGCGGGCGACGCGGACACCGGCGCGACGGGAGCCGGAGGCGTCGCGCCTCCCGCAGCGGGCGCCGCAGGCACAGCCGACGCAACGGGCTCCTGAGCAGGCTCGGGCTCCACGGCCGCCACGGGTTCCGCAGGCTGCTCCAGCGGCGTCGCCACCTGGCCCGTCTCGGCCTTTGCCGGCTCCTGTGCCGACTCTTCCATGCGAGGCAGGAACACGATCACCAGAGCGCCCAGCAGCAAGACGATCGCTGCCAGCAGCGCAGGGCGCGAGAGCCAGCTCAAGGGGTTGATGGGTGCCGGATCGTGCGCGGGCTGAAAGGGTGCGTTGATCGCATGGCGCGATCCGCCCAGTTCGGGGATGCCACCTTGCGGGATCTGTTCGAGGATGGGTGCCGGATCAACCTTGAGGTGGCGGCAGGCACTGGATGCCAGCGCGCGCGCGAAGGTCAGGTCGGGCAGCTCCCCATAGCGCCCTGCTTCCAGGGCTTCAAGCTTTTTCACCGGCACTTTGAGGGCCGCGGCGAGTGCGGCAATGTGCAGACCCGCAGCCTCGCGCGCGGCGCGCAGCAACACGGGACGGGAAGCGCCCTCCCCCGCCGGCGCGGCTCCCTCGTTGGCATACACCTCATTCATCAAAAGCTCTCCGCTGATACGACGCCCACTCACGCGAGTCGGGATAACGCCGGCTCAGCTGCTGAGCCAGCTGGGCCATGGCCTCGGCGTTGCCCATGCGGTGCTCCACCTTGATGCCCAGCCACAATGTTTCGGCGTTGGCCAGTTCGCTGTTGTTCAACCGGCGGATGGTGAACTGCGCTTTGGCGTTCTCGCCTCGGCGGAATTGCAAGGCCGCCAGGTTGTAGGCTGTGATCGGGTTGCCAGGGTCGAGTTCGTAGGAACGCGCCAGACTCCCCTCGGCCTCGTCGAACTGCGCCGCCCGCACCTGGCAGATGCCCTTGACCATCAACGTCTTGGCCTGTCCGCCGTATACCGGACTGGCGAGCGCCTGCTGGAACAGTTCGATCGCCTGGGGGTAACGGCCTTGCTGACAAGCGAACAGACCGTAGTGATGCAGCACGTCAGGATCGCGCGGGCTGAGGGATTGCGCGCGCTTGAAGCTGTCCTCTGCAAGCCGCAGTTCGTTCAGGCGCGCGTACACGAGGCCGCGCAGCGTATAGGCCGGCGCGTAGTTCGGATCGGCACCCAAGGCCAGCTTGATCTCGTCGAGCGCCACCGTGGTCTGACCTTGCTCGAAGTAGCCTGACGCCAGCTCCACGCGGATGCGCGCGCGCTTGCGTGATTCGGGCTCGTCCGACTCGGTGACCGGCTCTGCGCCAGCGGCCACGGCAGCGGCCGTGGTGGCAGGCAGGCCGCGCGTCTGCGCACAACCGGCCAGCAGGATCAGCAGCACGCCCAGCCAGAAGCTGGCCACCATGCCACGCGATGGTGCGCCTTGCGACCAAGAAGCGGTGCGGGTCGGATTTGTCATGCCTGCCTTTCCTTTTGAACGAAACGAATGGGGCGCTCGCTGGCGCTGCTGCGTCGCTGCGCCAGGCGCTTGGCCGCGTTGGTACGGTCCAGCACGTCGCCAGCGAGCTGGCCGCAGGCCGCGTCGATGTCGTCCCCACGGGTCTTGCGCACCGTGGTCACCACCCCGGCTTCGTTGAGCATTTGCCCAAAACGCTGCACCACCGCGCGCGGTGAACAGATCAGCCCAGAGTCGGGGAAAGGATTGAAGGGAATCAGGTTGATTTTGCAGGGCACGCCCCGCTCGCCATGCCGCTTGAGGAGGGCCAGCAGTTCGCGTGCATGCTCGGGCTGGTCGTTGACGCCGTCGAGCATGCAGTACTCGAAGGTGATGAAGTCGCGCGGCGCGGCGGGCAGGTAGCGCAGGCAGGCATCGAGCAACTCGGCGATGGGGTACTTGCGGTTCAAGGGCACAAGGTCGTCGCGCAGAGGGTCGTTCGGCGCGTGCAGCGACACCGCCAGGGCCACCGGGCAATCCTGTGCCAGGCGATCGATCATCGGCACCACGCCCGAAGTGGACACCGTCACGCGGCGGCGCGAGAGCCCGTAGCCATGGTCGTCAAGCATCACGCGCAGTGCAGGCACGAGCGCGTGGTAGTTTTGCAAGGGTTCACCCATGCCCATCATGACCACGTTCGTGATCACGCGTTCCCCACGTTTCAAGTGACGGCGGAGAAAATGCTCGGCATGCCAGAGCTGGGCCAGGATCTCACCTGTGGTGAGGTTGCGCGAAAAGCCCTGGTGGCCAGTCGAGCAGAAGCGACAGCCGACGGCGCAACCGGCTTGGGAAGAAATGCACAGGGTGCCCCGGTCGTCCTCGGGGATGAACACGGTTTCCACCGCGTTGCCGTCGCCCACATCGAAGAGCCACTTGATGGTGCCATCGGCCGAGTCCTGGCGCGAGAGCACCGGCAGATCGGTGACAGTGCAGACGCCGGGCAGCTTGTCGCGCAGGCTGCGCGCCAGGTCCGTCATCTGGGCGAAGTCAGACGCCCCCTTCTGATGAATCCAGCGAAACAACTGGACGGCGCGGAAGCGCTTTTCGCCCAGCTGCTCGCAAAAGGCGGCCAAACCCTCGAGATCGAAGTCGAGCAGATTGGCCGTCATACCATGATCAACGCGAGTAGACGTTGAGACCGGCGAAGAAGAAAGCCACTTCGGCGGCTGCCGTCTCGGGCGCATCGGAGCCGTGCACGGCGTTGGCGTCGATGCTGTCGGCGAAGTCGGCGCGGATGGTACCGGCAGCGGCCTTCTTGGGATCGGTGGCGCCCATCAGGTCGCGGTTCTTGGCGATGGCGCCTTCGCCTTCGAGCACCTGGATCATCACAGGGCCGGAGATCATGAAGTCGACCAGATCCTTGAAGAAGGGACGGGCCTTGTGCACGGCGTAGAAGGCCTCGGCTTCGCCACGCGAGAGGTGGGCCATGCGAGCGGCCACGACCTTCAGGCCAGCGGCTTCAAAGCGGGCATAAATCTGGCCGATGACGTTCTTGGCGACGGCGTCGGGCTTGATGATCGAGAGGGTGCGTTCGATGGCCATAGGAATCCTGAAGTTTCTTGGTTGAATTTGCCGAAGCCACAAGGCCTCACAAAGCCCACGATTCTACATTGCTCGGGTGTCCGCGCTGAGGAGTGGGGGCGTGGCAGGCGCCTTTCAGCGCCCGCCCGAACGTCCGCCGCCCCGGCGCCGGCCGCCACCCGGTGGGCCACCTCTGCCAGCATCCTGCTCGCGCCTGCGCTGCAGGGCGTCCTGTCCGATGTAGCCAAAGGAGGTCTTCATCGGATCAGGCTGCGAGCCCGCCCCCCCGGGCCCCTTGCCCGCGCCTTTGACGCCGCGCGGCTTGGCGCCACCCGGCGCCCCGCCCATACCGTAGCCGCTGTTGGTGCGCCGATCGCCGAAACCGGGGCCATCAGCGCGACTGCCTGGCGGTTTGCCCTGGGTACGACCGGCCTTTGGGCCTTGCTTGCCGCGCTGGGCCGGGTGACGACCGCCGGGGCGCGGGCCACGCGGTTCGTCGGCCTCCACCAGCCCGGCCGCCGCAGTCAGCCGCGCGATGTCGCGGTCGTCCAACTCCAGCCACACGCCACGCTTGAGCCCGCGCGGCAGCATCACAGCGCCATAACGGATGCGAATGAGCCGGCTGACCGCATGGCCGACGGCTTCGAACATGCGGCGCACCTCGCGGTTGCGGCCCTCGCCGATCGTCACGCGGTACCAGCAATTGGCGCCCTCGCCACCGCCATCTTCGATCGAGGCGAACTGGGCCACGCCATCGTCCAGCCGCACGCCGTCAAGCAGACGCTGCTTTTCTTCGTTGGACAAGGCGCCGAGCACGCGCACGGCGTATTCCCGCTGCAGACCGAACCGGGGGTGCATCAGGCGGTTGGCCAGCTCACCCGAGTTGGTCAGCAGCAGCAGGCCTTCGGTGTTGAGGTCGAGCCGGCCGACCGACTGCCACTTGCCTTGCATCAGCTTGGGCAGGCGGCGGAACACGGTCGGTCGGTTCTGCGGGTCGTCGTGGGAGACCACTTCCCCGGCGGGCTTGTGGTAGGCCAGCACGCGGGGCGGTGGCGGTGTCATGCGCACGCGAACCGGCTTACCGTTGACCTTGATGACGTCACCGAACTGGATGCGCTGTCCGATGTGGGCTGGCTCGCCGTTGACCGAAATGCGCCCTTCCAAGATGAGCTGCTCCATCTCCAGGCGCGAGCCCATACCCGCCTGGGCCAGCACCTTGTGCAGCTTGGGCGACTCGGCCTGCGGCGCGAGCACGCGCTTGGTCGGCAGCGCCAGGGGCTGCTCCTGCTCGGCGTCAAAAGCCCCGCTGACCACATCGTCGAAGCGCAGGACTTCGGCATCGACATGGGCCGCCGGAGGCGACACCACGTGGTCGGCGGACGGCAGGGTGGCGTCGGAGATCGACTCAGGCGTCGCGGGAGGGGTGTTCGCCGGGTTCATGGTGTTCCTGGGTGGTGGGATCGGGGCTCAGCGGATCGGGTGGGACGGTTTCGGCGTTGGTCGCCGGCTCGGCGGCCACGGGTGCTTCGGGTGCATCGACCGCCGCCATCTGCGGACCGGTTGCCACCTCTGCGGCCTCCGCCTCCTGCGCAGCCTCGGATGGCAGGTTGGACGACAGCGCTTCGAAGTCCAGCCGATCCAGCGCCGATTCCTGGATTTCATTGCCTTCGAGCGGGGGCAGTTGATCGAGCGATGACAAACCCAGATCGTCGAGAAACTGGCGCGTCGTGGCAAACAACGCAGGACGGCCCACGGTCTCGCGGTGGCCGATCACCTCGACCCAACCCCGGTCCTCCAGCTGCTTGATGATGAGCGAGTTGATCGTCACGCCACGGATGTCTTCCATGTCGCCGCGCGTCACTGGCTGGCGATAGGCGATGATGGCCAAGGTCTCCATCGTGGCGCGGCTGTAGCGCGGCGGCTTCTCGGGGTGCAAACGATCCAGGTAGGGGCGCAATTCGGGCCGGCTCTGGAAACGCCAGCCGCTGGCCACCCGCACCAGCTCGACGCCGCGCCCGGTCCATTCCAGCTGAAGATCGGCCAGCAAGGTCTTGAGCGTGTCCGCCGAGACTTCGCCATCGAACAGCGCGCCCAGCTCCCGCACAGACAGGGGCTGGGGCGCGCAGATCAACGCCGTCTCGAGGACGCGCTTGGCATCCGTGGTGTTCATGGTTTCAGTCTGTCAAAAACCGGTAGGGACCGGGACGGTACAGGGGGTGGGCACGGGGCCCGTCGCACTCAAACCGGCGAAGACGGCGGTGGCCGTCGGCTCGGAACGCCGGCAAAGAACCTGTTGCCTGGCAGGGCAAACTGGGAGATCGTGAAGTCAGGACCTCGACTCGCCGCGCAGCGGTGGTCGCGCGGTAGCACTCACTCGAGGAATCCGCTGCCCAGACCCGCCCCATTGTAATGGAGGCCGCTGCCTGCGATGGCGGCGAGAAGATCCGGTGGAGGATCTGAGCGAAACGTCAACGGCTCCCCGGTGATCGGATGCCGCAGCGAAAGCCGCGCTGCATGCAAGGCCTGGCGTTGCATGCCCCACCGTGCGCGGCCACCGTAGATCGTGTCGCCCACCAGGGGATGCCCCAACCAGGCCATGTGGACGCGAATCTGGTGCGTGCGCCCCGTATGCAGCTTGCAGGCCACCAGGCAGGCCTGATCCGATCCGTCGAGCAGGCGAATGGTGGTCTGCGCGGCCTTTCCGATGCCGGTGTCGGCGCGCACGACGGCCATGCGCAGGCGGTTGTGCACGTCGCGACCGATTGGTTGGTCCACACCCTTCTCGGGCGCGCCCTGCCATGCGCCGTGGGCCAGGGCAAGGTATTGGCGATTCACCTCGCGCGCGGCGATGGCGCGCACAAGCGACTCGACGGCCTGCCGCGATTTGCCCACGAGCATGAGACCTGAGGTGTCCTTGTCCAGGCGGTGCACGATGCCGGCGCGCGGCAGCGCCGCAGCGCCACTGTGGTGCGCGAGCAGGCCGTTGAGCAAAGTGCCGGTCCAATGGCCTGCCGCCGGGTGCACCACCAGGCCGGCAGGTTTCTGGATCACCAGCAAGTCAGCGTCTTCGAACACCACGTCCAGCGCCATGGTCTGTGCCACAAAGGCCTGCGCCTGCTGGGTGGGACGCAGTTCCACGGCCAACCGATCCCCCGCGGCAATGCGGGCCGAGGGCTTGCGCAGGGGCAAGCCACGCATGACGACGGCGCCGTCGGCCATCAGTTGCTGCAGGTACGAGCGAGAGAACTCCGGGATCAGTTGCGCCAGTGCGCGATCGATGCGCCAGCCGTGCATGTCGGCAGGCACTTCACACAGCCGGGTTTCCACTTCCGCCGCGAATTCCTCAAGCATGGCGCCCGCTTCCGAGTCGAGGCCCGGCACGGAACCTTCTGTCACATCCCCCGTCGATATAATTTGCGAAGCCAAGTCCATTGTTCCGTTGTAAAGGTGCACCCGTGAAGTTGACGTCCAGATTATCGGCTGTGCCCCTGTCCGCGGTGGCCTCGGCGCTGGTGCTCAGCGCATGCAGCTCGACACCCGTGGATGAAACGGTCGGCTGGAGCCCGAACCGAATCTACAGCGAAGCCACCGAAGAGCGTGCAGCGGGCAACTACGAGAAGTCGGTGACGCTGTACGAAAAGCTCGAAGGCCGAGCTGCCGGCACCCCTTTGGCGCAACAGGCGCAACTCGACAAGGCGTACGCCCAGTACAAGGCCGGCGAGCAGGCCCAGGCGCTTGCCACCCTGGACCGTTTCCAGAAGCTGCACCCCACCAGCCCGGCAATGGACTATGCCCTTTACCTCAAGGGGCTGGTCAACTTCAACGACAACCTGGGCCTCTTTGGCTCGCTGGCGCGACAGGACCTCTCCGAACGCGACCAGAAGGCCGCCAAGGAATCGTTTGAAGCGTTCCGAGAGCTCGTCTCGCGATTCCCGGATTCGCGCTACAGCCCCGATGCGCGGGACCGCATGACCTACATCGTCAATTCGCTGGCGCAGTATGAGGTGCATGTCGCGCGCTACTACCACAGCCGCGGCGCCTATCTGGCGGCCATCAACCGGGCCCAGACGGCGCTGACGGACTACGTCAACGCGCCGGCCCTCGAGGAGGCCCTTTTCATCATGCTGCAGTCCTATGAGGCCCTGGGCATGACGCAGTTGCGCGACGACACCCGCCGTGTGATGCAGGCCAGCTATCCCCAGAGCGAGTACTTGAGCAAGGGGTTCAAGTCAAAAGACGATCCCTGGTGGAAGATCTGGTAAGCACCAGCGCATCGAGGCGTGCGGTCATGTCCGCCTCATCCACCAGCCGGCTCATGGGTGGCAAAGCGCCAAGCAAACGGTTGCCATAAGAACGGGTGAGCAGGCGTCTGTCGCCGATCACCAGAATGCCTTGGTCGGTCTCGGAGCGGATCAGGCGCCCCGCCCCCTGCTTGAGCGCCATGGCCGCCTCGGGCAGAAAGGCGTCGTTGAATGCGCTCAAGCCCTGGGCTTCCAGGCGCTGGCCGCGCGCCTGCATCAGGGGATCGTCCGGCGGTGGGAAAGGCAGCTTGTCGATGACCAGCAGCTGCAGCGCGTCGCCGGGCAGATCAACGCCCTCCCAGAACGACGCCGACGCCACCAGCACCGAAGGAGCGTCCGCCTGACGGAACCGGGCCAACAGTGTGCGCTTGGACAGGCGCCCCTGAGCCAACACCTGAAGGGGTGCACATCGCCCCTGCGCCACCAGGCTCTGCAAATGCTCCGCCATGCGCGACGCAGCGCGCAAGGTGGTGGTCAACACCAGCGTTCGGCCGCCCAGTCTCGCCGCCCAACGCGCCACCGCGTCGGCCAGCGCGGGCGTGTGCGAGGCGTCGGCCGGCTCGGGCAGGTCGTGGGGCACATACAGCGCCGCCTGGGCCGCGTGGTCAAACGGGCTCGGCACGCGCAGCGTGTGCAGACTCGGCAGCGCCTCCAGGCCGAGGCCCCGCGTGAACCAGCTCAGCCCGTCGTCGCTGCCCAAGGTGGCCGATGAAAACACCCAGCTGCGCCGACCCGATGATTCGTCCAGCAGAGGCTGGAACAGACCAGCGCAGTCGGATGGTGCATACACCGCACGCCAATGTCCGCTACCGGCCCACTCCACCCACCGAACCCGATCGGCCGCCGGCATGCCAGCGGCCATGCCTCTCCACGCAGAGAAAAGGGCCAGCACACGGGCTTCAAGGCGCTCCAGCTCCACCGAGGCCTGAGCGGTGGCGGCCAGCGCCTCCTGACTGGAAGCCAGCGCCCGGTCAAGGCCGATGACGCAGGCCTGCCAGGCGGCAGCGTCAACGCCTTCGGGCGCCATGGCTTGCCAACGGTGGCGGCCGCCACTGCCACCGGCCTGGCGGGGCACGGTGGCCATCGCGCGCGCGGCCTGTTCGATGGCCAGTGCGAGGTGCGCCCACGGCCGCTGGCCCCGCGCCCACTGCGGCCCTTGAAGGGCCAGATCGCGCGCCAACTCCCGCAACTGCCCTGTGCCCAGGGTGCGACCCAAAAACGGAATGCCCGTGTCGTTCAGCCGATGCGCTTCGTCGAACACCACCACCTCGGCGGCCGGCAACAACGACGCCACGCCCGACTCCTGCAGCAGCTGATCGGAAAAGAACAGGTGGTGGTTGACGACCACCCACTCGGCCTGCAGGGCCTCACCGCGCGCCCGGTTGACGTGGCACTCACCGTGGCGCGGACAGCTCGCGCCCAGGCAGTTGTCGCGGGTGGACGTGACCATCGGCCGCAACGGCGAGCGTTCGTCCAGTGCCTCCAGCTCGGCGAGGTCGCCGCTGCGCGATCGATGGGCCCAACTCAGCATCTGTGCAAGCGCAGCGGTGATCGCCGGATCGCGCAACCCGGCCGACGCCGGCCCATGCAAGGCCTGCTCCAGCCGGTGCAGGCACACGTAGCTTGAGCGGCCCTTGAGCAAGGCCACACGCACCGGCAGACCGAGCGCGCGGACCACCGCAGGAATGTCACGCGTGAACAACTGGTCTTGCAAAGCCTGGGTGGCGGTCGACAGCAGCGCGCGCCGGCCGCTGAGCAGCAGGGGCACCAGGTAGGCAAATGTCTTCCCCACCCCGGTTCCGGCCTCGACAGCCAGGCCGTGGCCTTTTTCAATGGCTCGGGCCACGGCGACGGCCATGTCAAGCTGCCCCTGACGCGGGCTCAGCCTGCCATGCGCACGCGCCAGGGGACCGTCTGCGGCGAACGCGGCCGCCACACCGACTTCAAGTTCGCTCAAGCTGCCTCCAGGTCAAGCCGGACACCGTTGAGCAGGTCCACGCTGCCGGACGGCGGGCCGGTGCGCAAGGGTTCACGGTTTCGGCCTTTGCCGGGCTTTGCACGCCACAGATGTGGATACCATTGGGCGCATTTCCCTACTCGAACAGATCGCCCAGCATATTCATGTCCAAAGGCTACCGCATCCAGGCCTCCACCGGCATCCATCGGGGCGACCGCGATTACCAGCAAGACCAGGTCTGCTTGCTGCACCATCCGCGCCAAGGCTCCTGCCTGCTTGCGGTGCTGGCCGACGGGATGGGAGGTCGCAGCGGCGGGCGCAAGGCCTCTGACCAGGTGATGCTCACGGCGCGGCAACTGTTTGAACGCTACGACCCCGAAACGGATGATGCCGCCGCGCTGCTGCGCCAGATCGTCGAGGAATCGCATCTGGTCATCAAGCTCACGGCCGTCTCCGCCGAACAGGAGCCGCACAGCACCATCGCCGCCTTCCTCATCAACCCGGGCGGTGACAGCCACTGGGTGCATGCAGGCGACTCGCGGATCTACCACTTCCGCAATGGCCGGATGGTCTTTCGAACCATGGACCATTCCTATGTGCAGACGCTGGTCAACCAGGGCGAAATCAGTGAAGAAGAAGCGCTGGACCACCCGCACGCCAACATCCTGATGGGCTGCCTGGGCACGGAGAACGATCCCCCCGTGGACCTTCATGTGGTGCCTCAGCTGAGCGCGGGCGACGCGATCATGGCCTGCAGCGACGGCATCTGGCACTACTTCACCCCGGAAGAGCTCTCCAGCACCATTGCCATGCTCTCGCCTCGCGAGGCCTGCGAGTTCCTGATCCAGAAGGCGCGCTCGCGCGCCAAGGGCATGGGCGACAACCTGTCGATCGCAATCGTCAAACTCGACCCACTGGGCTAAAAAGGGGTTCAAGTCAGGCCGGTGTCCACCAGCCGATGCTCGAGCGACAGGAATTCCTGTGACTGCATCTCGGTCAGTCGAGACACCGTGCGCGGGAACTCGTGCGACATCGGCCCTTCCACGTACAGCTCCTCGGGTGGCACGGCGGCGGACATCACCAGCTTGACCCGCCGGTCGTACAGCACATCCACCAGCCAGGTGAAGCGCCGGGCTTCCGACGCCTGTCGCACCGACATTTGAGGCACGTTCGACAACATCAGCGTGTGAAACTGGGACGCGATCTCCAGGTAGTCGTTTTGCGAGCGGGGTCCGCCGCACAGGGTGCGGAAGTCGAACCAGATCACGCCGCCTGCACGCCGCAGTGCCTGAATCTGCCGCGCTTCGATGTGCATGACCGCGTCCTGGTCACCCATCTCGGCCAGTTCGTTGAAGGTGGCCTCCATCGCAGCGTCGGCCTGCGGCCCCAGGGGACAGTGGTAAAGCTGGATGTGATTGAGCGTGCGCTGGCGGTAGTCGGTGCCGTTGTCCACGCTGAGCACCTCCAGCCGTTGCTTGAGCAACTCGATCGCGGGCAGGATGCGATCCCGGTGCAAGCCATCGGGGTAAAGGTCGTCCGGTCGGAAGTTGGAAGTGGTGACGAACCCCACGCCCGCCTTGAACAGCGCGTCGAGCAGGCGGTGCAGGATCATCGCATCTGTCACGTCCGCCACATGGAACTCATCGAAACAGATGAGCTTGTACCGCTTGGCGATGCGCGCACCAAGCTCGTCCAGCGGGTTCACGGTGCCCTGCAACTCGCGCAGTTCCCGGTGCACCTCCCGCATGAACTCATGAAAATGAAGCCGTGTCTTGCGCCGCAGCGGCACCGCTTCGAAGAAGCACTCCATGAGGAAACTCTTGCCCCGGCCCACGCCGCCGTACATGTACACGCCTCGCGGGATCTCCGGGTTGACAAAGAGTTTCTTCAGCGAGTTCGAGCGCTTCTGCTTGTACGCCGCCCACTCGGACGCACACCGCTCCAGCGCGTCGATGGCGCGCTGCTGGGCGGGATCCGTCGTGTAGCCGCGCTCCTTGAGCGCAGCCTCATACGTGCTGCGGACGCTCAAGATCGGCGCTTAGAAGTTCAGCGTGCGCTTGTCCACCGCCAGTGCGGCCTCCTTCGTCGCTTCGGACAGCGAAGGATGGGCGTGGCAGATGCGCGCGATGTCCTCGGCACTGGCCTTGAACTCCATGGCCACCACGGCTTCTGCGATCAGTTCGCTGGCCATGGGACCGACGATGTGCACGCCTAGGATTTCGTCGGTGGTGGCGTCGGCCAGGAACTTCACCATGCCGGTGGTGTCGCCCAGGGCCCGCGCACGGCCGTTGGCCAGGAACGGGAAGGTGCCGGCCTTGTACTTCACACCGTCAGCCTTGAGCTGCTGCTCGGTGCGGCCCACCCAGGCGATCTCGGGACTGGTGTAGATCACCCAGGGAATGGTGTTGAAGTTGACGTGCCCATGCTGGCCAGCGATGCGCTCGGCCACCGCCACGCCCTCTTCTTCCGCCTTGTGTGCCAGCATGGGGCCGCGCACCACATCGCCAACAGCCCACACGCCCTTGAGGCTGGTGCGGCATTCGCCGTCCACCACGATCGCGCCGCGCTCGTCGAGCTGCAGGCCCACAGCCTCGGCATTGAGGCCGACGGTGTTGGGCACACGGCCGATGGAGACGATCAGCTTGTCGGCATCGATGTTCTGCGCCTCACCCTTGGCGTTCGTGTAGGCCACGCTCACGCCCTTCTTGCCCGTCTTGACCTCGCCGACCTTGACGCCCAGCTCGATTTTCAGGCCCTGCTTGTCAAACGCCTTCTTGGCCTCCTTGGCGATCTGTTCATCCACCGCCCCCAGGAAAGTGGGCAGACCTTCGAGGATGGTCACGTCCGCACCCAGTCGGCGCCAGACAGAGCCCATTTCCAGGCCAATCACACCGGAGCCGATCAACACCAGCTTCTTGGGCACGGCACCCAGGCGCAGCGCGCCGTCGTTGGACAGGACGCTCTCTTCGTCGAACGGCACGCCCGGCAGTGCACGGGCGTTGGAACCGGTGGCCAGAATGATCTGCTGACCCGTGATGAGCTCTTCCTTGGGTCCGGTCACCTGGATCTCGTAGCCCGCCTCGACGGCCTTCACGAACGATCCGCGGCCATGGAAGAAGGTGACCTTGTTCTTCTTGAACAGGTAAAGGATGCCGTCGTTGTTCTGCTTCACCACCGAGTCTTTGCGGCCGATCATCTTGGCGATGTCGATCTTCACATTGGTCGCGCTGATGCCGTGGTCGGCAAAGTGGTGGTTGGCATGGTCGAAGTGCTCGGACGATTGCAGCAGCGCCTTGCTGGGGATGCAACCCACGTTGGTGCAAGTGCCACCCGGTGCCGGACCGCCGGCGGCGTTCTTCCACTCGTCGATGCAGGCGACCTTGAAGCCGAGTTGCGCTGCGCGGATGGCCGCGATGTAGCCACCGGGGCCGCCGCCGATCACGACCACGTCAAAGGATTGGGACATGTTGTTTTCCTGAATTCAATGGGCCAACGCCCCTGTCGGGGCGTTGGCGGGAGAGTTTGCAGATCAGATGTCGAACAGCAGGCGGGCAGGATCTTCCAGCGCTTCCTTCATCGCCACCAGACCCAGCACGGCCTCACGACCATCGATGATGCGGTGGTCATAGGACATGGCGAAGTAGTTCATGGGGCGCACGACCACCTGGCCGTTTTCCACCATGGCGCGGTCCTTGGTGGCATGAACACCCAGGATGGCCGACTGGGGCGGGTTGATGATGGGGGTGGACATCATCGAGCCGAAGGTGCCGCCGTTGGAAATGGAGAACGTGCCGCCGGTGAGATCGTCCAGACCCAGCTTGCCGTCCTTGGCCTTCTGACCGAATTCGGCGATCTTCTTCTCGATGTCGGCAAAGCTCATCTGGTCCGCATTGCGCAGGATGGGCACCACCAGGCCGCGGGGCGAGCCAACCGCGATACCGATGTCGAAGTAGCCGTGGTAGACGATGTCGTTGCCGTCCACCGAGGCGTTCAGAATCGGATACTTCTTGAGCGCGTGCACAGCGGCTTTCACGAAGAAGCTCATGAAGCCCAGCTTCACGCCGTGTTCCTTCTCGAACTTTTCCTGGAACTTCTTGCGCATCTCCATCACGGGCGCCATGTTCACTTCGTTGAACGTGGTCAGGATGGCGTTGGTCGATTGCGACTGCAGCAGGCGCTCGGCCACACGGGCGCGCAGGCGGGTCATGGCCACGCGCTCTTCCGGACGGTCGCCCAGGTCGGGAGCGACCACGGGCACCTGCGGCAGCACCTTGGTGGGTGCGCCGGTGGGAATCGCCACGGGCGCGGCCACAGCGGCCTTGGGCGCGGCCACGGCCGACAGCACGTCGCCCTTGGTCACGCGACCGTCCTTGCCGGTGCCGGCAACCGAGCCAGCGGCCAGGTTGTTGTCGGCCATCAACTTGGCGGCGGCCGGCATGGCCACACCGGCCTTGGACTGAGACGTTGCAGCCGCGGCGGCGGCCGGCGTGGCGGCGGGTGCCGCCGCCACGGCTGGCGCTGCGGCAGGCGCGGGCGCTGAGGCACCAGCGACCGCGGCGGTATCGATGCGCGCGATCAGTTGGTCGGCGGCCACGGTGGCGCCATCGCCCTGGACGAGTTCAACCAGCACGCCAGCGGCGGGCGCGGGCACCTCGAGCACGACCTTGTCGGTTTCAATTTCGATCAGGATTTCATCGGCGGCGACGGCCTCGCCGGCCTTCTTCTTCCATGCCAGCAAGGTGGCTTCGGCCACGGATTCGGACAGTTGCGGAACTTTGACTTCTACGATTGCCATGAGTGTTCTACCTAGGGTTTTATGGGGTGCTCCGGACAAGCCGGTCACGGGACGTCAACGTCGGGTGACCGGCTGGGGGTCCGTTCAAGTCACTTGGTGAGGATGAAGCCCTTGAGCTTGCCAAAAGCGGCTTCGATCAGCGTCTTCTGCTGCTCCTGGTGGAGGTGGGCATAACCCACTGCCGGCGATGCGGAGGCCGCACGCCCGGCGTAGCCCAGCTTCTGCCCGTCGAGCATGTTCTCGTGGATGTAGTGCTGCACGAAGAACCAGGCACCCTGGTTCTGCGGCTCATCCTGGCACCAGACGATGTCCGTCGCATTGGGGTACTTGCGCAGCTCGGCACCAAACACCTTGTGCGGGAACGGGTACAGCTGCTCCACGCGCACGATCGCCACGTCGTCCGAACCCCGCTCTTCGCGCTTCTTCACGAGGTCGTAGTACACCTTGCCCGAGCAGCAGATCACTCGCTTGACCTTCTCGGCCTTCTTCACGACGTCGGCATTCTGTTCCGGGATCACGGTCTGGAAGCCGCCCTTGGTGAACTCGGACAGCGGGGACGTCGCGTCCTTGTTGCGCAGCAGCGACTTGGGCGTGAAGATGATCAGCGGCTTGCGCAGCCCACGAATCATCTGGCGGCGCAAGACGTGGAAGATCTGGCTCGCGGTGGTGGGCTGCACCACCTGCATGTTGGTGTCGGCGGCCAGCTGCATGAAGCGCTCCAGGCGCGCCGAGCTGTGCTCCGGGCCCTGGCCTTCGTAGCCATGCGGCAGCATCATCGTAATGCCGTTGACACGGCCCCACTTCACTTCGCCGGAGGCGATGAACTGGTCGATCACGACTTGCGCGCCGTTGACGAAGTCGCCGAACTGCGCTTCCCAGATCACCAGGGTGTTCGGGTCGTTCGAGGCGTAACCGTATTCGAAACCGAGCACGGCCTCTTCAGACAGGATCGAGTCGATCACCACGAACGGGGCCTGATTGTCGGCCACGTTTTGCAGCGGGACGTAGGTGCCCTCGTCGTACTTTTCGCGGTTCTGGTCGTGAATGACGGCGTGCCGATGCGTGAACGTGCCACGGCCGCAGTCCTCACCCGAGAGGCGCACCGGGAAGCCGCTGGCCACCAGCGAAGCGAAAGCCATGTGCTCGCCCATGCCCCAGTCCACCGGAATGTCGCCACGACCCATGGCCGCGCGATCGGCGTACACCTTCTTCACCAGCTGGTGCGGGGTGATGTTGTCGGGGATCGCCGTCAAGCGGTCAGCCAGGCGCTTCCACTCGGCCATGGGGATGGCAGAGTCCGCGCTGTCGGTCCACTTCTTGCCCAGGTAAGGACTCCAGTCGACCGCGAATTTGCTCTTGAAGTTGGTCAGCACCGGGTCCACCGTGTGGCGGCCGGCATCCAGCGCGGCACGGTAGGCCTTGACCATGTCGTCGCCCAGCGAATCGCCCAGGCCCTGAGCGGCCAGCTTGTCAGCGTACAGCTTGCGCGTGCCGGGGTGGGCCGCAATCTTCTTGTACATGAGCGGCTGCGTCAGGCTCGGGGTGTCCTGCTCGTTGTGACCGAGCTTGCGGAAGCAAACGATGTCAACCACCACATCCTTCTGGAAGGTCATGCGGAAGTCGAGCGCCAGTTGGGTGGCGAAAACCACCGCTTCAGGGTCGTCCCCGTTCACGTGCAGCACCGGCGCCTCGATCATCTTCACGACGTCGGAGCAGTACAGCGTGGAGCGGCTGTCGCGCGGATCGGAAGTGGTGAAGCCGATCTGGTTGTTGATCACCAGGTGCACCGTGCCACCCGTGGAATAGCCACGGGTTTCGGCCAGCGCCAGGGTTTCCATCACCACGCCCTGGCCGGCAAAAGCGGCATCGCCGTGCACCAGCACCGGCAGCACCTGCTTGCCCAACGGGTCGCCACGGCGGTCCATGCGGGCACGCACCGAACCTTCCACGACGGGGTTCACGATTTCCAGGTGCGAGGGGTTGAAAGCCAGCGACAGGTGGACCGGGCCGCCCGGGGTGGTCACGTCGGAGCTGAAACCCTGGTGGTACTTCACGTCGCCGGCGGGCAGCTCTTCGGGTGCGGTGTGATCGAACTCGGCAAACAGGTCCTTGGGCATCTTGCCCAGGGTGTTGACCAGCACGTTCAGGCGACCGCGGTGGGCCATGCCGATCACGATTTCCTGCACGCCGATCTGGCCGGCCTGGTTGATCAGCTCGTCCATCGAGGCAATGAAGCTCTCGCCACCTTCCAGCGAGAAGCGCTTCTGGCCGACGTACTTGGTGTGCAGGAAACGCTCCAGGCCTTCGGCCGCCGTCAGGCGATCGAGAATGTGCTTCTTCTTCTCGGCATTGAAGGCGGGCTTGGTGCGCGTGGCTTCCAGGCGCTCCTGCCACCAGCGCTTCTGGCTCTGGTCGGTGATGTACATGTACTCGGCGCCGATGGAGCCGCAGTACGTTTCGCGCAGGGCGTTGAGCAGCTCCCGCAAGGACATGGTCTCCTTGCCGAAGAACGTGTTGCTCGTGTTGAACACGGTCTCGAGGTCGGCATCGGTGAAGCCGTAGAACGACAGCTCGAGTTCGGGAATGTGATCGCGTTCGGCGCGCTTGAGAGGATCCAGGTCGGCCCAGCGGGCGCCGACATTGCGGTAGGCGGCAATCAGTTGCTGGACGGCTGTGCGCTTGCGAGCGAGTTCGGAATCGGCTCCGGCGGCGACGACGACTTTGGTGCCACCCTGCTTCGCGCGCTCGGCGAAGGCGTTGATGACGGGCTGGTGGGGGACGTCGCGGGCGTCGGTGCCATCACCGGCGGGAACGTTTTGCAGCGCGTCGAAGTAGCCGCGCCAGTTGTCGGGGACGCTACCAGGATTGTCCAGGTAGTTTTCGTACATCTCTTCCACATACGGCGCGTTGCCGCCGAAGAGGTACGAGTTGCCTTTGTAGGCAACATAGACGTTGCCCCCGTTCGATTGGGAATCGCTCATAAATCCGCTGACCTCCGTTTCCCTTCAGGAAACATAAGCTGGTTAAGACAACCTTCCGCGGCACGGCTGAACCGTTTGGCGGATGCGACAGTGACTGTGGAAGGACCTGACTGCAACCCGCGATTGTGCCACCGCGGGACCAGCCCTGTGTAAAAAGATGCGTTGCGGCAACCGCCCGTCAGGATGCGACGCGGGGCGACAGCCGCTCGGACGCCGGCACAGAGCTCGGTTCGTCCATCTCGATGGCGATCTGGGTGCAGACCGTGCGGCACAGGGTGACGGCCTTTTCGCTCTGAACGCGGTAGATCACCTGCGTGCCGTCCTTGCGCTTGGCCAGCACGCCCGCCCGGTAAAGCAGGTTCAAGTGCTGCGACAGATTGGGCTGGGTGGTGTCGATTTCCTGCAACAGCTGGGAGACTGACTTCTCCTTGTCGCAAAGCGCACTGAGGATGCGCAGCCGCATGGGAGTGGCAAGCACGCCGAAGAGTTCGGCCGCGAGTTCAAACACGCGGACTTTTTCCACTTGGCCTTCGGACGCGATCATCTGTTCCATGGCGGTCTCGTTGCTCGGGTAAATATAAGCATGAATTGTACTTACAAACACCCGGATCCACCACGCCTTGCCCGCGAGGCGGCCATGCCGGCGCGGCGTCTCCCGCGCGTCAATTCAGGAGGTCCTTGATCTGCTGCAGTGCGGCCGGATCGTCCATGGTGGTGAGATCGCCCGGATCGCGGCCTTCGCAGACCGCCTGGATCGCTCGTCGCAACAGCTTGCCACTGCGTGTCTTGGGCAACACGGTCACGAAACGGACCCGGGCTGGCCGGGCCACGGCACCGAGCTGCTCGTCCACCCGCTTCATGATTTCACCTTCCAGCCGGAGTTTTGACGCGTCGTCACCGAGCGCCGAGGTGTCCCTGGCGACCACGAAGGCCATGGCCACCTGCCCCTTGAGCTGGTCCGCCACGCCCACCACCGCCACCTCGGCCACGTTCGCATGGCTGGAAATGCTCTCTTCGATCTCGCGCGTGCCCAGCCGGTGGCCAGCCACGTTGATGACGTCGTCGGTGCGGCCAAGGATGTAGAAGTAGCCGTCCCGGTCACGGATGCCCCAGTCGAAGGTGCTGTAGACCTGCTTGCCCGGAATGCTCTTCCAATAGGTGTTGACGAAGCGCGCATCGTCCTTCCAAACCGTCTGCATGAAACCGGGTGGCGTCGGCCCTTCGATCACCACCACGCCTTTTTCGTCAGCGCCGGTGAGTTCTTCCCCAGTGGATTCGTGCAGCAGCTTGACACGGTAGCCGTACATCGGCACACCCGGGCTGCCGAACTTGCTGGGCTTTCGCTCAACCCCGTTGGCAATGGTGAGGATGGGCCAGCCGCTCTCGGTCTGCCAGTAGTTGTCGATGATGGGCACGCCCAGGCCTTCGCTGATCCAGCGTGCCGTGGGCTCGTCCAGCGGCTCGCCAGCGAGAAACAGCGCCTTGAGGCTGGAAAGGTCGTACTGCTTCAGGTAGGCCGGGTCCTGCTTCTTGAGCACGCGCACCGCAGTGGGAGCGCTGAACATGACCGTCACCTTGTACTTTTCGACCAATCGCCACCAGATCCCTCCATCGGGCCGGATCGGCAGGCCCTCGTAAAGAATGGTCGCCATGCCGGCAATCAGCGGACCATAGACGATGTAGCTGTGCCCCACCACCCAGCCGATGTCGCTGGTGGAAAAGTAGGTCTCCCCGGGCTTGCCCATGAAGATGTGCTTCATGCTCGCGGCCAACGCCACCAGGTAGCCCCCGGTGTCGCGCTGCACGCCCTTGGGCTTGCCCGTGGTCCCGCTGGTGTAGATGGTGTAACTGATGTCGGTCGACGCCATCCATTCACAGGGCACCTGCGAATCCAGGTGCTGCTGGCGAAGCGCGGTGTAGTCGTGGTCGCGACCAGGCACCAGAGACATTGGTGCCAAGCCCCGATTCACCAGGATCACCGAGGCCGGTTGGTGGCTGCAAAGCCGCAGGGCTTCGTCCAGCAAGGGCTTGTACTCGACCACCTTGCCGCCACGCGAGCCTGCGTCGGCGCTCACGATGGCCACGGGGGACGCATCGTCAATGCGGTTGGCCAGCGAATGGCTGGCGAAACCGCCAAACACCACCGAATGAATGGCGCCAATGCGCGCGCAGGCCAGCATCGCGAAGGTGGCCTCTGGAATCATGGGCATGTAGATCAATACCCGATCGCCCTTCTTCACGCCCTGCCCCAGCAACACCGCCGCCATGCGTTGCACCTCGACGTGCAGCTCGCGGAAGCTGTAAGTGCGCTCGGTGTCGGTCTCGGTAGACACATAGATAAGCGCGTTTTGATCGGCGCGATCCTTCAGATGCCGGTCTACCGCGTTGTGGCACAGGTTGGTGAGCCCCCCTTCAAACCAATGCGCGAACGGCGGGTTGTCGTGGTTGCAGACCCGGTGGAAGGGCTTGTGCCAGTCCACCAGCGCGGCCTGCTCCGTCCAGAAGGCATCGGGCTCCTCGATGGAGCGGCGGTAGAACTCGGCGTAGCCCTGACTCATGGATGTCTCCTGCGGATGGTTGGCTCAAAGAGCATGCTCGAACTGAATTCATAATTATGTCGAGCCCGCTTGCGCGAGACTGACACGGCGCGTGACCTTCACCTCGCTCCGTGCGCCCCGTTCCCTTATTTGATCATCGCCTGCACCTCGCGAAAGGCAGGGTGCTCGGCCGTGCGCAGCCACTCGAAGGCCACCATTTCCGTCGTCACCAACTCGGCGCCCGCGCCAGCCAGCCGGTCAAACGCCGCATCGCGGTTGCGCTCCGTGCGCGAGCTGCAGGCATCCGTCACCACCCAAACGTCAAACTCCTGCTCGATCAGCTCCAACGCTGTCTGCAGGAGGCAGACATGGGCTTCGCATCCGGCCACGACCACCGTCTGGCGTTCGGCGGCGGGTGCCGCCGCCGGCTTCTGCAGGTGCTTGGGCAGGCTGCGCGCGTTGCCTGACGCCTGCTGACGCACGGGCGGGCGCAGCCAGTCACCCAGGCCATCGGACACGGCGCCAAAGTGCATCTTGGACAAGGTTTTCTGGCAAAGCTCGCGCAACTCGGGCGGGTTCGGGCCCAGCTTCTCTGGGTTCTGCTCGGTGCCCCAAGTGGGGACCCGCAGAACATGGGCCATGCGCGCCAGGCGCACGGCATTGGCCAGCACTTGAGGGCCTTCGAAAATGGCGGGCATCAGGCGAGCCTGGTAGTCCACCAGCACGAGTTGAGAGTCAGAAGCATCCAGCAGCATCGGTTTGTCTTTCGTCTAAGAAGTCACCGGGATTTTCGCAGGCCCGCCTGGCGCAGCCGCCAATGCCCTCAGCCACCAAACAGATCGGCCTGCCCTGGCTCGGCTGCACTCGCACCATCGCGCGGGCTCAACCGGGCCACGAGATGATCCACATAGGCCTGGAACAGCGCGTCGGGGGACTGCCCGAACATGCGAATGCGACCTGTGTGCTGAAGCAGAAGCAGCCCCACCCCGTGGGCAAAAAGCGAGGTGTTCTCGCGCAGCGCAGATTCAGGCGAGAGCCCCATGGCCTGCAAGGCCTGCTCGCAAGGATGCAAGGCATCGTGCAGCCGGCCATTGAGCTGCTGGTTCAACTCGCTGGTCAGCCCTCTTGGTGCCAACCCCTGCACCAGGTAGAAGCCCAGATCCAGATCGCGCGGGTTTCGGGCGTAGAAACCGAACCAGGCCTGCGCTTTGGCCGCGAGCATCGCCTGGGGTTGGGACTTGGCGGGCCTGGCGGCGGCCACCTCGCGATTGAGCCGCTCCAGCGATTCGGCCAGCAGCGCGGCGTAAATCGCTTCCTTGCTCTCGAAGTAACTGTAGATCGCGCCAGGTGTGTACGCCGCCCGCTTGGCGATCTCCCGGATGCTGGCGCCCTCCACACCCTTTTCGGCGAAGACACTTCGCGCCGCCTCCAGCACGAGGGCGCGGCGGGAATCCGACTGCGCCGCCTGTCGCTGTTGCCGCTGTCGCTGCTGCTCTCGCGCCGCTTCGGCTTCAGCCGCCGAAGGCACTGGGATGAGTTCGTTCAAGTGGACATCCATAGGGGCAGTTTATCGCCAGGATGAACATCTGCAGCACAAAATGAACTGTTGATTAATTATTTGAACATTGTTTAAATGTCAATACAGCCGGCAAAAATCTTCTATCCGATCCATCTGCTGACAAGGGATCTCGCTGATGAACGACACTCTTGCACCATCGCCTTCCCTCATGAGCGGGAAGGATTTCCGCGAATCGCTTCGAGAGCGCAAGCCACGCGTGTTCGTGGATGGGCGGCCCGTGGAGAACGTGGCCGATGAGCCGGCCTTGCAGCCCGGGATCAACGCCATCGCCCTGACCTACGACCTGGCGCTCGAGCACCGATACGCGCCCCTCATGACAGCCGTGCAGCAGAGCAGTGGCCGTCGAGTGAACCGCCTGAGCCACATCAACACCAGCAGCGGCGACTTGCTCAACAAGCTGGAAGCCGTGCGCCTGGTTTGCCAGGAGACCGGTTGTGCCCAGCGCTACCTCACGCACGACGCGCTCAACGCCATCGGGCAGGTTTCGGCCCGCATCGACGACGCCCGTGGGACCACCGATCACACCTCACGCTTCCTCAACTACCTGCACCGTGTCCAAGACCAGGATCTGACCCTGGGCGTGGCCATGACCGATGCCAAGGGCGACCGCAGCCGTCGCCCGCACGAGCAAGCCAATGCGAACAGCTACGTGCACGTGGTGGAGAGAACCGCCCGAGGCATCGTCATCAGCGGCACCAAGGCCATCGTCACCGGGGCACCTTATGTGCATGAGTTGCTGGTGATGCCCTGCCGCCACATGGGGCGCGAGGATGCGGATTTCGCTGTCTGCTGCGCCGTGCCCATCGACGCGCCGGGCCTGACCATCGTCGCGCGCCCCGCCGGCCGGCCTGGGGACAAGGTCGAGCATGGAGAGGCCCTGTTCAGCCGCAAGTATGGACAGAGCACGGGTGTCTGCATTTTCGACCGGGTGTTCGTACCGTGGGACAGGGTGTTCTACGCGGGCGAGTGGGAGCACTCCAGCCACCTCACCTACAGCTACGCCACCCACCACCGCCACACCTGCATCGGCGCGCGCGCCGGCTTTGGCGACCTGCTCATCGGTGCCGGTGCGCTCATGTGCGAAGCCAACGGTTTCGACCCCGGCCGGGAAACGCATCTGCGCGAACAGATGGTGGAACTCATCACCATCACCGAGGGCTTCTACGCCTGCGGCGTGGCGGCCAGCGTCTATGGCAAAGCCGACCCGCACAGCGAAACCTTCATGCCCGACCCGGTGTTTTCCAACATCGGCAAGCTGTTGCTGGCGACCAAGATCTACGACATGCACCGCATCGCCCACTACGTGAGCGGCGGCTTGATCGTCACCCTGCCCGGCCCGGACGAAGACCACAACCCCGAGACCGGCGCGAAACTCTCGGACGTGCTGCGCGCCCATCCCGACGTCCCCTACGAGCAGCGAATCCAGACGGCACGCCTCATCGAAGACCTGACCGCCGGCTACCAGGGCGGCTGGTACAGCGTGATCAGCCTGCACGGTGGTGGTTCGCCGGCCGCCATGAAGCAGGAAATCTGGCGCAATTACCCCGTCGGCAACAAGGTGGAGCTGGTTGAACGGCTGCTGGAGCGGGGCGTGGCGGCCGACGGCAGCGCCGCCGCAGCACCTCACGACCCGGCCCGCGCCATCACGAAGAACCGTCAACCCGGCAAGTGCTGCGACACGGGCTGCACCGCACCCGGACAGCCGGTGATGGTCGATCTCCCGTCGGTTGCCAGCCGCCTTCCGTCGCGAGCCGGCTCGAACACCTCGAAGTGAATACGAAAGTGGTTGTAAATCAAGGGGTTGGCTCTCGATTCTCGCTTGACTTCCAACAGCAGCGCCGATACCCTCACGCCCTATGTCGCGTTGGCTCCCCATTGTTCTCCTGGTATGTACTTCGGCCGTGGTCCATGCCGCGCCGGGCAGTGCCGCCGGCTACGACGACATGGACTCGCTGCTCAGCGACAAAGGCCTCATGGCCCGCATCGGCCAGCAAGTGCAACACGCCCGCGAGACGGTGAGCGACCAGGCCTCCAGCCTTGTCATCAACGCCATGGCCTTCCTGGACGTACCGTACCGCTACGGCGGGAACAGCGCCGAAACGGGTTTCGATTGCAGCGGCTTCGTGCGCGCGGTGTACGAGCAGTCGCTTGGCAAGATCCTGCCCCGGCGATCCGACGAGCAGGCAGCCGCGACCCAAACCATCGACCGCAGCGAGCTCAAGCCCGGTGATCTGGTGTTCTTCAACACCATGCGCCGCGCCTTCAGCCACGTCGGCATCTACGTGGGCGAAGGCAAATTCATCCACTCCCCGCGCAGCGGTGCACAGGTTCGCATGGAAGACATGCGCATGTCCTACTGGAACAAGCGTTTCAACGGGGCACGGCGCGTGGAAGTGGCCGACAAGGCCCCCTGATTTTCCTTCTGGCCGCTCCGGCCTCTGCGTCGACCCCTGACGCTCACTCCATCTTGATGTTCGCGCCCTTGAGCTGGCGGTTGCTGTGCCACTCCTGGGCAATTCGGCGCGCGAAGGACGCACGGTCCCCCTGCGCGGGCAGGTTGTCCGACGCCAACAGCCGCTCTCGCAAGGACGGTGTCTGCACCGCTGCGTTGATTTCAACATTCAGGCGATCCAGCACCTGCGTCGGCGTGCCGCCCGGCGCGAACAGACCAAACAAGGATGTCACATTCGCCTGAGGCAGGCCCAGTTCTGCGAAGGTGGGCACCTGCGGCAAGACCTCGAGGCGGTGAGGAGCTCCCACAGCCAAGGGTTTGAAGTGGCCCGCCTGGACATGGGCCAACTGCGCTGGCGCCACATTGGTCGACAGCAACTCGAACTGCCCGCCCAGTGCGTCAGTGAGCTGCTGGCCGCCGCCTTTGTACGGAATGTGCGTGACCGCCACTCCGCCGCCCAGCTGCACCCGTTCCAGCACCAGGTGGCCCGCCGTGGCCAGGCCCGAAGTGCCCCAACGCAAGGCGCCAGGATGGGCTCTGGCTTGAGCGAGCAGATCCGCAAAGCGGCGGCCGGTGAAACTCGGCGTGCCCACCAGCAGCACGGGCGTGTACATCACGCTGGCCACCGGTTCGATGTCGCGAAACGGGTCGTAGCCCACCGCGCCAAGGTGCGGGCGCAGGGTCAAGGGGCTGACCGCTGAAAAGGCCAGCGTGTGCCCATCGGCCGGTGCGCGCGCCAGCGCCTGCAGCCCCACGCTGCCCCCGCCTCCGCCCCGGTTTTCCACCCGCACGGCCACACCAAGTTGCCACGAAAGACGCTCGGCCAGCGCGCGAGCGACCCCATCGCTGAGCCCGCCAGGGGGGTACACGACGATGATTCGCACCGGTTGAGAAGGCCAGGCCGTCTGTGCGCGACTGGCCTGCAGCCCGACCAGCCCCAGCAGCGCCACCAGCGACCGTCGCCGGGACAGCAGTGTCTTCATGCCACGGCATGCCCCCGCCGCGCAGGCGCTTGAGCCTTTCGCGCCGTGTCCCGGGCGATCTTCAGGAAATGCGCGGCCGGGCCTGAGGCTTCGGCCGATCGGTACACCAGGGTGAGCGGCGCGTCCAGCGGTGTGCCCTCCTGCAAGGGCCGATAGACCACCGCATGGGGATGCAGCCCGCTCATGGAGGCAGGCACGACCGCGATGCCCGCGCCCGCGGCCACCAGGTTCAGGCTGGTCACCATGCGCTCGACTTCCGCGGCGATGCGCGGACGAAAGCCGTGGGCTTCGCAAAGTGCCAAGAGGTTGGCGTAGAGCCCCGGGGCACCCGGCTGGCGCACCAGGATGAAGCCCTCATCGCGCAGATCCTCCAGCGCCAGCGAGGCCGGCCGGCGTCGCGCCAGGGCATGGTCCGTGGGCAGTGCCACCAGCACCGGCTCGCGCAGCAGCACCTCGAAGGTCAGGCTCTGGGGCTGCGACACCGGCACGCGGATCAGTCCGCAATGCAGCCGCCCCGCCTCGACCGCCTCGGTAATGCCGGCAGCATGGTCTTCTCGGATCGACAGCGCGATACCCGGCCAGGCCCGCCGGCAGGCGCGCAAGGCCTCGGGCGTGAACGCATGCGCGGCGGCCGAACTGGTGAAACCCACATGCAGCACCCCGAGCTCGCCGCGCGCCACGCGCGCCATGCGTTGCTCCATGGCCGCCATGTCGTCCATCAGCTGGCGCGCCTCCCGTTCGAACAGGCGCCCGGCGTCCGACAACGCCACGCCCTTGGGATGGCGGCGGAACAAGGCAACGCCCAACTCCTTTTCCAGTGCCTTGATCTGCAGGCTCAGCGGCGGTTGCTGGATGCCCAGACGCTCTGCAGCACGAGTCATGTGACCGGCCTCGGCAACGGCCAGAAAGTACCTCAGGTGCCTTATTTCCATACTTTGAAGATATTGAAATGCCCATCTCAGTATATTTGACATGGGGGTTCTGCGCACCTATCGTCCGCATGCCATCGAACCACCATTGGAGACCCTCATGACTCTTCGCCCCATCGCGCTGCTGGCGCTGGCGGCTCTCGCGGGCCACAGCGGCGGCGCGATTGCCCAGGTGCCCACCGATCCTCAGCCACGCGCCTGTCCGGCCGAATTGCCAACCGGTGCCACCTGCCACACAGGCGAGGACGGCCTTGGAGGCTTCTACTGGATCGCGCTGCCCGCCCAATGGGAAGCCAAGACAGGTGTGCTCGTGGTGCATGCCCACGGCGGCCCCGCCGACACCGGCCCGGCCACCCTGGCGCGCGGTGAGGAAGACCTCAAGCGCTGGGCTGTGACCGTCAAGGCGGGCCACGCCTGGGCAGGCGCAACCTACCGCCGGGGTGGTTTCGGCGTGACCATGGCGGCAGAAGACACCGAGCGCGTGCGCCGCGTGTTCGTGAAGCACTTCGGCCCGCCCCGCCGCACCATCCTGCACGGGCAAAGCTACGGTGCCTCGGTCGCCGCAAAGGGTGCCGAGCTCTATGCCACGGTGGACGGCCCCAACGGCCCCCTCAAGGGGCCCTACGACGGCATGCTGCTCACCAGCGGCGTGCTGGGCGGCGGCACCCGCGCCTACGACTTCCGCCTCGACTTGCGCGTGGTCTATCAATACGTCTGCAAGAACCATCCGAAGGCCGACGAGCCGCAGTACCCCCTGTGGCAAGGCCTGCCCATGGACGCGCGGCTGACGCGTGCCGAACTCGCCAACCGCGTGGACGAATGCACCGGCGTGCGCAAGCCAGCGGGTCAACGCACCGAGCAGCAGAAGATCCATCTCGCCAACATCGTCAACGTCATCAAGATCCCCGAGCGCTCGCTCATTGCCCACCTCAACTGGGCGACCTGGCTGTTCCGTGACCTGACGCAGTTGCGACTGGGCAACCGCAATCCGTTCACCAACGCCAACGTGAGGTACACCGGTTCCACGGACGACGCCGCACTGAACGCCGGCGTGCTCCGCTACACCGCCGACCCGGCAGCCGTGGCCGAGCTGGCACAGGACAGCGACCCCGAAGGCAGGATCAACATGCCCGTGCTGTCCTTGCACGCCGTCAACGATCCGACTGCGTTTGTCGAACTCGAGTCCGCCTATCGCGAGACCATCGACCGCGCGGGCAAGGGCCACCTCCTCGTGCAGACCTTCAGCGACGAGTCCGAGCACAGCTACCTGAGCGAGCCACAGTACCCCGCGCTGTTCACCGCCCTGCTCAACTGGATCGACAGGAATGAGAAACCCACGCCTCAGACCGTGGCCAAGCTCTGCAAGGGCTTCGAGTCCGCCTACGGCGACACCTGCAGGCTCCTCCCTGACTACCGCAGCGCGCCGCTGGCCACCCGCGTCGCGCCACGCTGAACGCGGACCCCTGGAAAAAAGCCACCGAACCTCAAGGGCCGGTGGCTTTTTCCATTTGCGGCGTTGCGCGCGTCTATCTGCGTTGCGGCGGCACGTCCGTGCACGAGCCGTGGGCGATCTCGGCCGCCATGCCGATGCTCTCGCCCAGCGTGGGGTGCGGGTGGATGGTCTTGCCGATGTCCACCGCGTCTGCACCCATCTCGATGGCCAGCGCGATCTCGCCGATCATGTCGCCCGCGTGCGTGCCCACCATGCCGCCGCCCAGGATCTTGCCGTGGCCGTGGGCTTCGGGCGAGTCGTCGAACAGCAGCTTGGTCACACCCTCGTCGCGCCCGTTGGCGATGGCGCGGCCTGAGGCCGTCCACGGGAAAAGGCCCTTCTTGACCTTGATGCCCTGCGCCTTGGCCTGGTCTTCGGTAAGGCCCACCCAGGCCACCTCGGGGTCGGTGTAGGCCACGCTCGGAATGACGCGGGCGTTGAACGCCGCGCTGGCCAGCTCCTTGTTGCCCTGCAGTTCACCCGCAATGACCTCGGCCGCCACGTGTGCCTCGTGCACGGCCTTGTGCGCGAGCATGGGCTGGCCCACGATGTCGCCGATCGCAAAGATGTGGGGCACATTGGTGCGCATCTGGATGTCGACGTTGATGAAGCCCCGGTCCGTCACCGCCACACCGGCCCTCTCAGCGCCGATCTTTTTGCCATTGGGCGTGCGGCCCACGGCCTGCAGCACCAGGTCGTAGGTCTGCGGCGCGGGCGCCGCGCCACCGGGCTCAGCGCTCTCGAACGTCACCTCGATGCCGGCCGGCGTGGCCTTGGCCGACACCGTCTTGGTCTTCAACATGATGTTGTCGAAACGCGGCGCGTTCATCTTCTGCCAGATCTTCACCAGGTCGCGATCGGCGCCCTGCATCAGGCCATCAAGCATCTCCACCACGTCCAGGCGCGCGCCCAGGGTGCTGTAGACCGTGCCCATTTCCAGGCCGATGATGCCGCCGCCCAGGATCAGCATGCGCTTGGGCACTTCCTTGAGCGCGAGCGCGCCGGTGCTGTCCACCACACGTGGGTCGTCGGGCATGAATGGCAGGCGCACGGCCTGCGAGCCAGCGGCGATGATGGCCTTCTTGAAGCCGATCACCTGCTTCTTGCCCGTCTTCTCCTGACCCGTGGCGCCCGTGGTTTCTTCCACTTCCAGGTGGTTGGCGCCCACGAAGGCGCCGACTCCACGCACGGTCGTGACCTTGCGCATCTTGGCCATGGCAGCCAGGCCACCGGTGAGCTTGCCGATCACTTTTTCCTTGTGGCCACGCAGCTTCTCGATGTTGACCACAGGCCGGCCGAACTCCACGCCCAGGGCGGCCATATGGCTGACCTCGTCCATCACAGCAGCGACGTGCAGCAGCGCCTTGGACGGGATGCAGCCCACGTTCAGGCACACGCCCCCCAGGGTGGCGTAGCGCTCGACCAGCACCACCTTCAGGCCGAGGTCGGCCGCGCGGAAGGCCGCGCTGTAACCACCGGGGCCGCCACCGAGCACCACCAGGTCGCACTCGAGGTCGACGCTGCCACCGAAGCTGGCAGCGGTGGGAGCGGGCACGGGGGCCGCTGCCGGTGCCGCGGCAGGTGCCGCCGCCTGCGGCGCGGGTGCCGGTGCGCTTGCAGCGGGCGCGGCAGCGGCCTCACCCGCCGTTTCCAGCGTCAGCACCACGCTGCCCTGCTTGACTTTGTCACCCAGCTTGACCTTGAGCTCCTTGACCACGCCCGCCTGAGACGACGGAATTTCCATCGAAGCCTTGTCGGACTCGACCGTGATCAGGCTTTGTTCGGCCTTGACCGTGTCGCCCGGCTTGACCAGCAACTCGATCACCGCCACTTCGTCGAAATCGCCGATGTCGGGGACTTGAATATCGATGAGTGCCATCTGCGTGGTCCTTTACAGCAACACGCGACGGAAGTCGCTGAGGATCTGGCCGAGATACACGTTGAATCGGGCGGCGGCGGCGCCGTCGATCACACGGTGGTCCCAGGTCAGCGAGAGCGGGAGCATCAGGCGCGGCTGGAAGGCCTTGCCGTCCCACACGGGTTCCATCGTGCTCTTGCACACACCGAGGATGGCCACTTCGGGCGCGTTGATGATGGGCGTGAAGTAACGCCCGCCAATGCCACCCAGGCTGGAGATGGTGAAGGTCGCGCCGCTCATCTCGGCCGGACTCAGCTTGCCCTCGCGCGCCTTCTTGGCGAGCTCGCCCATTTCCTGGCTGATTTGCAGCACGCCCTTCTTGTCGGCGTCCTTGATCACCGGGACCATCAGGCCGTTGGGCGTGTCAGCCGCGAAGCCGATGTGCCAGAACTGCTTGTAGACCAAGGCATCGCCATCGATCGAACTGTTGAACTCGGGGAACTTCTTGAGAGCGGCCACGCAGGCTTTGATCAGGAAAGCGAGCATGGTGACCTTGACGCCGCTCTTTTCGTTTTCCTTGTTGGTGGCCACGCGGAAGGCTTCGAGGTCGGTGATGTCGGCGTCGTCGTGGTTGGTGACCGCCGGGATCATCACGGCGTTGCGCAGCAAGTTGGCACCGCTGATCTTCTTGATGCGGCCCATCTCCTTGCGCTCGATCGGGCCGAACTTGGCGAAGTCGACCTTGGGCCAGGGGATCAGGCCCAGGCCCGCGCCGTCGCCGCCACTGGCCGGGGCCTTGGCGGCCTGCGCCTTGGTCTGCGTGGCGCCCGCCATCACCGCTTTGGTGAAGCTTTGCACGTCATCCAGGACGATGCGGCCCTTGGGGCCGCTGCCCTTGACCTCTTCCAGTGGCACGCCGAGCTCGCGGGCGAACTTGCGCACCGAGGGCGAGGCGTGAGGCAGGCCCAGCGGCGCCGTGGCGGTGGGGTTGTGTGCCGGTGCGGCGGCGGCAGGGGCCGATGCGGTGGCGACCTGAGATGCTGGCGCTGCGGCGGGGGCGGCGGGTACCGTCGCCACGGCGGCAGCGGGTGCTGGAGCGGGTGCCGCTGCGGGGGCGGCGGACGTGGCAGCGCCTTCCAGAATGGCCAGCAGGTCACCGATGTTCACGGTATCGCCGATCTTGACCTTGAGCTCCTTGAGCACGCCAGCGGCCGAGGACGGGATTTCCATGGAGGCCTTGTCGGATTCGACCGTGATGAGGCTCTGCTCTACCGAGATCTTGTCGCCGGGCTTGACCAGCACCTCGATCACCGCGACGTCCCTGAAGTCGCCGATGTCAGGAACCTTGATTTCGTGCGTGGCCATCCGCTGACTCCGGTTGCAGTGCGTGGCAGGTGATCCGAGCCTGTGATTCTGTCACGCCGGCATGGCGCAAGGCCAATCGTCGGCATCGCGGCTCGACACGGACGACACCCGGCCCCGCGTGCGGCGCGGGCGCATGAGTCGCCGCCCGGGACCTGCACCGGCTGCGCTCAGGTGGCTGCCTCGACGCGATTGCGGCCTGCTTCCTTGGCGCGGTACAGCGCCTGGTCGGCGGCGGCCAGCACTTGGCCCACCGTGTGCCAGCCCGGCCGCCAGCTGGCCACGCCCACGCTCACCGTGAGTGTGTGGACCTGCTCGCCCAGGCGCAGCGGCAGCGCCTCGACGTTGGCACGGATGCGCTCGGCGACGGCGCGGGCAGCCGCCGCGTCGTGCTCGGGCAGCGCGATCGCGAACTCCTCGCCGCCGATGCGTGCCGCCAGCGCGTTGCCACGTGCGACCGCCTGCAGCACGGCCCCGACCTGCTCCAGCACGCGGTCGCCGACCACGTGACCATGACTGTCGTTGATTGACTTGAAATGGTCGAGGTCGATGATGAGCAGCGCGAGCGCGTAACCACGCTGCACCGAGCGTTGCAACTCACGCTCAAGCAGTTCGAGGAACAGCCTCCGGTTGCACAGGCCGGTGAGCGCATCACGCGTGGCGCGCTGGTAGATCTCCTCGTGATAGCGCGCCTCCACCGACGAGCGCTGCATGAACTTGAGCACGCAGCCGCCGATCGTGATGTAGTCGCCATCGGCCAGTACGG
>NZ_JAHCKK010000139.1 GCF_026125825.1 Hydrogenophaga sp. | reverse complement strand
TCGGGGTCGCTCACCTGCTGCAGCAGGCCGTCGCTGCGCCAGCGCGCGCTGGTGTGGCTGGCGGCCCAGGCAGCGGCCGCGCCGGCTTTCACCCAGACGGGGGCGCTCACGCCGATGGGGGCCGCGCTGTCGGGCTGGGGGGCGATGCGCACGGTGTGCGCAACGAGCGGCCTGCCCACCAGGCCGGCCTCGGCCGGGTCGGCGACCCAGTGCACGGCCAGCGGCAGGGACAGCGTGTCGGTCTGCAGCACGTTGAGCACGGAAAGGCCTGCGTCCAGCAACTGCGCCACGAGTTCGGGCGAGTTGTCCCGCGCGTCGACGGCGGCAATGACCGAGATCGAGGCGCCGCGGCGGGCCTGCAGGGCATCGGCCCAGGTGTTGGCGTCCGCGAAGACGAGGCCGGTGCGCTCGCGCTGGATGTCGGCCACCAGCGTGGCGCCATCGGGTGCTTGGTCCCAGAGCACCAGCCGCCCGCCGGTGTGCAGCGCCAGCCCGAGCAGGGCCAGCGCGGTGCCGGTGGCGTGGGCGCTGGCGCGCAGGCAGTCGCCCACCAGCAGGTGGGCCTGTCGGGCCAGGCCGGCGCCGATCTGGGCCACCAGCGTGGCGTCGAAGGCCTGCGGCCGTGCCGCCGCCTTGCGCACGCTGGGCGCGGGCTGGCTTTGCAGCCAGGGCGCGTCGCCGAAGGCCACGGCGTCTGCCGGCGGGGTGTCGCCCGGCATCAGGGGCAGGCATTGGTGGCCCAGGCGCAGCACGGCCAGGGCGGTGACCAGCTGCGCCACCGGTTCCTGCATCGCGATGGCCACGGTCAGGGGATGTCCTTCGGTGGGCAGCTTCGCCTTGATCTGGGCCGCGTGGTCGGTCACGCGCCTGACCAGCTCGCGGGCGTCCAGTTCGGTGCTGCCCACGCGCAGCAGCGCGGGTGGGGTGAGGGCGCTGGCGCGCTGTTCCAGCAGGTCGAACAGGCTTTGCGCGGGCGTCGCGGCGGGCGCGTCCAGCGCCTGGGCGCGGGTCTGATCGGCGGGCGTGGGGGCCATCAGCTGCGCGACTGTCTGGGTTGGGGTGCGCGCCACCGCGTCGAGCAGGGCCACGAAGCGCTCGTGCAGGGACTTCGCCGTGGCAGGCAGGTAGAGGTGGGTGTCGTACTGGATGCCGCCTTCGATGCCGGAGGGGATCTCCACCAGCCACAGGTTGAGGTCTTCCGTGGCGCCCTTGTGCTTGATGCGCACCCGCTCGTGCGCCAGCGGGCCCCAGTGGGTCGGGCGGTTGCGCGCGTCCTGGAACGAGAACATGCACTGGTACAGGCGCGCGTGCACGCCAGGCTGCTCCGCTTCGAGCGCATGGGCGATGCGCTCGAAGGGCACGTCCTGGTGCGCGAAGGCCTCGACGACGGCGGCGCGCACGCGCCCGATCCAGTCGAGCCAGCTCAGGGAGGTGTCCACCGGCAGGCGCACCGGCAGCATGTTGTTGAAGAAGCCCATGATGGGGTCGAGCTCGGGCGTCGGTCGGCCACGCACCGGCAGGCCGATGGTTGGCGCGGGTTCGCGCAGCAGTTGCGAGACCATCACGGCGTAGACCGACAGGGCCACGATGCTCAGCGTGGAGCCGGTGCGCTTGGCGATGTCGCGCACGCGGTCGGCCTGTTCGGCCGCGATGTGCATGGACTCGGTGGCGCCTTCGCGCAGCATGCCGGGCAGGCGGGCCAGGTCGGCCAGCGGTTCCTGCACCGGCTTGCCGAGGAACTGCTTTTTCCAGTAGGTGAGCTGGTCCTGCAGTTCGTCGCTCTCCAGCCAGCGCGCGTGCCAGTCGGCGAAGTCGCCATAGGTCAGCGCCAGCGGCGCCAGCGGCGAGGGCTGGCCCTGCGAGAACGCCTGGTAGAGCGCGTTCATCTCGTCGTACAGCAGGTCGAACGACCAGCCGTCCCAGATCACGTGGTGTGTCATGAAGAACAGCACGTGGTGGTCGTCGGCGAGGCGGAACAGGCGGGCTTTGAACAGGGGCGCGTGCTCCAGCGAGAAAGCCTGGTCGGCCAGAGCGGCCAGCCGTTCCTGCAGCACCGCTTCCTGCTCGCCAGCCGGGTAGCTGCCGAGGTCTTCCAGGGGCAGCAGGCTGAAGGCGGGCAGTTCGACGTTTTTCTGCACCGGGCCTTGCGCCGAGGACACGATGGCGCTGTGCAAGGCCGGCTGGCGCTTGACGACTTCCTGGAAGGCGCGGTCGAAGGCCTGCAGGTCCATGGGGCCGCGCAGGCGGTGGGCCGAGGGCGCGTTGTAGACGGTGCGCCCGGGCTGCATGGCTTCGATGAAGCGGATGCGCTCCTGCATCAGGGTCAGTGGCGCCTGGCGCTGGTCGGCGCGGTGCACCAGCGGCTCGCGTGCGGGGGCGGTGTCACCGCGCTGCTGGTCGATCAGGCGCGCGAGTTTCTCGGCGGTGGTCGATTCGAACAGCACCCGCAGGTTGAGTTGCAGGCCAAAGGCTTTGTTGATCTGGCCCATGAGCTTGGCGGCCAGCAGGGAGTGGCCGCCAAGGAAGAAGAAGTCCTCGTCCACGCCGACGGCGGGCAGCTTGAGCACCGCCTGCATGGCCTCGACCACCGCTTTCTCGGTGTCGTTGCGCGCGGGCTTGACCGCACCCGCGCTGGCCGAGGGCGCCGGGCCGCTCGGCGCGGGCAGGGCCTTGCGGTCGATCTTGCCGTTGGGCAGCAAGGGCATGGTGTCGAGCAGCACGATCTGTTGCGGCAGCATGTAGTCGGGCAGGCCGGTGCGCAGGGCCTCGCGCAGGGCGGCGGCGTCGGCCTGCTGGCCGGCGTGCGGCACGGCGTAGCCGATCAGGCGCACGTCACCGGGGCTGTCCTCGCGCGCCATCACCACGGTGCGGGCGATGCCCGGCAGGGCGGCGAGGCGGGCCTCGATCTCGCCCAGCTCGATGCGGTAGCCGCGGATCTTCACCTGGAAGTCCAGCCGGCCCAGGTGCTCCAGCGTGCCGTCCTCGCGCCAGCGCGCGAGGTCGCCGGTGCGGTAGATGCGCGCGCCGGGCGTGGCGGTGTCGAAGGGGTCGGCCACGAACTTCTCGGCGGTGAGTTCGGGGCGCTTGAAGTAGCCGGTGGCCACGCCCGCGCCGCCGATGCACAGCTCGCCCTCCTGGCCGATGGCCACGGGCTTCATCTGCTCGTCCAGCACCCAGACCTGGGTGTTGGCGATGGGGTGGCCGATGGTGATTTTCTGCGTCGCGTCGGTGATGCGGCACAGGGTGGACCACACGGTGGTCTCGGTCGGGCCGTACATGTTCCAGAGTTCCACGCCGGCGTCGAGCAGCCGCCGGGCCAGCGAGGGCGGCAGCGGTTCGCCGCCGCACAGGGCGCGAAAGCCCGCAGGCGCGCGCCAGCCCGCGTCGAGCAGCATGTGCCAGGTGGTGGGCGTGGCCTGCATCACGTTGATGCGCTGCTCGGCGGCCAGGCGGCCGAGCACTTCGCCGTCCATGGCGTCTTCGCGCTGGGCGAGCACCACGCTGGCGCCCACGGTCAGCGGCAGGAAGAGTTCGAGCACGGCGATGTCGAAGGACAGCGTGGTCACGGCCAGCAACCGGTCGCCGGCCTGCAGGCCCGGTTCGCGGCGCATGCTGGCGAGGAAGTTGCACACCGCGTTCTGTGGCAGCACCACCCCCTTGGGCTTGCCGGTGGAGCCCGAGGTGTAGATCACGTACATGGGCGCGTCGTCGGCCCAGTCGGCCTGTCGCGGCAGGGCGCTGTCGGAGGCGGAGGCGATGGCCGCGGCGTCGTCGTCGATGCGGATCTGCTGCTCGCGCGGCACGCCCGAGAGGCCGGCGTTGGCGGCATCGGTGATGACCAGGCGCACGCCCGCGTCTTCGGCCATGTCGCGCAGGCGGTCCTTCGGAAAGCCCGGGTCGAGCGGCACGTAGGCTGCGCCGGTCTTGAGGATGCCGAGCAGGGCCGGCACGAGGTTGGGGCCGCGCGTGAGACACACGCCCACGCGCATGCCCGCGCCGATGCCGCGCGAGCGCAGCAGATGGCCAAAGCGGTTGGCGCGGGATTCGAGCGCGGCGTAGCTCAGGCTCACACCGTGTGCCACGAGGGCGACCGCATCGGGCGTGGCGGCGGCCTGGCGGCTGATCCACTGCTCCACGCGCGCGTGTGGCTCCAGCGGCATCGCAGTGGCCTGGTTCCAGGCGATGAGGCGCGGGTCGGGTGCGGGCGCGGGCGCCGGTGGGGCGCTGCGCACGGGGGCGTGGGCGGGGGCCACCACGGCGGTGAGCACCGGCAGCTCGACGCCGGGGTGCTGCGCAAAGTGGGCGATTTCAGCGCGCAGGGCGTCGATCAGTTCCTGGGCGCGCTGCGGGCTGAAGAACTCGCTGCTGTGGTGCAGGTCCAGCGTGAGCGCGTCGTTCTGCTCGTAGAAGTTGAAGAACAGCTCGCTGAGCGTGCCGCGCTTGCGGCCTTCGTGCATGGCGGCCTGCAGCGGGGCGTAGGCCGAGAGATCGACCTTGGGGTTGAGGTTGAAGAAGATGCCGGTGAGCGGCGGGCGGTCGCCCGCGCTGCGGATGCCCAGCGCGCGCGCCACCGTGCCCTGGGTCATGAGCGGGTACTCCAGCGCGTCCATGAGGCGCGAGCGCACGCGCTGCAGCACGGCTTCGGTGCTTTCGCCGGGCTGGCAGCTCAGCCGCAGCGGCAGGTCGAGCACGCCGTCGGCCATGAGCGGGCCGCGGCGCTGCAGGCTCTGGCTGGCGTAGGGGATGCTGACCACGAAGTCGCTCTGGCCGCTGCGCTTGTGCAGCATGCGGGTGACGGCGGTGAGCAGCACCTGGAACAGGGTCGCGCCCGATTGGCGGGCCTGCGCGCGCAGGCGGCTGAACAGCTCGCCGTCCAGTCGTATGCGAAGCGTGTCGGCGGCGTAGCTGCGGGGACCCTGCGGGGTGCGGTCGCCCAGGTTCAGCGGCGCGGGCGGGTTCTGCAGCAGCTGTTGCCAGAAGTTCAGCGCTTCCTGGCCGTCGGGGCCTTCGAAGCGGGCCTGCTCTTCCTCGGCGAAGTCCAGCGGCGATTCGGCGGGCTTGAAGTCCGGCGCCATGCCCATGCTGCGGGCCTTGTAGGCGGTGGCGAGCTCGGCATTGAACACGCTGGAGGCCCAGCCGTCGAACACCAGGTGGCTGGCCACCACGTGCACCACGGTGCGGCCGTCGGCCAGCGTGAGCAGGCTCACGGCGGCCAGCGGGGCCTGGTCGAGCGGGAAGTCGCGCAGGCTGGCCTGGGTGCAGAAGTCGTCGAGCGCCTGCTCGGCGTCGGGTTGCGCGCTCAGGTCGATCTCGGCCACGGCCAGCTGGAGTTGCGGCACGACGCGTTGCCGGGGTTCTTCCAGGTCGAACTGGAGGCGGAAGGCCTCGTGGCGCGTCAGCACGTCCTGCAGCGCGGCCTTCAGGGCGGTGCGGTCCACGCCCCCCTGCAGGCTGACGCAGAACGATTCGTTCAGGGCGAGCCGGGCCGAGGGGTCGAAGCCGCCGGCCAGCCAGCGCTCGGTCTGCCCGGGCGAGAGCTGCGCGTCGGTGCCGGCGCGCGTGCCGCCTTGCGGGCCCGAGGGCGGCGGGGGGCTGCCGTCCTTGGGGGTGATGAAGCCCAGGCCCATGAGCTCGTCCATGGCGTCGGTGAACACCTGGAAGATGCGGTCGGTGTGGGCGTCGGTCATGCCTTCGGCGACGAAGTGACCGAACTGCTCGTAGAGGTGCAGGCCGTGGTAGCGCACCAGGTAGTAGAAGAGGCTGATGTGCTTCTGGTTGTCGTCCCACTGCAGGCGCCAGATCGAGGCGCAGTGCACCGCCTTGACCGGTGCGCCGCGCACCGCGAAGGCGGTGTTGAGCCGATCGATCAGTCGCTGCGTGCGGTCGTTGAGGTTGCGGTAGAACTCGCGCCCGCCCGCCTTGATGTGCTGCAGCGTGGCGCGCGCGGCGGCCAGCGCCAGCGGGTGGCGCACGAAGGTGCCGGCGAAGTAGGTCACGCCCGCTTCCGGGTAGGAGTCGTCGCCATACTGCCAGTGGCCGCCGTCGAGCGCGTCGAGCCAGTTGGCGTTGCCGGCAATGGCCGCGAACGGCAGGCCGCCGCCGATGACCTTGCCGTAGGTGGCGATGTCGGCGCGCACGCCGTAGAACTCCTGCGCACCGCCCGGGGCGACGCGGAACCCGGTCACGACCTCGTCGAAGATCAGCGCGCAGCCGGCCTGGTCGGCGATCTGGCGCAGCGACTGCACGAACTCGCGCGGCTGCAGCGTGGGGTACTTGTTCTGGATCGGCTCGGTCATGATCGCCGCCAGCTCGGGACCGCGCTCGCGCAGCACGCGCAGGGAGTCCTCGCTGTTCCAGTCCAGCACCAGGATGTTCTCCACCGCGTTGGCCAGGATGCCGGGTGCGGCGGAGAGCGAGCGCAGCTGCTTGGTGCCGCGCACGATCACTTCGTCGAAGATGCCGTGGTACGAGTTGGTGAAGATGGCGATGGTCTTGCGGCCGGTGACGGTGCGCGCGATGCGCATGGCGCCCATGACGGCCTCGGAGCCGGTGTTGCAGAAGCCCACGCGCTCCATGCCGGTGAATTCCGAGATGAGCTGCGCCACGTCGGCGGCGTACGGGTGCTGCGGGCCCACTTCCAGGCCGAGCTGCAGTTGCTGCTGCATGGCCTCGATGACCTTGGGCGGCTGGTAGCCCAGCAGGTTGCCACCGAAGCAGGAGAGCAGGTCGATGTATTCGTTGCCGTCCAGGTCCCAGAGGTTGGCGCCTTGCGAGCGGTTGACCACGATGGGGTAGACCAGGTCCTTGTACAGGGGGTTGAAGCCCGTCACGACGCGCGGGTCGGCCATGACCTTGCGGTGCTGCTGGCTGAAGGCCTTGGACTTGCCCGAGCGGGCGTTGTAGCGGGTGATGAACTCGTCGAGCCAGCGGCGCTGCGCGGGCGTGAAGTCCTGGCGCGCTTCCAGCGTGAGACGGGGCGAGGCGCCAAAGGGCTTTTCGACCAGGGACTTGATGGACGGCTGGGCCGGCTCGGCCTCTTTCGCCACCGCAGCCGGGGCCGGGGCCGAGGTGGTTGGCGCCGGCGCCACGGGGAGCGGCGCGACCGGCAGGGCGGCGGCCATCGGCTGGCCCGCGAGCACCGCGAGTTGCTGCGCCATGAGCTGCATCTGTTGCTGCAGCAGCTGGTGCACGGCGCTTGTGCCCGCAGGCAGGGCCGCCAGCGATGGCGACAGGGCGGCCGGTGCCGCGAAGCTGGCCACCTGGGTGGGCATGACCGCCGCGACCGCCGGGGCCGCTGCGACGGGGGCCACGGGTGCTGGCGGCGCGAATTTTCCAGCCGGCATCTCGGTGTCGAGAAAACGGGCGAGCTTGCCGATGTTGTCCAGGTCTTCCATCAGGCGACGGAAGCGCAGCTTGACGCCGAAGACCCGCTCCAGCTCCAGCGTGGCCTGGGTCAGCGAGAGGGAGTCCAGGCCCTGGTCGACAAAGCTGGCGTCGGTGGTCATGTCGTCGGCGGGGATGCCCGAGACATCGCTCAGGACGCGCTTGAGTTCGTGTTCAACGGTGGGTATTCGGCTCATGGTGACGGCACTCGCAACGGAGGGGGAGAGATCGGGCGGCAGGGCGCCGGCGGGCGCGGTGCGGCGGGCAAACCAGTGACGGTCGTTCTGGAACGGGTAGGTGGGCAGGGGCGCCCGGCGGGCGGTCGCGGCCACGGGCCAGGCCGGCTCGATGCCCGCGCACCACAGGGCGCCCAGCGC
>NZ_JAHCKK010000138.1 GCF_026125825.1 Hydrogenophaga sp. | reverse complement strand
CGATCTGGGCTCACGCCCGAGCATGATCCAGCTGAAGCGCACCTGGGCGTCCACGGCCAGGATGACCTCGGGCAGTTGCACCTCGCCGATGCGCTGGTCAAGCCGGCTACGCAGTTTGGTGACTTCGGGATCTTCGTCTTCGGCGGCCAGTGGCGCCAAGTGCAACTCGTCATCTACGCGCAGCGATCCGGCGCGCGTGGCAGCGGCTACCGCGTCGATACCAGTGCGAACGCGTGCAAGCAACGGTGGGAGGAAGTCACTGGCCTTGGCCGGCAGCTGTAGCCGGGCGTAATGTCGTCGGGCTTCGGTCTTCCAGCGTACATCCGGGATGAACAGCCGCTCGCGGCCGCGAAAGCTCAAGGAGTGTTCGATCCAGACCGAGCCGTTGCGCAGCGCTCGGCGCAAGGCAAACAGGGTGGCCACTTCCAATGCCCGGAACGCCCGCTCACGGTCGACGTCAGCGATGGCTTGACGCCATGCCGGGCCCAGGCGCGCTGCCGTGACCTCGCCCGGCAGACTCCTGGCGCCTGCAGCGTACAGAGTGCGCAGCCTGTCCAACGCGTCGATGGCCGGATGCTCGCCCGTGGCTTGCCAGGCCAGGCCGCTCACCGCAACCAACAGGGAACGCACCGGCGCAATGGCGTCGATGAGGTGCTGGCGGATGATCGACGCTCGGCTGGGCGGGCGCCGGGCACGCTTGGCTGCGACCAGACTGACCAAGCGCGAACGCAGTTCGGCATCTGGCACCTTCTCCTGGGCCGCAAGATCGGTCAGTTCCTGGAGCAATTGCTGGTACTGCTGCGCCCAGTCAACCGTTGCCGTCACACCGTCGGCGCACTGCCGCCAGAGGTCGGCCACACGACGCTGGAACATGAGGATGAGCTGATCTGTGGCCGTCAGCAGGCAATAGCGCAGGAAGCAGGCCATCTCGAGCGTGCGCGCCGGCTCCTTGATCCGGGCGCTGACCGAGGGCGGCCTGCTGGCCATGCGCCGCGCATAGCGGCGCACCAGCACGTCGTTGAGGTTGCCCATGTGTTGATCGATGCCCAAATCCGTCAGGAAGGCAATGCGTTCGAGCACCTCGGTGATCTGGCGCGTCGAGTGCTTGGCCGGTGCGCTCCACAGCCAGCTCTGGCTGTGCTGGCCATCCAGGCGCGCACTGTCCAGCGCCGACGCCCAGCGTTTGAGAAGGCCGGGTGGCACTGCGGCTCGGATCGCCTGGGCAGTGGCGGCCTCGAGTTCGGTCAGTGCAACCGCCACCAGGCTGCGGATGACACGGTCGTGCACGATGAGGAGCCGGTGTTCGTACAACCAATGCCGGGCATGCAGCAGCAGCCGCTCACGATCGGCGCTGTGGGTCACTTCATCGCGCAGAACTCGCACCAACGCTCGACGCTGGTGCTCGGTCATCCAGGCAAAGCCCAGCGCCTCGCAGGCCTGCTGCTGGTGATCGAACAGGGTTCGGCCACGGGCGTACAGCGCACGCAGCGACGCCAGGTCGGGGGTGGTGATGCCCAGCATCTGGCCCAGGTGACGCAGCAAGACGGGCGGGACCGCACGCACACTGTTTAGCGGCCGGCCGCTCATGCGCACGAAACCGATGTGCAGTGCCAGGCCCAGCTTGTGGTTGTCGCCTCGCCGCCTTGAGATCAGCTCCAGCTCGGCTTGACTGAAGCTGAAGAAGGCCTGGAGTTCAAAGTCAGTGAGCTCGCGCGGCAGATCGCGCAGGCCAAGGTATGGGGTCTGCCAGCCTTGCATTTCGGTTGCTCCTCGTCTCTCGAAAGGCAGCCAACGATACGCGGCGAAATACCGAACAGCAATCCCTTTGAAATCAACAAGTTACCTGCCCATGCCCGCGCCGTTGCTGGGGAAGCGAACCGTCACTTTTGACACTGAAATCAAATGGACCCCATCCACGGTGAGACTTCGCTCAGGCGAAGTGCAGTTCGATCTTGCCGGCCCGCCGCCGCACCGGGCCGACGACGATTTTTACGTCGTGTCCGAGCTTGGCCACGAGTTCCAGCAGCTTGGCTTCGCTGATCCCGCGGAACTGCCCGCGCGTGATGCGCGAGACCTTGGCCTGGTCGATCCCGAGCAGTGCCGCGGCATCCGCCTGCGTCAGCCGGCGCGCCTTGATCGCGCGGGCGATTTCCGCGGCCAGCTGGGACTTGCGCTGCATCTCAGCGGCCTCGGGGTAGCCCAGGTCGGCGTAGACGTTGGTGCTGCCTTCCTCGACGGCAACTTCGGTATGCGGGCCCATCATCGTGCTCCTTGCTGCGCCTGCCAGGCCTCGAAATCCTGCTTTGCGGCCTTCAGGCGGGTGTGGATCAAGTCCATGTCCTTCTTCGGCGTCTGCACGCCGCTCTTGGACTTCTTCTGGAAGCAATGCAGCACGTAGACCCAGCCGGCGAACCGGACCGTGTAGACGGCGCGGTAGGTGTCGCCCTGGTGGTCCTCGACCACTTCCAGGACACCGGCCGATCCGAACCCGGTCAGCGGCTTGGCGTCCGGGTGCTTGCCGCCCGCCTGGGCCAGGTCGATCGCGTGGCCGAACACGTCCTTCACGTCCCCAGGCATCGCGTCCAGGTCCCGCTTGACCGATCCGACCCACTTCACGGGCTTGCGGGGCTGCTTCGACATTGCGGACAATTATGCCAGTTTGGGCATATCCCAGCTAGCCCAGGGCCAGCGACCGACCGCTAGAAATTGCACGAGAAACAACGCTGCCCAAGAATTGAGCGATTCGTAAGGTGTTGATTCTTAAGGAGTTGAAGCTCGCAAACCGCTACAAACGGCACGCAAAACAACGCTGCCCAATTTATGAGCAAGGCTCAACTCGTGGCCGAGCGGCGGGTGCCCGCCGGCTTCTGCAGCAGCGCATCCGCGTAGCGTTCGACCCCGAACGCGATGAGTCCGCGGAAGTTCACGTTGCCGAAGTGCACCGGCCCCATGCGGCGGATCCAGGCATCCTCGATCGGGTGCTTCTCCTTGCGCCAGCGGTCTACGACCGCCTGCATCTCCATGGTGTTCCAGGCGATCACGATGTTCGTCAGAAGGGCGTGAGAGCCCGAGATCGCCCGAATCTCATCGCGCCGGCGTCCACGCTCGGCGGCCAGGCGGCCGTAGTAGATGGCCCGTTGCAGCTGGTGAACCGATTCGCCGCGGTTGAGCAGCGTGTGGATCTCTTGGCGGAATTCGTCGTTGCTGAAGTAGTCGCACAGGAAGAGCGTGCGAAGCAGGCGCCCGAGTTGGTCGGCCGCCTTGTGCATCGGGTCGCCGCGGGCCGCGCTGCCCAGCCGTTCCAGCGCCGCTTTGGGCGACACGCGGCCTCCGCGGATGGAGGAGACCAGGCGCAGCAGCTCGTCCCAGCCCTTGGTGACCGCCGGCTCGGACACGTTGGTGACCGCGATGCGCTCCATATTCTCGGGCAGCTCGATGGCACGTGGCAGGTACAGCCGGCGCTCGGCCAAGTCGCGCAGCTGCGGGCACAGATCGAAGCCCAGCAGCTTGGCCACCGTCATCGCCACGTAGGTGTAGCCATGGGTGTCGACGGCCAACAGGGACAGCCGCGTGCTTTCGTCGGCCCGGGCGTTGTACTGCTCGACGCCTTCGACCGCCGCCGGGCCCTGGCGTTCGTTGTGGACGATGGGCTGGTCGTAGATGACGCCGTACGAACTCAGGACGTGGGTGTAGAGGCCCACGGCGAACGTTCTGCGCCGCGGGTCCACGCGCGCGTTGAAGAGGTGACGGGAGGCGTCCAGGGCCATCATGTCGGCCGAGGCCTTGTTGCCGCTTCCCCAGAGTTCGGCGATGGGGTTCTTGCGCTGGAACTCGACCACGCGCTCGTTGGCTTTGCGCAGGCGACCCTGCGCTTCCAGCAATCGCATCGCCGCCGAGATGTGCGCGACCTCGATGCCCGGGACCATCGCGGCCACACCCTTGGCATCGTTCTCGGTGCCGTTCGCCAGCAGGGCCGCGTAGCACGCGATGAGCTCCTGAGTGCTCTTGGCGCGTCGTCCCAGCAGGATTTCGCTAAAGCCAGTGGACGCATCGATCTCGACGATCATGTCGCCGAACTGCACGCGCCCGATCATGGCGAACATCGCATCCCTGCTGCGCTGGATGGCCGCGTCTTCCGGCAGGGCTTCCAGCTTGCGGAGCCGCACCAGTCCGTCGGCGTCGATCTCCAGCTTGCCGGCCGCCACGGCCTCGGACAGGGCGCGCAGGCCCACGCTCAAGTGCGCGTTCAAGCGCGCGAGGAACTTCTGCGGGTCTCTGGTCAGGCTGAGCGCGCTGACCCAGCGCTGGCGCTCTTTCTTCCATTGCTCCAATGGAATGAGCAGATCTTCGCGGTTGCGGAACTCCCAGCTGTGGTCCACCCACAAGCGGCCGCCGCGCAGGCCTCTACGCACCGCCAGCATGGCGGACGCTTTGAGCGCCGCGAACGCCTTCTTGCGGTCGGGGTCGTTCAGCAGTTCGTGCCAGACTGGGTCCGCCACGCTGGCGTCGAAGCCCGCAGGCAGTTCCTGGGCGCCTTGCGCCATCAGCTCGCGCAGGGCCACCACCTGCTTCATCGGCCGCTGGTCCGCGGCCCCCTTGAGGTCGAGATCCGAGAACGCACCGAGCAGAGCCGTGACGCGCGTCACGTCATCGGTCAAGGACTGCCGAACGAGGGCTGCGTGGCTGCTGGGCAGCGACGCCTCGTCCTTGGGCAGGAGTTCCTTCAACGCCGCGATCCGGTCTTCGGCAGAACGGTCTTCGTCATGGATGATGCGGCGCATGTCCTGCAACTGCTGGCGGTATTCGAGTGCGCTGCGCGCCTGATTGGCGATCACGCGGTTCGAGGCATGACGGACAAGGTCGTTCACGCGCCGACCGGTCATGTACATCAGGGTGTCGGTCAGGTCCAGCAGCGTCACGCGCAGGAAGCACGTCATCTCCAGCACCTGAGAAGCGTCGGCACGCCGCTTCGATTCCGACGGCGGGCGGTTGACGATGGCCTGGGCATAGGCGCGCAGCCGCGCGTTCGAGATGGCGCTGAGCGACCACTGGTCGACGCCCAGTTTCTTCAGGTAGGCGATCTTCTCCGTGACTTCTGCGATGCTGCTGGGACTGTGCTTGCTCGCCGGCAGCTTCAGCCACTCCAGAACAGTGCCGCCGATACGAGCGCGCCGCGACAAGTACACCGCTGCCAGCACCTTGCGCTGCTCGTCCACCGGGACCTCGTTGTTGACGGTCTCCAGCGCGGCGTCTTCGACATGCGCGAAGGCTTTGCGCGCGAGATCCCGAAGCACGCGATCCGCCGGCAGCATGTGATGGCGCGCGAACAACCAGAGTTCGGCCTCTTGGACGAGTTCGTCGACCGAGACGGCTGCGTTGGCCAGATTCTCCAAGGCTTCGGCCAGTTTCGCCATCGTGGCAGCGTCGGCGTCCGTGATGCCGGCAAAGTCGCGCGCCCATTTCTGATGCTCGTAGAGCGTGGCGACGCGCGCATAGATTGTCTTGAGGGACGCGATGGCTGTTTCGCTCTGGGCCAGCGCCCCGCACAGCGATCGCAGCAGCGCTCGAGGCACGCTTGCCGTTCGATCCGGCGAACGCCCGGTCGCGCGAAGGACGACCAACTGGAGAGCGACGCCCAGGCGTCGGTCCGCGCGGAAGCGCTCGCGGATGGCCGTCACATCTTCGCTGCTGATGCGAAACGATTGCTCGACGTCGAAATCTGAAAGCGATTTCGGAAGCTCCGCCGCTCCCACGAAGCGCAGATGAACTGGACGCATTGAATCCCCCCTGGAACCGCGTTGCACTATATCGGCGCGCGGGAGAGCCTCGTGCGACGGGGACGCGAACGTCCCACCTAGGGTTTACCCGGAACTCAGAGCGTGACTGGGAGCATGGAAAACAAGATCACCCCAACCTTGAGAATGAAAAGTCCCTCACATGAGTGCCGTATTTCATTCCGCTGCATCAGCGGTCAAAGTGGCCCTGGCGCATACTTCTGCGTCTGCCTTGGAGTGCTATGCTGGTCTCGTCAGGGGGTTCGACGCGATGGCACAGCGCGACATCAGCGAATCGTTGACGACCTTTGGCATGGAGAACAACCCTCCAGCCCCGAGCAACTCGCCACTGCCCTGGACCTCCAACGCTGGGCTCCATCGTCAGGAGCATCGGGTTGACGGCCGACAGCTGACGCCTGAAAGCCTCGGCGTGAGCGCGGCCATTCGCGGCACGTTGTCCTTCAGGGTGCTGGTGCCGGCAGCACCGTGCCGACGCACTCGCCAAAGCCGATGCGGGCGGCACCCGGACGCTCGCACCAGCCTCGCAGCGTCACGCGATCACCGTCCTCCAGCCACGCCCGGCTCTCTCCGCCGGGCAAGGCGATGGGGTTCTTCCCGCCATCGGTCAGCTCGATGAGCGCGCCCGCTTCACCCGCGCCGGGACCCGACGGGGTTCCGCTTCCGAACAGGTCGCCGGGCTGGAGATTGCAACCGTTGACTGTATGGTGGGTCACCATCTGTGCGACCGTCCAGTAGGCGTGGCGGTAGCTCGTGCGGCAGATGTGCGCCGGGGAGAGGAATGCAGAGCGCATACCGGGCGTTTCCAGTTCCACCCGCAACTGGATGTCGAACGCTCCCCCTGCGCGGTTCTTCTTCGAGTCGAGGTATGCAAGCGGCTGGGGGTCGGATTCAGGCCGCTGGAATTCGACGCGATACGGCTCCAATGCCTCCAGGGTCACCACCCACGGTGAGATCGTCGTGGCAAAGTTCTTGGCAAGAAAGGGCCCGAGCGGCTGGTACTCCCACGCCTGCAGGTCGCGGGCGGACCAGTCGTTGAGCAGGCAGATGCCGAACACGTGGTTCTCGGCATCGCTGATGGGAATGCTGGTCCCCCTCACGTTTCCCGGGCCCATGAAGATGCCGAGCTCCAGCTCGATGTCCAGGCGCTTGGAGGCGACGACGGTCGGAGCCTGCGCGCCCGGCAGCATTGCCTGTCCCATGGGCCGGTGGAAAGATTCCCCGGAGATCCCGATGCTGGAACTGCGGCCGTGGTAGCCGATGGGAACCCACTTGTAGTTGGGCAGCAGCGGATTGTCCGGCCGGAACAGACGGCCGATGTTGGTCGCATGGAAAACAGAGGTGTAGAAGTCCGTGTAGTCGCCGATCCGCGCGGGCAGCTGGTGCTCCACGTCAGCCCGAGGGACCAGGCATGCCTGCAGGCGCGGCTGCTGGGTCGCGCCTTCGCGCAAGCCGCGAGACAGCGAGAGGCGCAGGGCTGACCAGGCCTCGGCGCCCAAGGCCATCAGCGTATTGAGCTTGTCCTCCCGGCCGGCTGCGACCGCTTCGCCGGCGAGTCCCTGCAGAACCCCGGAATCCGCCACGGCGCCGAGATCGAGCACTTGGTCTCCGATGGCGACGCCGCAGCGAAATGCATCGTCGCTGCCGGCTCGGCGGAACACTGCGAACGGCAGATTCTGGATCGAGAAGTCACCTGCGACATCGTTGGCAGCGGTCACCCAGCTGCGCAGGGCAGGGTCGTGCGTTTCGTTCAGCATGGTGCAGTGCCTAGGCGTGGCTGCCGTCATGCATCCAGGAGGCGTGCTGCGGGGCACGCCGGGTCTCGTTCCACTCATTGAGCATGTCCCATTTCACCCTGTCCAGCTTTTCGAGCATCTCGGGCGTGCCGCAGTCGGCCGCGAGCTCCAGCCGATGCCCGTTCGGGTCGAAGAAGTAGATGCTCTTGAAGATCGTATGGTTGGCCGGCCCGATCA
>NZ_JAHCKK010000137.1 GCF_026125825.1 Hydrogenophaga sp. | reverse complement strand
TTGCCTGCGCTACAGGTCGACGGCCGGCCGCAGCCGGGCCTGGCGCCTGATGCACGAGACGGACGAAACCCGCTTCGCCGACATCGAGGTGCAGCCGGTGCTGTGGGTCAACCACCCCGACACCCTGGTGCACGCCGCCCTGGATGGCGCGGGCATCTGCGCCATCGCCGTCGGCCTGGCCGCGCCCTTCATAGAAAGCGGCGATCTGGTGCGCGTGCTCAACCCCTGGATCACCGACCGGCTGACGGTGTATGCGGCCCTGCCCAGCCGCAAGTTCATGCCGCGCCGCACCGAGGTCTTCCTGGACTACCTGATCGAGCAGACCCGCACCCGCGTGGGCAGTGCGCTCGTCTGCTGCACGGCCGCCGAGACCGCGCTGGCCCCCTGGCCTGGGGCTTAGGTGGGCACCTCCACCGGCCCGCGAACGACCCGCTGGCCACGGGCCATGTTCAGCGCATGCGCCACCAGTCAGTTGTCGGGGGAAGACAGCGCGCCTGCCTCACTGTGGCCTCCACTGGTCCAGTCGACATCGACGCGTTGCATGTTCTCCAGGATCCGAAGCAGGTAGTGCAGCGTGTGGGTGACGTCGTTGATCGAGAAGTCGCCCAGGATTTCCTCGTAGTAAGCCAGGATCTTCGGTCGCGCCAACACGTGCCAGACGTGCCGCCCCGAATCGGTCATCGTCACCAGGCGTGAACGGCGATCACGGCCATCCGGTGCGATGGCGACATGCCCATCGCGTTCCATGCGGCCGATGAGCCCGGAGAGGTTCTGGCGGCTGACCATGAGGTATTTGGCCAGATCGCCAATGCTCAGCCCGCCCTCGGCCTTCTCCCGCGAGAGTGCACCCAATACCGCCCACTGCTGCGTCGTCAGGCCTTCCGCCTCCACCGCGCGCGATCCGGTTTTATGCAACATGTTGGCGCATTGATAGAGCCGAAAGAACACCCTGTTGGCCAATTCCATCTTGGCTGAAGTCGTCTCACCCGTAGGGTTAACCATGATTTCTCCTTGTGTTTGCGCGCTTGTGGTCTGTCAGGGCCGTGTCTAGAATAAAGGCAACATGTTTACGCACTTTGGCAAAAAGCAGAAGCATTTCTGCGGCGCAGGCGAAGCCTGACAACCTCAAGGACAAGCAATGAAGCGATTCGAACACAAGACCGTCGTGGTGACGGGTGGTGGTGGTGGCATCGGCGGGGCGACGTGCCAGCGCTTTGGCCAGGAAGGGGGCCGTGTCGCGGTGTTCGACCTGAACCTGGAGGCGGCCGAGAAGGTGGCGGGGCAGGTTCGCGCCGCAGGTGGCACGGCGCTGGCCGTGCGCTGCGACATCACCGACCGCGCCAGCGTGAACGACGCGGTGGCGGTGACGCAGGCGGAGCTCGGCGACATCGACGTGCTCGTGAACAACGCCGGCTGGGACGTGTTCAAGCCCTTCACCAAAACCGAGCCGGCGCAGTGGGACAAGCTGATCGCCATCAACCTGGTGGGCGCGCTGAACCTGCACCACGCCGTGCTGCCCGGCATGGCCGCCCGCAAGGCCGGGCGCATCGTCAACATTTCGTCCGATGCGGCGCGTGTCGGCTCTTCGGGCGAGGCGGTGTACGCCGCCTGCAAGGGCGGGCTGGTGGCCTTCTCCAAGACCATCGCGCGCGAGCATGCGCGCCACGGCATCACCGTCAACGTGGTGTGCCCTGGCCCCACCGACACCGCGCTGTTCGCCGACTACAAGGAAGGCGCGGGCAACCCCGAGAAGTTGATGGAGGCCTTCACGCGCTCCATTCCCCTGGGGCGCATCGGCCAGCCCGAAGACCTGCCCGGCGCCATCCTCTTCTTTGCCAGCGACGACGCCGCCTTCGTCACGGGGCAGGTGCTCAGCGTCTCCGGCGGTTTGACCATGAACGGTTGAACGTCCCCGCAACCCCATCACGAAAGCGCAGCCATGAACTTTGAAGATATCTTGTACGAGGTCCGAAACGGCGTGGCCTGGATCACCATCAACCGCGCCGACAAGATGAATGCGTTTCGCGGCCAGACCTGCGATGAAATCATCCGGGCCATGAACAAGGCCGGTTACGACCGCGAGGTGGGCGCGATCGTGCTGGCCGGCGCGGGTGAGCGCGCCTTCTGCACCGGCGGAGACCAGTCGGCGCACAACGGCAACTACGACGGGCGAGGCACCATCGGCCTGCCCATGGAAGAGCTGCATACCGCCATTCGCGACGTGCCCAAGCCGGTGATCGCGCGGGTCCAGGGTTTTGCCATCGGCGGGGGCAACGTGCTCGCCACGATCTGCGATCTCACCATCTGCTCGGACAAGGCGATCTTCGGCCAGGTGGGGCCCAAGATGGGCTCGGTGGACCCCGGTTACGGCACGGCCTTCCTGGCCCGGGTGGTGGGCGAGAAAAAGGCGCGCGAGATCTGGTATCTGAACCGCCGCTACAGCGGTGCCGAAGCGGTGGCCATGGGCCTGGCCAATGTGTGCGTGCCGCACGACCAGCTCGACGCCGAAGTGCAGAAGTGGGCCGAGGAAATGGGCGAGCGCAGCCCCATGGCACTGGCGATCGCCAAGCGCAGTTTCAACGCCGATACCGCGCACCAGGCGGGCATCGCGGGTCTGGGCATGGTGGCGCTGAAGCTGTACTACGACACCGACGAATCGCGCGAAGGCGTGAATGCGCTGCGCGACAAGCGCAAGCCCGAGTTTCGCAAGTACGCCAAGTAAGCCAGGCAAGCGCCACGCAGCGGCAGGAGACCGAATGAATCCCTACATCGACGAGGATCTGCAGACCCTGGGTGAGCATGTGCGCCGCTTCGCCACCGAGCGCGTGGCGCCGGGCTTTCTGGAGCGCGACCAGACGCGGGTGCTCGATTGCACGCTCATGCGCGAGATGGGTGCGCTGGGGTTCATCGCACCCGAACTGCCGCAAGCCTTCGGCGGTCAGGGCATGGGCTGCCTGGCCGCCGGGGTGATCCACGAAGAGATCGCGCGCGCCGACCTGAGCATCAGCTACATCAATTTGCTGGCGTCGCTCAACGGCCAGATCCTCGCCGACCACGGCCAGCCCCATGTGGTGCAGCCCTGGCTGGAGAAGTTGACCAAGGGCGAGGCGCTGTTCGCGATCGCGCTGACCGAACCGCGCGGCGGGTCCGACGCTGGCAACCTGCGACTGCGCGTGGAGCGCGTGGGCGACGAGTACGTGATCAATGGCGAGAAGACCTCCATCTCCGCCGCCGATCAGTGCGATGCCGCGGTGGTGTTCGGGCGCACCGGCTCGACGGCGTCGGCCGCGCACGGCGTGACGGCACTGCTGGTGCCGATGGATGTGCCCGGCATCACGCGCAACCGCTTCGATTGCCATGGGCAGCGCGCCATCGGCCGAGGCTCGTTGTTCTTCGAGAACGTGCGCGTGCCGATCGACCACCGCCTGGGCGAGGAAAACAAGGGCTTCGTGCAGGTCATGCAGGGCTTTGACTTTTCGCGCGCCCTGATCGGCTTGCAGGTGCTGGCGGTGGCTCGCGTGGCACTGGAAGAAACCTGGTCCTACATCACCCAGCGGGAAGCCTTCGGCAAGCCCCTGTCGGCCTTCCAGGGCGTGACGCACCCGCTGGCGGACTTCGACACCCAGGTCGAGGGCGCCCGCCTGCTGTGCCTGCAGACGCTGTGGCTCAAGGACAAGGGGCTGCCGCACACGGCCGAAGCCGGCATGTGCAAGTGGTGGGGACCCAAGCTGGCCTACGACGTGGTGCACCAGTGCCTGCTCTGCTTCGGACACGGCGGCTACGACCACGGTGTGATGGAGCAGCGGCTGCGCGACGTGCTGGGTTTTCAGATCGGCGACGGCACCGCGCAGATCATGAAAACCATCATCGCCCGCACCCGCGCGGGACGGCAGTTCGTGCCCGCCTGAGACCCCCGGACACCACAACGACACACGGAGACAAGCATGGATTTCGACGCGGTACTTCTCGCCCCACGGCGCGCCAGCATGATCCAGCAGGGTCTGTGGCACGACAAGACCATCAACGACTACCTCGACGCCTGCGTCCAGACCTGCCCGGACCAGCTGGCGATCAGCGCGGTGCGCATGGAGAGCGGTGCGGTGCAGCGCTTCACCTACCGCGAGCTGGCGCAGATGGCCGATCGCATTGCCGTGGGCCTGGCGCGCCTGGGCGTGGTGCGCAACGACGTGGTCGCGTGCCAACTGCCGAACTGGTGGCAGTTCTCCCTCGTGTACCTGGCCTGCTCGCGCATCGGCGCGGTGATGAACCCGCTGATGCACATCTTTCGCGAGCGCGAGCTGGGCTTCATGCTCAAGCACGGTGAAGCCAAGGTGATCATCGCGCCCAAGGTCTTTCGCGGTTTCGACCACGAAGCCATGATCACGGGCTTGCAGCCCAGCCTGCCCGATCTTCAACACGTGGTCATCGTGGACGGGACCGGCGCCAACGGCTTCGAGGCCCTGCTGAGCGGGCCGGCCTGGGAGAAGGAGCCGGACGCGGCAGACATCCTCCGGCGCAGGCGGCCGGGCCCGGACGACATCACGCAGCTGATCTACACCTCGGGCACCACGGGCGAGCCCAAGGGCGTGATGCACTCGGCGAACACGGTCATGGCCAACATCGTTCCTTACACCGAGCGCCTGCGCCTGGGCGCCGACGATGTGGTGCTGATGGCGTCGCCGATGGCGCATCAGACCGGCTTCATGTACGGCCTGCTGATGCCCATCATGCTCAAGGCCCGCGTGGTGCTGCAAGACGTGTGGGACCCACTCAAGGCGATCGCGCTCATTCGCGAAGAGAAGGTCACGTTCACGATGGCGTCGACCCCCTTCCTCACCGACCTCACCCGCCACGTGGCGGAGTCGGGGCAGGCCGTGCCCACGCTCAAGACCTTCCTGTGCGCCGGCGCGCCGATACCCGGCCCGCTGGTGGAGCAGGCCCGCAGCGTGCTGGGCACCAAGATCGTGTCCGCCTGGGGCATGACGGAAAACGGCGCTGTCACCCTGATCGAGCTCGACGACGACGACGAACGCGCGTTCACCACCGATGGCCTGGCCTTGCGTGGCGTCGAGGTGAAGGTGGCGGACGTGGACGGCACCACCCTGCCCGCCGGAGAAGCCGGCAAGCTGTACGTGCGCGCGTGCTCCAACTTTGGCGGCTACCTCAAGCGACCGCAGTGGAACAACACCGATTCGCAGGGCTGGTTCGACACCGGCGACCTGGCGCGCATGGACGCGCAGGGCTACATCCGCATCACAGGCCGCAGCAAGGACGTGATCATCCGCGGCGGCGAGAACATCCCGGTGGTGGAGATCGAGTCCATGCTCTACCGCCACCCCGCCGTGGCCATGGCCGCGGTGGTGGCGTACCCGGACGAGCGCCTGGGCGAGCGCGCCTGCGCGGTGGTCGTGCCCAAGCCCGGCCAGACGCTGGACCTGCCGACCCTGGTCGACTACTTCAAGTCGCTCAAGGTGGCGCTGCAATACATCCCCGAGCGGCTGGAACTGCTGGATGCCATGCCGACCACGCCGTCTGGAAAGATCCAGAAGTTCAAGCTGCGCGACATCGTGAAACCTTGAGCGCCACCGCCATGACCGAAGCGCTCATCCAGACCGAGATCCATGGCCGCGTGGGCGTGCTCACCCTCCACCGGCCGCGCCAGCTCAATGCCCTCAACGACGCGCTGATGGACGAGCTGGGTGCGGCCCTGCTGGCCCTGGACGGCGACGCCAGCGTGGGCGCCATCGTCATCACCGGCGGCGCCAGGGCCTTCGCGGCCGGGGCGGACATCCAGGCCATGGCCGACTGGTCGTACAGCGATGTGCACCAGGGCGCCTTCATCACGCGCAACTGGGAGACCATTCGCCAGGTGCGCAAGCCCGTGCTGGCGGCGGTGGCCGGTGTCGCCCTGGGGGGCGGCTGTGAACTGGCGCTCGCCTGCGACATCATCGTGGCGGCCGAATCGGCGCGGTTCGCGCTGCCCGAGGTGAAGCTGGCCATGTTGCCCGGTGCCGGTGGCACGCAGCGCCTGCCCCGTGCCATCGGCAAGGCCAAGGCCATGGACATGTGCCTGTCCGCTCGCGCGCTCGACGCGCATGAGGCAGACCGCTATGGCCTGGTTTCGCGGGTGGTCCCGGATGCGGAACTGATGCCGCGCACGCTGGAACTCGCCGCGCAGGTCGCTTCGTATTCGCTGCCGGCCCTGATGGCGATCAAGGAGTCGGTCAACCGCGCCTGGGAAAGCTCGCTGGCCGAGGGCATCCTGTTCGAGCGGCGCGCGCTGTACGCCCGCTTCGCCAGCGAAGACGCCCACGAAGGCATGCACGCCTTTCTGGGCAAGCGCGCGCCGGTGTTCAAGCACCTCTGAGCACCACGAATCCCTGGAGCCTGCACCGCATGTTGACCATCCAGATCTTCAACGGCCTCGTCTACGGTGCGCTGCTCATCGTGATGTCGTCCGGGCTCGCGCTGATCTATGGCCTGCGCCGGGTGGTCAATTTCGCGCACGGCGCCCTGTACATGCTGGGGGCCTACATCGCATTCACGGTGGCCACGCACAGCAACTTCTGGGTCGCGCTGTTCGTGGCGCCGGCGGTCATGGCCGTGGTGGGGGTGCTGATCGACCGCTATGGCTTTCGTCTGCTCCAGGACCGTGAGCCGCTGAGCGTGATGCTGGCCACCTTCGGCCTGCTGCTGATCCTCGAGGACCTCGTGGCCTTCATCTGGGGCAAGGGCAACCATTCGCTGTTCACACCCGAGCTGCTGAACTTCTCCGTGAACCTCTTCGGGCACGACATGCCCGCCTACCGCATCGGCGTGCTGGTGGTCGGCGCGGTGGTGGCGCTGGGCCTCACGCTCTGGCTGCGCTACTCGCGCATGGGGCTGTTCGTTCGCGCGGCAAGCACCGACCCGGTGACGACCGCGATGCAGGGGGTCAACACCGATGTGCTCAGCGCGACCGTGGTGGGCCTGGGCAGCGCGCTGGCGGGGCTTGCGGGCGTGGTGGCCGCGCCGTTTCTGTCGCTGTCGCCGCACATGAGTTCGGACGTGCTGATCGACTCCTTCGTCGTGGTGGTCATCGGTGGCCTGGGTTCGCTGGCCGGTGCGTTCGTGGCCGCCCTTCTGCTGGGGCTCATGCAGGCCCTCGGCGCGGTCTATCTGCCCGGGGTGTCCGTGCTGCTGCCCTTCATGTTCATGATTGCCGTCCTGATCTGGAAGCCCTCCGGTCTGGCGGGCAGCCGCACCTGAGCCGAAAGCGCCGCCATGACCTGGACAAGGATGTCGTTGAATGCCCTGCTCGCGCTGGTGGCCGCCGGAATGATCCTGTGGCTGACGACGAGCAACAGCCTGCTGGGCATGTTCACGCAAGCGGTGATCTACGCCATTTTTGCGCTGGGCGTGGGCGTGCTGCTCAAGCAAAACGGGCTGGTCAGCTTCGGCCATGCGCTGTACTTCGGCGCCGCCGGCTACAGCATGGCGGTGATGCTGCAGCTGGGGTGGATGCCTGCCGAATGGGCCATCCTGGTCACGCTGGTGGGCATCGGTGCGGCGTCGTTCCTGATCGGGCTGGTCATCGTTCGCGTGCCGGGCATCGCTTTTGGCATGCTGACCCTGGCCATCGGGCAAATGGCGTATCTGCTGGCGGTGCGGGCGCGCGGCATGACCGGTGGCTCGGACGGCATGGGCATCCAGTGGCCCAACACCTTGTTGGGTGTGTCGCAATCGACCTTGCTCAAGCCTTCCGTGCTGTTTCTTGTCAGCTGGGTCGTGCTGGTGCTGGTGACCTGTGTGCTGGTGCAGTTGATGCGCACCCGTTTTGGCGCCATCACCGAAGCCATCCGCGACAACGAGGAGCGGGCCCGCTTCATCGGCATCCGCACGGTCGTGGCGCGCGCGGCGGGGTACGCCCG
>NZ_JAHCKK010000136.1 GCF_026125825.1 Hydrogenophaga sp. | reverse complement strand
ATAAGGGGCCACACAGGCCGTGTGCAGTCAGTGGCGGTGACCCCGGACGGGTCGAGGATCGTGTCCGGCTCCATCGACAAGACCGCGCGCGTTTGGGCGCGTTGTCCAATTCGCTCGCGCGGGTAAACTTCGCCACGGACCAGCCAATGAGCGGCGCGCTATGAATAGCCCTCATTAACGGGCGACTGATTGATTTGGCTTGGACCACGTGAGCTCGTTAGGTCGACCGCGGCGCGACCGCAAGCGCCCCGCTGGCGCACTCCGAGCTCCGTGACCCGAGCCGCTGCGCCGCCCGCTCCCGGCGGCGCGCCGCGCGGATGGTGTCCACACTAGAGGCGCCGGCGGTCGTGTTCGACAGCGATGAGCAAGAGTCGACCACGTCCGCGCGCGACGATGGGGGCGAGCCGCCCGCGCTCTCCTCGGACGACATGCTCCTCGCTGCGACGCTCATCAAGAGCGCCAAGAACGGCACCAAGTTCGTGTACAAGCAAGACCGCGCCTCGCTCATGTACGTGCGCGCGCTTTTTCCACGCCTCGCTCGCGATGCAGCTGACGCCGCGCGGCAGCTCGTACGGCTGGTTTGTGTGGAAATGGACACGGTGGACGCTCATGTTCTTCGTCGCGCTGGACATGGGCCTCGCCATCTTCGAGGTCCCCGCCGTGCCCGGCCTGGCGCTCCCCATCTTCGCAACCATGACGATGGAGACGCTGTGCCTGGCCATGTTCGCCGTGCGCCTCGCGCACGCGGCCACGTTCTACCGCGACAAGCGCCGCTTCTGGAGGGACAAGAAGCACATTGCCGCCATGGCGACGCTCGTGCTCAACGTGGTGGACATGACCGTGTACGGCGTGACCATGTCGCAGTGGAACGTGGGCCTGCGCTTCTCGCGCATCTTCCGCCCGCTCTATCTCATCGCCTTCGCCCACGGCGTGCGCCGCGGCGTCCGCACCGTCCGGCGCACGCTGCGCGACATTGTCGGTGTCATGGTGCTCCTGTGGCTCCTCATCGCCGCCTTTGGCCTGTTGGCCCTGGAGCTCTACCGCGACCGCCCCGAGGGCGCCTTGGCCTTCTACGACTACATGGAGAGCTTCTGGAGCTTCTACGTGCTGTCGACCAACTCAAACAACCCCGACGTGACCATCCCGGCGTACACAGCCAGCCGGTGGAACGCCGTGCTCTTTGTCGTCTTCCTGACGCTGGGCCTCTTCATCATGCTCTCCGTCGTGCTCGCCGTGGCGTACAACAACTACCGCAAGGTGGGCCGGCGGCGACGCTATGCGTGCACGCGCGCGCGCTTGCATCAACGGCGGCGGCGGCCCGCGGCGCCCGGCGCAGTATCTGAAGAACGAGGTCAGCGAGCTGATCGCACGCCAGGGCACGTTCGCGGACATGGCGTTCGACGTCCTCTCCAGATCCACGGACAGCGTGCACTTTGCGCAGTGGCAGCAGTTCCTGCACTTCTGCGCGCCCAGCACGTCGGAGGAGAAGGTCAGGCTGCTCTTCGACGTGCTCGACGTGGATGAGAGCGGCAAGCTCAGCAAGGGCCAGTTTGGCCGCGTCATCGACCTCCTGAACATGCGCATCCGCGCCCGCTTCCATTCGTCGGCCATGAGCAGCGTTCTCTGCCCCGCCGTGTACGAGTCCGCCCCGAGCAAGTGGCTGCGCCGCGCCACCGTTCACCCCATCTTCCGGTACCTCTTCGACTTGGCCATCGTCGCCAACGCCATCACCATCGCAGCGACAAACTCCAACTGGATCCCCGAGCTGTTCCTCGTGTTGTTCAATCTCGAGCTGATCCTCAAGGTGCGCTGGCTGCGCTGCCCCAATCGCGACGCCACAGGTGCGCCTGGCCCACGACCCAGCCTGTTTCCCCCTTCCGCTTGACAGTGGTACGCGGTGGAGCTGAGGACGTTGTGGGAGAGCGTCTGGGACCGAATCGACATTGCCCTCATCCTGGCCGCCGACGGCGTCGCGCTGGCCGGCGCCGTGTCCGGATTCAGCATCGCGCTCGTGGACGTCCTCCGCTTCCTCATGCTTCTGCGCATCTTCCGCCTGGTCAAGCTGCTGAACAGCATCAAGAGGTGCTGCGGCAGCGCACGCACGTGCGAGTGACGCGGCGGCGCATGGCCCTGACGCGCGCCTCCGCTGCAGCTTCCGCCTGGTCATCTCCACCATTGGGCAGCTGAGGCCGGCGATTGCAACGTACGGCGGCATGCTGCTGGTCATCTTCTACTTCTTCAGCATCCTCGGAATGGAGGTGTGCGCACGCGCGTGTGCGCAGAGCAGCGCAACGATGGCTGTTCTCATGCGCTGCGTGCGAGCAGCTCTTCGCAGGCAAGATCTCCGTCTCGATAGCGTCCATTCAGCGCCTGCAGGGAACAAAGTTCCTGTCGTTCGGGTACATTGTCCTGGACATGAACGACATCCTGGCGACCTTCAAGATCCTCTTCGACTGCCTCGTCGTCAACGACTGGCACGTGGTCGCAGACGGCTACGCGATAGCAGCGGGGACGCGGTGGGCGCGGCTCTACTTCGTCGCCTTCCACATCCTGTCCGTCCTGGTCGTCATGAACATCGTCATCGCGTTCATCCTCGAGGCGTTCATCATGCAGTGGAACGTGTCGCAGTCGGTGGAAAAGTGCGCCGCCGCGGCGCGCGGCGTGGTGCGAGGGGGCGCGGCCGCGCTCATGCGCCGCCCCCACCCGGCGCGCAGGGACGAGCTCACGGCCAGGATCGAGTACCTCGGCATCATCGACGACAACGAGTACGTCTCGATGCCGCTCAGCAGCCTCTTCTGCCAGAAGGTCGACCTCCCGCAGCAGGCACGCCGCGCCTTCCCCGCGGCGGACGAGTCGCTGCACACGCTCCTTGTCACATGCGCGTGCCTCCGCCGCGGCCGCGCAGCAGCCCAACGAGAAGCAGGCGGTGGGCATGGGGTACATGGCCCAGCGGATCACAACGACAGAGTCCATCCTCAAGGCGCTCTTCTCCAGCGAGCTGACCGTACAGCCTGCACAGACGTGACCCACGCGAACGCTGACTCGCTCACAACCAACATGTAGACCCTGCAATACGGCACCTTTGACCGTCACAGCGCCGAGCTTGAGTAGGTAAACGCCCCGGCGTCCGCGGCCGTGGAGCCGGCCGCGCACGTCGCGCATCGCGAGTTCCGGTCCGTCGTGCAGGAGAGCCGCAATGGGCGTGCAGTTGCGGCATGCGCTGGCGCGCAGCCGCACCCGGTGAACTGCCCATCGTTGGTGCAGAGGACATGGCCGCCGCACTGGAATTCCAGGTCGGGGCAACTCATTGCGCAGACGTCGCACTCCTCGCCGTCCCAGAAGTAGCCCGGGGCGCACTCTGAGCAGAAGGGCTTGTCGTCGCTGCGGAACCACACAGTGAATCATTTCGGGCTTGCGGAGTCGTTGGCTTGCACCTGGCAATGGGAGCGGCTGAGGGTCGTGAAACTGGCCACCAGGCGGGCGTGTCGGCCACCCCCCGCAGCACTCTCATGGCCAAGGCGAAGCGGCGGTCGCATGCATGCATGTTCATGCATGCAAGTGCATGCACGGCTCGGAGGGCGAGCAAGGCCATGCAGGGCAGAAGTGCCACGCGCCCATGCATAGTCTCCCTTCCTTGCCTCCAGCCTGGTGGTCAGCCACCGCGCATCCCCGTTGTGCATGCAGGGCCGCATCATGCCTCGAGGCAATCATCCACCGCGCCCATTAGCGTCGCGGGCAGCTTGCGGTTCAGTTCATTACCGTTTAATTGAACCAGACTGCGCCCGCACCCTAATTGGCGGTCGGCTCAATTCGTGAACTGCTGTCCTGTCTCTGGGCAACACACTCCAGCTATCGCGACGTCTTGTCCGCTCTGTGCAGCGACATGGCAGCGCCATCGAGCCTCCTCCTCCTCCTTGCCGCGGCGCTCGTGGCCTTGGCCACGGCGCAGGACCCGCTGGGCAACCTCTGCCCCTCAGGTACGCACACGAACCGTTCCATTTGCCGCACCATGCGCCCTTGCTTCCAGGCTGATGCACCCCTCGCCCGCGCAGGCTCCAAGCCCATGGGACCGTACCGCGTTGCTACTATCACGACGGGCGACACGTCGTGCATGTGCAAGTGCGTTCCGCGCCCACGCTCGGCTACGTGGCCACGCCGCTCTTGCCTAACACTAGACCGCGCGCCTCGGCAGTCATCCCTACACCTGCTCCTTCAACCGCGACGAGAACGTACAGGACCCAATGCTAAGCCAGAACCTGGTGCCCATCAAATGGCACGTCCACTTTGCGCGGCCGCATGGCAGCGCGCCAGGTCGCACTGACCCGCGCCTCCCGGCGCCAGGTACGGCGCCTTCTACGGCGCCACGGGCTGCACTGGCGGTGGCGAGATTCGCCTGAACAACGTCCTCGTCGGAACGGCGCCGCCGAAGCATGATTGCACCTGCAACTGCCACCAAGGCACCATCGTGGAGAGCCAAGTGTACGACCAGGCTGACAGCATCCCGGGCTACAAGCACGGCCAGACCAATGCGTGGAACATCCGCAGCATTGGCGCCAGCTACTGCGTCGCCTACTTCGAGTACATGCTCTGTGGCGTCGACCGCAACAAGCCGCCCGAGTGCCCGCCCAGCCCCATCACCCGCACCGCCTACGAGGTGGGCACGAGCGGGACGTGCAGCAAGCGCGGGACGCCGATCATCGGCGCGCCCATCCGGTGCTCGGCGCCGAGCGACGAGACGGACCAGAAGGTCTTCTACTCGATCGTCGGTGGCAGCGGCCACGGCCTCTTCGCCATCGACGCGACGACGGGCGTCATCACGGTGAACACGGACGACCGCACGGCCATCAACTACGAGAACGAGAACGCGCGCCAGTTCACGCTCATCGTGCAGGCGCAGGACGACGGCCCCGGCCAGCGCACGACCAACGTGACGGTGACGGTCGACATCCTGGACTGCAACGACGCGCCCATTGTGCAGGCGACGAACCGCACCGTCGACGAGAACGTCGCGTCGGGCACGCCCGTCGGCGCGCCCATCCCCGCCAACGACGAGGACAAGGACGCGGTGACCTTCGCCATCAGCGGCGGCGACAGCGGCCCCTTCGTCATCGACGCCACCACGGGCCAGATCCGCACGACGGGCCTGGTCAACTACGAGGTCAAGAACCTCTACAACATCATCGTGCGCGCCTCGGACGCACGCGGCGGCGTCGGCGAGGGCCCCGTCCGCATCGAGGTCAACGACCTGAACGACCCGCCCACGCTGATCGACCAGCTGCGCGAGATTGACGACGAGGCCGTCGCGCTGGCGCCCGTGGGCACGCCCGTCACGGCCGTCGACGAGGACATCCCCAAGCAGACCATCGCCTACGCCATGGTCGACGCCTCGAACACGTTCCAGATCGACGCCGGCAACGGGCAGATCCGCGTGCGCCAGGGCGCCACGCTGAACGCCGCGACGCAGAGCACGTACACGGTGCAGGTGACCGCGACGGACGACAACATCGAGAAGCGGCCGAACACGCCGGCCTCGACGACGGCCACGGTGACCATCCAGGTCGTGCTCTCGTCGCAGAAGGCGCCGGCCTTTGAGGGCCAGCCCACGCGCGCCATCGACGAGAACAGCCCCGTGGACACGGCCATCACGCCGGCCATCCGCTTCATCGACCCCAACAGCCGGCCCGTCCTGTACTCGCTGGTGACGATCGGCTCGCCCTTCCGCATCGACGCCAACACGGGCGTCCTGTCCGTGCAGCGCGCCGAGCTCGACTACGAGACGAAGCGCGAGTACAGCGTCGTCGTGCGCGCCACGAACACCGTACCGCGCAGCGCCGACGCCACCGTCGTCATCCAGATCCGCGACGTCAACGACCCGCCCGTCATCCAGTCGAGCGTCTTCGACGTGCTCGAGCACTCCCCGATCGGCACCGTCGCCGGGCGGCTGCAGGTGACGGACCAGGACGAGGGCGACCAGGGCAAGCTCACGTTCACCATCCTGAGCGGCAACATCGGCGACGCCTTCCGCATCCGCTACTACCAGGAGAACGGCGTCTGGGTCGCGGACCTGGAGGTCAACCAGAACGTCCTGGACCGCGAGACGCGCGCCAACTACCACCTCACGATCCGCGTGGAGGACCAAGTGTCGAACACGCAGGGCACCGTGGACGTGCACCTGCTCAACGTCGACGACCCGCCCATCTGCCCCGCGCAGATGACCGTGTCCATCGCGGAGAACTCGGCTGTGGGCATGCCCGTCGGCGCGCCGCCCGATTGCCGCGACCCCGACGGCGACCAGATTGGCTACCGCATCCTGTCTGGCAACGACCTGGGCCTCTTCCAGATGGACCCCAACGGGCAGCTGAAGGTCGCCAACAGCCTCGCGCTGGACTACGAGACGACGCAGCAGGTGGTGCTCACCATCCAGGCCATGGACCCGACCTCCCTGACGGCGCAGGTCATCATGACCGTCAACATCCTCGACGTCAACGAGCCGCCCGTCTTCGATACGACGCGCGGCTCGATGCGCACCATCCTCGCCGGCGCGCCCTCGGGCACGGAGGCGACCAACCCGCTCAACAACGGCAACGCCATCGCCTTCACCGACCCGGATCGCATCAACGGGCAGCCGCAGACGCTGACGTTCAGCATCGCCCCCGTGAACGACGCCGACAAGAACCTCTTCACCATCGGCTCGGCGAGTGGCATCATCTCGTCGATCACGACCATGCCGCTGAAGTGGCACCAGGCCGAGCTGAGCGTCACCTGCCGGGACAGCGGCAACCCGTCCCTGGCGACGACCGTCTCCATCACGGTCGAGATTGACGGCACGCACGCGCCGCCGCAGTGCACGGAGCCGACGAGCTTCGCCATCGAGGAGAACTCGGCCAGCGGCGCCTACGTGGGCGCCCTGAGCTGCACGGACGACGAGGGCACGCTGCTCGAGTACGAGTTTGAGCCGCCCACGGACCTCTTCGACATTGAGCTGAACTCGGGCCACATCTCCGTGGGCACGGCGATCCTGAACTTCGAGGCCGGCCCGTACGTGGGCCTCGGCTTCGAGGGCAGCCAGTTCACGGTCAACGTGCGCGTCGTGGAGGCGGTCAACGGCGGAGCGGGCACGCTGGTCACGGTGACCATCAACGCGACGGATGCCAACGATCCGCCCATCCTGCCCAACCAGAACGCCTACGCCGAGGTGGGCTTCCCCAACGGGCGCGCCGTGGGGCCGGGCCTGCTCGACTACACGGACGAGGACGCCGGCCAGGGCGCCAAGTTCACGCTCATCAGCGGCGGCCAGAGCGCCTTTGTCCTCTCCGAGGCGGGCCAGCTGAGCGTCGCCAACCAGCCGGCGTCGGGCCTGCCCGCCAGCCCGGAGACGTACCTGCTCAGCGTGCGCGTGACGGACACGGCGCGCGACCCGCTCTCCAGCACGGGCATCGTCAAGGTCATTGTCGTCCGCTCCTGCACGAGCCGCGATGGTACGCCGCGAGCGCTCGCTTGCGCCTCGTGCGCCACTCATCAGCTGCTGCCTCGACCAGATGGCAACTGCCCCGACGAGTACAAGGACCGCAAGTTCCCGCTCGGGAGCGACGCCAACTCGTCGGGCGGCGACTCGTCCTCGTCGTCGAGCAGCCATGCGGCGACCATCGTGGTGGGCGTGCTGCTGGGCCTCGTGGTCATCGCCCTCGTCGTCGTCCTGGCGGCGACGATGAAGCGCAACGCGAGCGACCGCCGCTACTGAGTGCCTTGCCTCCCCATCCCTCCGCCCATGGCTGCAGCCGCCTAACATGGCGGTTCCCCCCTCTGCCGCCGTTCCCGCTCATGCCATTGCCGCCCCTGGATGGGCGCCCGTCTCCCTCGGTGGTCGCCACGCTGCGAGCAGGCGGCATCGTCGCCAGATGACGCGCGTCGTTCTCCCGTTGCTACGGTAGGCCGTGCCGCGCGTCACACCGGCACTGGAAGCGGCGTTGGGCACCTGCCTCGGCCAGGACGGCACCTCCCCTCCCAGGCCACGGCCGAGTCCATGCGAGTCTGCAGGTCCCCGCGAGGACGACGACGCGTGTCGCGCTCGTGTTCCTCCTCCTGCTCGACCTCGCGCCGGCGCGCCACCCGACCGTCGCCATGGTCAGCCGCCTGGCGCTGCCACCCGAGGAAGCCTGCCTCGGGGCGGCC
>NZ_JAHCKK010000135.1 GCF_026125825.1 Hydrogenophaga sp. | reverse complement strand
GGAAGATCTGCTCGAAGGTGCGCGTCACCGACGAGGTGCCGGCGCCGGACGATCCGGTGATGGCGATGATGGGGTGGCGTTCGGACATGGCGGGCAGACTGACTTCTTTAAGTGTTTTAGGGCTGCAGCCCGCTCACAGCGGGCGCAGGCAGCTATCGAATGATGAGCATCACAAGGCCATTTCCTCGCGGAACAGGCTGCGCTCGCCGAATAGCGGGTGCGCCAGGTCCAGGTGCTCGGGCGGCTCGGCGTGGTAGCGCTCGATGCGCTCGACCTCGTGCTTCGAGCCGAACACCAGGCCGATGCGCTGGTGCAGGGCCTCGGGCTGCACGCCGAGCATGGGCACGCGCCCGGTGCTGGCGCGGCCACCGGCCTGCTCCATGATGAAACCGATGGGGTTGGCCTCGTAGAGCAGGCGCAGGCGGCCGGGCCGGGCGGCATCTTTCGTGTCCCGGGGATACAGGAACACGCCGCCGCGCATGAGGATGCGGTGCGCCTCGGCCACCATGCTGGCGATCCAGCGCATGTTGAAGTCCTTGGCGCGCGGGCCGGTGCGCCCGGCCAGGCACTCGTCCACGTAGCGCTTGACGGGCGCTTCCCAGAAGCGGCTGTTGGAGGCGTTGATGGCGAACTCCTGCGTGTCGGCGGGCACGGTGAGCTCGGGGTGGGTGAGCATGAATTCGCCGAGGTTGGGGTCGAGGGTGAAGCCGGCCACGCCGTTGCCCACGGTGAGCACGAACATGGTGGTGGGGCCGTAGAGCGCGTAGCCGGCCGCGACCTGCTGCGTGCCGGGTTGCAGGAAGTCGGCTTCGGTGACTTCGCGGTCGTCGGCGGCCGGCGCGCGCAGCACCGAGAAGATGCTGCCCACGGAGACGTTGACGTCGATGTTGCTGGAGCCGTCGAGCGGGTCGAACACCAGCAGGTACTTGCCGCGCGGGTAGGTGCCGGGGATCTGGTACGGCGCTTCCATTTCTTCGGAGGCCATGCCCGCGAGGTGGCCGCCCCACTCGGTGATGCGCAGGAAGTACTCGTTGCTCAGCACGTCGAGTTTCTTCTGCGTCTCGCCCTGCACGTTGACCGTGCCGCCAGCGGCGGCGGCGTGGTTGCCCAGCACGTCGCCCAGTGCCCCGAAGGCGACGGCGCGCGCGATGGCCTTGCAGGCCATGGCCACGTCGAGGATGAGGGCGTTGAAGTCGCCGCTGGCTTCGGGGAAGCGGCGGCGTTCTTCGATCAGGTACTGGGTGAGGGTCTTGCGGCCGGTCAGTGGCATGGTGGGGTTCTCCGCGGGGCGTGGCTGGATGGGAATTCGGGGGTGGCGGCGGCGTGGCGCAGCGCGCTCATGACGCCGTGGTAACCACCGGACGCATCGGCGGCGCCGAAGATGGCGCTGCCGGCCACGCAGATGTCGGCACCGGCCTGCACGATCTCGCCGATGTTGTCGAGCTTGACGCCGCCGTCCACCTCCAGCCCGATCGGCTGGCCGCCGGTGGCCACGTGGGCGTCGATGCGGCGGCGCGCCTCGCGCAGCTTGTGCAGGGTGTGCGCAATGAAGGCCTGGCCGCCGAAGCCGGGGTTCACGCTCATGAGCAGGACCCGGTCGAGCTTGTCCATGACGTGGTCCATCCAGGCCAGCGGCGTGGCGGGGTTGAGCGCGATGCCGGCCTTGCAGCCGTGCGAGCGGATGAGCTGCAGCGTACGGTCCACATGGCGCGAGGCCTCGGGGTGGAAGGTGATGCAGTTGGCACCGGCCTTGGCGAACAGGGGCACGAGCGCGTCCACCGGCTCGACCATGAGGTGCACGTCGATGGGGATCTGCACATGCGGGCGGATGGCCTCGCAGACCAGCGGGCCGATGGTGAGGTTGGGCACGTAGTGGTTGTCCATCACGTCGAAGTGCACGAAGTCGGCGCCGGCCGCTTCGATGGCGCGCACCTCTTCGCCCAGCCGCGCGAAGTCGGCCGAGAGGATGGAGGGCGCCAGCCGCACGGCGCTCGACGGGGTGAACTGGGGCGGTCGGGACATGGTGGGGCGACTCGGTGTGGGAAAAGAAAGAAGCTCAGGCGGACTCGAAGAGCGTGGTGCCGGCGTGCCAGCGCCGCAGCGCCTCCACCGTGACCCAGCGCTGCTCCATGCCGGCCACGCCGCTGGGCAGGAGCTGGCCCACGTCGCCCAGGTGGGGCAGCACGAGCAGGGCGCCGTCGAAGCGGTGGTCGGCGGTGTGCACGGTGGGCGTGACCAGGGTCTGCAGCCCGGCGGCGGCGGCCGCGCGCAGGCCGTTGGCCGAGTCTTCAAAGGCCAGGCAGGCGCTGGCGGGCAGCCCCAGCGCGGCGAGCACCTGCAGGTACACCTGCGGGTCGGGCTTCTTGCGCGGCGCGGTGCAGGCGTCGCCGATGGCGGCGAAGTGGCGCTTCCAGTCGGGGCCCAGCGGGGTGCGCAGCAGGGCGTCGATGTTGGCCGGCGTGGTGGTGGTGGCGATGGCCAGGCGCAGGCCGCTGGCCAGGGCCTCGCGCAGCAGGCGCAGCACACCGGGGCGCAGCGCGAGCTGGCCGCCGCTCACGCGGCTTTCGTACAGGCGCGTCTTGATGGCGTGCACGCGCTCGATGGTGGCCTGGGCCGCCCTGCCGCCGGCCACATCGGGCTCGACCATGCGCCAGTGGTGGGCGATGCGCTCCTTGCCGCCCGAGACCTGCAGCAGGCGGGTGTAGGTGGCGTCGTCCCAGTGCCAGCCCAGGCGCACCTGGTCGAAGGCGTCGTTGAAGGCGGCGCGGTGCGCGGCCTCGGTGTCGGCCAGGGTGCCGTCCACGTCGAAGATGAGGGCTTCAAGCATGGCCGGCCCCTTCGGCGCCTTGGAAGAGGCGGCTGGCCAGGATGTCGGGCGCCTGCAGCGTGGTGAGTTCTTCGGCGGTGAGCTCGCGCTGCGGCTGCGCAAACAGGCGGCTGGCCTGGCGCAGGCGCGCGCGGTCCAGCGCGTTGCGCACGCTGCGCGCGTTGGCGAAGTGCGGCTGCTGCAGGCGCAGGCCCAGGTAGCGCTCGAAGGCCTCGGCGGCCTCGGGGCTGAAGCGGTAGTTCTGCTCGGCCAGCATCTGGCGCGAGATCTGCATCAGCTCGTCGGCGCTGTAGTCGGGGAAAGAGAGGTGGTGGGCGATGCGCGAGCGCATGCCGGGGTTGGACTGGAAGAAGGTGTTCATGCGGTCCTCGTAGCCGGCGAGGATGACCACCAGGTCGTCGCGGTGGTTCTCCATCACCTGCAGCAGGATCTCGATGGCTTCCTGGCCGTAGTCGCGCTCGTTCTCGGGGCGGTAGAGGTAGTAGGCCTCGTCGATGAAGAGCACGCCGCCCATGGCGCGCTTGAGCACCTCGCGCGTCTTGGGCGCGGTGTGGCCGATGTACTGGCCGACCAGGTCGTCGCGCGTGACGGCCACGAGGTGGCCTTTGCGCACATAGCCCAGGCGGTGAAGGATCTGCGCCATGCGCAGGGCCACGGTGGTCTTGCCGGTGCCGGGGTTGCCGGAGAAGCACATGTGCAGGCTGGGCGGCTGCGACGGCAGGCCCAGGTGGGTGCGCAGCTTGTCGATGACGAGCAGCGCGGCGATGTCGCGCACGCGCGCCTTGACGGGCGCCAGGCCCACGAGCTCGTCGTCCAGCTCCCGCAGCACGGCCTCGACCTGGGTGTCGGCCAGCACCGCGCCGACCGAGCGCGCGGGCGGCGTGGCCGGTGCCGGTGCCGCCGCGGTGGTCACGGCGGCATCGGTGGGGGGCGGCGTGCTGCCGGGAATGAGGTACGACATGGCGGCGCGCTCCCGAGCGCTCAGGCGGCGGTGTCGCGGTAGCGTTCACCTTCGGGCTGCACCGCGCCGTAGCCGCGCGTGGTGTAGCGCAGGCTGCGGCCGTTGACCTCCTGGCGCTCCAGCATGAAGCCGGGTTCGCTGGCCGGGCGGTTGACGATGAAGCTCATGGCGATGGTCTCGACGTTGCGCGTCGAGTCGAACGCCATCATGCGGATGTAGTGGCGCGGAAAGGCTTTGCGGCAGGCCTGCAGCTCCTGCAGCACGCCAGCGGCGTCGTGCAGGTCGAACAAGGGGTTGCCGTACATCGACCAGTAGGTGTTGCGCGGGTGCGGGTCGTCGGTGTATTCCACGCTCCAGGCGTAGCCCTTGCGCAGGCCGTACTCGATCTGCGCGGTGATCTCCTGGTCCGTGAGGTCGGGCAGGAAGCTGAACTGGCCTTGCGTGATGCGGCCGGTGGGGTTGGTCATCATGGTGAGAACTCCAAAAAATTTCCGAAGGGGCAGGCAAGCAGCGGCGCAGGCGGTGCGGCGTTCACGCCGCCACTGGCGTGGCCACGTAGTCGCTGCTGTCGGTGCTCTGGTAGTTGAAGCTGATCTCGCCCCAGGTATCGAGCGCGGCCTTGAGCGGGCTGCAGTGCTGCGCGGCCTGCTTGAGGATGGACGGGCCTTCCTGCAGCAGGTCGCGCCCTTCGTTGCGCGCCTTGACCATGGCTTCGAGCGCCACGCGGTTGGCCACCGCGCCGGCCTGGATGCCCATGGGGTGGCCGATGGTGCCGCCGCCGAACTGCAGCACCACGTCGTCGCCAAAGAGCTCGATGAGCTGGTGCATCTGGCCCGCGTGGATGCCGCCCGAGGCCACGGGCATGACCTTCTTGAGGTCGGCCCAGTCCTGGTCGAAGTACAGGCCGCGCGGCAGGTCGGTCTTGGTGTAGCTGTCGCGGCAGACGTTGTAGTAGCCCTGCACGGTGAGCGGGTCGCCTTCGAGCTTGCCCACGGCGGTGCCGGTGTGCAGGTGGTCGCAGCCGGCCAGGCGCAGCCACTTGGCGATCACGCGGAAGCTCACGCCGTGGTTCTTTTGCCGCGTGTAGGTGCCGTGGCCCGCGCGGTGCATGTGCATGATCATGTCGTTCTTGCGGCACCAGTTCGCCATGCTCTGGATGGCGGTGTAGCCGATCACCAGGTCCACCATCACGATCACCGAGCCCAGGTCCCTGGCGAACTCGGCGCGCTCGTACATGTCTTCCATGGTGGCGGCGGTCACGTTCAGGTAGCTGCCCTTGACTTCACCGGTCTCGGCGCTGGCTTTGTTGACCGCGTCCATCACGAACAGGAAGCGGTCGCGCCAGTGCATGAAGGGCTGGCTGTTGATGTTCTCGTCGTCCTTCATGAAGTCCAGCCCGCCCTTGAGGCCCTCGTAAACCACGCGGCCGTAGTTGCGGCCCGACAGGCCGAGCTTGGGCTTGGTGGTGGCGCCCAGCAAGGGGCGGCCGAACTTGTCCAGGCGCTCGCGCTCGACCACCAGGCCGGTGGGCGGGCCCTTGAAGGTCTTCACGTAGGCGACCGGGATGCGGATGTCTTCCAGCCGCGCGGCCTTCAGCGGCTTGAAGCTGAAGACGTTGCCGATCAGGCTCGCCGTCATGTTGGCGATGGAGCCTTCCTCGAACAGGATCAGGTCGTAGGCCACCCAGGCGAAGTACTCGCCCGCGCGGTTGGGCACGGGCTCGACCTTGTAGGCCTTGGCGCGGTAGCTGTCGCAGGCGGTGAGGCGGTCGGTCCACACCACCGTCCAGGTGGCGGTGCTGGACTCGCCGGCCACGGCGGCGGCGGCTTCCTCGGGGTCCACCCCGTCCTGCGGCGTGATGCGGAAGAGGCACAGCGTGTCCGTGTCCTTGGGCACGTAGTCGGGCATCCAGTAACCCATCTGCCGGTACTTGAGCACGCCCGCGCTGTAGCGCTTCTTGGCGTCGGTGATCTCGGTTGATCCAGTGGGGGCGTTGCTCATCGTTGGCTCCAAAAGTGGGGTTTGTCTGGGGTGGAGCGGACTGTAGATTTCAGTTTGAATAAAGTAAATTCACGATTTCTGGAAGTTCGATTAAGGAATTGCTGAATGAAGAACGCCACCTTTCGGCAGCTGCGGGTGTTCAGCGAGGTCGCGCGCCACCTCAGCTTTGCGCGGGCGGCGCAGGTGCTGCACCTCACGCCGCCGGCGGTGACCATGCAGGTCAAGGAGCTGGAAGGGCACGTGGGCATGCCGCTGTTCGAGCGCAACGGCCGCAAGGTGGCGCTGACCACCGTGGGCGAGTACATGCTGGTCTACGCGAGAAAGGTGCTGGCCACGCTCAAGGACGCGGAAGACGCCGCCGCGCGGCTGCAGAAGCTGGAGACCGGCACGCTGGTGATCGGCATGGTGAGCACGGCCAAGTACTTCCTGCCGCACCTGCTGGCCGAGTTCCGGCGCGAGCACGGCAGCATCGACATCCGCCTGGCGGTGAGCAACCGCGAGCAGCTGGTGAAGATGCTGCACGCCAACGAGGTGGACATTGCCATCATGGGCCGCCCGCCCAAGGAGCTGGCCACGCGCGCCGAGCCCTTCGCGGCGCACCCGCACGTGTTTGTGGCGCCGGTGGACCACCCGCTGGCGCAGGCGGGCCACGTGCCCGCGGCGCTGCTGCGCGAGTACGACTTCATCGTTCGCGAGCAGGGCTCGGGCACGCGCGCGGCGCTGGAGAAGTTTCTGGCCGACGAGCACGTGGAGCTGCGCGTGATCATGGAAATGGCGAGCAACGAAACCATCAAGCAGGCCGTGATGGCCGGCATGGGCCTGAGCTTTCTGTCGCTGCACACCATCGGCCTGGAGCTGAGCAACAAGCTCCTGGCCGTGCTGGACGTGGAAGGCGCGCCGGTGGTGCGCGCCTGGAACGTGGTGCACACGCAGTCCAAGCTGCTGTCACCGGCGGCCGAGGCGTTCCGGTACTTTGTGCTGGAGCGGGGGGAGGCTTATCTGGCGGAGAACTTTCCGATGGAGCTGGGAGAGCAAGGCGGCCGTTGAGCAGCCCGCCCTCAGCGCCCACTCAGGCGGCAAGGGCGGCGCTGCACATCGGCACAAGCCGCCATTGCCGTTCGCCGCTTCCCGTTGTCCCTCGTGAAAATTGCCACAACTCCTACAAAGCGATCGCGCCAGCCGTCATATTCTTGCCGCGCAACGGTGGCAGCATGTGCGAAGGAAGTTTCAAGTGCATGCGATCCATCCCTCGTTCAATTGCTTCTGGGAGTGCTTTCGTGTTTACCTACAAGATTTTTGGTGACCATCCTGGCTTTGCCGAAGGGCTGATCTTCAACAGCTGCGTGAAGAACCTGCAGCACCAGCCCGACCTGTGGCTCGACGAGTGCCCGTACCTCTACCCCCGCTCTTCTTCCCGCCTGCCCGAGGGGTTGCGCGTGGTGCAGCTGGCTTCGAGCGAAGAGCACAGCGCCCCGCTGGCCTCCAGGCCCTCGAGCCCGCCGCGCTGGATGCTCGCGGCCTGAGCCATCGGGCCGCCCGCCCCCGCGCCCAGCGGGGCTTCCCCTGTGTGGGACGCCTCCTACACACGCATTTTTGGTCTTCCTACACGGCGCAAACCACTTCAAATTCACACTTGCTTCCTGCTGTCACGGCCCGTTACCGTTGATTCAAGGAGATGGTGATGAAAGAGTTTTTCAAGCTGTGTGTGATCACTGTCGCCGGCATGGCGGCCATCGCCTCCATCCTTCATCTGGCGGTGGCGCTGGGGCAGAACCAGTCGCCCTGGGACGCGCTGATCTACCTCGGCCTGTCCACCGGGGCCCTGGGCCTGATGGGCCTGCTGGACACCGAGAAGCGCCTCGATCAGCAGATGAGCAACGCCCCCGAGGCTTCAGTCTGACGGCGCTTTGCCCACGTGCTGGCGGTGCCAGTCCTTGAGCGAGAAGTCGGGGTATTCGTCAAAACGCGGGTCGCCGCGGCGGCCCTCCACGCGAACCCATGGGGCCTTGGAGCCCAGCATGATGTGCACGTTCGAGGGCGGCACGGGCAGGGGCGTGTCGATGGCGCCCGCGTGCGGGTGCACCAGGTCGGGCCAGCTCGGGTCGTACAGCCAGAGGGCGGTGCCGCAGACACCGCAGAAGTGCCGCTGGCCGGTGCTGTGGCGCACCACCTCGTCGCCGTCGCGGAGGGTGGCCTGGTAGACGCGCAGGTGGCGCTTGCCCTTGACCTTCAGGGTGCGGTGGTCGGCGCCCAGGTTGATGGCGTAGCCGCCGGTGCCGGCTGTCTTGCGGCAGATCGAGCAGTAGCAGCGCATGAAGGGCACGGGCTCGGCCGAGTCGACCGAGAACGTCACCCGGCCACAGTGGCAGGAGCCTTCGAGCTTCATGGCAGGTTGCTGGGGAGCTCTTTCGGTTCTTCCGGCTTGACGGCCTGACCGGCCGCCGCC
>NZ_JAHCKK010000134.1 GCF_026125825.1 Hydrogenophaga sp. | reverse complement strand
CACCGGCACCGCCACGCACACCAGGCCTTCGACAAACTCCTCGGCATCCACGGCATGGCCGTCGCGCCGGATCGCTTCCAGTTCCGCTTCGAGGGCCTCGCGCTGCGTCAACGTGTTGGCGGTGTAGCGGGTGAGCACCAGCCCGTCGAGCACGGCGCGGCGCTGGCGCGCGTCCATCCAGGCCAGGAACAGTTTGCCGCTGGCCGAACAATGCGCCGGCACACGCGTGCCGGGGCGCAACTCCAGCCGCAACGGAAACGCCGACTCGACTCGGTCCAGATAGACCACCTCGGCGCCCGACAGCGCGGTGAGGTTGCAGCTCTCACCCACCTCGGCCACCAATTGGCGCAGCACGGCGTGGCGCACGCCCTGCTGGGTGCTGTTGCTCAGCGCGGCCTCGGCCATGCGCAGCAGGCGCGTGGCCATCGCATAGCGCCGGCCATCGGGTTCGCGCACCAGCCAGCCGCCTTGCTCCAATTGTGCGAGCATGCGATGCACCGTGGGCTTGGGCCATCCAGTCAGTGCCACCACCTCAGGCAGGGCCATGGGATGGGCGTGGCGCGTGAGCAGGTCCAGCAGCTCCATCAGCCGCAGACCGGGGCTGCTGTCGGTTTCGATGTTCATATCTCGAAAAATGAGACGAATCCATAAATTATTTCGAGACGAATTCTAGAGGCCCCTACATTGCGGGCACAACTTCGAGGAGATGGGTGGTTGAAGACGACGCCAAGCTTTCACAACGCCGTGGTGACCGGTGCCTGCGGTGGGCTGGGCCAGGCACTGGCGCGCGAGCTCATCGCTGCTGACGCGTGCGTGGCTTTGGTCGGCCTGCAGCGTCCCGCGCTGGAGGCCCTGGCCGCGCTTGCGCCGACGCGTTGCGCGATCTACCAGCCCGATGTATCGGATGCGGCAGCGATGCAGGCCATGGCGGCGGACTGGATGGGCCGTTTCGGCGCGCCTGACCTGGTGATCGCCAATGCCGGTGTGGCCGGCGGCTTCGACACCGCGCAGGCTGGCGACCTCGCGGTGATGCGCCGCATGCTGGAGATCAACCTGCTGGGCGTGGCCACCACCTTTCAGCCCTTTCTGGCGCCCATGCGCGACAGCGGCCGGCGCGGCGCGCTGGTGGGTGTGGCCAGCCTGGCGGGCTGGCGCGGCCTGCCGGGCAATGGCGCCTACTGTGCGAGCAAGGCCGGCCTGATCGCTTACCTGCAAAGCCTGCGTGCCGAACTGCGCCCCACCGCGCTGCGCGTGCACACCATCAGCCCGGGCTACCTGCGCACCGCGCTCACGGCCGGCAACCGCTTCGCCATGCCCGGCCTGCTCGAAGCCGACGAAGCCGCGCGCCGCCTGCTCGCGGGGGTGGCCGCCGGCACCGAACACATCGTGCTGCCCCGGCGCATCGGCTGGCTCTCCCACGCGCTGGGCCTGCTGCCCGCGCGCCTGCACGACCGCATCCTGCTTGGCCAGCCGCGCAAACCGCGCGCCGGCGAGCCCGGTTCCACCGACATCCCCGGCCTGAAATGAAAGCACCCTTGCTGCGCTGTGCGCGAGCCGCTCCAAGGGGCGGCGTCGGCACCCTGAACTTCGCTCCATCATGACCACTTCAACACAAGATCAGATCGCGCTCATCGGCGCCGGCCCTTCGGGCCTGGCCGGTGCGCGCTGCCTGCAGAAACACGGCATCCCCTTCCAGGGCTTCGAGGCCCACACCGACGTCGGCGGTCTGTGGAACATCCACAACCCACGCTCGACGGTGTACGAGTCGGCGCACCTGATCTCCAGCAAGCGCATGACGGAGTTCAGCGAATTCCCCATGGCCGATCGCGTGGCCGACTACCCGAGCCACCGCGAGCTGCTGGAGTACTTCAGCGCCTTTGCCGACCACTTCCGGCTGCGCGAACACTACCGTTTCGGCGTGCGCGTGCGCAGTGTGGTGCCAGTGAGCGATGCACCCGACACGCTGTGGCGCGTCACCCTGGAAGACGCGGACGGCCTGCAGACCGCCGCCGACTACAAGGGCGTGGTGGTGGCCAATGGCACCCTGGCCGAGCCCAACATGCCGCGTTTCGAAGGCCACTTCGCCGGCGAACTGCTGCACACCTCGGCCTACAAGAGCGCCGACCAGTTCCGCCACAAGCGCGTGCTCATCGTGGGGGCGGGCAACTCGGGCTGCGACATCGCCGTCGATGCCGTGCACCAGGCGCGCAGCGTGGACATCTCGGTGCGGCGCGGCTATTACTTCGTGCCCAAGTACGTGTTCGGCAAGCCGGCCGACACCATCGGCGGCAAGGTCCGCCTGCCGCCCTGGCTCAAGCAGAGGATCGACAGCACCATCCTGAAGTGGTTCACCGGCGACCCGGTGCGTTTCGGTTTCCCCAAGCCCGCCTACAGGATGTACGAGTCGCACCCCGTGGTGAACTCGCTCATCCTGTACCACATCGGCCATGGCGACGTGGGCGTGCGCGCCGACATCGCGCGCTTTGACGGCCACACCGTGCATTTCAAGGACGGTGGCCAGGGCGACTACGACCTGGTGCTCGCGGCCACCGGCTACAAGCTGCACTACCCCTTCCTGGACCCGGCGTTGCTCAACTGGCAAGGCATGGCGCCGCGGCTTTACCTCAACATCTTGGCGCCGCGCTTTGACCGCCTGGCCGTGCTCGGCATGGTCGAGGCCAGCGGCCTGGGATGGCAGGGACGCTACGAGCAAGCCGAGCTGGTGGCGCGCTATTTCAAGGGACTGGACGAAGGCAAGGCCAGCGCCGCCGCGTTGCGCACCGCGAAGGCGGGACCACCGCCCGATCTTTCTGGCGGCTACAAGTACCTGCAGCTCGAGCGCATGGCCTACTACGTGAACAAGGACGTCTACCGCCGAGCCGTGCGCCAGGCGGCCGAGGCCCTGGCCTGAATCGGGCGAGACCACAGACACAACAAACACAACAACACAACAAACACAGGAGACCCGCATGCTGCCCGTGGACGAAATCCGCCTGAACTTCAACCCGGCCTCGCTGGCCGTGCTCAATGCGGTGCTGGCCTTCCTCATGTTCGGCATCGCACTGGACACGCGCCTCGATGACTTCCGCCGCATCATGCGCATGCCGCTGGCCTTCACGGTGGGCATCGTCGCGCAGTTCATCGCGCTGCCGGCCATCACCTATGTGCTCACGCTGCTGCTGCAGCCGGGCCCCAGCATTGCACTGGGCATGATCCTGGTGGCCTGCTGCCCGCCGGGCAACGTGAGCAACATCCTCACGCACCGGGCCAACGGCAACGTCGCGCTCAGCGTCTCGATGACGGCGGTGTCCAATGCCATCGCCATTGTGGCCATGCCGCTGAACTTCGCGTTCTGGGGCGGCATCCACCCCAGCGCCGCGCCCCTGCTCAAGACCATCGCGCTGGACCCGCTGGAAATGTTCGGCCACATCCTGCTCATCATCGGCGCGCCCTTTGTGCTGGGCATCTGGTGCGCACACCGCTTCCCGAACTGGACCACGCGCTTCAAGAAGCCGTTGCGCATCCTCAGTTTCCTCGCGCTCATCGCCTTCATCGTCGGCGCCATTGCGGGCAACTGGCGCTACTTCCTCGACTACGTCGGCCTGGTGCTGCTGGCCGTGGTGATCCACGACGCATTGGCGTTCGGCACCGGCTATGCCATCGCGCGCGCTGCCGGCCTGCCCGACTACGACCGCCGCGCGCTGTCCATCGAGGTCGGTATCCGCAACGCGGGCCTGGGACTGGTCATCATCTTCAGCTTCTTCGGTGGGCTGGGCGGCATGGCCGTGGTGGCCGGCGTCTGGGGCTTCTGGGACATCATCGCCGGCCTGGTCCTGGCGGGCTGGTGGGCGCGAAGGCCGCTGCAGGGTGGCGTGCCAGACGCCGGCAAGCCATGAGCGCGGCCATGGACAAGGCGCCGGCCGCCCGGCGCGTGCTGGTGACGGGCGCCGATGGTTTCCTCGGGCGCGGGCTGATCGAGGCCCTGGCGCGCGAGCCACACATCGAACACCTGGTGGCCGTGGACGTGCGCGAGGTGCCGGTTGCGCGCCGCTCGCCCCGTGTGGCCTACGTGGTGGAAGACGTGCGCGACCGCGCGCTGGCCGCCACGGTGGAGGCGCACGGCATCGACACCGTGGTGCACCTGGCCTCCATCGTCACGCCTGGGAAGGGGTCGAGCCGGGCCTTCGAGCACTCGGTCGACGTGGGAGGCACGCGCAACGTGATCCAGGCCTGCCTTGCCCATGGCGTGGCCCACCTCGTGGTCTCGTCCAGCGGCGCGGCCTATGGCTACCACGCGGACAACCCGGCCTGGCTCACCGAAGAGCACGCCCTGCGCGGCAACGAGGTGTTCGCGTACGCGCACCACAAGCGCCTGGTGGAAGAGATGCTCGCCCAGACGCGCGCGGCCCACCCGGCGTTGCGCCAGACGGTGCTTCGCATCGGCACCATCCTGGGCGAGCGGGTGGACAACCAGATCACGGCGCTGTTCGAGAAACCGCGCCTGATCGCGATCGCCGGCAGCGACAGCCCCTTCGTGTTCGTCTGGGACGAGGACGTGACCGGCGCGATCGTGCACGCGCTCAGCGGTGAGGCCGTGCCAGGCTGCTACAACTTGGCCGGTGACGGCGCGCTGACCATCCGCGAGATTGCCGCGCGCCTGGGCAAGAAGCCGCGCGTGCTGCCGGCGGGCCTGCTGCGCACCCTGCTGCGCGTGGGCAGTTTCCTGGGCGTGAGCCGCTATGGCCCGGAGCAGCTCGATTTCCTGCGGTACCGGCCGGTGTTGCTCAACACCGCGCTCAAGCAGCGTTTTGGCTACGCGCCGCGCAAGACCAGCGCTCAGGCGTTCGAGGCCTTCGTGGCGGCGCGCAGTGCACAGGGACGACCCGTGAAAGTGACCGCGTGAACCCCTTGCCTCTTTCGCGCGGCGACCTGCTGCGCGCGCTCGCGGTGGTGGTGATCTGGGGCTTGAACTTCGTGGTGATGAAGATCGGCCTGCAGGGCATTGGTCCGATGCTCTTGGGCGCCCTGCGTTTTGCCGCTGCGGCCTTGCCGTTTGTTCTGTTCGTGCAGTTCCCGAAGCTGCCGTGGCGCTATGTGGTGGCCTACGGTCTGGCGCAGGGGCTGGGGCAGTTCGGTTTTCTGTTCCTGGGTTTGCAGATGGGCATGACGGCGGGCATGGCGTCGGTGGTGATGCAGACGCAGGCGTTCTTCACGCTGCTGCTGGCGGTGCCGGTCCTGGGGGAGCGGGCGAGGTGGTCGCAGGGGCTGGGTTTGCTGGTGGCCTTGGGTGGCTTGGTGTTGATCGCGACGGCGCACGGGGAGGGACCGGGGCAGATGACGCTGGCGGGCTTTGTGCTGACGCTGTCGGCGGCGTTCATGTGGGCGGTGTCGAATCTGGTGGCGCGGCTGGCAAGCCGGGTGGCGGATTACGACCCCTTTCCTTTTATCGTCTGGAGCAGTGTGTTTCCCATCGTGCCGTTTTTGGGGCTGGCGCTGTGGATGGACGGGGTTTCGGGGGTGGGGGCGCAGGTAGCGGGCCTGAGTGGGTCGGCGGTGTTGGCGGTGCTGTTTCTGGCGTGGCTGGCGACTTTGTTGGCCTACACACTGTGGACGCAGTTGCTCAAGCGCCATCCGGCGGGGCGCGTGACGCCGTTTTCCCTCCTGGTGCCTGTGGTGGGTTTGTGGGCTGCCTGGGTGTTCTTCGATGAGCTTCCCTTGTTCCAGCAGTGGCTGGGGACGGGGGCGGTGCTGTTGGGGCTGGTGGTGAATCAGCTGGGGGGCTGGCTGGTTTCTCGTCGGTCCTCTTCTTGAGGTTTCTTTCTGGCGCCTACCTCGCGTCAGGCCAGTGGCGGGATCCGAATGCTCCGGCCCTGCTCGCGGGCGTCTGCCTGGGCCCGCCTCTATCCCTTCGTCAACGCCTTGGCCTGCGCGCCGCCTCTGTGGCAACCGCGAATGGGGGCCTGCGCATTCGGACGCCACCACCGTCCTGCGACACAACGTAGGCACACCCAGCTTGGCACGCCGCCATCTCGTCGGGGGCGGGTGGTTTGGGCATGAGGGCGCCGGCCCCATTCGCGGTTGCCACAAAAGCGGGCGGGCCCGTCCGGTGTTGACGAAGTGGTACCTGCCTGCACATGCAGCCGCCCGCGAGCAGCCGGCGCCAGCATGACCGGACCACCCGACCTTGCCCACCCGCAGGCGCGAAACAGAAACAAGCCGTATCCTCACAAATCCCATCAACCCAAGTGGAGATAAGGCCCATGAACCCCCATCGCTGGCTGCAGAAAACCTCCCTCGCCATGGCCCTGGCCCTAGGGGCGGCAACCGCTCAAGCCGGAGCGCCCATGGTCAAGACCTCGGCGCCGGGCTACTACCGCATGATGCTGGGCGACTTCGAGATCACCGCCCTGTCCGACGGCACGGTGGACTTGCCGGTCGACAAGCTGCTCACCAACACCCAGCCAGGCAAGGTCACGAGCGCGCTCAAGCAGTCCTTCCTCAAGGCCCCGGTCGAAACCTCGGTCAATGCCTACCTCATCAACACGGGCAGCCAGCTCGTGCTGGTGGACGCCGGCGCCGCCGGCCTGTTCGGTCCCACCCTCGGCAAACTCATTGGCAACCTCAAAGCCGCCGGCTACCAGCCCGAACAGGTGGACGCGGTCATCATCACCCACATGCACCCCGATCACGTCGGGGGCCTCATGGCGGGTGAGCAGCGCGCTTTCCCCAACGCCACCGTTCACGCCGACCAGCACGACGCCGACTTCTGGCTCAGTCAAGCTCAGATGGAAAAAGCCCCGGCCGACGCCAAAGGTTTCTTCCAGGGCGCGATGGCCTCGCTCAACCCCTACAGCAGCGCCGGCAAGTTCAAACCCTTCAACGGCAACACCGAACTCGTGCCCGGCATCCGGGCCCAGGCCTCACCCGGCCACACGCCCGGCCACAGCACCTACGTGGTGGAGAGCAAGGGCCAGAAGCTGGTGCTGTGGGGCGATCTGATGCACGTCGCGGCGGTGCAGTTCGCCAACCCTGCGGTCACCATCGCCTTCGACACCGACAGCAAGGCCGCCGCCGCACAGCGCCAGAAGGCGTACGCGGACGCGGCGAAGAACGGCTACTGGGTGGCGGCTGCCCACCTCTCGTTCCCTGGCATCGGTCACCTGCGTCGCGAAGGGAAGGGCTACCGCTTCGTGCCGGCGAACTACAGAGTCGTGCGCTGAAACGACAACGCGCCGCAAGAGCGGCGCGTTGGAGGGGGGGCAGGCAGGCGGGTCAGGCCGCGTGCGGCAGGCCAAAGCGGCTGGCGTGGCGCCAGGCGCGGCGCAGCACCGCCGGCGACCACGATTCTTCGGGAATCAGCAGCACGCCGCGCGAGCGCATCCAGGCACCCAGGTCCACGTGGCTGGTGGCCACCGTCAGCGGCACCGCCAGCAGCAGGGGCATGGCCACCGGCGCCAGCCAGATCAGTGCATTGGCGTTGATCGCGGCCACACCCACGGCCAGCAGGCCGATCACCAGGGTCATGGGAGCGAGCCGGGCCACGGCGTCGCGCCAGGTCACGCCTGCCGCTTCGCGCGGGGGCGACTTCCATTCCAGCTTCAGGCCGGTGATCGCCACCAGCACGAACAGCGAGTGCGCCAGCATGCGGATGGGCGCCTGCATCAGGGCCAGCACCGTTTCCACGGCCGAGCTGCCCAGCAGACCCACGGTCCCGCCGAAGGACTTCTGCTCACCTTTCATGAACACCGCGAGCAGGCCCAGCACGCGTGGCATGAAGAGCATGGTCAGCGTCCACATCCACAGCGCGCGAAGCTCCTCCGGTACGGCCTGCCAGCTCGGGATCGCGCTGGAATCGGCCGCCCACAGCGCGGTGCCGATGGACAGGAAGGCCAGCCACAGCGGGGCCGAAAGGTAGGACATGGCGCCGATGGCGAACATGGTGCGGTGCACGCGGTGGATACCGGGCTCGGCCATCAGGCGCGAGTTCTGCAGGTTGCCCTGGCACCAGCGGCGGTCGCGTTGCAGCTCGCTCAGCAGGTCGGGAGGCTGCTGCTCGTAGCTGCCGGTCAGGTCGGAGACCAGCCACACGTGGTAGCCGGCGCGGCGCATCAGCGCTGCTTCCACGAAGTCGTGCGACATGATGCCGCCCGACATACCGCCCGTGCCCTTGATCGGCGCCAGCGCGCAATGCTTCATGAATGGCTCGACGCGGATGATCGCGTTGTGGCCCCAGTAGTGGGACTCGCCCAGCTGCCAGAACTGCATGCCCGCCACGAACACCGGGCCGGAGACCCGGGTGGCGAACAGCTGGATGCGGGCGTACATGG
>NZ_JAHCKK010000133.1 GCF_026125825.1 Hydrogenophaga sp. | reverse complement strand
ACGGCGGCCGCGCCGTCTCCGATGGGGGCGCACATGGGCAGCGTGAGCGGATAGGCGATGGCGCGGCCCGCCAGCACCTCGTCGACCGACCAGGCGCGGCGGTGCTGGGCGAGCGGGTTGTGGACCGAATGCGCGTGGTTTTTGGAGGCCACGATGGCCAGTTGCCGTTGCGTGAGGCCGTGGCGCTGCATGTGGTTCGCGGCCAGCGCGGCGTAGATGTCCATGAAGATGCTTCTCTCGGACGCCGCCGCCTGCGCGGGCGCGACGCCGGCGGCCTGGTTCAGGCGCGCGAGGTAGGCCTGCAGCTCGTGGTGCCGGGTGACGTCGAACCCGCCGCCAAAGATCTCGAACGACTTGCTGCGGTCGGCATCGAAGAGTTTTTCCGCGCCGACGGCGAGCGCCACGTCGGCGCTGCCCGATCGCACGCTCTGGCACGCGAGCCAGAAGGCGGTGGAGGCGCTGGCGCAAGCGTTCTCGACGTTGACGATGGGCACGCCGGTGATGCCCAGGTCGCGCAGGACGACCTGCCCTGCCACCATGTGCTGGCCCTGCAGGTAGGACGCGGCCACGTTGGAGAAGAAGGCTGTGTCCACCTGCCTGGCGGTGGCGCCGGCATCGGCGAGCGCGGCGCGCACGGCGGTGGCGGTGAGCTGGTGCAAGGTGCGGTCGGGGAACTTGCCGGTGGGCGTCATGCCCACGCCGACGATGTAGGCCGCGCCGCTCATGCGCTGTCTCCGGCACCGGGCGGCACGATCGTGTTGTCCAGCACGCCGATGTGCTCGGCCTCCAGGTCGATGCGGTCGCCGGGGCGCAGCAGGCGCCCGGTCTCCACACCGCAGCCGCGCGCGAAGGTGCCCGAGGCAAACACTTCGCCCGCGTGCAGGGTGCAGGACCGGCTGGCGTAGGCGATCAGGTCCTCAAAGCCGATTTCCATGCTCGCGGTGCTGTCCACGGTTTGTGTCTCGCCGTTGATGCGCGAGGTCACTTGCAGCTGGTAGAGGTCGGGCAGCTCGTCGAGCGTGACGATGCAAGGCCCGAGCGCGTAGGCGCCGTCGAAGTCCTTGCTCTTGCCGGCGGGCTGGCCTTCGGCGGCCTGCACGTCTCGGGCGGTGAAGTCGTTGAACAGGGTCACGCCCAGAATGAAGTCGCGGGCCTGGTCGCGGGGGATGTCTTTGCCGCTGCGGCCCAGGACGACGGCCAGCTCCAGCTCGTAGTCGAGCGTCTGGGCGAAGGCCGGCCATTCGATGGCCTGGCCGGGGCCGGCGAGGTTAAGGGGGTTGGCGGTGTAGAAGCGCGGCACGGTGAACCAGTTGGCGGGCAGGTCCATCTGCCCTTCCTGGCGCGCGGCCTCCAGGGCGGCTGCCGGGTCGGGGCTGGCCTGCGCGCGCTGGCGCGCGCGCATCTCCAGGAAGAACCGGGGGTGCGCGGTCATCGTGCCCCAGTCGCGCATGAGGGGCGGCCGCTGCAACGGGGTGAGCAATATGCTGCGGCCGGCGGGCACCTCGTGCGCGCCACCGGGCCGGTGTGCCTGCGCATCGCGGCGAGCCTGCGCGAGCGCTGCCTCACCCCCTGCAATGAACGCGGCCATGGAGGCAAAGCGGGCGTCGCCCGCGTGCAGGGAGCTCAGGCACAGCACGGCGCCATCGGCTTGAAGAAGGCCCAGCCGGGGCTTGGGCGCAGACGCCGTACGGTAGGTGACGAGTTTCACAGCACCTCCGGATGTTCGGAAACAAAGGCCACGGCCCGGGCCGGCGCGGCACTGGTGCGCGCCAGTTTGATGGGAAAGAAGCCGACGTGAAAGCCGCTGACGGGCAGCGCGCCGAGGTTGCAGAGCTGCTGGACGATGAAGGCCTCGCGCTCGGTGATGGCTTTGTGCGCGTCCCAGAGGTAGCGGCGGTCGCCGGTGCGGTGGAAGTCCGCGGCCATGGTGGGAAACGGCCGGTCCCAGCCGATGGCGTCGGTGCCCAGCACCTTGGCGCCCAGGCCGGTGAGATGCAGCGTGCTTTCGCGCGTCATGCCGGGGTACTGGAAGAAGCCGGGTTCGCCGATGGCAAAGCGCTCCTGCCCGGTGCGAAGCAGCACGGCGTGGCCGGCGATGTCGATCACGCCGATGGCGTCCATCGCCTCGTTCAGCATCTCGGGGGTGATCGCGCCGCAGGGCTGCACCATGGCGCGCAGGTCGAGCACGACGCCGGGGCAGTAGAGCTCGTCCAGGGCGATCTGATCGATGGTGCGGGCCGGCTGGCCCGCACAGCGCGAACCGCTGTGCATGGGCGCGTCCACGTGGGTGCCGCAGTGCGAGGACATGTCGCTCAGCACCTCCGAACCCCAGCCCTCGCCGTCAGGAAGGTCGTCGTGGGTGCAGCCGAAGAACGCGCAGAAGCGGTCTTTGCCTTCGGCTTCGTCGGGGCGCTGGTAGTCGATCTTGGGCGCGACCACACCGGCCGCGGCGCTCAGCGCCGGGGGCAGCAGGTCTCGGTCCAGGGGGTCAAGGAGGGTGCTGAGGTCGATGAGTTTCATGTTTATACGTCCGTGTAATTTGAGTTTATACGCACGTATGACTCGATGTCAACAGGCACAATGGCCGGACCGATTGGAGCGCTCGGCGGCGAGCGCGGGAGAGCACATGGCCAGCAGGAAATTGAGTCCGACCGTCAAACGCCCACGCGCCGAGGCCGTGAGCGAATCCGAACGCCCGAATACGCAGGCGCTGATCCTGGATGCGGCGGAGGAGTTGTTCGCGGCCCAGGGCTATGGCGGCACGAGCATCCGGCAGATCGCGGAGGCTGCCGGGGTCAACCTGGGCATGTTTCACTACTACTGGGGTTCGAAGCAGGTGCTGTGTCGCGCCGTGCTGGAGCGGCGGCTGGGCCCGATCATGTCGGAGCGGATGGCGCGGCTGTCGTCTGCGGTGGAGAGCCAGGCCCCTCTGGAGACGCTTCTTCTCGCGGCCATGGAGCCTTCGCTGCGGGTGACGGGTGCCACGCCGGAGCAGCGCGACACGTTCCGCAGTTTCTATGGCCGCATGCTGGCCGATCCTTCACCCGAGGTGCGCGAGGCGATGGGTTCGATCGTCGATGGGTTCGCCAAGGAGTTCATGCAGGAGCTGCACCGGCGCTGCACGCACATCGACGACAGGGAGTTCTACTGGCGCATGGTGTTTCTCTTCGGTGCCTTCTTCTACGCGCACAACGCGCACGACCGCATCCTGACGCTGCTGGGCGCGGCGTTCACCGCGCCGCCGATCGAGGACGCCGCGCAATACCTGGTGCGCTTTGTCGTGGGCGGCCTGCAGGCCGATCCGTTGACGGAGAAGGCCGCGCCGGCCCGGCGCACGCGGGGCAAGGTGGCGCAGCGCTGAGCTCAGTGCCCGCCCGAGGCGGTGTGCGGATCGGTCATGGCGGTGCGCCGCGCCACTTCGCGCCTGGCGTAGGCGGTGGGCGACAGGCCTGACCAGCGGCGGAAGGCGCGCGCGAAAACCTTGTCGGACTCGTACCCGGCGTCCTGCGCGACCTGGGCCAGCGGCAGGTGCCCGGCTTCGAGTTGCTCGGCCGCGAGCGCCATGCGGTGGCCGCCGAGGTAGCCCATGGGCGTGTCGCCCACCAGGGCTTTGAAGCGATCGCTGAAGCGCGAGCGCGACATGGCGGCTTCGCGCGCCAGGGCCTCCACCGTCCAGCTGCGCGCGGGTTCGCGGTGCATGGCGGCGATGGCGCGGGCGATGGCCGGGTCGGACAGGCCACGCCACCAGTTCGCTTCCACCGGGCCAGCGCCGCGCAGCAGGTGGCCGCGCAGGATGTTGATGAGCAGCAGCTCGCCCATGCGGCTGGCCGAGAGGCGCCAGCCCGGGCGCTGGTCCAGCGTTTCGGTGACCAGGGTTTCCATGGAGGCGGCCAGGATGACGGCGGTGGGCAGTTCGTTGGCGCGCACGTGGATGAGCGGCGGCAACACGCTGAGCACGGAGTGCCGGCAGTAGGCCGAGAACCAGAGCAGCGCGCTGAACATCTCGCAGCCTTCGCCGCCGCCGCCGTGCCGCAGGTCCAGCGGCGCTTCGTCGCGCGCGCCGGGCGTGCGCTGCGTGAGCAGTTGGGCAAAGGGCACGGTGGGCGCGTCGGGCGCGCTGCCCATGCGGTGCGCCGCACCCAGCGGCATCATGACGAGGTCGCCGGGCTCCACGCGCAGCGGCCCGTCGCCGCCGGCGGCTTCCACCCACCAGGGTGCGCCGCGCGCCATGCGGATCATGGCCGCGCCAGACACACCGTTCGAATGCAAGCCCCAGGGCGCAGACAGGTGGAACCGGGCCGTCACCGCGCGTTCGGCGCGGCAGATGGCGAGCACTTCGCTGAGGACATCCATGGACGAATCGTACCCATTTCGGGCGTCCGGGCGGTTGAGCGCAGGGGGCCTGCGCTGAACAATGCACGCTTCGACATTGCAGGAGCAGCCCCATGAGCAGTTTGAAAATCGGTATCGCCGGCGGCGGTGTGGGCGGTCTGGCCGCCGCGATCGCCTTGCGCCAGCAGGGCCACGACGTGACGGTGTTCGAGCAGGCCAAGGGCTTCTCGCGCGTGGGGGCGGACATCAACCTCACGCCCAACGTGGTGCGCGCCATCGACGGGCTGGGCGCGGGCGCGTCCATCCGCCGCACGGGCGCGCAGCCCACTTTCCGCATCAGCCGAGACTGGGACACGGGCAAGGAAACCTCGCGCCTGGGCATGAGCAACATCGCCGAAGCGCAGTACGGCGCGCCGCAGGTCACGATCCACCGCGCCGACATCCTGGCCGCGCTGGCCGAGCAGTTTCCCATCGAGCAGATCGCGTTCGACAAGCGCATCGACACGCTGACCCAGAACGATGGCGGCGTGACCGTGAGGTTCCACGACGGCGGCGAGGCCACTTTCGACGTGGTGGTGGGTGCCGACGGCATCCACTCGCGCGTGCGCACCGCGCTGTTCGGTGAAGAGAGCCCGCGTTTCACGGGCGTGGTGTCGTTTCGCTCGGTGGTGCCCACGGAGCGGGTGAAGCACGTGCCCGAGATCGAGGCGTTCACCAAGTGGTGGGGGCCGAACCCGCAGAGCCAGATCGTCACCTTCCCGCTCAACCAGGGCAAGGAGACGTTTGTGTTTGCCACCACCGGGCAGGAGAGCTGGACCGAGGAGTCGTGGACGAGCCCGGGCGACGTGGACGAGCTGCGCGGCTTCTACAAGGATTTCCACGCCGATGCGCGCGCCCTGCTCGATGCGTGCGACACCACGCTCAAGAGCGCGCTGTACGAGCGCGAGCCGCTGCCGCAGTGGTCGCAGGGCACGGTGACCCTGCTGGGCGATGCGTGCCACCCCATGCTGCCTTTCATGGCGCAGGGTGCGGGCATGGCGATCGAGGACGCGGTGGTGCTGGGCCGCGCGCTGGCGGGTGTGGGCACGCGCGCGCAGGCCATCGAGGCGCTGCGCCGCTACGAGAAGACGCGCCAGGAGCGCACGGCCAAGATCCAGATCGGTTCGCGCGGCAACCAGTGGATGAAGGGCCAGGGCAATGCCGACTGGGTCTACGGCTACGACGCCTGGAACGTGCCGCTGGCCCAGGCCTGAGGGCCTGCGATTCACCCCCCGTTTTTTTCCAGGAGACAACACCATGACGAACCACCCGAAACGCCACTTCACCCTGGGCCTGATGGGCCTGGCGCTCGCCTCGGCCCTGCCCTTCGCGGCGGCGCAGACGTTCCCGAGCAAGCCCATCACCATCGTGGTGCCCTTCCCGCCTGGCGGCGGCCCCGACCTGGCCGCGCGCGTGCTGGCCGAGAAGATGGCGCCCAAGCTGGGCCAGCCGGTGGTGGTGGACAACCGCCCCGGCGCGGGTGCGCTGCTGGGCGCCAGCACGGTGGCGCGCTCGGCCGCCGACGGCCACACGCTGCTGCTCACGCCCAACACCATGGCGATCTCGCCCCACGTGCTGCCGGCCGGCGCGGGCGGTGGCGTGGACGTGCACAAGGATCTGGTGCCGGTGATTTCGCCGGCGACCACCCCCATGGTGCTGGTGGCCAACCCGTCGCTGGGCGTGACCAACCTCAAGGCCGCGCTGGAGGCCGCGCGCAAATCGCCCGGCCTGCCCTACGGCAGCCCCGGCAATGGCTCGCCGATGCACTTCGCGGGCGAAATGCTCAAGAGCGCGGCCAAGGTCGATCTGATGCACGTGCCCTACCGGGGCGTGGGCCCGTCCATCACCGCCGCGCTCAGCGGCGAGGTCAAGCTGCTGTTCACCGGCCTGGGTGGCGCGGTGCCGCACATCAAGGGTGGCAAGCTGGTGCCGCTGGCGCTGACGGAGAAGAAGCGCTCGCCCTTGCTGCCGGATGTGCCGACCGCGACGGAACAAGGCGTGAGCGGCGTGGAGGTGAACGCCTGGTACGGCGTGTTCGCGCCAACCGGCACGCCCGCGCCGGTGATCGCGCGCCTGAACCAGGCCTTCAACGAAGCGCTGCAGTTGCCCGATGTGCGCGAGAAGCTCGCCGGCGCCGGCCTGGACGTTCTGGGCGGCACGCCGCAGGTGCTGGCCGACTTCATGAAGGCGGACAACGAGCGCTACGGCAAGCTGGCCAAGGAACTCAACATCAAGGCGGATTGAGTCCGATGGAGGCGCGCGGCATGGCACGGCGACCGAATTTCCTGCTGTTCATCACCGACCAGCACCGCGCCGACCACCTCGGCTGCTATGGCAACACCGAGGTGCGCACGCCGCACATCGACGCGCTGGCGGCGCAGGGTTGCCGCTTCGACGATTTCCACGTCGCCACGCCCATCTGCCAGCCCAACCGCGCTTCGCTCATGACGGGGCGCCTGCCCAGCGTGCACGGGCTGCAGATGAACGGGCGCGAGCTGTCGCTGGGCGAGCGCACGTTCGTGGAGACGCTGCGCGAGGCGGGCTACCAGACGGCGCTGGTGGGCAAGTCGCACCTGCAGAACATCACCACCCTGCCCACGGCCTGGCCCGGCAAGGGGCCGCGCCGCCCGCACGAGGCCTTGCGCCCCTACCCGGGCCGCTACGGCCAGGAGGTGTGGCAGCGCTGGGAGGAAGACCCGGCTTTCGAGCTGGCGCTGCCCTACTACGGGTTCGAGCAGGTGGCGCTCACCATCGGCCACGCCGACGAGCAGCACGGCCACTGGCGGCGCTGGCTGCGGCAGCAGACGCCCGACGCAGACCGCCTGATCGGCCCGGCCAACGCGATCCCCACGCCCGACTCGCACCTGGCGCGCATCGGCCACGCCTGGCGCACGCGCGTGCCCGAGGCGCTGTACCCCACGGCCTACATTGCCGAGCAGACCTGCCAGGCGCTGGACCGCATGGCGCGCGAGGCGCAGCCGTTTTTCATCCAGTGCTCGTTCCCCGATCCGCACCACCCGTTCACGCCACCGGGCCGCTACTGGGATCTGTTCCGGCCCGAAGACGTGTCGCTGCCCGCGTCGTTCCACGCCGAGCTGACCGACCCGCCGCCGCCGGTGCAGTGGCTGCGCGAGCAGCGCCGCGCCAACCCGGGGTTTCGCCCGGGCTACGGCAGCTTCGCGTGTTCCGAGCAGGAGGCGCGCGAGGCGATCGCGCTGAACCACGGCAGCCTGGCCAACATCGACGACCACATTGGCCTGGTGATGGCGCGGCTGCGCGCGCTGGGTCTGGACGAGGACACGGTGGTGATGTTCACCAGCGACCACGGCGACCTGCTGGGCGAGCGCGGCCTGATGTTCAAGGGCGGCCTGCACTACCCCGCCCTCACGCGCGTGCCGTTCATCTGGCGCGATGGTGCGCGGGCACCGGCCACGCCGGCCACGGCCGCGCTGACGCAGACCATCGACATCGCGGCGACGGTGCTGGAGCGCGCCGGCCTGGAGCCCACGAATGGCATGCAGGGCGCCTCGCTGCTGCCGGTGGTGGCGGGCCAGGCCAGCGCAGTGCGCCAGCAGTTGCTGATCGAGGAAGAAAGCCAGCGCAGCGATTTCGGCATGGACCGCCGCGTGCGCATGCGCACCCTGCGCAACCACGACCACCGCCTCACGGTGTACGACGGCCAGCCCTGGGGCGAGCTGTACGACCTGCGCCAGGACCCGCTGGAGTTGCGCAACCTGTGGGGCGATGCGGCTGCGCTGCCGCTGCGGCAGTCGCTCATGGAGCAACTCGCGCGCACCATGCTCTGGGCGGCCGACACGAGCCCGTATCCGGGCGCGGCCGCGTAGACAAAAAAAAGCCCGCTCAAGCGGGCCTCTCTTTTTCTTGAGGAAAGCTCAGACCAGGGTGCGCAGCCAGGCCGCGCAGTCCTGCGAGGCCTGCACCGGCCAGTGCACGGTGATGGTGGTGTCGCCGCGCCGCACTTCCACGCGGATGTCCTGACCGGCCGGGGCGGGTGAGCCACCCAGCAGGCGCGCCCAGA
>NZ_JAHCKK010000132.1 GCF_026125825.1 Hydrogenophaga sp. | reverse complement strand
TGTTGTCGCCGACCGAAAAGTGAGCCACTTTTAGAGGGTCTGCCGATCCAAAACTGAGCCAGGTGTTTCACCTACCCTGCTGTTTTTTTGTGCAGCGGGGTTCGAGGAGTGATCACCATGGACATGATTGGAAGAATCCGGCGCCTGCACAGCCGGGGCAAGAAGTCGGAGCGGGAGATTGCGAGGCTCACGGGGCTGTCGCGCAACACGGTGGCCAAGTGGCTGCGCGAAGCGATCGAGACGGCTCCCAAGTACCAGCGAAGCAAGGCGACGACCAAGCTCTCGCCGTTTCACGAGACGTTGAGGCTGGCGCTGAAGGCCGATGCCCATCGGCCCGCGCAGGCCCGGCGCACGGCGAAGGCCTTGTTCACGGAGATCAAGGCGGCGGGCTACGGGGGCTGCTACTCGCGCGTGACGGACTTCATCCGGGAGTGGCGTGCCAGCGAGGGCAGCTCCAGCGCGAAGAACGCGTTCGTGCCGCTGACGTTCGCGCTCGGCGAGGCGTTCCAGTTCGACTGGAGCGAGGAAGGCCTGGTGGTGGGCGGCATCTACTACCGGATGCAGGTCTCGCACATGAAGCTGTGTGCTTCGCGGGCGTTCTGGCTGGTGGCCTACCCCAGTCAAGGCCACGAGATGCTGTTTGACGCCCACACGCGCAGCTTCGCGGCGCTGGGCGGTATCGCCAGGCGCGGCATCTACGACAACATGAAGACGGCCGTCGACAAGGTTCGCAAGGGCAAGGGACGCATCGTCAATGCGCGCTTTGCAGTGATGTGCGCGCACTACCTGTTCGACCCCGACTTCTGCAACGTGGCGTCCGGCTGGGAGAAGGGTGTGGTCGAGAAGAACGTGCAGGACAGCCGGAGGCGCATCTGGATCGAGGCGGGCAAGCAGCGCTTCGGCTCGTTCGCCGAACTCAACGCCTGGCTGGGGGCTCGCTGCCGGGCGCTGTGGGATGAGGTGCGCCATCCGGAGCACGAGCAGTTCAGCATCGCCGAGATGCTCGAACACGAGCGCGCCGAGTTGATGCCGATGACCGCGCCGTTTGACGGCTATGTGGAGAATCCAGCGCGCGTCACCAGCACGTGCCTGGTGGCCGTGGCTCGCAACCGCTACTCGGTGCCGTGCGAGCTGGCCGGCCAAATGGTCAGCACGCGGCTGTATCCAGGGGAGATCGTGGTGGTCGCCGGCGACGCGGTCGTGGCCCGCCACGAGCGTCTGACCTCCAAGGCAATGACGCGCTATGACTGGCAGCACTATGTGCCGCTGATCCAGAGAAAGCCGGGGGCGCTGCGCAACGGCGCCCCGTTCCAGGATCTGCCCGCGCCGCTGCAGACTCTCCGACGTTCGTTGCTGCGCAACCCTGGCGGCGACCGTGCGATGGCGCAGGTGCTCGCCCTGGTGCCGACCGCGGGCCTGGAGGCCGTGCTGGTGGCGGTGGAGCTGGCGTTGAAAGGGGCGCCGCCGTCCGGGCGGGTCAGCACGGAACACGTGCTCAACGTGCTGGGGCGACTGAACGCCGCGCCGGCCCCGCAGAACGCGGCCACGACGCTGCAGGTCGCAACCCCGCCACTGGCCAACACGGCCCGCTACGACACCCTGCGTGCCACCGACGACGCTGAGGAGTTCGATCATGCGTGACGTGATGATCGATCTCAAGCAGCTGCGTCTTCACGGCATGGCCGGGGCCTGGGCCGACCTGGCGCAGCAAGGCGGCGACTCCGGCCTGGACAACGCCCGCTGGCTGGTGGAGCATCTGCTGCAGGCCGAAGCCGTCGACCGCGGCATGCGTTCAGTCAAGCACCAGATGCACGTGGCCAAGTTCCCGGTGCATCGCGATCTGGCGGGCTTCGACTTCGAGGCCTCGCCGGTGGATCGCAAGCTCGTGATGAAGCTGGCCGACATGGAGTTCATCGACCAGACGCAGAACGTCGTCCTGGTCGGCGGTCCCGGCACTGGAAAGACGCACTTGGCGACCGCGCTGGGCGTGTCGGGCGTGACCAAGCACGGCAGGCGTGTGCGCTTCCATTCGACAGTCGATCTGGTCAACGCGTTGGAGCGGGAGAAGGCGCAAGGTCGCGCGGGCCGCATCGCCGAAAGCTTGCTCAGGATGGACCTCGTCATCCTCGACGAGCTGGGCTATCTGCCATTCAGCCAGGCCGGTGGTGCCTTGCTGTTCCACCTGCTCAGTCGGCTCTACGAGCACACCAGCGTGATGATCACGACCAACCTCGACTTCGCCGAGTGGTCCAGCGTGTTCGGCGACGCGAAGATGACGACCGCCTTGCTGGATCGGCTCACCCACCACTGTCACATCGTGGAGACCGGCAACGAAAGCCATCGCTTCCTGCATAGCAGCGCGGTGGCCAAGAAGCGCATCAAGGCCAGAGAGCAGTCGCGCAAGGGCGCAAAGACCGAGCAGGCAGCCTCACCGGCATCCACTGTCTGAGGGCCATTCACCCGGGGGGCGGCCGCTACGTGCTTCGCCCTGCGCGGCCTCTTCGTCCAGAACCAAAAGGAAATCAACAAACCACCAAAGCTCTACACTTATCCACAGACGCTCGTCCTCCGGACGGCGTCCAGCCCTGGCTCAAATTTGGTTCGGCACGGTGGCTCAGAATTCGGTCGGCGCGAACACCTATCCGCATAGGCCATGAAAAGGCCGCCTGCCTCGCTGGCGTAGGCGGTCTCGCGCCAGGCCACGAACACGGCGCCCGCCGCCACGCCCATGACGCCGCCCAGCTGCCGCGCATAGCTGACCACCACGGACGCGGGCCCGAGTCGTTCCGGCTCGAGATACCGCAGGGTTGCGATGGTGAGCGCCGGCAGCATCAGGCCCAAGCCTACCCGGCCGACGATCGTCGCGTCGACGATCTGCGAGTAAGTGATGTGATCGGCTGCCAAGCCGAAGTAGACGAACGACAGGCCGAACAGCGCCGGGCCGGCCAGCGTAACGCGCATCGGCGACAGCCGATCCGCCAGCCGACCCGCCAGCGGGATCGTGACGGCCAGCACCAGCCCCGATGGCAGCAGCGCCACGCCGGCGGAGGTTGCCGACATCTGCATCGCGTGCTGCAGGAAGACCGGGACCAGGTACGCCGAGGCGTACAGGCCGAAGCCATAGGAAAAGGTGACCAGGCTGCCCATTGCGAAGGTGCGTTCGGTGAACGGCTTCAGGCTGATGATGGGACTGGGGGTGCGGCGCGCGTGGGCCACAAAAAACAGCAGATTGGCCACGGCCAGCCCGGCGAATCCGAGCGTCGTAGCGTTGGCCAAACCCTGGCGCTGGAGCGTGGAGGTGGCCTCTACAACCGCCACCGAGGCGAGCGTCAGCAGGGCCAGCCCGATCCAGTCGAAGCGGCGCCGCTCGCTGGGCTGCGATTGCGGCAACAGCCGCAGCCCCAACAGCAGGGCCAGCGCGCAGGCCGGCAGGTTCATCAGGAACACCGAGGGCCAGCCGAAGTGGTCGATCAGCAGGCCCGCGATGATGGCCAATATCATGGCACAGTTTGTGACACAGTAAGATTAGCTACCCCCCGGCTGTCTATCACGGCTTCGGCATGTCCGCTTCCGTATAGACGATCTCCGACCTCGCCTCTGCCGGTATCGGCGGCATGCTCGATTCCCACGCTTTGAAGGCTGCACGCATTTGAGCCATTTTCTCAGGATGGCGTTTGCCAAGATGGGCTCGCTCACGCTCGTCCGCCTCCAGGTCGAACAGGTACTCGTGCGCCCCGATCGCCAGCCATTTCCAGCGACCCTGGCGCATGGCGCGCTGGTCGTTCAGCTTCATGCGCCAGTACAGTGCACGGTCCGAAGCACCTGATAATTGGCCGCGAAGCACAGGCAACAGGGACTGCCCATCGAACGGATAGTCCGGGTCAGCCTCCGCTCCGCCGGCTTCGACCAGGGTGGCGGCCCAATCCATGCTGATGTTGATCAGATGCGAGCGGCTGCCCGGCGCGATCACCGCGGGCCAGCGCGCGAGGAGCGGAACGCGGATACCGCCTTCGGTGAGATCCATCTTCCCGCCTACCAGCGGCCAGTTGTCCGAGAAGCGCTCGCCGCCGTTGTCGCTGGTGAAGACCACTAGCGTGTCGTTTTCGAGTCCGGCTCGCTGCAGTGCCTGCAGAACCCAGCCGATGCCCTCGTCCATTTGCGCAATCATGCGCTGGTAAATCCGGATATTGCCGCCGTCCAGATGGGTCAGCGGCTGTGGCGGTGCATCCGGATCAGGCCGGTCCTCGCGTGTCTGCCAGGGCCAGTGGGGTGCCGTGTAGTGTAAGCTCAGCGCGAACGGCTGCCGGTCGACTCCGCGTGCTTCCACATAGGCCGCCGCGCGCTGCGAGAGCAAGTCCGTGAGATAGCCTTCCGCCGTGATCGGCACTCCGTTGTGCGACAGCCCCGGCTGACCGCCTGCATCCTGGTGCCGGAAGTAATCCATTCCACCGGAGACCAGCCCCCAGTGCTCGTCATACCCGCTCTGGAGCGGCCCGAAGTGGGGCGGGTAGCCCAGGTGCCATTTGCCGATGAGCGCGGTGTGATACCCGCGGGCCTTGAGCAAGGACACGAAAGTGGGGTGCTCCGGGGGGAGGCCCACGACCTTGTCCCCCTTGAAACGGCCGGTCAACGGCTCCTCGGCCGCGCCGCGCAGGCGGTACTGGTACCTGCCGGTGATGAGCCCGAAACGCGTCGGTGAGCAGACCGCCGAATTGGCGTATGCATTGCTGAACCGGATCCCCTGGTCGGCCAGCGCATCAAGGTTAGGGGAAATCGGGGCTCGCCCGCCGTAGCAGCCTAGGTCGGCAAAGCCCAGGTCGTCGGCCAGGATGAAGATGAAGTTCGGCTTGCTCACTGCCACACCGGCCTATTTGTCTAGCGTGATGTTTGCCTGCCGGATAACTTCCCCCCAGCGTTCTTTCTCGGATGCGATCAGTTTTCCGAACGCCTCGGCCGAGCCCGGCGTGGGGCGAATGTTCAGCGCTTGCATGCGCTGGGCCACTTCTGGGTGCGCGACCGCGTCGGTGATAGCCTTGGAGAGTCTGGCCACGTCCTGCGCAGGCGTACCCTTGCGCGCGGCAAACCCGTACCAAGCCGTGCCGCTGAAGTCCGGAACCGACTCGGCGAGGGCGGGGATGTCTGGCAGCCTGGCCAGTCGTTCTGGCGCAGTGATCGCAATGGCACGCAGCTTGCCCGACTTGAGCAAGGCTTCCACCGAACCCAAGTCCGGCATCCCGACCTGCACGTGGCCGCCCAGCAGGTCCTGCACGGTCGCGGCGACACCTTTATAGACCATCGGGGTGATCTTGAGCCCGGCCTGGCGGGACAACAGCTCCATCAACAGGTGCGGCATCGTGCCTACTCCGGTGGACGCATAGCTCAGCCCGCCCGCGCCTTGTTTAGATGCCGCCAACAACTCCTTGAAGTTCGCAGCCTTGGTCTTTTCCGGGTTCACCAGCAGCACGAACGTAAGCTCGCCCACCTTGGCGACCGGCACCAGGTCCGTTTGATCATACGGCAGCTTCTTGAACAGCAAGGCATTCAGCACATAGTGGGCTGGTCCGCCAAACAAGAGGGCATGGCCGTCCGCCGGCATCGTGTTCGCCACGGCTTGTGCGGCCAGAATTCCCGATGCCCCAGGTCGGTTCTCGACCACCACGGGTTGGCCCAGGCTATCCTGCATCCTGGCAGCGATCGCACGCACGAGTGCATCGGATCCCCCGGCTGAGAAGGGCGCCAGGATGGTGATCGGACGAGCGCCGTCCTGTGCGAATGCCCGCTGGGCTCCACCGGCGAGTGCCGCCCCAACGGCGATGAACTGTCTGCGAGAAGATCTCATCATGTGGTCTCCTGAAGATCTGCGGTCTGTCCAGCGCTGAGATGCGACTCTGGAGGTGTTGCAGTTTAACTAAGAAGCGGCGAGCTTGAAACTGAAAATCGAGGCCAGTAAAATGCCGAAATGGAAATCGACAGGAAGCTCGGCGGCATGATCGACTCTCGCGTGAAACTTCGTCATCTGCAGGCTGTAGTGGCCATCGCACAGGAGGGGAGCGTGCAGAGCGCCGCCCGGTCGCTAGCGCGAACTCCGCCGGCTATTTCTAAAGCGTTGAATGAGCTGGAGGATCTGATCGGCAAAGAGCTGTTCAGACGCACGCGTCGCGGCCTTGTGCCCACGGAAGCGGGTGATCAACTGACGCGACATTTAGTGCCTAGCCTAGGAATGCTGGGCGTTGGCCTCGACCTCGCATCAGGGCGCGATCGGCAGATGAACTCTTTTAGGGTTCGCATTGGTATCCTGCCGACCGTGGCCTCCGCAGTGGTACCTCTTGCAATTCAGGACGTACGAATGCGGCACCCGAAGTTCTCGATCAGGATATGCAGCGGAACGAACGTGGTGCTGCTCAATCAGCTTCGGGAGGGAGACCTCGACCTAGTTGTCGGACGCCTGCCAGATCCTGCGACCATGTTCGGCCTCACTTTTGAGGCTCTTTATTCTGAGCCGCTAGTGTTTGCTGCACGGCCCGACCATCCGCTGCTGCTTCACCCCAGCTTGTGCGTAGCAGATTGCGCCGCCTACCCGTTGATTCTTCCACTGCCGGACAGCACGTTTAGGCGTAGCGTGGAAAGTTTTCTTCTGCAATCCGGGATCAGAGACTTACCTATGCTTATCGAAACGTCATCAGAGCTTTTTTCTCGCGCACTGATCGACTTTGGCGATGCGATCTGGGTTTATCAAATGAGCGTGATCCGCCGGGATGTGTTGGAGCGTCGCCTCGCTTTGCTGCCGGTTGACACCAGCGCCACCAACATTGCAATAGGCATATCGGTACGCGCAGATGTGGCATTGCGCGGTAACACCTTGGCAGTCATGAACGCCATTCGGCATCAAGCGCACAGCTGGCGGTCTAGTGCTGATTGGCCGGCTCAAATGACATCTGATTGAAGGAGTCGTTTTCTGGTCTTGCCCGGCGCCAGTGGCTAGCCAGCTTCTCCGCGGTAATCAGAGTTGGTCGGCTCGGGAAATCCTGCCTTCAGGTGGCCACGCCAAAAGGCTAGACAAAAACATGGAGAACTCCAAACTTGTTTAGCCGCTAGGTGGTGGGCTGGTCGTTGCGGGATGACATAATTGCGCGACACCGCGATCGATGCGCTGCGCATGGCCTAATTCAAGCGCCGCCCCGGACAGGCACGTAGGGTTGATTGTTGAGGCACAGAAGACCCTGAAGCGTCGTCACCGACTTTGGTTTTGCGGAGAGCTGACCGGTTGGAGCCAGGCAAAAACCGCTTACCTTTACGAACTAAGAGCCTATCCGTAAATAGTAAACTATCGTCCTGCGACGTATCTCACACGGCGTAGGAGCGAATGCATGGCGACACGCAAGCGAGTCGAATCTTGGGTGGTTACCGATGAATTCTGGTGGCGTGTCGAGCCGTTGATTCCGGTGCGCGAGCGCAGTGTGGACAAGGCGTACGTGCGCAAGGCGGGAGCGGGGCGACCGCCCAAGCCGGCACGACAAGTGTTCGAGGCGGTCGTGTACGTTCTGCGCACAGGCTGCCAATGGAAGGCGCTGCCCAAGGAACGCTTTGGCAGTGCCAGTGCCGTGCACAAGCGCTTCTTGGAGTGGGAGGCCGCGGGCGTGTTCGAGGCCATCTGGAAAGCCGGGCTTGCCGAGTACGACCAGATGGAAGGCATCGCTTGGCGATGGCAGAGCATCGACGGGGCCATGTTCAAGGCCCCATTGGCGCAAGAGGCGGTCGGACGCAACCCGACCGATCGGGGAAAAAAAGGGCAGCAAGCGCCACCTGCTGGTGGACGGGCGTGGCGTCCCGTTGTCGCTCGTCGTGACCGGGGCCAATGCGCATGACGTCACACAGGCATCGGCCTCTTGTCTGCGATCAACGACGTGAGGGATGTAGCCATGCGCCTCGATGATCTCCAACGCAGGCCGACCTCGGTAACCGGCATCGGCGCACAGGTGCTTGCTGCGCCTGATGCGTGGGGTCTTGCGCTTGACCATGATGGCCTGCAGCACGGCATCGAGTGCGGCGCGACCCGACCAAGAAGGCTCGACGCTGGGTGGTCGAGGTCTGCCACAGCTGGTTCAATCGCTTTCGCAAGCTGCTCGTGCGATACGAGAAGCTCGAACGTAGCTTCGTCGCACTGAACCACATCGCCGCCGCCATCATCGCGTTCCGCAAAGTGCCGCTGAAGATCAACATAATTTACGGATAGGTTCTTAATCTCGGGCTGACCGCGTTCCACATTGGCGTGATCGCCACCATCACGCTGCTGGGCTCCGGCATCCTCACCTTGCTGGTTGGAGCGTGCGCAGGCCGCACCTCCGACCGCTCGCTCCTGCTGAGCGCGACGGCACTGATGGCGGTCACGGGCGCGGCTCTTGCCTCACTCGAGGGCTTCTGGCCGCTGCTGCTGGTGGCGCTGGTCGGCACCATTAATCCCTCCGGTGGGGACGTGAGCGTCTTCATGCCGCTTGAGCATGCGCTATTGGCACGCAGTGTCAACGACCACACCCGCACCGCTACTTTCGCCCGCTACAGCCTGATCGGAACCCTTTCTG
>NZ_JAHCKK010000131.1 GCF_026125825.1 Hydrogenophaga sp. | reverse complement strand
CTGAGAACCAGGGACCCCTTGCGAAGAACCGGCAAGCCTCGCGGCTTCCCATTCAGGCCGCCATAAAGCAAGCATGAATGATGAAGGCCGCTGTCCTAGCGGTATACAGCGGCCTATCAAGCCGCAAAGGGTCCTCGGGTTCTCAGGCCCGGCTCACCTTTTTCGTGAGCGGGAGAGACTTTACATCAATACGCCAAAAGTATTCACAGCGCGCACCAGAAAAATCTGCAGCGAGGGCCGATCTCATTGGCGGGTGCGGGTTGGCCGTGTGCTGTTAGCCTTGCGGGGGCGGCAAGGCCCCTGCCCTGCCAGCCTTGGCGACCGTGCCCCAAACCCAAAGTGAATTCACCATGACCAGCCCGCTGTACACCGCCTCCGTTCCCGTTCTGCAGCAGATGCTGCGGGCCCTGTCTGACGTGCTCAAGAAAGCCGAAGACCACGCGACGCAAAAGAACATCGATCCCAACGCGCTGCTGCAAGCGCGGCTGTTCCCCGACATGTTTCCGCTGGTTCGACAGGTGCAAATCGCTGCTGACTTCTCCAAGGGCATTGCGTCCCGCCTGGCGGGTGCCGAGGTGCCTTCCTGGCCCGACACGGAAGCCAGCTTCGCGGACCTGCAGGCCTTGATCGCCAAGGCCTTGGCCCACATCGGCTCCTTCAAGCCCGAGCAATTCGAAGCCAGCGAAAGCCGCGAAATCGTGCTGCGCCCGGGCACCCCCAAGGAAAAGAAGCTCACCGGCAGCACCTATCTTCTGAACTACGGCCTGCCGCAATTCTTCTTCCACGTCACCACCGCCTACGCCATCTTGCGCCACAACGGCGTTGAGATTGGAAAGCGCGACTACATGGGTGCGTATTGACGCGAGACACCTGAGTGCGGCCGGGCGGTGAGGTCCAACGCTTGGCCCTTTGAGGGCGTTGGGCGGGGGTTTGGAGAGGCGACTATGCAGCGGTGGCGGCATCTAGCGCTTACTGGTCAAGCGGCCGCTTACGGACACAGTGACCTGAGGTCGGTGTCAAAGAGATCGGCAGGAGCCCATTCCAGTACGAATGCGGCGAGAGTCCCGGCGGATCCGCGGGAGGTCTCCTTGGCATGAAAAGGGCGATCTGTCCCAGGAACACCCGGGGCTAATGTTTCGACAGAGTAGTCCACACCGGTCGCACCTCAATTGTGGCCACGGCTGCCATGGGGTGTTTCGATGCAGCTTCAAGTGCGATCTCGAACGTCGCGCATTCAAGCAGTTCGTAGGCACACATTTGTTCGCGAGACCTGGAGAACGGCCCAGGGGTGTGGACGACCTGACCCTCCCTGACCCGCAGGGTGATCGCCTCCGACGCAGGCCGCAACGGGTTGCCATCCACTCGAACCCCACTCGCCTGCATGTTACTGATCCATTTCACGATGTCGCCAATCAAGTCCTCAGTCGGCTTGAATTCATCGTCATGGGCAATGATGAGCAAGAAATGCATTCTTTCACTCCACTCTAAATGGCATGCACCTCTACTGGCGCAATGCATCATGCAGGGTCACGGGATGGCGCGCGAGCTGTCTGCCCGCACGTCTGCTTTCGACGAACCGAGGACAGAATGCAGCACTTCTTCGTCGGTGGCTACAGCAGCGACGCCTGCGCAGGCACCCGGTCCCACCGATCATGTCGACCGTCCTCATACACGATCGGCGCAGCCAGCAGAACGTCCAACATGACGTCGTCGAGGCAGGCCACGTTGATGGCATAAAAGTGGCCGCCCAACTCCACGAGTTCACCCTCCCCGAACGGCTTGATACCGCAGTGCTGGCAGAAGCGATGCCGGATCGATTCCGAGCCGAATCGATACTCAGCAAGCGCCGCATCGCCGGCCAGCAGTTCGAAGTCCGTGGCAGGAACGATCGCCTTCCAGAATCGTCCCTTCCAGCAAATCGAGCAATTGCAGCGGCTCGTTCCAGCCTGCAAGTCGAGCAGACAACGGAACTGAACCGCGCCGCAGTGGCAACTGCCGCGGTAGGCCCGCCTCACAGCTTTGCCTCTGGCGCCTGAACCGCCGCCAGATGCTCCGTCAGCCGATCCATGCATTCGGCCCAGCCGCTGGCGTGGCCATCGCGTTCCGATTGCGGAAGTCCTGACTGGCGGAAACGGATCCGCGTGGCGTCGGGCCCTTCCTGAAGGAAGTCCACCTCCACCAGCGTAAACGGGAATGTTTCTCCGGCTCTTTCCCAGGCAAAAGTGAACACCAGGCGTTCCGGTGGCGTGATCTCGCGGTACTGACCGTGCTGCCAATAGTCTTCACCGCCTGGCGAGCGGATACAGATGCGCCAACGGCCACCCGATCTGAAATCCATTTCGCACGAGGCCATGCTGAAGTCTCGACCCTGCTCGTCGCGCGGCCCCCACCAGCGGGCAAGGTGCCGAGGCGAGGTCCAGACCTCGAAGGCCAGCGCAGGCGGCACCCTCACCACGCGCTCGATCACGACTTGCTGCCCACGGGCCTGCAAATCAAGCTTTGCGTCCATGCAATTTCTCCTTCTCTGAAACATTCAACTCGTCGAGGTAGTTGGCCATCCGGTCGAAACTGTCCTCCCAGAACGGGCGGTAGTGCTCAAGCCATCCCGCGGCCTGCGCCAACGGAGCGGCCTGCAGCCGGCGCGGCCGCCACTGCGAATGACGGCTCTGCTCGACCAGTCCCGCACGCTCCAGGACCTTCAGGTGTTTGGAGATCGACGGCAGGCGCATGTCGAACGGCGCCGCCAGTTCGTTCACCGTGGCCTCACCCTGCGCCAGCAGCGCTAGGAGCGCCCTGCGGGTGGGGTCCGAAAGTGCGGCGAAGGTCAGGCTCAGCGGGTCATCAAGCATGGTGCTTTAATTTCTTTGTTGGCTAATTACCCGATAGGCTAAATATTATTCAGAATCCTGTCAACTGAAATCACAAGAGCGCAGTGCCTCAGCGGTGTCTATGACAACGTTGGTGGCCACGAACAGCATCTCCTAGCCGGCGCGGCTCGACGGAATGCAGGTCGCCCAGCTGCGACCTGTCTGGGCGGTCAAGCACGCACCAAGCTACTTTCGTTCAGCCTCTTCAAGTCCTGTTGACTGATACGCCGCCGTCTACGAGGAATGCGGTGCCGGTGACGAAGCTCGATGCGCTGGAGGCAAGAAATAGACACGCCTGTGCAATTTCTTGAGGTGTTGCCATCCGCTTGAGCGCATGTATGCCCTCTACGAAAGCCAGGACCTCTGGCGTCGCCCCTGGCGCGTTGGTGATGCTGGCCGGGGTGTCGGTGCCTCCAGGCAACAACGCGTTGGATCGGATGCCCTTGCTTCCCAACTCGGTCGCCAGTGCTTTTGCAAGGCCAATCTGTCCCGCTTTGCTGGCGGCATAGGCCGACATCCCAGGCATGCCAGCAGAGTAGCCCACAAATGATGAGGTAAATATCAACGACCCGCCACCTCTTTCGATCATCGCAGGCACTTGGTACTTGGCACCCAAGAATGAGCTAGTGAGGTTTGTGTCTATCACTTGACGCCATTCATCAAGGCCGATGTCAGAGATGTTGCGTGAGGTGCCAACCGTGCCGGCGTTGTTCACGGCGATGTCAAGGCCCCCGAAATCGGTGACGGCCATGTCGACCAGCCGTTGTGCGATCACTTCATCACAGACGTCGCCTGCCAGAAATCTGGCTTGCCCGCCTGCGCTTTCAATTTCATTGACCAGAACTTCAAGCTCCGCGACGCGACGAGCAGACAGGACAACACGGACCCCTTCTTGGGCAAACAGGAGCGCCGTCGCGCGCCCTATCCCGGAACTTGCCCCAGTGACGATGGCGACCTTGTTCAACAGACTCTTCATGACTTGTATTCCACTGGTTGAAAGAGTCTGTAGTTTGGTATTGGGATGGCCAGATGTCTCGCCGTTTTCGGACTTCAAACTCCTATGGGCAACGAGCTCTGCGGCGTCCTGTTGCGGCGCCGCTTAAGTGGTCTCGAAGGGTGTCGGCGAGCTCCATCGAGGCTGTACGCTGGTTTTCTACCAAAGGTGTTGCCCGAGGAGTCGCGAGGCTCTTGGTCTTGAGCTGCAACCGCCTGTACTTCAGGTATGTCGAGCGACTGCCCAACAAGCTGAAGACGGGCCCAGTGGCAACTCGCGTGGAGGTGGCCGAGGTCAATCTTTCACTTCAACCACCTGTTCGAAGCCGCCGAAGATCATGCGTTTGCCGTCGAAGGGCATGGGCGGGTTGCCGGGGGCGGACGGGTCCATGCGCGGGTCTTCCATCATCTTCTTCATGCCCGCGTCGCGGGTGGCTTTGTCTGGCCATTCGACCCACGAAAACGCCACGGTCTCCTCGGCCGTCGCCTGGACGGCACGGCGAAAGTCGGTGACTTTGCCGTCCGGGACGTCGTCGCCCCAGCCCTCGATCACTCGCGTGGCGCCCAGTTCGAGGAAGATGGGGTCGAGTTTGCGCGCGTGTTCAATGAATTTCTGCTTGTTGGCGGTGGGAACCGCGATCACGAAACCGTCGATGTAAGGCATATCCGTCTCCTGTTGGGTTGGCCTGCAAGGTGCCCCCTATGGGCACCTTGTCGTTGCTCGACGAACGACAGCAGGGCAAATCGACATGGTGCGCAATGCCGCGCCGGCAGGCTGTAGGACAGCCGCGCCTTTTTTGAGGGGCAGCCCCCGCGTGCAAAAATCGAGCGCAGCCGGGACGACCCGGCCCACAGCGCACCCGCCCCCTATGGACAACGACCTCTCCCAAGCCCTCGCCTGGGCCGAATGGCTCGGCCGGCATGCCCTGCCCGTGCTGGCCGCCGCCCTGGTGCTGGTGCTCATGGCCACCACCGCCCTGGTGGTGGCGTTCAGGCGCTACGGCGTCTATTCCTCGTGGGACCGCTGGCCGCGCCCGCTGCTGCTGGGCGTGTGCCTGGCGCTCGGGGCGGGTGTGCTGGTGGCCACGGCGTCCCTGTTTGCCGAGATGCTGGAGGTGTTCGACGCGGACGAGGAGATCGGCCAGTTCGATGTGCGGCTGACCGAGACGCTGGCGCGCGAGCTGCCCCCCTCTGCCCTGCGCTTTTTCGGCGGCTTGACCCACCTGGGCGACCCGCTGCCGCTGACGCTGCTGGTGATAGGCGTGGGTGTGCTGCTGCTGATGCGCCGGCGCACGTCGCTGGCGCTGGGCTGGGTGGTGGCGTGCGCGGGGGTGGGCCTGCTCAACCGGGTGCTCAAGCACATTTTCGAGCGGGTGCGGCCCTTTCACGACCACGGCTTTGCGCAGGCCGATGGCTACAGCTTTCCCAGCGGCCACACCTCGGGTTCGCTGGTGGTGTACGGCATGCTGGCTTATCTGTGCCTGCGCTTGCTGCCGCCGCGCTGGCACCTGCCCAGCGTGCTGCTGGCTTCGGCGCTGGCGTTCAGCATTGGCTGGAGCCGCGTGATCCTGCAGGTGCACTGGGCGAGCGATGTGGTGGCCGGGTTCGCCTTCGGTGTGGCGTGGTTGACGGTGTGCATCGCGGCGATCGAGGTGACGCGGCGGGCTTCGCGCGCCTAGTCCTCAGCCACGCTTGCGGGCCGCTGCCTTTGGTCGCTGTGGTCAGCTTGTGGCAACCGCCTGCGCAGCAGGCCAGTCGAGTGCGAGGCCGGGCTGCTCGGCCAGCGTCTGGCTGAGCACGCGGGCCAGGGGCTTTTCCGAGGCGGTTTTCGGAATGGCTTTCAACGGCAGCACCTGCTGCAGCACCACCGGCCGGGGGAGCGCGGCGCGGAGGGCGGCCACCGCCAGCTTTTCGTTGGGCGGCGCGTGCTGCGCGAAGACGACCGCCGCCACCACGTCGGACTCACCGGGCACACGCGAGACCGCGGGCACGCCGAAGACGAAGACGTCATCGACCAGGCCCGTTTCGGCCAGGCTTTTTTCGATGAAGGCGGCGTCGATGAAGTCGCCGTTGCGGCGGATGCCGTGGCCCATGCGGAAGTCGAAGTACAGCCAGCCGTCCGCGTCGCGGTGCACCACGTCGCCGGTCCAGAGCCAGCCGTCGCGGCATTTGGCTTCGGAGGCTTCGGGTTCGTCCACGTAGGACACGCGAAACGGCGTGCCGTCGGCAGCGCGGATGAGCAGCTGGCCGCGCGCGCCAGGGGCCACGTCCTGCCCGGCGTCGTCCACGATGCGGATGCTCAGCGTGGGCGGCGGGCGGCCGATGCTGCCCAGCGGCCCGACCCCGGGGGGCTTCATGGTGAGCCCGCCTTCGGCGGTGCCATAGAACTCGAGCAGGCTCACGCCGAAGCGGTGTTCGAAGTCGCTCCAGATGGTGGCGGGCATGCCGGCCGACACCACGAGCCGCACCTCGTGCTCGCGGTCGGCTGGGGTGGGTGGGGCGCAGTAGATGGCGGTGGTCATGCCGCCGAGCAGGGTCAGGCTGGTGCAGCGGTGCTCGCGCACGGTCTGCCACATGCGGCTTTTGCTGAACCGGCGCGAGAAGACCACGGGCAGGCCGCGCACCAGGGCGGCGCCCAGCGTGACGAGCTGGGCGTTGGCGTGCGTGAGCGAGAGGCCGGAGTACAGGCGGTCGTCGGGCCGGTAGCCGAAGGCGGTGGCGGCCAGGCGGGCGGTGTCGGTGAATTTGCGGTGGCTGTAGATGATGCCTTTGGGGTGGCCGGTGGTGCCGGAGGTGAAGAGGATCTGCATGTCCTCGTCCGCAGGGCGGCGCTGTGCGGCGATGGCGGGCGAGGCGGTGTGCGCCAGCAGGCTGCGGTAGGGCACCACGCCCTGGGCGGGCGGCTCGGGCGGCTCGCCGAGCACGGCCACGCCGCGCAGGCTGGGGCAGCTGGGGCGCACGGCCAGGGCGCTGGGCAAGGCGGGTGGCTCGGCCACGAGCAGCGCGCAGCGGGTCTTGGTGAGCATGTAGGCCAGCCGCTCGGGGGGCGTGCGGGGGTCGATGGGGACCAGCGTGAGCCCGATGAGGCTGCTGGCGATGAGCAGCTCGACGAATTCGGGGTGGTTGGCCATGAGCAGCGCGGCGCGATCGCCCGGGCCGTAGCCTTGCGCGGCCAGGCCGGTGGCCAGCCGCGTGGCGGCGTCCCAGAGTTGCGCCCAGGTGCGGTGCTCGGTGCCTTGCGCTGGCGGGGCGGCGTGGTCGATGAAGGTCAGGGCGCGGCTGTCGCCGCGCTCGCGCGCGAGCGCCTCGACCAGGTCGGCGATCGTGTGCGGGTTCGCAAGTGCCATCGTCAATCTGCCTTGATGCCCTTGTCGCGGATCAGCTTGCCCCACTGCGCCGATTCCTGGCGGGTGAGCTGGTCGAGCTCGCCTGGTGTGGAGCCCTGGGGGTCGATGCCCATCTCGCCGAGCCGTTTGCGCAGCTCGGGCTCTTGCAGGGTGGCCTGGATCGCGCGGGACATCTGCTCCACCACGGCGGGCGGCACGCCAGCGGGCCCCCAGACGGCGTTCCAGCCGGTGAGCTCAAGGCCGGGCAGCGTCTCTTTCAGGGTGGGCACGTTGGGCAGCGCGGCGAGCCTTTCGCCGGTGGTGACGGCCAGGGCCTTGACCTTGCCGCTGCGCACCAGGGGAACGGCCGAGGTCTGCGTGTCGAACTTCACCTGGATCTGGTTGGCCATGAGGTCGGTGTTGGCCGCGGCGCTGGTGCGGTAGGGCACGTGCAGCAGGTCGATGCCGGCGCGCTGCTTGAGCAGCTCCATGCCGAGGTGAGGCGCACTGCCGTTGCCGAAGGACGCATAGGTGAGCGCGCCGGGGTGGGCGCGGGCGTGCTGGATCATGCCGGCCACGTCGTCGAAGGGCACGGTCGGGCCGGCGAGGAGGACGTAGCCGCCCTTGGAGATCAGGCTCACGGGGGCGATGCCTTTGGCCGGGTCGTAGGGGAGCTTGGCGTAGATGTGCGGATTCATGGTCATGAGCTGGTTGAATCCGAAGAGGAAGGTGTAGCCGTCGGGCGCGGCGTTCAGGGCTTTGTCCGCCCCCAGGATGCCCGAGGCGCCCGGTGTGGGTTCGACCACGATGGGTTGGCCCAGGCGCTGCCCGAGCCGGTCGCCGATGAGGCGGGCCATGATGTCCGGGCCGCTGCCCGCGCCAGCGGGAACGATGAGCCGGATGGGTTTGTTGGGCCAGGCGGTTTGCGCCAGCAGCGCCGGGGCCATCGCCATGCCGGTGAGAAGGGCCACCACGTGGCGGCGCTGGATGGGAACTCGTTTCATGTCGTGTCTCCTTGGGAAGTGGTTCAGGCCCGGCCGTGGCGCGCTGCGCCCAGCAGGGTGACGCAGGCGACGGCTTCCTCGTTGTCGATGAAGCCGCCGCCGTTCTCGGCCAGGGCCACCCGGGCGCCGGCCACTTGCCGCGGGCCGGCGCGCCCGCGCAGTTGCTCGGTCAGCTCGCCGATCTGCATGAGGCCGGTGGCGCCGATGGGGTGGCCTTTGGATTCGAGGCCGCCCGAGACGTTGACGGGCAGTGGGCCGCCGAGCGCGGTGGCGCCGGATTCGGCGAAGCGCCCGCCCTCGCCAGGGGCGCAGAAACCCAGCGCTTCGGTCTGCAGCACTTCCCCGAAGGCGGTGGCGTCGTGGACTTCGGCCAGGTCGATGTCGTCGGGGCCGAGGCCGGCGCGTTCGTAGGCGGCGCGCGCGGCCCGGTGGGTGATGGCTTGCTCGGTATCGTCGTCGCGGCGCGGCAGGCCGCTGAC
>NZ_JAHCKK010000130.1 GCF_026125825.1 Hydrogenophaga sp. | reverse complement strand
GTGATCCAGGTGATGGGCATGTACTTGCGCACGCCACCCATCCAGCGGATGTCCTGGTTGTGGTGCAGGCCCATGATGACCGAACCCGCGGCCAGGAACAGCAGCGCCTTGAAGAAGGCGTGGGTCATGAGGTGGAACACGGCGACCGAATAGGCCGAGGCGCCCAGCGCAACGGTCATGTAACCCAACTGGGACAGCGTGGAGTAGGCGACCACGCGCTTGATGTCGTTCTGGATGATGCCCAGGAAGCCCATGAACAGCGCGGTGATCGCGCCGATGATGAGGATGAAGTTGAGCGCCGTGTCCGACAGCTCGAACAGCGGCGACATGCGAGCGACCATGAAGATGCCCGCGGTCACCATGGTGGCGGCGTGGATCAGCGCCGAGATGGGCGTGGGGCCTTCCATGGAGTCGGGCAACCAGACGTGCAGCGGGAACTGCGCGCTCTTGCCCATGGCACCGATGAACAGGCAGATGCAGATCACGGTGATCAGCATCCAGTCGGTGCCGGGGAAGCCCAGCGCACCGAGTTCGGGTGCCTTGGCAAACACTTCCGTGTAGTTCATGGTGCCGGCATAGGCCACGATGAGGCCAATGCCGAGGATGAAGCCGAAGTCGCCCACGCGGTTGACGAGGAAGGCCTTCATGTTGGCGAAGATCGCCGTGGGCTTGTTGAACCAGAACCCGATCAGCAGGTAGGACACCAGGCCGACCGCTTCCCAGCCAAAGAACAGCTGGAGCAGGTTGTTGCTCATGACGAGCATGAGCATGGAGAAGGTGAACAGCGAGATGTAGGCAAAGAAGCGGTTGTAGCCGTCGTCCTCTTCCATGTAGCCGATGGTGTAGAGGTGCACCATGAGCGAGACGAAGGTGACGACCACCATCATCATGGCGGTGAGGCCATCGACCAGGAAGCCGATCTCCATCTTGAGGCCACCGACCACCATCCAGGTGTAGATGGTCTCGTTGAAGCGCGCGCCGTCCACGGCCACGCTCTTGAGCGTCATGGCCGAGAGGATGAAGGCCACCAGCACACCCAGGATGGTGAAGGTGTGCGAGGCGCGGCGGCCGATCACGTTGCCGCCGAAGGTGGTGCCCAGGATGCCGGCGATCGCCGAACCCACCAAGGGGGCCAACGGGACGGCGAGCAAGGTGCTTGCAGAGAGGGTGGTGCTCATGGGGTTCTTGCCTGAGTTCTCGTGTGGGGTGGCCCTGGCCTCAACCCTTGAGGGTGTTGAGCTCTTCGACGCTGATCGACGACTTGTTGCGGAACAGCAGCACGAGAATGGCCAGACCGATCGCCGATTCGGCGGCGGCCACGGTCAGGATGAAAAACACGAAGACCTGGCCGTGCATGTCGCCCAGGAAATGCGAGAAGGCCACGAAGTTCATGTTCACGGCCAGCAGCATCAGTTCGATGGCCATGAGCAGGACGATGAGGTTCTTGCGGTTCAGGAAGATGCCCACGACCGAGATCGCAAACAGGATCGCGCCGACGGCGAGGAAATGGCCCAGCGAGACGGTCATGGTTTCTGGCCCTCCTGGGCGGCGGCCGCGTCGGCGGCGGGGGCGGCTTTCTGCGTGGCGTTCATGGGCAGCACCACCAGGCGGTCGCTGGCTCGCACGTGCACCTGCAGGTTGGGGTTGATGGCTTTGCTGTCCTTGCGCTGGCGCAGGGTCAGCGCGATGGCGGCGATCATGGCCACCAGCAGGATCACGGCGGCCACTTCGATGGGGTAAAGGTATTCGGTGTACAGCAGCACGCCCAGCTCACGCGTGTTGGAGTAGCCCGGATCGGCAGCCACCGCACCCGGGTTGCCCGTGACGGTGGGGAAGCCGGCCCACAGCACGGCGATGAGCTCGGCCGCCACGAAGGCACCCAGCAAGGCCGCCACCGGGAAGTGTTTCCAGAAGCCCTGGCGCACGGTGTCCATGTTGATGTCCAGCATCATCACGACGAAGAGGAACAGCACCATCACCGCGCCCAGATACACCAGCACCAGCGTGATGCCCAGGAATTCGGCGCGCAGCAGCAGCCACAGCGCCGCCGCCTGCGAGAACGCGAGCATGAGGTGCAGCACGGCATGCACCGGGTTGCGCGCGGTGATCACGCGGTAGCCTGCGTACAGCAGCACCGCAGCGAACAGGTAGAAAAAGCCGGTCTGGTAATCCATGGCGTCGTGGTTCTTGTGTCGTCTGGTCCGGCCGAATCGGTCAGGCGCCGATCAGCGGTAGGGGGCGTCAGAGGCCCGGGCGGCGGCGATCTCGGACTCGTAGCGGTCGCCCACGGCCAGCAGCATTTCCTTGGTGAAGTACAGGTCGCCGCGTTTCTCGCCGTGGTATTCGAGGACGTGGGTCTCGACGATGGAGTCCACCGGGCAGCTCTCTTCGCAGAAACCGCAGAAGATGCACTTGGTCAGGTCGATGTCGTAACGCGTGGTACGGCGCGAACCGTCAGCGCGCACGTCGGACTCGATGGTGATCGCCATTGCCGGGCAGACCGCTTCGCACAGCTTGCAGGCGATGCAGCGCTCTTCGCCATTTTCATAACGGCGCAGGGCGTGCAGGCCACGGAAACGCGGCGACAGCGGCGTCTTCTCTTCGGGGAATTGCACCGTGACCTTGCGCTTGAAGGCGTAGCGGCCCGTCAGGGCCATGCCCTTGAACAGCTCCACCAGCAGGAAGCTGTTGAAGAAGTCGCGGAAAGAGAACGGCGCGGCGTACGCGGGCGACGCGGTGGAATTGGCGGTGGTGGTGGACATGGTCGTTCGCCCTGGTTATTTCCAGAGGTTCCACGGGGTCTGCATCAGCGCACCCACGAGGAGCAGCCAGATCAGCGTGACAGGAATGAAGATCTTCCAGCCCAGACGCATGATCTGGTCGTAACGGAAGCGGGGGAAGGTGGCGCGGATCCAGATGAACATGGACACCACGACACAGGTCTTGAGGCCAAGCCAGATCCAGCCAGGAATGAAGTCGAGCGCAGCGATCGGCGACAGCCAGCCGCCCAGGAACATCAGCACGGCCAGCACCGACACCAGCCACATGCTGGCGTATTCAGCCAGGAAGAAGATGGCGAAGCCCATGCCCGAGTACTCGACCATGTGGCCGGCCACGATCTCGGCCTCGCCCTCGACCACGTCGAAGGGGTGGCGGTTGGTCTCGGCCACGCCGGAGATGAGGTACACGAAGAAGATCGGCAGCAGGGGCAGCCAGTTCCAGGACAGGAAGCCCAGGCCCATGTTGGCGCCCATGCCGCGCGCTTGCGAGGCCACGATCTCACCCAGGTGCAGGCTGCCGGCGGTCATGACCACCACCAGGAAGCAGAAGCCGATGGCGATTTCGTAGCTCACCATCTGCGCCGAGGCACGCAGCGCGCCGAGGAAGGCGTACTTGGAGTTGGAAGCCCAGCCCGCGATGATGACGCCGTAGACCTCGATCGAGGTGATGGCGAGGATCACGAGCAGGCCGGCGTTCACGTTGGCGATGATCGCCTCCGGACCGAAAGGGATCGCGACCCATGCCGCCAGCGCCGGCATGATGGCCATGACCGGGCCGAGGCGGAACAGGCCGTTGCTGGCCGCGCTGGGGCGGATCAGCTCCTTGGTCAGCAGCTTGAGCGCGTCGGCGATCGGTTGAAGCAGACCGAAGGGGCCCACGCGGTTGGGGCCGTGGCGCACCTGGATCCAGCCGAGCAGCTTGCGCTCCCACAGCGTGAGGTACGCCACCAGGCCCATCAGCGGCGCGAGCACGGCCACGATCTTGATCAGGTTCCAGATGACGGGCCACGCCCCGGTGGTCCACCAGTCGGCGGCGATCAGGCCCAGGCCGCCGTTGTACATCGCATCGATCACGCTGCGGCTCCTTCCACGGCTTGAGCGGTCCGCGCATCGGCGGTGAGTTGCAGGGCGGTCGAGCGGCGCACCAGGCCGTCGAGCTGGTAGATGGACGCGACGCAAGGCTCCACTTCGGCCGGCGACGCGTCGATCGTCGCGCTGCTGGCGTTGGAGAGGCGGGCGGCATCGACCACGCTGCCGTTGCTCACGCCCGGCAGGGCTGCGGCGAGCACCGCTTGCGATGAATCGGCGTCGAAGCCTGGCAGGTCCAGCAGGTTGCCCAGCACGCGCAACACCTTCCAGGCCGGGCGCGTGTCGCCCAGCGGGCGCACGACGGCGTGGAAGCCTTGCAGACGGCCTTCGGCATTCACGAAGGAGCCCGAGGTTTCGGTGAACGGCGCGACGGGCAGCAGCACATCGCTCACGTCGAGGTTGGTCTTGAAGGGGCTGAGGGTCACGACCATGCCAGCCGACGCCAGGCCCTGGGCACCGACGGCGGTGTCCTGGGCGGGCTCGGTGTTGAGCAGGATGGCGGCCTTGAGTTGGCCCACCAGCATCTGGCCGGCGTTCAGACCGCCCTGCCCCGGCAACGCGTTCACCAGCTGGGCGCCAACCGTGTTGGCCGCTTCGCTGAGGTAACCCACCGTGGCACCGGTCTGCTGGGCGATCCAGTTCGCGAGCGCAAGCAGGCTCGAAGCCTTGGCGTGGTGCGCGGCCGCATTGCCCAGCAGGATGGCTTTCTGTTCCCCACCCAGGAGGGACTTGGCCACCGCGCGGTGCGCCTCCGTGGCCTCACCGTTCACGGGCGCAGCGGCGCCCGTTTCAGCGCCGATGGCGGCCGCAATGCCTGCCAGCGCAGACACCCACAGGCGGCTGTCGGCCAGCACCGTGTTCTTGACCGGCATGGCCCAATCCTGTGCCACGGCATTGAGCACGTTGACCTGCGCACCCTTGCGCTGGGCCTGGCGGATGCGCTGCGCAAACAGCGGATGGTCCTTGCGCAGGTTGGAGCCGATCACGAGCACGCGCTGCAGCGTGGACAGCGATGCGATCGGCAGGCCGAGCCAGCGGGCAGCGCCGGCGGGCGCGGTGTTCGAGAAATCGGCGTGGCGCAGGCGAGCGTCGATGTTCTGGCTGCCCAGGCCGCGCACCAGTGAACCGGCCAGCGCCAGTTCTTCGAGCGTGCTGTGCGGGCTGGCCAGCAAGCCGATGGCGGCAGCGCCGTGTTCGGCTTTCACCTGCTTGAGGCCATTGGCCACGTATTCGAGCGCGGTCTGCCAGTCGACCGTCTTCCATTCACCGCCCTGCTTGAGCATGGGCGAGGTCAGGCGTTCTTCGCTGTTGACGGCTTCGTACGAAAAACGGTCGCGATCGGCGATCCAGCATTCGTTGACCGCTTCGTTCTCCAGCGGCACCACGCGCATGACCCTGTGGTTCTTCACCTGGACGATCAGGTTGGCGCCGGTGGAGTCGTGCGGGCTCACGCTCTTGCGGCGCGAGAGTTCCCAGGTGCGGGCGCTGTAGCGGAACGGCTTGCTGGTGAGCGCACCCACCGGGCAGATGTCGATCATGTTGCCCGAGAGTTCGGAGTCCACCGTGTCGCCGAGGAAGGTCTCGATCTCGGCGTGTTCGCCGCGGTGCGACATGCCCAGCTCCATCACGCCGGCGACTTCCTGGCCGAAGCGCACGCAGCGGGTGCAGTGGATGCAGCGGCTCATCTCCTCCATGGAGATCAGCGGACCCACGTCCTTGTGAAACACGACGCGCTTCTCTTCTTCGTAGCGCGAACCGGAACCGCCATAGCCCACCGCCAGATCCTGCAGCTGGCATTCGCCGCCCTGGTCGCAGATGGGGCAGTCCAGCGGGTGGTTGATGAGCAGGAACTCCATCACCGACTGCTGGGCCTTGATCGCCTTGTCGCTCTTGGTGCGCACGATCATGCCCTGGGTGACCGGCGTGGCGCAGGCGGGCATGGGCTTGGGTGCCTTCTCCACGTCGACCAGGCACATGCGGCAATTGGCCGCAATGGACAGCTTCTTGTGATAGCAGAAGTGGGGGATGTAGGTGCCCGCCTTCTCGGCCGCATGCATGACCATGCTGCCCGGGGGCACTTCCACCTTCTTGCCGTCGAGTTCGATTTCAACCATGGGAATGTCTTCTCTTAAGCGGCCTTGGCGGGCGTCTGAGCAGCCGTGATCTTGGCCTCGAACTCATGCCGGAAGTGTTTGATCATGGCGCGCACCGGCATCGCCGCCGCATCGCCCAGGGCGCAGATGGTGCGGCCCATGATGTTCTCGGCCACGTTGTCGAGCAGCGCCATGTCGGCGGGCTTGCCCAACCCGCGGTCGATGCGGTCAACCATGCGCCAGAGCCAGCCCGTGCCTTCGCGGCACGGCGTGCACTGGCCACAGGACTCGTGCATGTAGAAATAGGACAGGCGCTTGAGCGACTCGACCATGCAGCGCGAATCGTCCATCACGATGACGGCACCCGAGCCCAGCATGGAGCCGGCCTTGGCGATGGAGTCGTAGTCCATCGTGCATTCCATCATGATGTGCGCGGGCAGCACCGGGGCCGATGAGCCGCCGGGAATCACGGCCTTGAGCGTGCGGCCCTTGCGCACGCCCCCGGCAAGCTCCAGCAGCTTGCTGAACGGCGTGCCCAGCGGCACTTCGTAGTTGCCTGGCATCTCCACGTCGCCCGAGACCGAATAGATCTTGGTGCCACCGTTGTTCGGCTTGCCGCAGGCGAGGTAGGCCGCGCCGCCGTTGCGGATGATCCAGGGCACCGCGGCGAAAGTCTCGGTGTTGTTGATGGTGGTCGGCTTGCCGTACAGGCCGAAGCTCGCCGGGAATGGCGGCTTGAAGCGAGGCTGGCCCTTCTTGCCCTCAAGCGATTCGAGCAGCGCGGTTTCTTCACCGCAGATGTAGGCGCCGAAACCGTGGGCGGCATGCAGCTGGAAGTTGAAACCACTGCCCATGATGCCGTCGCCCAGGAACCCGGCGGCCCGCGCCTCTTCCAGCGCGGCTTCAAAGCGTTCGTAGGCCTCGAAGATCTCGCCGTGGATGTAGTTGTAGCCCACGCTGATGCCCATGGCATACGCCGCAATGGCCATGCCCTCGATGACGATGTGCGGGTTGTACAGCAGGATGTCGCGGTCCTTGCAGGTGCCGGGCTCCCCTTCGTCCGAGTTGCACACCAGGTACTTCTGGCCTGGGAACTGGCGCGGCATGAAGCTCCACTTCAGGCCGGTGGGGAAGCCCGCACCGCCGCGGCCGCGCAACGCCGATTCCTTCAGGGTGGCGATCACCTGATCCTGCGTCATGCCCACGACGGGCGGGTCACCGGCTGGCGGCGAGCCGTCCTGGCCCAGCACCTTGCGCAGGGCCTGGTAACCACCACGGGCCACGTAGTCCTTGAGCGACCAGTTGCGGCCATCGAGGCCGGCGTAGATCTGCGGTTCGATGTGGCGGCCATGGAAGCAAGTCTGCACGCCGGTGGCGCGGAACTGCCCGAGAACTTGGTCGGCGTTCATGCTTGTCCTTCCGATGCGCGCAGGCCGTCGACCAGCTGGTCCAGCTTCTCGTTGCTCATGAAGCTGCACATGTGGCGGTCGTTGACCAGCATCACGGGCGAGTCGGCGCAAGCCCCCAGGCATTCGCTCTGCTGCAGCGTGAACAGGCCGTCGGCCGTGGTCTCGCCCATGGAGATGCCCAGCTTCTGCTCCAGGTGATGCAAGGCCTTGTTGCCATCGCGCAGCTGGCAAGGCAGGTTGGTGCAGACGTTGAGCTTGAACTTGCCCACTGGCTGCTGGTTGTACATGTTGTAGAAGGTCGTGACCTCATGCACCGCGATCGGCTCCATGCGCAGGTAGGTCGCCAGGGCCGCCTCGGCAGCAGGGCTCACGTGGCCCTCCTCCTGCTGGATGATGGACAGACAGGCCATCACGGCGGACTGCCGCTGCTCGTCGGGGTACTTGGCGACTTCGCGGTCGAAACGCCGGATCGTGGCGTCAGAAAAGGACACGGGCGTGGCGGTGCTCATCGATCGATCTCTCCGAAAACGATGTCCATGGTGCCGATGATGGCCACCGCGTCGGCCAGCATGTGGCCGCGCGCCATCTCGTCCATGGTGGCGAGGTGCGCGAAACCGGGCGCGCGGATCTTCAAGCGGTAGGGCTTGTTGGCACCATCGCTCACCAGGTAAATGCCGAACTCGCCCTTGGGGTGTTCGACCGCCGCGTAGGCCTCGCCTTCGGGCACGTGGAAACCTTCGGTGAAGAGCTTGAAGTGGTGGATCAGCTCTTCCATGTTGGCCTTCATGGCCTCACGGGCAGGCGCGGCCACCTTGTGGTTGTCGGTGATCACAGGGCCTGGGTTGGCGCGCAGCCATTTCACGCACTGCTCGATGATGCGGTTGGACTGCTTCATCTCTTCCATGCGGACGAGGTACCGGTCGTAGCAGTCGCCGGTCTTGCCCACGGGGATGTCAAAGTCCATCTGGCCGTAGACGTCGTAGGGCTGCTTCTTGCGCAGGTCCCAGGCGATGCCGGAACCACGCAGCATGGGGCCGGTCATGCCCAGGTTGAGCGCGCGCTCGGGCGTGACCACGCCGATGCCGACCGTGCGCTGCTTCCAGATGCGGTTGTCGGTCAGCAGCGTGTGGTACTCGGCCAGGTAGGTCGGGAAGCGCCGGGTGAAGTCGTCGATGAAGTCGAGCAGCGAACCCTGGCGGTTGGTGTTGAGCTGCTCCATCGCGCGCGCATTGCGGATCTTGCTGTGCTTGTACTGCGGCATGCTGTCCGGCAGGTCGCGGTACACACCGCCCGGACGGAAGTAGGCCGCGTGCATGCGCGCGCCCGAGACGGCCTCGTACATGTCGAACAGGTCTTCGCGTTCGCGGAACGCGTAGATGAGGATGGTGGAGCTGCCGCAGTCGTTGCCGTGCGAGCCCAGCCACATCAGGTGGTTCAGCAGGCGCGTGATCTCGCTGAACATCACGCGGATGTACTGTGCGCGGAT
>NZ_JAHCKK010000013.1 GCF_026125825.1 Hydrogenophaga sp. | reverse complement strand
GGCGCCGGGCCAGTGCCCCGCGCCAGGGCCACGAGGGCGCTGCGGACGTGCTGCGAACGCCGCACCTCTCGCAAGAGAAACGCATCGCCGCGCAACGGATCGCCCAGAACGTGCTGGAGCGCGTCAAAACGCTGGAGGACATCGGCCTGGGCTATCTGTCGCTCGACCGGCAGACGCCCACCCTGTCGTCCGGCGAGCTGCAGCGCGTGCGGCTGGCCACGCAGATCCACGCCAACCTTTTTGGCGTGCTCTACGTGCTGGACGAACCCTCGGCAGGCCTGCACCCGGCCGACGGCGTGGCGCTGCTGGCGGCGCTGGACCGGCTCAAGCGCGCGGGCAATTCGCTCTTCGTGGTGGAGCACGATCTCGCGGTGATGAAGCACGCGGACTGGATCGTGGACGTGGGGCCCGAAGCGGGCGAGAACGGCGGGCGCGTGCTCTACAGCGGCCCGCCGGCGGGCCTGCGCCACGTGAAAGGCTCCCACACCGCGCGCCACCTCTTCGCGGCGGCGAAGCCGCGCAGGCGGGCGGTGCGCCCACCGCAGGGCTGGCTGAAGCTGGCCGGCGTGACCTGCAACAACCTGCACCAGCTCGACGCGGCTTTTCCGATCGGCGTGCTGAGCGCCGTGACCGGCGTGTCGGGTTCGGGCAAGTCCAGCCTGGTGGGCCATGCGCTGGTGGACCTCATGGCCGACCACCTGGGCCACGAGCCGGCCCGGCACGACGCGGGCGGCCCCGAGACCGCCGAGGCCAGCGCGGTCGGCGGCGCGGTGGTGGCCGGCGGCCGGATCGAGGCCGGTGCCGACGCGTTTGGCCGCCTGGTGCGGGTCGATCAGAAGCCGATCGGCCGCACGCCACGCTCGAACCTCGCGACTTACACCGGGCTGTTCGACGCGGTGCGGGCGCGCTTCGCGGCGGAGCCGGCGGCGCGGGCGCGGCGATGGGGCGCAGGCCGCTTCTCGTTCAACGTGCCGGGCGGCCGATGCGAGACCTGCGAAGGCGAGGGCTTTGTGCAGGTGGAGCTGCTTTTCATGCCCAGCGTGTACGCGCCGTGCGCCACCTGCGGCGGCCAGCGCTACAACGCGAAGACCTTGCAGATCACCCATGCCGGCAAGAACATCGCCGAGGTGCTGGCCATGACGGTGGAGGAAGGCGTGGCGTTTTTCCACGATGTCCCGGCGATCCACCGGCCGCTGAAGCTGCTGCAGGACATCGGCCTGGGCTACCTGCGGCTGGGCCAGCCGGCCACCGAGCTCTCGGGCGGCGAGGCGCAGCGCATCAAGCTGGCCACGGAACTGCAACGGCCCCAGCGCGGCGACACGCTCTATGTGCTGGACGAGCCCACCACCGGCCTGCACGCCGCCGATGTGGACCGGCTGATGGCGCAGCTCAATGCGCTGGTGGACGCCGGCAACACGGTGGTGATGGTGGAGCACGACATGCGCGTGGTGGCCGCCTGCGACTGGGTGCTGGACGTGGGCCCGGGCCCGGGCCACGAGGGCGGGCGCATCGTGGCTGCGGGCACGCCCGAGGCGGTGGCGGCCTGCCACGCGAGCCCGACGGCGCCCCACCTGGCGGCCGCGCTCGGTGCACGCTGACCGACAATCGCGCGATGCGGTTCCAGTCCATCCTCGAAGAGATCGTCACCACCCTGCGGCCCCGGCTGGGCGAGCAAGGGCAGGTGGCAGATTACATCCCTGCGCTGGCGCGCGTGCCGGCGGCGCAGTTCGGCATCGCCTTGCGCACCTGCGACGGCCAGGAGGCGCAGGCCGGCGACAGCGACACGCCCTTCTCGATCCAGAGCATCTCCAAACTCTTTGCCCTGACCATGGGCATGCGCGCCATGGGCGAGGGCCTGTGGGCGCGCATCGGGCGGGAACCCTCGGGCAACCCTTTCAACTCGCTGGTGCAGCTGGAGGCCGAGCAAGGGACGCCGCGCAACCCGTTCATCAACGCCGGTGCGATCGCCGTCACGGACCGGCTGGTGAGCCAGGGCGATCCGAAGGCGGCCATGCTGGAGCTGGTGTCGAGCCTGTGCGGCGAGCCCGTGCACTTCGACGAGGAGGTGGCGGCATCGGAGGCCGCCACCGGCTTTCGCAACATCGCGCTGGGCAACTTCATGAAGAGCTTCGGCAAGATCGACAACGATGTCGCCACCGTGCTCGATGCCTATTTCCACCACTGCGCGGTGCGCATGAGCTGCCTGCAGCTGGCGCGCGCCACGGGTTTCCTGTGCCGCGACGGCCGGCACCCGTTCAGCGGCGAGCCGCTGCTGACCGAACGCCAGACGCGCCGGATCAACGCGCTGATGCTGACCTGCGGCACCTACGACGCGGCCGGTGAGTTCGCCTTTCGCATCGGCCTGCCCTGCAAGAGCGGCGTGGGCGGTGGCATTGTGGCGGTGGTGCCCGACCACCTGAGCCTGTGCGTGTGGTCCCCCGCGCTGGACGCCACGGGCAACTCGCTGCTGGGCATGCAGGCGCTGGAGCTGTTCGCCGCGCGCACCGGGCTCTCGGTGTTCTGAGGGCGCCGCCTCACTCCGGCTTGAACCCCGCCTCTTTCAGCAGGCCCGCGCTCTGCGCGACATCGGTCGCGATGTATTTGCGGAAGCTGTCGACCGACTCCACCACCGGCTCCACGCCCAGCGAGGCGAGCGAGCCGGCCTTGGCGAGTTCTTCCGTGGCCTTGTTGATGGCTTTGTTGAGGAATTGCACGCGGTCGTCTGGCGTGCCCTTGGGCGCCCACACGCCGTACCACGACACGTACACCAGGCCCGGGTAGCCGCTTTCGGCCGCCGTGGGCACGTCGGGGGCGACGCTGCTGCGCTTGGCGCCGGTCTGGGCGATGGGTTTCACGCGCCCGCCCTTGGCCATGGGTTGCAGGGAGATGATGGAGTCCACCAGCACCTGCACGTGGCCGCCGGCCACGTCGGTGGCGGCGGGCGCGGTGCCTCGGTAGGGCGTCATGGTGAAGTTGACCTTGCCCTGCTTGGCCAGGAGCAACGTGGCCAGGTGGCTGGGCGCGCCGAGCGCGGGGATGGCGGCGTTCCAGTTGTTGCCGGATTTGCCGGCCGCGTCGATCACCTCGCGCAGGTTCTTCTGCGGCGCGGTGGGCGGAATGACGATGAGCAGCGGCGCCTCGCCGGTGCGGGCCACGGGGGTGAAGTCGGTCACCGGGTCGTAGGGCGGTGTGGCCATCACGTGGCTGGCGAGCACGTGTGTGGCGGCGGAGAACAGCAGGGTGTAGCCGTCGGCGTGCGCGGTCTGCACGGCCTTGCCACCGATGGTGCCGCTGCCACCGGCGCGGTTGTCCACCACCACGGTCACGCCCAGGTCGGTCTGCAGCTGTCTGGCGAGCAGGCGCGCCGCGCCGTCCACGCCACCACCGGCCGCGAAGGGCACGATGAGCTTGATCATGTTGTCGGGAAATTTGCCGGACGCGCTCTGCCCGTGGGCAGCGGGCAGCAGCGCGATGCTGCTCGCGGCGATCACCAGGGTGGTGATCCAGTGTTTGGCCGTCATGGTTGTCTCCTAGCGGGTGGTGGTTGGGATGGTGACTCAGATGAGGCCGGCGCGCGCGGGCGCCGGCGCTCGAAGATGCGCAGCGTTTCCTCGATGGCTTCGGGGTCGATGTCGCGGGTGATGAAGACGATGCGGGTGCGCCGGTCGGCGCTGGGCCATTCGGGCAGCCATTCGGGTGGGTGGAACACGTGTTGCACGCCGTGGATGACGAGCGGGCGCTCGGGCGAGTCGTCCAGGTGCACCAGGCCTTTGACGCGAAGCAGGTCGTCGCCGCGCATGCGCGCGACCATGTCGAGCCAGGCGAAGAAGCCTTCGCGCGGCAGCGGCTTGTCGCGCACGATGGCGTAGGAGCGGATGTGGTCGTCGTGCCGGTTGGGGTCGTGCCCCGCACCGGGCACGGGTTGGAAGCCGAGCGCGCGGTTGGCGGCGATGGCGTCGAGCACGGGGTTCAGCGGCGAGGCGTCGAGCAGGCCGCGCAGCGCGGCCAGGGCTTCGTCGGCATCGGTGCTGACGAGCGCGGCGGGGTTGATCTGCGGCAGGCGCCGGCGCAGCGTTTCAAGGGCTTCGGGGGTGGCCAGGTCGGTCTTGGTGAGAAAGAGGCGGTCGGCCACGGCGATCTGTTTCACGGCCTCGGGCTGGCGGTCCAGCGTGGCGCCGCCGTTGACGGCGTCCACCGTGGTGGCCACGCCGGCGAGCCGCCAGTTGCGCACCACGCGCGGGTCGCCCATGAGGGTGTGCAGGATGGGCGCGGGGTCGGCCAGGCCGGTGGTTTCGAGCACCACGTGGCGCAGGGTGCCGGCCTGGGCGCCGGGGTCGGCGGCGAGGCGTTCGAGCGCGCCCACGAGGTCGCCGCGGATGGTGCAGCAGATGCAGCCGTTGGAGAGCAGCACCATCTGCTCGTCGGTGTGGGCGACCAGGTCGTGGTCGAGCCCGACGGCACCGAACTCGTTGATGATGACCGCCGTGCCGCGCAGGTCGGGCTCGCGCAGCAGGCGGTTGAGCAAGGTGGTCTTGCCGCTGCCGAGGAAGCCGGTGAGCACGGTGACGGGCACCCGCTGGGGCAGCGTGGGCGCATCGCTGGCCGGGCTCGGGCGCGGCGTGAGGTTGAACATGGCCGGGCTATCCGTTGGAGGCCGCCGGGCCGTGCAGCTTGGCAAAGGATTCGAGCGTGCGCGCCAGCCGCGTGAGCAGCCAGTCGGCGTCGGCCTCGTCGGCCTCGCCCGCCTCCAGGCGCGTGAGCAGGTTCATCACCGGCTGGGGCTGTTCATGGATCGGCCCGGGCTGCAGCAGGAAGGCTTCCACGCTGTGCACGCCCAGGCGCTCGCTTTCGGCCCAGAGGTAGTCGGCGATGTCGAGCTCGAAGTCCTGCAGCGAGACGCTGACCCCGCCCACGCCGCAGCCGCAACCCGAGCCCAGCGTGACGTGCTGGGCGCTCAGGCGGCTCCACAGGCCGAGCAGGTGGGCGGCGCGTGGGTCGGCGGCTGCCACGGTGGCGGCGTCCATCTCAGGCCTGCGCGGCGGCAGCGGCGCGCAGCTTGAGCGTGGCGGCGGCGTCGAGTTGCTGCTGGTCGTCCAGCGCCACGCGGTAGACCTCGCGCGCCACCTCGGCGCTCACGTAGCCTTCGCGCACGTCTTCGGCCACCTTCTCGGCCTCGCGCTCCAGCGGGCTTCCAAAGCCCCCGCCGCCACCCGAGAGCATCTTGTAGGCGTCGCCGCGTTCCAGGCGCACGTTGAAGATCTTGGCGTTGAGGTGGTCGCTCTTCCACTCGCCCTTGTGGCGCACGGCCAGGCCGTTGCCCATGGCGTCGCCGCCGCCTTCCAGGCCCCAGGGTTTGCAGTGCACGCGGTCGATGCGGGTGGTGACGGTGAAGGGCGAGAGCGCCTGCACCACCATCTCGGCCCCCAGGCCGCCGCGGTACTTGCCGGCGCCCGCGCTGTCCTGGCGGATCTCGTATTTCTCGACCAGCACGGGGTACTTGGCTTCGAGCTGCTCGGTCGGGCTGTTGTGGGTGTCGCCGTCGTTGATGCAGACGGTGACGGACACGCCGTCTTCGGTGCTCTTGGCACCCCAGCCGCCGCCCAGCGGGCCGATGCCGACGATGAACAGGCGGCCGTCTTCGGGCGAGATGCCGTGGATGTTGGGGAACACCAGGTCGGCGTGGTGGCCGGCGATGGCGCGGTCGGGAATGGCGGGCGCGAGCGCCTTGAAGATGGTGTCGATCACCGTCATGGGGAAGGTCATCCACACGCGCATCGGGTAGGGGCGCTCGGCGCTGATGACGGTGCCCATGGGCATGATGACCTTGAGCGAGCGGAAGCTGCCGTCGTTCACGGGATAATCGGTGGGCGTGGTGAGGCACTTGTAGGCCACCTGCGCGCAGGCGATGCCGGTGGTGAAGCCCGAGTTGTAGAAGCCGCGCACCTGCTTGCTCACGTCGGAGAGGTCCACCGTCATCTCGTCGCCCTGCACGGTGACCTTCACGCGGATGGGGATGCGCTTGCCGATCTCCAGGCCGTCGTCGTCCATGTAGGACTCGGCTTCGTACACGCCGTCGGGGATGGAGAGCGTGTTCTTGCGCGCCACGGCTTCGCTGGAGTCCATGATCTGGCGGATCGAGCCGTTGACCGCGTCGGCGCCGTAGCGCTGCAGCAGCTCCACGTAGCGGCGCTCGCCGGTGGTGATGGCGGTGATCTGCGCGCGCAGGTCGCCCAGCGCGCGCTCGGGCATGCGCACGTTCATGGCGATGATGTCGATCAGGTCCTGGTTGACCACGCCTTCGCGCTGGTACTTCACGATCGGGATCTGGATGCCTTCGCTGAAGATGTCGGTGGTCACGTTGCCCAGGGTGCCGCCCACGTCGAGCCAGTGCGCCATGCAGCAGGTGAAGCCTTCGAGCTGGCCTTCGTGGAACACCGGCATGGTGAAGGTGAAGTGGTTGAGGTGGCTGCCGGTGGTGTAGGCGTCGTTGGTGACGAGGATGTCGCCGGGCTTGATGTTCTCCACGCCGAAGTGCTTGATCTTGGCCTTCACCGTCTCGGCCATGCCGCGGATGAACATGGGCAGGCCCAGGCCGATGGAGACGGTGTCGCCCTCTTTCGTGAACAGGCCGACCGTGAAGTCCAGCGCCTCATAGATGATGAGGTTGTAGGCGGTGCGGGTGAGGTTGGTCTTCATCTCCTCCGTCACGGCAAAGAGGCCGTTGCGGATGATTTCGACGGTGACGGGGTCGACCGTCGTGGTGGGCAGGTCTCGTGCGTTCATGAGCGGTCGCTCCCGATGGCGATTTGCAGGTTGCCCAGGCCGTCGACGCGCAGTTCGTCGCCGGGCTGGACCACGGTGGTGGAGGCGTGTTCTTCGATCAGGGCCGGGCCGGCGATGACGTTGCCGGCGCGCAGCGCGTCGCGCTTGTAGACCGGCGTGTCGGCCCAGCCACCGGCGCGGAAGTACACCGGCTTGGTGCCGCGCAGGGCGGCGGCTTCGGGCTGCGCCGCGCCTTCGTCCACGTGGTGGCGCGGCGGCTTCTTCATGGTGCCGAGCACGGTCACGCGCAGGCTCACGAGGTCGGCCGCCTCCTTGGGCGCGGAGGTGCCGTAGCGCACCTTGTGCACCTGGTCGAAGTGGTTCTTGATGGCCGAGCGGTCCTTGTCGACGAAGAAGGCGCCGGGCAGGTCGACCGTGACGGCGTGTTCCTGGCCGACGTAGCGCATGTCGGCCGCGCGCTCGATGACGATGCCGTCGGGCGTGATGCCCGAGGCGGCGAGCGCGGCACGGCCTTCGTCTTCCATGCCTTTGTAGAGCGCCTCGATCTCGTCGAAGGAGACGTCGTTGAGCTTGCGGAACACCGAGCGCACGTAGTCGTAGCGCAGGTCGGAGAACAGCATGCCGTAGGCCGAGAAATAGCCCGGCGCGTACGGGATGAGCACCTTGCGGATGCCGATCTCGCGCGCGATGGCCGAGGCGTGCAGCGGGCCGGCGCCGCCGTAGACCACCATGGTGAAGCTGCCCGCGTCCAGGCCGCGCTCGGTGGTGACGGCCTTCACGGCGTGCGACATCTGCGTGACCGCGATGCGCAGGATGCCGTCGGCGGCGGCGGTGGCGTCCAGCCCCAGGGGCTTGGCCACGCGCTCTTCCATCTGGCGCTGCGTGCCGGCGAGATCGAGCTTGAGCTCGCCGCCGAGGAAGTGGTCGGCGTCGAGGCGGCCGAGCACGAGGTTGGCGTCGGTCACGGTGGGTTCGGTGCCGCCGCGGCCGTAGGCCACGGGGCCGGGGATGGAGCCCGCGCTCTGCGGGCCCACGCGCAGGGCGTTGCCGGTTTCCACGCGGGCGATGGAGCCGCCGCCGGTGCCGACTTCGTGGATGTCCATCATGGGGATCTGGATCGGCAGGGCGCGCTCGTAGCCGCCGATGAGCGCGCTGCCGGTGGTCAGCGGCCGGCCTTCGCTGATGACGCCGGCCTTGGCGGTGGTGCCGCCCATGTCGAAGGCGATGGCGTCGCCCATGCCGAGCTGGGCGCAGATGGCCTGCGCGCCGATCACGCCGGCCGCAGGGCCGGATTCGAGCATGCGCACGCAGTCGCGCCGTGCGTGTTCGCTGGGGAACAGGCCGCCGGTGGACTGCACCACGTAGAAGTCGCCCTCGAAGCCCTTGTGGCTCAGGTGCTCTTCGAGCTGGCCCAGGTAGGCCGAGACGCGCGGGCCCACGTAGGCGTTGGCCACGGCGGTGGAGACGCGCTCGAACTCGCGGTATTCCTGGCTGAGTTCGTGCGAGGCGCAGACAAAGGCACCGGGCAGTTCTTCCTGCAGGATCTGTTTCACGCGCTGTTCGTGCGCCGGGTTGCGGTAGGAGTGCAGCAGCAGCACGGCCACGGCCTCGATGTTCTTGCCGCCGAGTTCGCGCGCCAGCTCGCGCACGGCGGCCTCGTCCAGCGCCTTGTGCGTGCTGCCGTCGGCGCGCAGGCGCTCGGCCACCTCGTAGCGCAGCGATCGCTTGACCAGCGGCTCGTGCTTGTTGAAGAAGAGGTTGTAGGCATCGGGCCGGTTGACGCGGCCGATCTCATAGATATCGCGAAAGCCCTCGGTGATCAGCAGCGCGGTCTTGGCGCCGTTGCGCTCCAGCAGGGTGTTGATGGCGATGGTGGAGCCGTGCAGAAACAGGTGGCCGTCGCGCAGATCGATGTCGGCGCTGTCCAGCGTGGCCTGGATGCCGTCGACCAGCTGGCCGTGGGTGGACAAGGCCTTGCCGAACAGCAGCTGGCCGGTGACTTCGTCGAAGGCGGCCATGTCGGTGAAGGTGCCGCCGATGTCGACGGCCACGCGCAGGCGCGCGTCATGGGGGGTGAGGTTCGTGTTGCTCATGGTGTTGGGTTGTTGAGGGAGACGACGCGATCCAGAGGCGGCAAGGGTCCGGCTGCGCCGGCCCAAGCCGCCGTCCCCCCTCGAAGCGCCGAAGGCGCGCCACGGAGGGGGGAAGCCGCGCAGCGGCGCAGGGGGGTGTTCACCTCACTCCACGCCGATGGGGTTGCGGAGGATGCCCAGGCCGGTGATCTCGACCTCGACCACGTCGCCTTCTTTCATGTAGAGCGGCGGCTCGCGGCGGTCGCCCACGCCACCGGGCGTGCCGGTGGCGATCACGTCGCCGGGCGAAAGCGGCGTGAAGCGCGAGATGTAGGCCACGATGGTGGGGATGTCGAAGATCAGGTCGCCCACGCTGGCGTGCTGCATCACCTGGCCGTTCACGCGGGTTTCGAGCTGCAGCTTGGTCACATCGGGCACCTCGTCGCGCGTGGCCAGGTAGGGGCCGAAGGGGCCGGTGCCGGGGAAGTTCTTGCCGGGCGTGAACTGGTGGGTGTGCTTCTGCCAGTCGCGCACGCTCACGTCATTGAAGCAGGCGTAGCCGGCGATGTGCTCGAAGGCGTTTTCCTTGGCGATGTGGCGGCCGCCCTGGCCGATCACGAAGGCGAGTTCGCCTTCCCAGTCGAAGCGGTCGGAGAAGGCGGGGCGCAGCACCTCGTCGCCGTGCGCGGCCAGGCTGTCGTTGAAGCGCAGGAAGAGCGAGGGGTGCTCGCTGTCGGCGCGCTTGGTCTCGGCCACGTGGCTCTTGTAGTTCAGGCCCACGCAGATCAGCTTGCCGGGGTTGGGGATGACGGGCAGCAGGCGCACCTGGTCGGGCGCCAGGGAGGGGCCGGCCAGGCCCTGGAGTTCACCGAGCGCCTGGGCGGCGATGGCGGCTTTCAGGTCCGCGTGGCGCGCCTGGAAGGCGGCGGGAACGGGGGTGTATCGGCCGTCGCTGCCGACCAGCCCGTAGGTGGCGCGGCCGTCGGTCTCGAAGCTGGCGAAACGCATGGCGGTGGGGTCTCCGTGTGGGGCGCTGCGGGCAGCGCGGGGGTGATGGGAACGCAGTCTAGGAAAGCACTCGCCATCTGCCTAGAATGCAAACGGAGATTTCAGACATGCCTGATCAGGCATGGCAGACCCGGAGACCCCCCATGAACCCCAACGACTTCCGGCTGTTCCTCGAGGTGGCCGAACTCGGCAGCTTCACCAAGGCGGCGGCGCTGCGCCAGACGGTGCAGTCGCACATCAGCCGGCAGATCGGCGAGCTGGAGAAGCAGTGCGGCGGCGCCCTGTTCCGGCGCACCGGGCGCGGCGTGACGCTGACCGACCTGGGCCGCCACGTGGAGGCGCGCGTGCGCGGCTGGGTGCGCGACACGGACCAGCTGCTGGCCGACATCCGCGTGGATGCCGGCGAGCCCATGGGCGAGGTGCGCCTGGGCATCCTGCCCTCGGCGGCGCACCCGCTGATCACCCACGTCTACCTGCGCCTGCAGGAGGCGTTCCCGAAGATCAAGCTCAATGTGCGCGAGGGCCAGGGCGGCGAGCTCGATGCGCTGCTGGACATGGGCAGCGTGGACATGGCCATCCTGTTCCGCTACCAGAAGCCCACCAGCGCGGACGAGCAGCTGCTGGCGGTGGCGGGCACCTACCTGGTGTCGCGGCCGGACGACCCGCTCACGCAGAACGACACCGTCGAGTTCGCGCGCCTGGCCGGCTTGCGCCTGGTGCTGCCCCGGCGGCCGGCGCACTGGCGCGCGGTGCTGGACGAGACGGCGCGCAGCAAGGGCTTCGTGCTGCAGGCCGAGGTGGAGGCCGATTCGCTGCGCGTGCAGCGCGAGCTGGTGGCCCACACGCGCGGGCTGTACGCCCTGCTCGGGCCGTTCTCCATCGACGCCGAGCTGCGCGCGGGCCGGCTGCGGGCCTCGCGCGTGGTCAACCCCGACCTGCGGCGCCATGTGACGCTGGCCCTGCCCAAGCAGGGCCAGCTCACGCCAGCGAGCAAGATCGTCGCGCGCATGCTGCGCGAGACGGTGGAGGGCTGGGGCCACCGGCTCAGCGAGCCCGGCGGTTCACCGGCCCTCTAGGGCCTACCAGGGCAGGGTGAAGGTCTTGCCGTTGCAGAAGGATTTCATGGCCTCCTGCACGCCTTCCTTGTAGCCCAGGCCCGAGTCCTTGATGCCGCCAAAGGGCGTGAGCTCGATGCGGTAACCGGGCACTTCCCACAGGTTCACGGTGCCGACCTTGAGTTCGTGCGCGAAGCGGGTCGCGTAGTCCATGCGGTTGGTGCAGATGCCCGACGAGAGGCCGTAGGCCGTGCCGTTGGAGATCGCGATGGCTTCGTCGATGTCGCGGAAGCGGATGATGGGCGAGACCGGGCCGAAGGTTTCCTCGCGCACCAGGGTCATCTCGGGGCGCACCCGGTCAAGCACGGTGGGCGCGTAGAGCGCGCCTTCGCGCTGGTTGCCGGTGAGCAGGCGCGCGCCCTGCGACACGGCTTCGTTCACCAGGGCCTCGAAGCGCGCGGCCGAGGGTGCGTCGATCACGGTGCCCATGTCCATGCCGCCGTCCATGGGGTCGCCGTGTTTCCAGCGGCGCGTCTTCTCGACCACGAGCTCGGTGAAGGCGTCGGCCACGGATGCCTGCACCAGCATGCGTTTGACGGCGGTGCAGCGCTGGCCGGAGTTCTTGTACGAGCCCTGCACCGCGAGGTCGGAGGCTTTGTCGAGGTCGGCGTCTTCCATCACGATCAGCGGGTCGTTGCCGCCGAGTTCGAGCACGATGCGGCGGTAGCCGGCCTTGGCCGCGATGTATTTGCCGATGGGCACGCCACCGGTGAAGGTGATGAGGTCCACGTGCTCGTTGACCAGCATCTCGTCGGCGATCTCGCGCGGGTCGCCGGTGACGACCTGGAACATCTCGGGCGGCAGGCCGGCTTCGTACAGGATGTCGGCCAGGAAGTAGGCCGAGAGCGGCACCTTCTCGGACGGCTTGAGCACCATGCGGTTGTTGGTGGCAATGCTGGGCACCACCTTGTGCGCCACCTGGTTCATGGGGTGGTTGAAGGGCGTGATGGCGGTGATGACGCCCTGCAGCGGCTCGCGCAGGGTGATGACCTTGCGCTTCTTGCCGTGCGGCGTGAGGTCGCAGGAGAACACCTGGCCGTCGTCGCGCAGCGCCTCGTTGGCGCCGAACACCAGCACGTCGGCCACGCGGCCGATCTCGTACATCGAGTCCTTCTTGCACAGGCCCGACTCCAGCGTGATGAGCGTGGAGGCTTCCTCGGCGCGCGCGCGCAGCAGGGCCGAGGCTTTCTGCAGGATGCTGGAGCGCTCGTAGCGCGTGAGCCTGGACTGGTAGGCGTTGGCGATGCGGTAGGCCTGCCGCACGTCGTCCAGCGTGGCCAGCGGCACGGTGCCCACGCGCTCGCGGTTGTAGGGGTTGATGACGTCGAGCGTGCGGTCGCGGGCGATGCGCTCGCCGCCGATGCGCAGCGCCTCGGCGCGGAAGTGCTCGCTGTCGCGCAAGGGGTTGCGTGCGTTCATGCCAGGGTCTCCTCGGCGGTGCCAATGAAATTCTTGCCGCGCGCGCCACCCAGGGCGTGCAGCACCATTTGTTCGGCTTCTTCGTCGCTCACGCCGTAGTCGCCAAAGCGCGTGCCCACGCCGAACTGCTCGATGAAGCGCGCCAGCCGCTCAGGGGCACCGGCCAGCGGCGCGCCCAGCGCCTGCTCCAGCACCGCGTCGCGCTCGGCGCGCTGGCCGATGGCGCGCGCCAGCACCATGGGCAGCGGGAACGAGCAGGCGATGCCGTGCGGCAGGCCGTAGCGCAGCGTCATCTCGTACGAGATGGAGTGCGCCAGCGCCGTCTTGGTGTTGGAGAACGCCATGCCGGCCTTCAAGGCGGCCAGGGCCATGCGCCCGCGCAGCCCCAGGTCGCCCGGTTCGGCCATCAGGCGCGGCAGCACGGCCAGGATGTCGCTCACCGCCGAGACCGCGAACGCGTCGGAGATCGGGTTGGCGTTGACGTTCCAGATCGCTTCGAGCGCGTGCGAGAGCGCGTCGAGCCCGCTTTGCAGCGTCACGGCCGGCGGCAGCGAGAGCATGAGCTCGGGGTCGATGATGGCCGCCGTGGGCCAGGTCTGCGGCAGGTGCAGCGAGTACTTCTTCTGACTCTCGCGGTCCCAGATGGTGGCCCAGGGCGTGACCTCGCTGCCGGTGCCGGCGGTGGTGGGCACGGCGATCAGGGTCTTGATGGCGTGCGGCGTGAAGGCCGCGCCGGTGGCCAGCAGGTCCACCAGCTCCTGGAAGCGGCCGCTGGCGGTGCCGACCATGAGGGCCTTGGCGGTGTCGATGGCGCTGCCGCCACCGACGGCGACGATGACCTCGACGTCGGCGTGTTCGCGCCAGAAGGCCTCGTGCGTCGCGGCCAGTTCGGCCACGTCGGGGTTGGGCCGCACCTGGTCGATCACGCAGGCCAGCTGGGCGCCGAGCACGCCCTCCAGGCGGGCCAGCAGGCCGAGCTCTCGCGCCTCGGGGAAGGTCACCAGCGCGGCCTTGCGGCCCCCCAGCAGCTTCGGCAGAGACAACAGGGCCCCCGGCCCGTACACGCTGTGCACGGGGTTGAAGTAGTTCGCGGTCATGCGGGCCTCTAGGCGGTGGTGATCACGGCGTGGTTGAGCGCCAGGTCGAAGATGTCGAAGTTGCGCAGCCGCCGCCCGGGGATCAGGCCTTGCAGCCGGCGGTTGAAGAGCAGCGGCACCTTCTGCTCGGACAGGCCGCCGTGCGAGCGCAGCGGCACGGTCAGGCCGCTGAGGTCGTGCTCGGCGGCGCGCGTGCCCAGCACGGTGAGGTGGTCGGAGATCACCACCAGGTCGCCGATGCGGTCGGGCGGCAGCTCGAAGCGCTCGGCGGCCGCTTCGCGCGTGAGCACGGCCTCGATGCCGTCGTGGCTCATGAGGGCGCTGGCGATGTTGCGCGCGTTCGCGCCGCGCGGCAGGTAGACGGTGGCGAAGGAGCCGAGCGCGCCGTGGTGCACCACGTAGGGGTCGGTGATGGGCAGGATCACGCGGCTGCCATCGGCGCCGGCGGTGGCGTCCAGCACTTCCTGCAGGAAGACGATGCGCGGCTGGCCGGCGGCGTCGGTCTTGGGGCTCATGCCGTGGTCGGCGGTGAGCGCGATCACCGCGCCGAGTGCGTCGAGCTGCGCGAGGTAGCCGTCCATCATGGCGTAGAAGTCGTTCGCGCCCTGCGTGCCGGGTGCGCACTTGTGCTGCACGTAGTCGGTGGTGGAGAGGTACATCAGGTCGGGGCGGCGCGTCTGCAGCAGCTTCACGCCAGCGGCGAACACGAACTCGCTCAAGTCGGCGCTGTAGACCGAGGGCACGGGCTTGCCCACAAGTTCGAGCACCTTGTCGATGCCGCTGTCGGCCACGGTGGCCTTGTCGGCTTTCTCGGCCGAGAAGCAGATGCCGCCTTCGAGCTGGTGGCCCAGCAGGGTGCGCAGCTTGTCCTTGGCGGTGACCACGGCCACGCTGGCCCCGGCGCGGGAGAACGCGGCCAGCAGCGTTTCGGCGCGCAGGTAGGCGGGGTCGTTCATCATCACTTCCTTGCCCAGCGCGGTGTCGAGGAAGTAGTTGCCGCAGATGCCGTGCACCGAGGGGGGCGCGCCGGTGACGATGGACAGGTTGTTCGGGTTGGTGAAGCTGGGGACGACGCAGTCGCCGACGAGCGAGGTGCCCTTGGCCAGCATCTTCCGCAGGAAAGGCGCCACGCCGGCCTGGATGGCCTGCGTGATGTAGTCGGGCTCGCAGCCATCGACACACACCACCACCACCGGCTGCGCCGGCTTGTTGTACTCGCGGTCGTTGACCTTGAGTTTGAAAGGGTCCGGGGCCATCAACGTGCTCCTTGTTGGATCCAAGCGCGAAGCTTGCTGGAAACGTAATCGGCGGTCATGACCATGGCCACGATCACGAGAATGCAGGTGGCCGTGTCCTGGTACTGGAACAGCTTCATGCTGCCCACCAGTTCGAAGCCGATGCCGCCGGCGCCGACCATGCCCAGCACGGTGGCCTGGCGCAGGTTGGTCTCGAAGCGGTAGAGGATGACGGCGATCCAGGCGGTCACGACCTGCGGCAGCACGCCGAAGATGATGATCTGGATCGGGCCCGCGCCGGTGGAGCGCAGCGCCTCGATCGGGCCCTGGTCGATGTCTTCGATGGACTCGGCGAAGAACTTGCCCAGCATGCCCGCGCCGTGCAGGGCGAGGGCCAGCACACCGGGGAAGGGGCCCAGGCCCACGGCGGCGACGAAGATCAGCGCGAGGATGATTTCGTTGATGCCGCGCATGATGTTGAGCACCTGGCGCATGAAGTGGAACACTGCCGGGTGGGGCGAGAGGTTGCGCGCGGCCAGGAAGCACACCGGCACCGCGAGCACGAAGGCCAGCAGCGTGCCCCAGATGGCGATCTGCACGGTCTCGATGGCGGGCGTGACCAGCTTGGCGGCGAATTCCCAGTTGGGCGGGAACATGCGCGAGAGGAAGTCGCCGATCCACGGCGCGCCCTTGACGAGTTCGCTCACGCTGACCTGGCTGCCGATGGCGGCCCACCAGATGACGGCCAGCAGGGCCGAACCAGCGACGGCGTATTTCCACCAGCCGTCGTTGCCGCCGCTCTTGGCGACGAGGAGGTTGTAGCGTCCGATGCCGATCATGATTGCTCCAGGGCCAGTTGCGGTGCGGCATGCGCCGCGGTGGGAGTGGGCACGGCCACCGCGGCCGCCGGGGCCTCGGGCGTGGCGGGGCCTTCGAGGCCGCCGGGGTAGATGCGCTGCAGCACCTCGTCGGTGAGTTCGTCGGGACGGCCCTCGAACACGATGCGGCCCGCCGCCACGCCGATCACGCGCTGGCCGAATTCGCGCGCGTAGTCCACCTGGTGCAAGTTGCAGATCACGGTGATGCCGGAGTCGCGGCTGGCTTGCTGCAGGTAGCGCAGCACCTTGCGCGAGGTCTTGGGGTCCAGGCTGGCCACGGGCTCGTCGGCCAGGATCACCTTGGGGTGCTGCGCCAGGGCCCGCGCGATGCCCACGCGCTGCTTCTGCCCGCCCGAGAGGGTGTCGGTGCGCACGTCGGCCTTGTGCTCGAGCTCGACGCGGCGCAGGCACTCGCGCGCGGCGTCGATGTCTTCGCGCGGGAACAGCTGGAACCAGGACATCAGCGCGGGCATGGAGCCCAGGCGGCCGGTGAGCACGTTCTTGAGCACCGACAGGCGCGGCACCACGTTGTAGTGCTGGAAGATCATGGCCACGTCGCGGCGCACCTTGCGCAGGCCGGCGCGGTCGCCGCGCGAGAGCTCGCCGTCGACCCGGATCTCCCCGGCCGAGGGCTCGGCCAGGTGGTTGATGCAACGCAGCAGCGTGGACTTGCCCGCGCCCGAGGCGCCCAGGATCACCACGAACTCGCCCTTGGCCACGCTCAGGCTGACATCGTGCAGGGCCACGAAGTCGCCGTAGCGCTTGGTGAGGTTGCGGATCTCGATCATTTCATCTTCCTCAGATCGAGGTTGAGCAGCTTGGCGGTGTCGCGGATGACGTTGTAGGCGGCGTCGTTGGTGGGGTGGAAACCGTTGAGCTGGCCCTGGTCGGACCACGGGATGTCCTTGACCTGCAGGAAGGCGGCCTGCACGCGCTTCTTGAGGTCGGCCGGCAGGTCGGTGCGCCACACGGTGGGCGATTCGGGGATGGGGTCGGATTTCCAGACCTCGACCAGGTCCTCGCGCTTGGCCAGGCCCTTGGCGATGGCGGCGTCCAGGATGCGGTCGGCGATGGCCGCGGCATCCACCTTCTTGTTCTGCACGGCGATCGCGCTGGAGTCGTGCGAGCCCGAGAAGATGACGCGGCCGAAGTCCTTGTCGGTGTCGAAGCCGGCTTTCATGAGGCCGGCTTTGGGGAACAGGTGGCCCGAGGTGGAGCTGGGATCGACGAAGGCGAAGGTCTTGCCCTTGAGGTCGGCCACGGTCTTGATGCCGCTGTCCTTGTGCGCGATCACCTGGCTGTAATAGAACGTGCGCCCGGCCTTCTTGGTCTCGGCCACGGCGAAGGCCTCGATGGGGGCGATGGTCGCGCCCAGCACGTAGGAGAAGGGGCCGAGGTAGGCCACGTCCAGCCGCTTGGAGCGCAGGGCTTCGATGACGCCGTTGTAGTCGGCCGCCACGAAGGGCTTGACGGGCATGCCCAGCGCGGCCGAGAGCATGTCCATCATCTTCTGGCTGTTGGCGATCATGGCGCGGGAGTCTTCCGACGGAATCAGGCCGACGGTGAGCACCTGTTGCGAGCGGGCGGGGAAGGCGAGCGTGCCGGCCACGGTGGCGGCGGCGGTGCCGATCAGCACCTTTCTGCGATTCATCATGAGCTTGTCTCCGGGGGTTTGTAGGGTCATGAAAATTCTCCATCTTTGGCAGGGCGAAATGGCCCGGCTTGGAGTTTTTCAGCCGGGTGTGACGCGCCTGTGACAACGATGAAAAATCACGAGCGTCCGGTGGTTCTGTCGACTCCTGCACCGCTCTGGACGCAGTAAACCACCCCGCCGCGACTTCGACCAATTCAAAGATTTCCGGACTTCTATACAATTTTTCTATGCGACTCACACAGCTCCGATCCTTCTATGCGGTGGCCCGCATGGGCAGTTTCACCAAGGCCGCGGAGCACTTGCACGTGAGCCAGCCCACCATCACCACGCAGGTGCGCTTTCTGGAAGAGAGCTACAAGGTGGAGCTGTTCCACCGCAGCGGCCGGCGCGTGCAGCTCACGCAGCTGGGCGAGCAGCTGATGCAGCTGGCGCAGCACGTCTTCAGCCTGGAGGCCGATGCGGTGAGCCTGCTGCGCGATGCGGGCGAGCTGCGCACCGGCCACCTGCGCGTGGCGGCCGTGGGCCCGTACCACGTGACCAAGATGCTGGCGGACTTCAGCCAGCACTACCCCGACATCAAGGTGAGCGTGAGCACCGGCAACTCGCAGGACGTGCTGGACCGCCTGCTGGACTACCGCGCCGACGTGGGCGTGCTCGCGCAGCTGGTGAAGGACGACCGCTTTCTCTCCGTGCCGTTCAGCCGCCACCCGGTGGGCATCTTCACGTCCAGCGAGCACCGCTTCGCACGGCGGCGCAGCATCCGCCTGGCCGAGCTGCAGGGCGAGCGCATGATCCTGCGCGAGCAGGGCTCGACCACGCGCAAGGCGCTGGAGCTGGCCCTGCACAAGGCCGGGGTGGTGCCCGAGGTGGTGATGGAGATCAGCAGCCGCGAGGTGATCCGCGAGGCGGTGTCGCAGGGCATCGGGATCGCCGCCGTGTCCACGGTGGAGTTCGTGCCGGGCCCCGGCCTGCACCTGGTGAGCATCAGCGACGCGGACATCTTCACCTACGCGCACGTGCTGTGCCTGGCCGAGCGGCGCAGCATGCGCATGGTCAACGCGTTCTTCGAGACCGTGTCACCGCCCGACGACACCCCGCTGCGCGGGGTGCGCAAGAAGAAGACGGCGCGGCGCTAGCAGCGCCTCAGGCCCAGCCTTCGAGCACCACCTTGCCGCGCGCCTTGCCCGATTCGATGAGGGCGTGGGCGCGCTGGAGGTTGGCGGCGTTGATGGGGCCGAAGCGCTCGGCCAGCGTGGTGCGGATCAGGCCGGCATCGACCAGCGCGGCCACCTCGTTGAGCAGGCGGTGCTGGCCGATCATGTCGGCGGTGCCGAACAGGGCGCGGGTGAACATCAGCTCCCAGTGCACCGAGACCGACTTGCGCTTGAACTTCGTCACGTCCAGCGAGGCGGGGTCGTCGATCAGGCCGAACTTCCCCTGCGGCGCAATGGCCTCGACGATCTGGTCGAAGTGCGCGTCGGTCTGCGTGAGGCTCACGATGTGGTCCACCTGGGGGAAGCCGATGCGCCTGAGCTCTGCGGCGATCGGCTGGCTGTGGTCGATCACGTGGTGCGCACCGAGTTCCTTGACCCAGGCCTGCGTCTGCGGCCGCGAGGCGGTGCCGATGACGGTGAGGCCGGTCAGGCGCGCGGCCAGCTGCGTGAGGATGGAGCCCACGCCGCCGGAGGCGCCGATGATGAGCAGCGTGCCCGCGCCGGGCGCCTTGCCCGGGGCGATGCCCAGGCGGTCGAACAGCATCTCCCAGGCGGTGATGGCGGTCAGCGGCAGGGCCGCGGCCTGCGCGAAATCGAGCGACCTGGGCATGTGGCCGACGATGCGCTCGTCGACCCGGTGCAGCTCGCTGTTGGTGCCCGGGCGCGCGATGGAGCCGGCGTACCAGACGCGGTCGCCCGGCTGGAACAGCGTGACCTCCGGGCCCACGGCCCGCACGATGCCGCTGGCGTCCCAGCCCAGCACCTTGTAGGCCTCGCCTTCGGCCGGCGCGGCGCTCTTGCGCACCTTGGTGTCCACGGGGTTGACCGAGACGGCCTTGACCTCGACCAGCAGGTCGCGGCCCTCGGCCACGGGGTCGGGCAGGGTGATGTCGATCAGCGAATCGGCGGCGCTGATGGCCTGGGGTGTCTGGTAGCCAACGGCTTTCATGGTGGTGCTTTCAAGGGGTGGGAAGAAGGGCGTGGGCCACGGAGGCGCTCGCGTAGTCGGTGTAGCCGCGCGCGCCGCCGCCAAACAGCGTGGTCGGGTCGAGCTCGGCCAGGGGCAGGTCGGCCGCCAGGCGCGCCGGCAGGTCGGGGTTGGCGATGAAGGGGCGGCCGAAAGCCACCAGATCGGCCAGCCCGGCCTGGAGGATGGCATCGGCGCGCCGGGCGTCGTACCTGCCCGCGACGATCACGCGGCCCTGGTAGGCGCGGCGCAGCTCGCGGCGGAACGTCTCGGGCACGTGGCGCGCATCGTCCCAGTCGGCCTCGGCCAGGTGGATGTAGGCCAGGCCGATCTCGTCGAGCTGCCGGGCCAGGTGCAGGATGGTGGGAACGATCTCGGGGCAGTCCATGTTGCGCTGGGTGATGTAGGGCGCCAGCCGCATGCCGGTGCGCTCGGCACCGGCTTCGCTGGCCACGGCGGCGGCCACTTCGGCGGCAAAGCGCGTGCGCTGCGCCACGCCGCCGCCGTAGGCATCGCGGCGGTGGTTGGAGGTGGTGCGCAGGAACTGGTCGATGAGGTAGCCGTTGGCGCCGTGGATTTCCACGCCGTCGAAGCCGGCGCGCATGGCGTTGGCGGCGGCGCGGCGGTAGTCGCCGATCACCGCGTGGATGTCCTGCAGCGTCATCGCACGCGGCACCGGGGCCTCCTGCATGCGGCCCACGCCGTCCTTGCCCATCACCCAGACCTGGGCGTCGGGCGAGAGGGCCGAGGGCGCCACCGGCAGGCCGTCGGCGTGGAAGCTGGCGTGCGACATGCGGCCCACGTGCCACAGCTGCAGCACCATGCGCCCGCCGGCGGCGTGCACCGCGTCGCTCACGCGGCGCCAGCCGTCCACCTGGGCCTCGCTGTGGATGCCGGGCGTGAAGCTGTAGCCCTGCCCCTGCGGCGAGATCTGGGTGGCCTCGGACACGATCAGGCCGGCGCTGGCGCGCTGCGCGTAGTAGGTGGCCATCAGCTCGTTGGGCACGTTGCCGGGCTGGCTGCTGCGGCTGCGCGTCAGGGGCGCCATCACGATGCGGTTGGGCAGCTGCAGCGGGCCGAGTTCAAGGGGGCGAAACAGGGGGGAGGTCATGGCGGGCTTTCGGTGGAGTGGGCAGGAACAGGATGGTCGCGAGATCCCCCCATTTGAAAAACCACCTTTTCCTTGAATGCATCTTCAAGCAAAATTTGAAAATCATGAAAGCCCTGCAGGACCTGGACATCTTCGTGCGCACCGTGGACAGCGGCAGCCTCTCGGCCACGGCGCGCGCGCTCGACCTCACGCCGGCGGCCACCAGCGCGGCGCTCAAGCGGCTGGAGGCGGAGCTGGGCGTGCCGCTGTTCGTGCGCTCCACGCGCAGCCTGCGGCTCACGCAGCAGGGCGAGCGCTTCCTGGCGCAGTGCCGCCCGGCGCTGGAGGCGCTGCAGCAGGCGAGCCAGCAGATCGGCGCGGGCGAGCAGGCCTTGCAAGGGGTGCTGCAGCTGGCCGCGCCGTCCGACCTGGGCCGCAACCTGATCCTGCCCTGGCTCAACGAGTTCCAGGACCTGCACCCGCGGGTGGATGTGCGCCTGCTGCTCTCGGACAGCGTCACCAACGTCTACAGCAACCCGGTGGACGCGGCCTTTCGCTACGGCAAGCCGCGCGATTCCAACCTGGTGGCCCTGCCGCTGGCGGCGTCGCACCGGCGCGTGCTGTGCGCCTCGCCGGCCTACCTGGCGCGCCACGGCGCGCCCGCGACGCCGCACGAACTCAGCGGGCACGACTGCCTGTGCTTCATGCTGCATGGCGAGGTGCACGACCGCTGGCGCTTTGCACGCGGGGATGGCGAGCCGGAGGTCACGGTGCACGTCAAGAGCGTGAACGTGTCCAACGACGGCGACGCGGTGCGGCGCTGGGCCCTGCTGGGCAAGGGCATCGCCTACAAATCGTTCTTCGACGTGGCCGAGGACCTGGCGCAAGGCCGCCTGCAGGCGCTGTGCACCGACTGGATCACCGAGGCGGTGCCCCTGTTCCTCGTGCTGCCCAGCCGGCGCCAGCTCACGCCCCTGATGCGCTGCCTGCGCGATTTCATCGCCGAGCGCACGGCGGCCCTGGCGCCTTAGTCAGCGCGCCGCCTCGGCCGCGAAGCGCCCCGCGCGCCGCCCCGACACGAAGGCCCAGGCCAGGTGGTGGCCGTGGCCCTTGAGCAGCAGGCCGCCCTGCCCCGTGGAGCCGGCCGCGTACAGGCCGGGCAGGGGCTGATCGCCGGTGCCGAGCACGCGGTGCTGCGCGTCCACCATGAGCCCGCCTTCGCTGTGCACGAAGACCGAGCGCACCGGGCCCAGCGCCACATAAGGGCCTGCGCCCAAAGCCCGCACCCCGCCTTCGGCGGCGCTGCGTGCGAGCGCGGCCGCGTCCATGCCCAGGCGCTGCGCCAGGGCTTGGAGCGTGGGTGCTTCGGTGAACACGTCGGGCCGGTTGCGGCGGTAGTCGGGCACGTAGGCGTAGGCCACGCCGGGCGCGGTGGACACGAAGTCGGGCCAGGCCGAGAAGCGCTGCGCGAGCGCGGCGTCGATCAGGATGTAGCCCACCTTGTCGGGCTGGTCGGGCAGGCGCCAGGCGGGGCGGTCGCGTTCGTCGCCAAAGCGCTCGCCGCGCCGGTTCACCAGCACCGCGCCGGCATCGAACAGGCTGGTGGAGGGTGCCAGGGCGGTGGTGAGGAACTTCATCAGGATCGGCCGCAGGATCGCCGGCGGCACGCGCTCCATGGCCCACTCCATCGTGACGGCCAGCCAGCGCCAGGGCGGCAGGCGGCGCACGAAGGTTTCGCTGGCGGGTGCGATGAAGCGGATCTCGGGACCGAGCGCGAGGTCGCCGTTGACGATGCGCGCGCCCAGGGCTTCGCCCAGGCGCTGGCCGTCGCCGGTGGCGGTGAGGTTCACGCCTTCGACCTTGGCTTCCTGCGGCCCCATGAAGCGGGCTTTGAACTCGGGGCCGTTGGTGAAGTCGCCCGCGGCCAGCACCACGCCGCCGCGCGCGAGAAAGCGCAGCGGGCCCGCATCGACACCGGTCACGCGGCCGTTGTCCTGCACGAGGGCGTCCACGCGCGTGCCGGTGCGCAACTGCACGCCCGCGCGCCTGGCCCGCCGCGTGAGGTGGTAGATGAAGGAGCGCGAGTTGGGCAGCACGTTGTGCATGCGCGGCTGGCGGTGCGGCGGCTCGGGCATGGGGCCCATGAAGCGCACGCCCGAATCGAGCAGCCACTGGAAGGTGGCGGGGATCTCGTCGCAGAGCACGCGGCGCAAGGCGGCGTTGTCGCGCCCGGCGAGGTCGCCGGCGAAACCCGGCATGTCGGCCCAATGGTCGGCGGGCGAGTCCACGATGCCGCGCTTGCGCTGGTGCGGCGTGCCGCTGGAGCTCACGGAGCCGATGGACCACGCGGTGGAGCCGCCGGGCTGCGGGTTCTTTTCGAGCAGCACCACGCTGCACCCGCTCTCGCGCGCCTCGATGGCCGCGGCCAGGCCCGCGCCGCCGCCGCCGACCACCACCACGTCGAAGGTTTCTTCCTGCCGCGCCACGTTCAGTCGACTTTGATGTTGGCGGCCGTGATCACGGCGTTCCACTTCACCGTCTCGACCTGGTTGCGCTTGATGGCGTCGGCCTGGGTGCCGCCCAGCGCCACCACGCCTTGCGACTGCCAGCGCTCGATCAGGTCGGGCGCCTTGAGCACGGCGTTGATCTCGGCATTGAGCTTGTTGACGATGGGCGCGGGCACGCCGCTGGGCGCGGAGATGGTGTACCAGGGCACGGAGGAATAGCCCGCCACGCCGGCCTCGGCCACGGTGGGCACGTCGGGCAGGCTGGGGTCGCGTTTCGTGCCGGTGACGGCGATAGCGCGCACCTTGCCGGTCTTGAGGTGCGGGTGGGCCGTGCCCAGGCTCTCGAACAGCAGCTGGATCTGGCCGCCCAGCAGGTCGGCCATGGCCGGCGCGCCGCCCCGGTAGGGCACGTGCACGTAGTCCACCTTGGTCATGTAGCGGAACAGCTCGGCCGCCATGTGCATGGCCGAGCCGTTGCCGGCGGAGCCGTAGCTGAGCTGGCCGGGCTTGCTCTGGGCCAGCGCGAGCAGTTCTTTCACCGAGTTCACCGGCAGGCTCTGGTTGACCAGCAGCACGCTGGGGCTCTCGGCCACCAGGACGATGGGCTGCAGGTCCTTGGCGGGGTCGTAGCGCAGGTTGTTGTAGAGCTTGACGGCGCCGTTGTGCGCGATGGTGGCGAGCACCAGGGTGTAGCCGTCGGCCGGGCCTTTGGCCACGCCCTCGGCGCCGGTGTGGCCGCCGGTGCCGGGTTTGTTCTCGATCACCACCGGCTGGCCCAGGCGCGGCTGCAGGCGCTCGGCCACCATGCGCGCGAGCATGTCGGCCGGGCCGCCGGCGGCGTAGGGCACCACGAGCTTGATGGGCCGCGTGGGGTAGGCGTCCTGCGCCAGCGCAGGCAGGGCCAGCGCACACAGGCCCAGGGCCAGCAGCGTTCGTCGAAGGGGGTTGTGGGTCATGGGGCTTGTCTCCGGTTGTTCTGGTTCTGGGTTCAGTCGAGCTGCAGGTTGGCCGCTTCGATCACGCGGTTCCACTTGACGGTCTCGCTCTTGAAGAAGGCGGCGGCTTCGGCCGGCGTGTTGGGCGCGAAGTTCAGGCCCAGCTGGTGGTAGCGGGCCACCACCTCGGGCGAGGCGAGCACGCGCTGCACGTCCTTGTTGAGCTTGTCCACCAGGGCAGGCGGCATGCTGGCCGGCGCGGCGAAGGTGAACCACGAGGTGCCGCTGTAGCCGGGCACGCCGGACTCGGCGATGGTGGGCACGTCGGGGAAGCGCGGGTCGCGCTTGGCGCCGGTGACGGCGAGCACGCGCAGCTTGCCGCCCTGCACGTGCGGCAGGCTGGAGGACATGTTGTCGAACATCACCTGCACCTGGCCGGCCATGAGGTCCACCAGCGCCGGGCCGCTGCCCTTGTAGGGCACGTGGCCCATGCGGGTGCCGCTGGCGAGTTCGAACAGGGCCGTGACCATGTGGATGGAGGTGCCCGCGCCGGCCGAGGCGTAGTTGATCTTGCCGGGGTGCGCTTTCACATCGGCGAGGAAGTCGGCGAAGGTCTTGTAGGGCGAGTTCGCCGGCACCACCACGATGTTGGGTGCTTCGCCCAGGATCAGGATGGGCTGCAGCTCGGTGGCCGGGTTGTAGGTGAGCTTCTTGTAGCTGGCGTAGGCGGCGTGGATGCCGATGGTGCCGACCATGAGCGTGTGGCCATCGCCGGGCGCCTTGGCCACGAACTGCGCGCCCAGGTGGCCGCTGGCGCCGGGCTTGTTCTCCACGATCACCGGCTGGCCGTACTGCGCCGAGAGGCGTTCGGCCAGGATGCGCGCGAGGATGTCGACCGCACCACCGGGCGCCAGTGGCGCCACGATGCGCACCGTCCGGCTGGGGTAGTCCTGCTGTGCGATGGCGTTCGCGCCACCCAGCGCGAGCAGGCCGGCCAGGGCCAGGCGGGCGAGGGAACGTCGTTTCATGGGGTCGGTCTCCGGAGTTGTTCGAGGGTGATCACGGGGCGCTGCTCGTAGGGCAGATTCCACTGCTGGCAGTTGCGGGCGTCCACGATCTGCACCGGCAGCTCGATGCGCGCGGGCACGGGCTCGCCGCGCAGGTGGCGCACGGCGCATTCGGTGGCGAGGTAGGCCATCTGCATGGCGTTGAAGTCGGCCGTGGCCAGCATGCGGCCGGCGGCGATGGCGTCGATGGCCTGCGGGATGGCGTTCACGCCGACCACGGTGGCCGTGCGGCCCGCGGCGTCGAGCGCGTCGAGCACGCCCACGGCCATGATGTCGTTGGCCACCAGGCAGGCGTCGGGGCCGGCGTGGCTTTGCAACCAGGCTGCGGTGCGCTCGCGCGCCACGTCGCGCGCGTAGTCGCCCGCGAGGGTGTCCACCACGGTGATGCCGGGGAACTCGGCCACGGCTTCGTGGAAGCCGCGCAGGCGCTCGTTGCTGGTGTAGGACGCGGTGGGCCCGCTCACGATCAGCACGCGGCCCTGGCCCTGCAGGTGGCGCAACAGGTGGCGCGCGATGGCCAGCGCGAGCGCGTGGTCGTCCGAGCTCACGTAGGACACGCTGGGCGCGGCCTCGATCGGGTTGACGAAGCCGACCATGGGAATGCCGGCCTCGACCACGCGCCGGATGGCCGGGTCCACCTCGGTGGCGTGCACCGGCGAGAACACGAAGGCATCGGGCAAGGGCCGCAGCGCGAGCGCCTGGGCGATGAGCTCGCGCTGCTGCGTGGGGTCGTCGGGCGTCTGCGGCACGAAATGCAGCACCTCCACGCCGCCCAGCGCGGCGGCGGCGCGCTCGGCACCCAGCCGGGCCGCGCCATAGGCGGGGTTGGTGAAGTTCTTGGTGAAAACGGCGAGCTTCATGGCGTGGGGTCGGGCCTCAGACCATGCCGCCGTTGGGTTGCACGATCTGGCCGTGCACCCAAGACGCCTTGTCCGAGGCCAGGAAGGCCACGACCTCGGCCACCTCGTCGGGCTGGCCCACGCGGTTGAACGGGCTCAGGCCCGCCGAGCGCGCGAGGGCCGCCTCGTCCTTGCCGGCACGGAACAGGTCGGTGTCCACCGGCCCGGGCGCCACGCCGTTGACGCGCACCTTGCGGCCCGCGAGCTCCTTGGCCAGCGAGCGCAGCAGGCTTTCCACGGCCGCCTTGCTGGCCGTGTACGGGCCGCCACCCGGCACGCCCACGCGCACCATCGAGGTGGTCAAGGCGAGGATGTTGCCGCCGTCGGCCACGTGGCGCGCGGCGGCGCTGAGCACGTGGAAGGCGCCGACGATGTTGACCTCGACCAGCTTGCGAAAGCTGGCCGGGTCGAACTGGGCCAGCGGCCCGGGCGGCACGTTGATGCCGGCGTTGGCCAGCACGCAGTGCACGGCCCCGCCGAAGTCGCGCGCCACGTCGGCAAACACCTGCTCGACCTGGGCGGCGTCGCAGATATCGACCTGGTAGCCCTGCGTGCGCGAGCCCCCGATCTGCTTGGGCAGGCCGGGTGCGCTGCTCACAGAGGTGTAGGCCACGTCGTAGCCGCTTTCGGCCAGTTTCTGCACACAGGCCGCGCCGATGCCGCGCGTGCCGCCGAATACCAGTGCTGTCTTCTTGCTCATGAGGTCTCCAATGCGGTCGAGTCGAGATGTCGTATCCAGGGCCACCGAGGCACCGGCTTTGCCGGGCCTCTGGCGGCGCAGGGGGGTGTCATGCCTTCCACGGCTTGCCGTAGATCGGTTCTTTGAACGGAATGGGCGGCAGCTGCCAGGTGCCGGTGGACGGCGGTCGCACTTCGGCGTCCACGTGCACGTCGATCACGCAGGGGCGCTTGTTCTTCAGCGCCTGCTGCACCGTGGTGCCGAAGTCCTGCGGGCGGGTGACGGTGTAGCCGTCGGCGCCGCAGGCGCGGGCCCAGGCGGCGAAGTCGGGGTTGTAGCGTTCGCCGGTGGCGCCGTTGTAGAAGGCGGTGCCGATTTCGCGGCCGTCGAACAGGCCGTACTGCAGGTCGCGGATCGCGCCCCAGGCGAAGTTGTTCCAGACGATCCAGACCACGGGCAGGTTGTGTTCCACCGCGGTGCACAGCACATAGGGCGCCATGGTGAAGCCGCCGTCGCCGACGACGGCCACGCAAGGCCGATCAGGTGCAGCCAGGGCCGCGCCCATCACGCCGCACACGCCAAAGCCCATGCTGGAGTAACCCCAGCTGTTGAGCATGCTCTGCGGGCGTTTGGCCTGCCAGAACTGCATGAACCAGTTGTGGTGCACGCCGGAGTCGAGCGCGAGGATCACGTCGTCGGGCAGCACCTTCTGCAGCGTGCCGACCACGAACTCGGGCCGCAGCGGGCTGGTGGAGTCGCCGAAGTGCGGGCGCACGAAGGCTTCCCACTGCGCCTGCCAGCCCTGCACCTCGGCCAGCCAGGGTGCATAGCGGTCGGCCGTGATGCCGGTGCGCGCGGGCAGCGCGTTGAGCAGCTGGCGCGTGAAGACCTGGACGTCGGCGATCACGCCCAGTGTGGGCGCGTAGTTGCGGCCCAGTTCCTGCGGGTCGATGTCCACGTGCACCAGCCGGGTCTTGGGGAAGTTCCACGAGTAGCCGTCGTGCCAGCTCGACGAGCTGCGGTCGTCAAAGCGCGTGCCCAGGGTGATGACGAGGTCGGCGCGGCGGCCGGCTTCGTTGGCCGGGTAGGCGCCGTTGCGGCCGATGAAGCCCAGCGCGAGCGGGTGGTCGCCGGCGATGCAGCCCATGCCGTTGGGCGAGGTGATGACGGGGATGCCGAGCTTCTCGGCGAGTTCGGTGATATCGGCGCCGGCCTCGGAGAGCGTGGCGCCGTGGCCGATGAACAGCACGGGCTTGTGCGCGGCGGCCAGCAGGTCCAGCGTGGCGGCCACGTCGAGGTCGCTCGCGCCGGGGCGGTGCGGGCGGTGCACGTGCGAGGGCGGCGGCAGTTCGACGTCGGCCTCTTCCTGGTAGACGTTGTAGGGGATGTCCAGGTTCACCGGGCCGGGGCGGCCGGTGACCATGGTGTCCATGGCCTGGCGCAGCGCCAGCGGCAGCATGTCCACGCGCGAGGGCTGGAAGGCGCGCTTGACCACCGGGCGCATGACCTGGGCGAAGTCGGCCTGGTTGTGTTTGTAGAGTTCCTGGAACGGCCCGCGGTTGTGCTGCGAGGTGGGCACGTTGGAGGTGATGCACAGGAAGGCCGAGGAGTCGGCCAGCGCGGTGGCGCAGGACATGACCATGTTGGCCGAGCCGGGGCCGGTGCTGGTGAGCGTGGCCACCGGCTGGTGCTTGACGCGGTAGTAGGCGTCGGCCATGTGGCCGGCGCATTGCTCGTGGCGCGGCGAGACGAGCTTGAGCTCGTCCTTCACGTCGTACAGAGCGTCGAGGATGCCCACGTTGCCGTGACCGCAGATGCCGAAGATGTACGGCACTTTCTCCTGGACCAGGTATTGGGCGATCAGCTCGCCGCCTTTCATGTTGGGCATGTCTTGTCTTCCGTCAAATCAAAAAGTCTCACGCGGTCGTGAAGGTCACAACCCGCTCTTCGGTCATTTCGTGCACAGCGTAGCGCGGGCCCTCGCGGCCAAAGCCGCTGTCCTTGGAGCCGCCGTAAGGCATGAGGTCCACGCGCGAGCTGGAGGTCTCGTTCACGTGCACGCCGCCCACTTCCAGTTTCTGCGCGGCGGCCAGGGCGTCGCCCAGGCGGTTGGTGAAGAGGCCGGTGGCCAGGCCGAAGGGGGTGGCGTTGACGCGGTCCACGGCCTGCGCGAGCGTCTGGAACGGCACGATGCAGACCACCGGGCCGAAGATCTCGCTGCAGCCCACGCGCATGCCGTCGTGGATGCGCGTGAGCAGCGTGGGCGCGACGACCGCGCCTTCGCGCGTGCCGCCGGCCAGGCAACGCGCGCCCGAGGCCACGGCTTCGCCGATCCAGGCCTCGATGCGCCGCGCCGCGTCTTCGCTGATGACCGGGCCGACGAAGGTGTCGGGGTCCATCGGGTCGCCGTAGCGCAGGGCCTGCACCAGCCGGGCCAGGCGCTGCTCCACTTCGGCCTGCAGCGACTCGTGCACCAGCAGCAGCTGCACGGAGGTGCAGACCTGGCCCGCCTTGCGGTAACCGGCGTTGACGATCTTGGGCAGGGCCATGTCCAGGTCGGCGTCTTCGCAGACGATGGTGCAGGCGATGGAGCCCAGCTCCATCTGCGTGCGGCGCAGGCCGGCGGCCTGCTGGATCTGGCGGCCCACCTCGGTGCTGCCGGTGAAGGCGAAGAAGCGCACCCTATCGTCGGCCTGCAGGTGTTGCACCACCTCGGCGCTGCCGTGCAGCACCGAGAGGAAGCCGGGTGGCACGCCCGCGTCCAGCAGCACCCGGGCCAGCAGCACGGCGGTCAGCGGCGTGTGCGTGGAGGGCTTGAGGATGACGGCGTTGCCCGCCGCGAGCGCCGGGGCGACCTTGTGCGTGACGGTGTTGAGCGGCGAGTTGAATGGCGTGATGGCCACCACCACACCCAGCGGCACGCGCAGCGTGAAGCCCAGGCGCCCGGCCTGGCCGGGGGCACCGGCCAGCGGGATCACGTCGCCCGCGAGGCGGCGCGCTTCTTCCGACGAGAGCTTCAGGGTCTGGATGCAGCGGCGCACTTCGCCGGTGGCGTCGGCCTGGGTGAAGCCGGCCTCGATCTGCATGCTGCGCACGAACTCGCCAAGCCGCTCTTCCATCAGCGCGGCGGCGCGTTCGAGCACCACACCGCGCTCGTAGGCCACGGGCGCGCCGCGGCGGAACGCGGCGTGCGCCACATCCACCGCGCGGCGCACCTGCGCGGCGTCGGCGGTGGTGAGGGTGGCCACCGGTTGCAGGCGGTACTTGTCGTGCACGGTGACGCGCGCTCCCGCGCCCTCGACCCATTCGCCGTCGAGCAACAGGTGGTGGATGGCCAGCGAGGCCGCGCCGTTGGCGGCGGTGGCAGGTCGGTCCATCAGCGCACCTCCTCGTCGTCGCTGGCGGGGGTGGTGATCACCAGGAACACCAGGCCTTGCGTGCCGGTGTTGGTGAAGCTGTGGCGCACGCCGGGCGGCACGTAGACGTAGTCGTGCGGCCGCATGAGGTTTTTCGTGTCGTCCAGCGTGAGGATGCCTTCGCCTTCGAGCACGTAGTACACCTGCTCCTGCACCCGGTGAACGTGTTCCTGCACGTAGGCCATGGGCGCGTAGCGCGAGATGCGGAAGTCCACGCGAGAACTGCCGGTGGTCTCGGGGCCGGCGAGCTCCTTGGAGAGCGCGCCGCCGAAGTGGCCGGGGTATTCCTTCCAGGGCATGTGCGCCATCTTCTCCAGCAGCAGCCGGAGTCCGGGTTGGGGGGTGGTCATGAATGAGGTCCTTCCTTGGGAATCAGAGCCACAAGATCTGCTTGCGGTAGTCGAGATCGGTGAGCAGCGGTTGCGCCGGGCCTTCGTGGAAGACGGCGCCGCGCTCCAGCGCGTAGACGCGGTCGGCCAGGGCCAGCACCAGGTCGAGGTTGTGCTCGACGATGACGATGGAGATGTGCTGGCGCAGCCGGTCGAACACGGTGAAGAGTTCCTGCACCACGGTGGGTGCCAGGCCCTCGAAGGGCTCGTCGAGCAGCAGCAGCTTGACGTTGCCCGAGAGCGCGCGCGCCACGGCCACCATCTGCTGCTCGCCGCCCGAGAGGTAGTCCGCAGCGATGTGCATGCGCTCTTTCAGGCGGGGGAAGTACTCGAAGATGCGCGCCTCGTCCCACACCACGCCGGTGCTGCCGTCGGTGGGCCGGGCCAGGCGGCCGAGCGAGAGGTTTTCCGCCACCGTCATGCCGGCGAACAGGCCACGCCCTTGCGGCACGTAGCCCACGCCGCGGCGCGCGATGTCGGGTGCGGGCAGGCCGGCGAGTTCCTGGCCGTTGAAGTGCACGCGGCCGCTGGCCGGCGGCACCAGGCCCATCAGGGTCTTGAGCAGGGTGGACTTGCCCGCGCCGTTGCGGCCCAGCAGCGCCACGATCTCGCCCTCGCGCACCTGCAGGCTGGCGTCGTTGAGGATGTGGCTCTTGCCGTAGAAGGCGTTGACCTGGGCGAAGTCGAGCACCACCGGGCGGTCGGCCGTGGCCACGCCGGTGCGGCCTGTGACCGGCGGCGTGCCGGTGCCGGTGTAGATTTCCTGCACGCGCCGGTCATCGCGCACCTGGTCGGGCGTGCCGCTCATGAGCACCTCGCCCTGGTTCATCACGGTGACGCGGTGCGAGAGTTCCAGCACGCGGTCGATGTCGTGCTCCACGATCAGCACCGGGATGTTGCTGGCGATGGTCTTCACCAGCCGCGAGACGCGCTCGCGCTCGGCGGCGGCCAGGCCGGCCAGGGGTTCGTCCATGAGCAGCACCTGCGGCTTGGAGCCCAGGGCGATGCCCAGGTCGACCAGGCGCTGGCCGCCGTAGGAGAGGTCGCCGCCGCCCACCGCTTCCATGCCCTGCAGGCCGAGGAACTTCATGAGTTCGGCGGTTTCGGCGTGGATCTCGGGGTAGCTGTCGATGTCGCGCCAGAAGTTGAACCGGGCCGCATGCCGCGCCTGCAGGGACAGGCGCAGGTTTTCCTCGATCGTGAGGCCCTTGAACAGGTTGGTGATCTGGAACGAGCGCGCCAGGCCCTGCTGGCAGATGCGGTCGGGTGCGAGCTGGTGGATGGGCTGGCCGTGCAGGCGCACGGTGCCGGCGCTGGGCGGGAACATGCCCGAGATCAGGTTGAAGGTCGTCGTCTTGCCCGCGCCGTTGGGGCCGATCAGCGCGTGGATCTGCCCGGCCTCGACGCGCAGGTTGGCGCCGCGCACGGCCTGGATGCCGCCAAAGCGCATGCCGACCTCGCTGGCTTCGAGCACCGCGCCCTCGCGGCGCTTGGGCCGCAGGAATTCGGGCAGGGGCAGGCCTTCGTAGATCTTGCGCTTGCTCATGGCCGCGCCGTCTTCGGGCGGCGGGCGCAGGCGGCGCTGGATCTGGCCCCAGATGCCGGTCAGGCCCGAGGGCGAAAAGACGATGAAGCCGACGAAGATCAGGCCGAACCAGAGCAGCCAGTTGTCGGTCCACATCGAGAACAGCTCGCGAAACAGCAGGAAGAACACGGCGCCCAGTGCCGGGCCGAGGAAGCTGTGCATGCCGCCGATGACGACCATGGCCAGCAACTCGCCCGAGAAGTGCACGGCCGTGGACTCGGCCGCCGCCAGGCGGTGCAGGAAGACCATGAGCGAGCCCGCCAGGCCGGTGACGGTGGCCGAGAGCACGAAGGCCAGCAGCTTGTAGCGCTCGACGTCGTAGCCCTGGAAGGTGGCGCGCTGCTGGTTCTCGCGGATCGCCACCAGCACGTGGCCGAAGGGCGAGCGCACGATGCGGTGCAGCAGCACCAGCACGGCAAAGCCGATCAGCGCGGCAAACACGTAGTAGCTCAGGTGGCTGTTGAGGTCGATCGGGCCGAGCGTGGCCCGCTCGATGCCGCCCAGCCCGCCCTCGCCACCGGTCAGGCTCGTCCAGCGAAACGAGATCGCGAAGGTCAGCGCGCACAGGGCCAGCGTGAGCAGCGAGAAGTAGACGCCGCGCCGGCGCAGGATCAGGAAGCCGACGATGAGCGAGAGCGCGGCTGTGAACAACACCGAGAAGAGCATGGGCATCAGCATCTGGTTCTTGAACCAGTGCAGCTGCGCCAGGCCCGCGGCGTAGCCGCCGATGCCGAACCAGGCCGCGTGGCCGAAGGAGACCAGGCCGGTGTAGCCCACCAGCAGGTTCAGGCCCATGGCGGCCATCGCGAGGATGACGACCACGGTGGCCGAGTCCAGCGTGAGGCCGATGGCCTGGAACACGAGGGGCAGCAGCACCAGGCCGAGCGCGCCGATCCACAGGGCGCGGTGTTTGTTTTTCAGGAAAGCAGGCATGGTGGGGGTTCTCATTCGAAGCGCTCGATGCGCTCACCCAGCAGGCCGCGCGGACGGAACATGAGGACGAGGAACATCAGCACGTACATGGAGGCCTCGCTGGCCGCGGGCATGAAGTGGGTGGTGATGCCGCGCACCACGCCCACCAGCAGCGCCGCCGCGACCACGCCCCAGAAGCTGCCCAGGCCGCCGATGACCACCACCACGAAGGCGACGGTCATGATCTCCATGCCCATGGCCGGGTGGACGATGGCGATGGGGCCGAACAGCACGCCGCCCAGCGCGGCCGTGGCCACGCCGAGCACCACGATGGCCGTCATGTAGGGCTGCAGGCGGATGCCCAGGGCCGCGACCATGTCGGGCTTCTGCACGCCGGCGCGCACCACGCGGCCGAAGGCGGTCTTGTGCATCAGCAGCCAGATGCCGGTCATGACCACGATCACCACGCCCAGGATGAAGAGCCGGTACTTGGAGAGCATGAACTCGCCCAGCATGACGTTGCCCTTGAACTCCGGCGGCATGTTGGAGGCCAGCGGGGCCGAGCCCCAGATCATGCGCAGTGCCTGTTCGGCGACCAGGGCCAGGCCGAAGGTGACCAGCAGGCTGAGGATGGGATCGGCCGAGTAGAAGCGGCGCAGCAGGTAGCGCTCGAACACGATGCCCAGCAGGCCGACCAGCAGCGGGGTGATGACGATGCTGGGGCCGAAGCCGATGTGCTGGATCACCTCCAGCGACAGGTAGGCGCCCAGCGCGTAGAAGGCGCCGTGCGCCAGGTTGACGATGCCGCCGACGCTGAAGATCAGCGACAGCCCCAGCGCCAGCAGCAGGTAGTAGCCGCCGAGCACGAGGCCGTTGACGACCTGCTCGAGCAAGAAGACGATTTGCATGGGATTCCGGACAAGGGGAAGGCGCCGGCGCCCAAGAGGCGCCGGCCGGTGCGGCCGCTCAGGGCGCGCTCACATCTTGCAAGCGCTCTCCGACTTGGGCGGCGCGAGCTTTTCCAGCGGCTCGTTGGCGGCGGGCACGGCTTCGCCGAACTGCAGGAAGTCCTGCTTGTTCCTGGCCTGGCCCTTGGGCTTGACGGTGAAGGGATAGGCCTCCTGCATGAGCTGGTGGTCCCAGCTGCGGAAGTAGGCCTTGCGCGCCTTGAGCACGTCGAACTGGGCCTCGGACTCGAAGTAGGCGATGACCTTGTCGGTGTCGGTGGACTTGGTCTCGCGGATCGCCTGCGCCAGGATCATCAGGGAGACGTACTCGATCCACGCATGGTTCTCGGGGATGCGGCCGTACTTCCTGGTGAACTTCTCGACGAAGGCTTGCGAGCCCGGGGTCTTGAGCTCGTGGTGCCACACGGTGGGCCAGATGCCGCCCAGGTTGCCTTCGCCAGCGGCCCAGGCGTCGGCCGTGTTGAGGTTGAAGCCTGCCACCGGGATCTGCAGGCCGAACTCGGCGTATTGCTTGACGAAGTTGGTGACCTGGTTGCCGCCCAGGTTGGTGGCGATGAGGTCGGGCCGCGCCTGGCGGATCTTGATCATCTGCGAGCTGAAGTCGGTCAGGTCGGTGGGCACCAGTTCGTCGCCGATGACGGTGCCGCCGTTGGCGGCGAAGAAGCGCTTGGCCTGGCGCGAGAGGTCGTGGCCGAAGAGGTAGTCGGAGGTCAGCGCGTAGATCTTCTTGCCCTTGACCAGGCCCTCGCGCAGCAGCGCCTCGCCCGCGGCGTTGACCATCACCGTGACGGGGATGTCGACGTGGAAGGTGTAGCGGTTGCAGTCCTTGCCGCGCAGCGCGTCCGAGCGCGCGCCGATGCTCATGAACAGGGTCTTGTTGCGCGCGGCGACCTGCGAGATGGTGAGCGCCGAGGCGGAGTTGATCTCGCCCATGAGGAACTGCACCTTGTCGCGCTCGATCATGCGCTGCGCCTTGGTGGAAGCGGTCTGCGGGTTGACCGAGTCCTCGCTGATCAGCTCGATCTGGCGGCCCAGCACGCCACCGGCGGCGTTGACCTCTTCCACCGCCATCTTGATGCCCTGCACCGCGTAGTCGCCCAGCGCGCCGAGGAAACCGGTGAGCGGCGTGAGGTGGCCCACCTTGATCTTCTCGGCCTGCGCCACGGCCAGCGTGGGCAGGCCCAGCGCCGCCGCCCCGGCCACCACGGCGCCGGTCTTGAGCATCGTGCGGCGATGCGCCGAAGCCACCTCTGATTGCGTTTTGAGTTCCATGCGCTTGTCTCCTGTTGTTGGGGTCTGACGGTAGGCAGGAGGGATCATAAGAAGGAGCTTCTCAGAGGGAAAATACTGTTTTCCGAGATGGGCTATCGCTTTTGCTTATAGGCGTTTCCACTATGCTTGGCGCTCCCCAACGGAGACAACGGCATGGACCTGCGACAACTCAAGTACTTCGTGCAGATCGTGGAAAGCGGCAGCCTGGCCAAGGCCTCGCGCCAGCTCTACATCGCGCAGCCGGCGCTGAGCCAGCACGTGGCCAAGCTCGAAGCCGAGGTGGGCAAGCCGCTGCTGATCCGCACCGCCAAGGGTGTGACGCCGACCGAGAACGGCGCGGCCCTGCACCACCACGCGCGCTTCATGCTGCGCCAGCTCGACCAGGCGCTGTCCATCGCGCGGCAGGAGCCTGGCACGGTGCACGGCATGGTGTCGGTGGGCCTGGCGGCGACCACGGTGTGCGCGGTGGGCGTGCCCTTCATGCGCCGCATCCGCGAGAAGTACCCGGGCATCGTGCTCAACGTGGTGGAGGGCATGAGCGGTCACCTGGCGCAGATGATGCGGCTGGGCCAGCTGGACCTGGCCATCCTCTTCAGCCGCGATGCCGTGCCCGACCTGCCCGCCGAACCGCTGGTGGAGGAGGAACTGTTCGTGATGCTGCCCGGTGACAGCGATCTGGTGGCGCCCCGGCGCATCAAGCTCAGCTTCGCGGAGACGGCCGAGCTGCCGCTGATCCTGCCCACCGGCATCCACGGCCTGCGCCGCCTGATCTCCGCCGAGTTCGAACGGCGCAACCTGACCACGCGCATCGTGGCCGAGATCGATTCGCTCTCGCTGCTGATGACCTGCGTGCGCGACGGCATGGGGGCGACCATCAAGCCCATGTCGGCCGCGCTGCTCGAAGGCCAGATGCGCAAGGACTGGCGCACGCTGGCGTTTTCCGACGCCGACATGAAGCGGCCGAACTACCTGTTTTCGGTGGTGGCCGACCGGCTCACGCCCGCGGCGGCGGCGGTGCGCGCGGAGTTGCGGGAGACGGTGAAGGACCTGGTGGCGAGCGGGGCCTGGCGCGGCGTGAACCTGATCTGAGCGCCGCGGCTCTGCGCCTCAGTTCGCCGTGATCTTGCGCTCGCGCACGATCGCACCCCACTTCGCGTCTTCTTTCTTCATGAACTCAGTGAGCTCGGCACGGCTGGTGGGTTGGGGCGTGAGGCCGTGTTCGTTGAGGGCGGCCTTCACCTCGGCGTCGTTGAGGGCCTTGACGATCTCCTGGTTCCAGCGGTCGAGCAGGGCCACGGGGGTCTTGCCCGGGGCCACGAAGGCATACCAGTTCAGCGCTTCGAAGCCAGGGTAACCGACTTCGGCGACGGTGGGGATGTTAGGCAGATAGGCCGGCCGGGTCGGCCCCGTGGTGGCCAGCGGCACAAGTTTGCCGGTTTCGATGTGCGGCAAGGCCGTCGGTGGGGCCGAGAAGTAGGAAGCGACGCGCTCGCCGAGCAGGTCCTGCAGCGCGGGCGCGCCGCCCTTGTAGGGAACGTGGACCATGTTGATGCCAGCGCGCTGGTTGAAGAGTTCACCGGCGAGGTGCGAGGCGGAGCCGGCGCCCGTGGAGGCGAAGTCCAGACTGCCTGGCTTTTTCTTTTCGAGCGCCACGAATTCGGCCAGGGTCCTCACCCCCAAGCCTTTGCGCGCCACCAGGACGTTCGGAAAGTTCACGCCGCCGGAGACGGGGGCCAGGTCTTTGAACGGGTCGTAGGGCAGCTTCATCAGGTGCGGTGCGATGGTCAGCGGTCCGATCGACCCGAACAGCAGCACTGTTCCGTCGGGCGCCGCGTTGGCGACGAACTGGTGGGCGATGTTGCCCCCCGCGCCGCCCTTGTTGTCGACCACCACCGACTGGCCGATGTTGGTCGCCAGCTTTTTCGCGATCAGGCGGGCGGCCGCATCGGCGGCTCCGCCGGCCGCAAAACCCACCACCAGCGTGACCGGTTTCTTGGGTGGAAAGTCCTGGGCCTGCGCATGACCGAGCGCCAGGGTGGCGGTCGCGAGCACGGTGGCCCACAGCAGTTGTCGTTTGTTCATCGTGGGGTCTTCTTTCTGGGGTGGGGGAAATTCAGTCCGCGCTCAAGCCCACGGGATTGGGTTGCCGCTTCTCCACCGCAAACCGCAGCAGCGAGGCCGTGCGGAACACGCCGTGCGCGAACTTGCCGTAGGGCAGGGTGGCGAACAGGGCCATGACCGCGCCCAGGTGCAGGCAGAGCATGACCGCCAGGGCCGGTGTGCCGCGCGCGAGCCACAGCGCCAGGCCGGTGGCGCTGGTGAGGAAGAGCAGGGCGATGAAGCCCAGGTCCATGGGCTTTTGCGCCAGGTCGCCGTGCAGCGGGTGGCGGCGCCGGTTCAGGCGCCACAGGCCGGCGGTGCCCATGAGCAGGCTCACGCCACCGACGACGCCGAGCAGCTTGGGCAGGCTGGGCAGCTCGTAGGGCGCGACCCAGCCGAACACGTAGTGGTAGAGCGTGGCCACGCTGGTGGCGGCGAAGCAGAGCAGGAAGCCGTAGAAGGTGAGGTGGTGGTAGCGGCGGCGTGAGAGCGTGTAGGCGTCGTCTTCGTTGTGGCAACCGTCGCCGTGGCCGCCATCGAGGTACTTGAGGCGCAATGCGTCGTGCGTGGCTTCGGTGGTGGCGGGCAGGCTCAGCGGTGCGCCGCTGGTGGCGGGGGTCACGTCGCGCCAGAAGCGGGTGACGCCCATGCCGAGCGCGAACACCACGAACAGGAACACCGGCGCAAACAGGCCGACGAGCAGGTTGTGCGGGAAGAGGTTGTAGAAGTTGCCGCCCAGGTCGCTGGGCCACAGGCTGCCTTTGAGGGCGACGGCGAGCAGCAGGAAGAGCGCCAGGCCTGCGGCGAGCGCGACGCTGAGCGTGAGACCGTTGCGCTGGTAGAGCCGGCCCAGCGCGGGTGGCCAGGCGTAGTCGGCGTAGGTCTGCCCACGCACCTCGGCCATGGCCTTGGGCACGTTGACGGCGAATTCGTGCGGCGGTGCGTACTGGCAGGCGTGCAGGCAGGCACCGCAGTTGTGGCAGAGGTTGGCGAGGAAGTGGATGTCGGCCTTGCCGAATTCGAGCCGGCGCGTCATGGCGGGGAAGACGGCGCAGAAGCCTTCGCAGTAGCGGCAGGCGTTGCAGATCTGCATCTGGCGCGCCGCTTCGGTTTCAGGTGCCGAGAGCACGATGTCGCCCTGGGCGAGCGCGCGCGCGTCGCGGGCGAGGGCTTCAAGCGCTTGCATGCTGCGCTCCCTTCACGGCGGCCTTGGCGGCGTTCGTGCCGGCGATGCGGCCGAAGGCGGTGCCGATGGACATGCCCACCCCGGCGGTGTAGCCCTTGCCGAGCACGTTGCCGGCCATCATCTCGCCGGCCACGAAGAGGTTGGGGCTGGGCTGGTCGTGAAAGCGCACGGCGGCGGTGTCGTCGGTGCGCAGGCCGAGGTAGGTGAAGGTGATGCCGGGGCGCAGCGCGTACCCGTAGAAGGGCGCGGTGTCGATGGGGCGGGCCCAGTGGGTCTTGGCCGGCACCACGCCTTCGGTGTGGCAGTCGTCGAGCGCGGTGTGGTCGAAGCTGCCGACGCGGCAGGCGGCGTTGTAGTCGTTCAGGGTCTGCATGAAGGTGGATTCGTTCAGGCCGAGCTGGCGCGCGAGCTCGGGCAGGGTGTCGGCTTTCACACCGGGGAAGACGGGGGGCATGAAGCGGCCGATGGCCTTGCTGTCGATGATGGAGTAGCCGATTTGCTGCGGCTGCTGGGCAACCAGCCGGCCCCAGATGGCGTAGCGTTTGGGCCAGAAGTCTTCGCCTTCGTCGTAGAAGCGGCGCGCTTCGCTGTTGACCACCACGCCGAGCGAGACGCAGTCGATGCGGGTGCAGATGCCACCGTCGTACAAAGGCGCGCGCGCGTCGATGGCGACCATGTGGGCCTGCGTGGGGTCGCCAATGCGGTCGGCGCCGTGGTCGTCGAGCAGGTGCTTGAGCAGCACGCCCTGGTTGTAGGCCGTGCCGCGGATGAGGAAGTTGTCGGCCGGCCATTCGCCCCGCTCGTTCTGGCCCCAGGCTTCGCGCAGCCAGGCGCGGTCGGACTCGAAGCCGCCGGCGGCGAGCACGCAGCTGCGGGCGGTGATGCGTTCGCCGCTGCGCGTGAGCGCGGCGACGAAGCGGCCGTTGTCGAGCTCGATGCGCTCCACCGGCGTTTCGTAGCGCACGCGCACGCCGAGCTTTTCGGCGCTGCGGTAGTAGGCGTTGACCAGGGCCTTGCCGCCGCCCATGAAGAAGGCGTTGGTGCGCGCGACGTGCAGCGCGCCCGAGAGCGGCGGCTGGAAGTGCACGCCGTGCTTTCGCATCCAGTCGCGGCAGGTGGAGGAGGCGCGGATGGTCAGGCGCGCCAGGTGTTCGTTGGTCTGGCCGCCGGTGACCTTGAGCAGGTCTTGCCAGAACTCTTCTTCGGGGTAGGCCTCGACCAGCACGTCCTGCGGCGCGTCGTGCATGCAGCGCAGGTTGCGGGTGTGGCCGGAGTTGCCGCCCCGCCATTCGCGCGGCGCGGCTTCCAGCAGCAGCACGCTGGCGCCGGCTTCGCGCGCCATCAGGGCGGCGCACAAGGCGGCGTTGCCGCCGCCGATCACCAGGACATCGGGTTGTTCCAACAAAGATCGCTCCTCACGGCTTGCCGGGAACGCCCGGCCATGGTGCGCACTGTAGGGAGCAAAGGGTCGCCGGTGAAGCTCATCGGCGGCATGGGGGCATCACGGATCGTGATGCCAGAGCTGGGTACCCGGCCAGTGGCCTTCCTGCACCAGGGCCTGAAGGGTGTCGCGGATCACGATCCGGGTGGCCAGGGCGGCGGGCGAGAGCTCGTCCTCGGACAGGCTGCACAGCAGGTTGACGCGGCTGGCCTGCGGATCGTCGATGCGCACGAGCGTGTAGCGCCCGGCGGCCTGCGGCCCGGGGCCCACGGCGGCGCGCGGCTGCAGGGTGGCGCCCAGCCCTGCGTCCACCGCCCGCATCACCAGCGAGAGCGAATCCACTTCCAGCACCACGCGCGGGACGACGCCGGCCTGGGCAAAGGCGGTGTCCAGCGCGCTGCGCAGGCCATGCGGGCCGGTGGGCAGGATGAGCGGCTCGTCGGCGAGGTCGGCCAGGCGCATGTGGGACGGGCGCGGCTCGTGATCGCGCCGCGGCGAGATCAGGAACAAATCCTCCGACAGCAGGGGCAGCACCTGCCAGAGGCGGCTACCGCGGCCGTCGGGCTGGGCCTGCAGGCGGGCGTCGAACAGCACGGCCAGGTCGAGTTCGCGCGCGTTGAGCATGGCCGCGAGGTGGCCGGACATGCTCTCCACCATGTGCAGGCGCACGTCCGGATAGCGTGCCTGCATGGCCTGGATCAACGGCAGGCCGAGCATGGCGGCGGTCGTGGGCGCCAGGCCCACGCTGACGGTGCCCGAAAGGCGCGCCTGTTGCGCAGCGCGCACGGCCTGGGCGGCATGGCGCAAGGTGAGCTGGGCTTCGCGGAAGAAGGCGGCACCGGCGTCGGTGGGCACCACGCCGCGCGGCGTGCGCTGCAGCAGGCGGGTGCTGAGCTCGCTCTCCAGGCGGCTGATCTGCTGGCTCAGGGCGGACTGCACGAGGTCCAGGTCGATCGCGGCCCGGCCCATGGAGCCCAGTTCCACCACCCGCACGAAGTAGCGCAGTTGTCGCAGTTCCACAGCGCCTCCGAGGTTGTTTGCCATCACACATCGTGATGGCCCGGATGATCGCATGGGCGCCGGGGCCGGGCGCGGCGGTGCCGTTGATCGGGAGCAATATGATGATCATCATATTTCTGGCTAGAATCGCGCCACCATGGAAATCGCCCCCAACCGCAAGGCCCTCACCCACGAGCGCATCGTCGAGACCGCAGCGCGGGCGATCCGGCGCGCCGGCTTCCAGGGTGTGGGCGTGGCCGACATCATGAAAGAAGCGGGCCTCACCCACGGCGGCTTCTACGCCCACTTCGCCTCGCGCGACGCGCTGCTGGCCGAGGCGCTGGCGCACGCCGGGCAGCAGAGCGCGGCGCGCATGGCCAAGGGCAATGCAGCGCGCGAGGCCGAGGGCGCGAGCCCGTTTCGCGCGCTGGTGGAAGGCTACCTGTCGGAGCGCCACCTCAGCGGCACCGAGAACGGCTGCGCGGTCGCGGCCCTGGTGTCGGAAATGCCGCGCCAGTCGCCCGACGTGCGGGCGGCGGCGGCCGCCCGCGTGCGCGGGCTGGTGGCGGTGGTGGAGAAGGCGCTGCCCGAGGGCGCGGCCCCGGGTCTGGCCGCCGCCATCGCCAGCCAGATGGTGGGCGCGCTGCAGCTGGCGCGCACCCTGGGCGACAACGCCGAGGGCCAGGCCCTGCTGGCCGACAACCGCCGCCTCCTGCTGGCGCAGCACGACAGGTCTTCCTCCTCTTCGGCCTGAAGCGCTGCCCCTCGTTGTTCATGCGATCCGTTTTTCTTCGCCCACCAATATGACGATCGTCATATCCAACCTTTCTCCCTTCTTTCATTGACTGGACCTTGACCATGCAGCTTCACAACGCTTCCGTTCTCATCACCGGTGCCAACCGGGGCATCGGCCTGGCCTTCGCGCGCGAGGCGCTGGCGCGCGGCGCGCGCAAGGTGTACGCCGGGGCGCGCAACCCGGCCAGCGTGACGCTGCCTGGCGTGGAGCCGATCGCGCTGGACGTGACCGACCCGGCGGCGGTGTCCGCCGCGGCGCGCCTGGCCAGCGACGTGACGCTGGTGATCAACAACGCGGGCATCGCGTCGTTCGGGGGCTTCCTCGCCGACGGCAGCGAAGCCTCGGCGCGCGCCCACATGGAGACGAACTTCTTCGGCCTGCTGCGCGTGAGCCAGGCCTTTGCGCCGGTGCTGGCCGCCAACGGCGGCGGCGCGCTGCTCAATGTGCTGTCGGTGGCGAGCTGGATCAACTCGCCCATGCTGTCGGTGTACGGCGCGAGCAAGTCCGCCGCCTGGGCGCTCACGAACGGGTTGCGCCACGACCTGCGCGGGCAGGGCACGCAGGTGCTGGGCCTGCACATGGGTTTCGTGGACACCGACCTCACGCGCGGCATCGAGATGCCCAAGTCCACGCCCGAGGCGATCGTGCGCCGCGCCTTCGAGGCGCTGGAAGCGGGCGCGGAGGAAGTGTTGGCCGACGAGCTGACGCAACAGGTCAAGCGTGGCCTCTCGGCCGAGCCGGGCGTCTACCTGCGCGACGCGCGCGCGTGACCGGAGCCCCGCCATGAGCGCCGTCCTGCCCGTCGAAGCGCCGCGCGCCGACCCCGCCCAGACCCGTGTGCAGCAGATGCTGCACGCGCCGCTGCTGCCCACGCTGTTGCGGCTGGCCACGCCCAATGTGATGGGCCTGTTCGCCATGACCATCGTGATCGGCTACGACGGCTACATCCTCGGCCTGGTGGGTGCGGACGCGCTCGCCGGCATCGCGCTGGTGTTCCCGTTGTCGATGCTGATGCTGCAGATGTCGGCCGGCGGGATCGGTGGCGCGACCACCGCGGCCGTGGCGCGCGCGCTGGGCGCGGGCCGGCAGGAGGAGGCGGGCCGGCTGGCGCAGCAGAGCTTGCTGATCGCATCGCTGCTGGCCGCGCTGTTCATGGTGGGCATGCTCGGTGCCGGGCGCGGCATCTTCGCCGCCATGGGCGGCCGTGGTGCGGCGCTGGAGGCGGCGCTGGCGTATTCGAACGCGCTGTTCGCGGGCGCGGCGGTGATCTGGTTCACCAATGTGCTGGCCGCCGTGGTGCGCGGCGCGGGCAACATGCTGCTGCCCTCGCTGTTGCTGGTGGCCACCGCGCTGCTGCACCTGGGCCTGAGCCCGTTGCTGGTGTTCGGCTGGGGCCCGGTGCCGGGCATCGGCGTGGCCGGTGCGGCCCTGAGCACCCTCACGGTGAACGCGCTGTCGGCGCTGGTGATGGTGGCCTGGCTGTTGCGCCGCGACGGCGCGGTGCACCTGGGGCGCACGCCCTGGTGGCCCCGGTGGTCGCTGTGGCGCGAGGTCCTTCGCGTGGGCCTGCCGGCTTCGCTCAGCCCGGTGATCAGCAACGCCTCCATCGCCGTGGCCACGGCATTCGTGGGCCACTACGGCACGGCGGCGCTTGCCGGCTACGGCGTGGCGGCGCGGCTGGAGTACATCCTGGTGCCCATCGCGTTCGGCTTTGGCACCGCGCTGACGGCGATGGTGGCAACCAACATGGGCGCAGGGCAGGCCCCGCGCGCGGTGCGCGTGGCCTGGGCCGGTGGCGCGGTGGTGGCGGCCATCACGGGCGCCATCGGCGCGGCGACCGCGATCGCGCCCGGGCTGTGGATGAACCTCTTCACGCAGGACGCCACGGTGCGGGCCTTCGGCGCGAGCTACCTGAACATCGTGGGCGGTTGCTACGGCTTCTTCGGCCTGGGCCTGGCGCTGTTCTTCGCCTCGCAGGGTGCGGGTCGCATGTTCTGGCCGCTCGCGGGCAGCATGGGGCGCCTGCTCATCCTGATCGTGGGCGGCTGGCTCTGCGTGCAGGTGTTCCAGACCTCGGCCAGCGGCCTGTTCGCGGTGGTCGCGCTCAGCCTGGTCGTTTATGGTTCCACGCTCGCCATCGCGATCCGGCTGGGCAGCTGGACGCGCTGAACCCCATCTTCACAGGAGACCCCCGCATGACCGATCTCACCCAACAATTCAACCAGCGCGGCGTGGGCAAACTGCCGGGCCATCTCGGCCTGGTTTTCACGCAGGTGAGCCCGCAGGAGGTGCGCGCCGAGCTCGCCGTGCAGCCCCACACCATGGCGCCCAACGGCTTCCTGCACGCGGGCAGCGTGGTCACGCTGGCCGACACGGCCTGCGGCTATGGCTGCGTGGCCAACCTGCCCAAGGAGGCCCAGGGCTTCACCACCATCGAACTCAAGAGCAACCACCTGGGCACGGCGCTGGAGGGCACCATCGACTGCGTGGCCAGGCCCGCCCACCTGGGCCGCACCACGCAGGTGTGGGACGCGGTGGTCACGCACCGCGAAACGGGCAAGACGATTGCCTTGTTCCGCTGCACGCAGATGGTGCTGTACCCCAAGGCGGGTTGAAGGCTCAGGGCTTGCAGCGCAAGGGCCCATGAAAAATGGGTTGAATCCAGTGGGGACTTGGGCGCGTATCCAGTGGGCAAGTCAACGCCGGATCGCCGGCACAACCCCAAGGAGTCCCTCATGAAGTTCACCCGCCTCTCCCTCATCGCCCTGGCCCTGTCCACCGCTTCCGCCGGCATGGCGCTGGCCGCAGACGCCGCTTCGCCCAAGACGCGCGACCAGGTGCGCGCCGAACTCGCCCAGGCGCAGCGCGACGGCACCCTGATCGCCGATGGCCAGACCGGCGCCACCTACCGCGATCTGAACCCGGGCCGCTACGCCACCATGCCCATGGTGTCGATGAAGACCCGCGCCGACGTGCAGGCCGAACTGCGCACGGCCTGGTCACGCGGTGAACTGGTGGCCGACGGCCAGACCGGCCTCACCTACCGCGAACAGGCGCCGCATCGCTACGCGCCGCAGACGCTGGTGGTGGTTCAGCGCTGAACGGCCCACGCACCGAGGCCCCGGCGTCCTTCTGGGCGGCCGGGGCTTCGGTGCGTGGTGCTCGCGCCGCGATACAGTTCGTCCCATGTCCCGCATCGCCGTCATCGACTTCGAAACCACTGGTATCTCGCCCACGATGGGCGACCGCGCCACCGAGGTGGCCATCGTCATCACCGAACAGGGGCGTGTGGTGGACCGCTACCAGAGCCTGATGAACGCAGGGGTGCGCATCCCGTCTTTCATCACGCAGCTGACCGGCATCACCAACGCCATGATCGAGACCGCTCCGCCGGCCGACAGCGTGATGCGCGACGCCGCGCGCTTCGTGGGCGATGTGCCCATGGTGGCGCACAACGCGGCCTTCGACCGCCGCTTCTGGATGGCCGAACTCGAGCGCGCGGGTGCCCAGGCGGCGCAGCCTTTTGCGTGCACGGTGCTGCTCTCGCGCCGGCTCTACCCGCAGGCGCCGAGCCACAAGCTGGGTTCACTGGTGGACTTTTTCCGGCTGCCGCGCACGGGCCAGGCGCACCGGGCCTTGGCCGACGCCGAAATGGCGGCCGAGCTGCTGGGCCGCATCCAGCACGACCTGCGCGAGCGCCATGGGGTGAGCGAACCCGATCACGGCTTCCTGATGGCCCTGCAACGCTGCGCCCGCACCGCCGTGCCCCGCTTCATCCAGACGCACACCCAGCGACCGGACACGCAGGCCTTCAAACCACACGCAGCTTGAACTGGACGATCACCGCGCCGTCGATCTTCCCCATCGAGGGAATGATGCCGACGTTGACGCCGTAACGCCGGCCTTCCCAGGTGGCCATGGGCAGGGCGGCAAAGAAGGTGCCTCCCCTGGCGAGCGAGGGGTAGCCGTTCATGACCCCCAGCGTGCCCCCGAGCTTGATCGGTCCCAGGGACCAGGGCTGCCAGTTCATCGCCACGTACGAGGTGGTCTTGTTCACGCTGTTGTCGTAGGCACCGGCCATGAACGACACCTCAGCGCTGGTGCGGTACTCGGCGCCCAGGCCAAGGTTGTTCTCGTTGTAGCCGCTGTGGCGGGAAAAGTGGCGCGAGAAGCCGCCCACGTTGATCCAGACCTCGTGCTGAAAGGGCTCCAGCACCATCGCGGTTGGCGCATCGGGCGCTGTCGTCTGCGCCAGCGCCGGGCCGCTGCCCAGGCACACTGCCACGAGTCCAAGGTAAAAAGTCCGCATCGTCTTCATCGTCTTGCCCATCTTTCATCGCCCAAACAGTGGGCCTGTCTCTGTCTATGTCGACCGCGCGCTTCGTCCTCTGAAACCGCCCATGCCCCAGAATCCACCGAACGTGACTTTTTCGCGCGCCCGCGGACCTCGGGCCGCCCTTTTGTCATCAGCCCGACATTTCGATCTGCCATGAAAACCCACACCCCACACGCCGTTCTGTCCACCCACGACACCACCCGCATCGACGACCTGCGCATCGGCGCGGTGCGCCCGCTCATCACTCCGGCCCTGCTGCAGGAATGGCTGCCCGCGCCCGATCCCGCGCAAGCCCTGGTGGAGAGCAGCCGCGCGGCCATCTCGCGCGTGCTGCATGGTCAGGACGACCGGCTCGTGGTCGTGGTGGGTCCCTGCTCCATCCACGACCATGCGCAGGCCATCGAATACGCCAAGCGTCTCAAGGCACAGGCCGATGCACTGCAGGCCGATCTGCTGGTGGTCATGCGCGTCTACTTCGAGAAGCCGCGCACCACCGTGGGCTGGAAGGGCTACATCAACGACCCGCACCTCGACGGCAGCTTCGCGATCAACGAAGGGCTGGAGATGGCGCGCGCGCTGTTGCTGGAAGTGCTGGCACTGGGTCTGCCGGTGGGCACCGAATTCCTGGACCTGCTCAGCCCGCAGTTCATCAGCGACCTGGTGAGCTGGGGCGCGATCGGCGCGCGCACCACGGAGAGCCAGAGCCACCGGCAGTTGGCCAGCGGCCTGAGTTGCCCGGTGGGCTTCAAGAACGGCACGGACGGCGGCGTCAAGGTCGCCTCCGACGCGATCCAGGCCGCGCGCGCCTCGCACGCCTTCATGGGCATGACCAAGATGGGGCAGGCCGCGATCTTCGAGACGCGTGGCAACGACGACTGCCACGTGATCCTGCGCGGCGGCGCGCAGCCCAACTACAGCGCCGCAGACGTCGCCGCCGCCTGCGGCCTGCTGCAGAAGGCCGGCCTGCGCGAACAGGTGATGGTCGACGTCTCGCACGCCAACAGCAGCAAGCAGCACCGCCGGCAGATCGATGTGGCGGCCGACGTGGCCGCACAGATCGGCGCGGGCGAACGCCGCATCGTGGGTGTGATGATCGAGAGCCACCTGCTCGAGGGCCGACAGGACATCGTGCCCGGCCAGCCCCTGCAGCACGGCGTGAGCGTGACCGACGCCTGCATCTCGTTCGAGCAGACCGTCCCGGTGCTCGACGGCCTGGCGGCCGCGGTGCGGGCGCGGCGCGCGCGCGGGTAGGCCCATGGCCTTTCGCTGGCGCGGCCCGCCGACCGTCAACCTGGCCCTCCAAGGCGGTGGCGCACACGGTGCGTTCACCTGGGGCGTGCTCGATGCCTTGCTGGAGGATGGGCGGCTGCGTTTCGACGGTGTGAGCGGCACCAGCGCAGGCGCCATGAACGCCGTGCTGCTGGCGCAGGGCCTGATGGTCGGCGGACCCGAGGGCGCGCGTGCCGCGCTGCGCGGGTTCTGGAGCGCCGTGGCCGCCAGCCTGCCGTTCGAGGTGGCCCGGCCCACCGCCGACGGCAAGGACATGCGGCTGGCGCCGGCCATGCAGCTGATGCTGCAGTGGACGCACTACTTCTCGCCCGAGCAGCTCAACCCGTTCGACCTCAACCCCCTGCGCAAGATCCTGTCAAGCCAGGTGGACTTCGAAAGCCTGCGCGCGCGCAGCCCGGTCAAGCTGTTCGTGGCGGCCACCAACGTCAACACCGGCAAGCTGCGGCTGTTTCGCTCGGGAGAACTGACGGCCGATGCGGTGCTGGCCTCGGCCTGCCTGCCCACGATGCACCGCAGCGTGGTGATCGACGGCGAGCCGTATTGGGATGGAGGCTACGCCGCCAACCCCGCGGTGTTCCCGCTGTTCCACGAGTGCCGCTCGCGCGACATCCTTCTGGTGATGCTGGCGCCGCTCAAACACAGCGCCGCGCCGCAATCGGCGGCGGACATCAAGAGCCGCATGATGGAACTGGCGTTCAACGCCACCTTCCTGCGCGAAATGCGCATGTTTGCCCACCTGCGCGAGCGCGCGGCCCACAGCGCTTGGTGGCGCCGAGGGGAACTCGACCGGCGCCTGGCCGGCACCCACTTCCATGTGATCGAGGCCAGCGAAGTCATGCGCGAACTGAGCACCGAGAGCAAGGCCGCGGCGAACATGCGCTTTTTTGAAATGCTTTTCGCGCTCGGCCGCGAGCACGGCAGCGCCTGGCTGGCGGCGCATGCCACCGACGTGGGCCTGCGCAGCAGCGCGGACCTGCAGGCCTTGTTCTACTGAGAAAAAGGCGCGATCAGCGCGGCTTGCGCGGCACCATCGGGCCGCGGCCTTCGATGTGGCGGAAGTTGATTCGGCCCTTGGTCAAATCGTAGGGCGAGAGTTCCAGCGACACCCGATCACCCGCCAGGATGCGGATGTGGTTCTTTTTCATCTTGCCGGCCGAATAAGCGATCAGTTGGTGACCGTTGTCCAGCGTGACGCGAAAGCGCGTGTCGGGCAGCACCTCGTTGACGATGCCCATCATGTCGATCAGTTCTTCTTTGGCCATGGTGTTTCCTTTGCTTGAAGTGTATCGGTCAGTTGGGGCGGGCGGAAAGGCGGACCGAGTCGTGCACCCAGTCAATGCCTTGCGCAAGGGCGTAATCGGCCGCCGCATCGTGTGTGGAGAAGGCGCTGTCGAACCGGATCACCCGGTCGGTGGACGCGCTGCCATGGCCGCTGGCAATGGAGACCTGCGCCGCAAAAAAGCCATCCGGCAGAAGACGGGGCAAAGCCGCGATGCGGTACTTGCCCATGGTGACAGGAGACAGTCTCGTGATCGTTGTAGTGTTCGTGTGAATCATCAAAAAAATCGGTGGGCAGGGACGCGCGGTGGGTACCATGGCGTCGCGGAAGCCCGAAGCAAATGACAGGTGGCAGCCCCAAGCGCCGGGGTGCCCCACCGGTTGATCCGATGCCGACAAGGCGCAGATGCGTCAAGCCAGAATCAGCGCACGAGCCACGGCAGAGGCATCGGCAACAGCAGGGAGGAAGAGGCCACGGCGCTGCGAGAAAGCGGTGTGGCAACACCTTGGAGGGGCTGGACCAGCAGCCCCTCTGCCGGGGGCGGTTGCACCCTTGCTGTGAAGCTCGGGTGCGGCTGGTCGCTCAAGGCGACTGCGCAATGTAACACAAAAGCCACAGCCGCGCCAGCGGTGCTCAATAAGTGCTGCTCGGTGCCTGGTGCCCAAACGAAGACAACGTCTCCAGGATGATGTTCGACAGCTTTTCGTAGGGCAGGGGTTTGTAGGCAATGACGACGGCCGTCGCGGTGCTTTCCGGGCCATGGCGGATCTCCACATCGCCGGTCAGCAGAATGGACGGGATCTGCGCCCCGGCCCGCTTGCGGACCCGTTTGATCAGCTCATAGCCGGACAGGCCAGCATCGAGATGGAAGTCCGTCAGAATCAGGTCGATCGGGCTGGACGTCATCTCCAGCTTGGCCTCCAGGCCCACCCAGTCGCATGCGGCAATGACGCGGCAGCCCCACTCCTCCAACGTGCGGGCCATGCTTTCCAGCACGATTTCATCGTTGTCCACGACGACAATGCGCACACCACGAAGGTAGGAGTCCTTGGCAGGTGCGACGACCGCTTGCAGATCCCGGCTGCGCGGCAAGGTCAGGAAGAACGTCGTTCCCTGTCCCACCACCGATTCCACCTGGATGGGCGCCTTGATGAGATCGGCCGTCTGTTTGACGATGGCCAGACCCAGTCCAATTCCATCAACGGTGTCTTTTCGGTAGGGCAGCCGGACAAAGGGTTCAAATATCTTGTTCAGGTCGTCCATCGGTATGCCGATCCCGTCGTCGGCCACACTGATCACCACCGACTGTGGCATTGGAGAGGTCGCGGCGATCCGCACCAGGCCCCGCGAAGAGTACTTGATCGCATTGGACAGCAGGTTCGTCAGGATCGTTCTCAGATGGTGAGGATCGGTCAGCACGTTCAGTTCATGCGCTTCGAAAACGATGCTCAGGCCGCTGGTGGTCGCAGTCTCTTCAAACTCGTTGGCCAGGGAGCTGAACATCTTCTCCAGCGAGACGGCCTCCGACAACGTGGTGACCTGTCCGGAGTTCAGCCGGGTGACCGCCATCAACATGGTGAGGGACTTCGAAAGTGAATTGACCACCTCGTTCACCGCTTCAACCTCCACCTCCGCCGCCCTCAGCGAGGCTTCCAGCACATCGTCCTCCGTCACGACGTACGTGAAGCGCAAGGTTTCCCCGCCGCTGCGGCCTCTGTAATGGGCCACCCGCGCAAGCCAACCGAGCCGAAGCTCGACCTGCGGAGCACCCCACACGCACATCGTTTCGTTAAAGGACACGGCCACTTCGAAGACCTGTCCCACACGCAGACCGCCGCGTTCTTCAACTACGACCTGAGCTGGAGCCACTCGCGGACGCACGGTGTGCGACCGTCGAAGGAACTGGGCGCGCTGACGGAAGTGGGTGTCACGGGTGCGCTGACCGTGGGTGTGAGCAACCAGTGCGTGTTCAACACCTACCCCGGCAATCTCTCGTTCAACTACACCGCGTTCAGCGCCACAACGCAGACCTCGACCACCAGCTTCATGCTGCGCTGCAGTTCGGGCCTGCCTTGGACCATCTCGGTGAGCCCGAATCCCGCGGTGCTTCAAGGTCTTCGCTACACCATCACACCCTCGCCCGCCTCCGGCAGCGGCAACGGCAACACGGGCCAGGCGGTCACGCTCACCGGCAGCATGCAGGCCGGCCAGGCGGGCACCTGCACCGGGTTGACCTGCGCTGGCACCCAGGCCCACACCGTGTTCATCACCTACTGAGCCGCCGCCGGCCCGCGTTCAAAACCTCCATTTCCGATAACGGGGGGAGAGGAGCCAAAATACCGGTCGATGCCCGACCCCTTCGTGCCCCCCTCCAAGCCCTGGCCCGTTCGCGGCGCGCATGGACTGCCGCCCATGCCGCTCGACCGGTGGTCTGAGCGCGAGCAAGCGGAATCTCGCGATGGCTGAAGACCAGCGACGCAGAACGGTTCTGGTGGTGGATGACCACGAACTGGTGAGGCTGGGCTTGCGCCAGGTGATCGTTCAGCACTTCGCCGACCGTTTTCACGTGGCGGAGGCTCCCAACCTGGAGCAGGCCCTGCGGTGGATGCAGCAACGCGCCGAAGATGTGTTGGTGCTGTTGCTCGACCTGAACCTGGGCGACACCCGTGGCCTGACCGGGCTCAAACTCCTGCGCAAGCTCCATCCGAGCCTGCCGATCGTCGTCGTGTCGGGCACCCACGATCCTCGCGTCCGCGAAGAAGCGTTGGCTCACGGTGCATGGGGCTACTTCTGCAAGACGGGCGATGCCGGCGATCTGAAGGGCGTACTGGCAACGATTGAAAGCGCCCGCGCGGCAGGCCAAGGCCCGGGGAATGGCGCTGTGCCGGCCAGCGGCCAGGGTCCAGGCTCCGGCATCGGCCTGACCGGCCGCCAGGTCCAAATTCTGGAACTCTTGCTCAGCGGCCTCGACAACCAGGCGATCGCCGCCGAAACCGGGTTGGCGCTGGGCTCGGTGAAGAACTGCGTGTCGACGATTTTTCTCGTTTTCAACGTTCGATCCCGCGCCGAATTGATCCGGCTGTTTGCCTGAGGCACCGTGGTCTCTGCGCTGCTGGCGAACATCCGACAGGCGCTGGCATTCCAGACCCATGCGCCCCTGGCCGTGCAACGCACCCAGCTCGAGCTCTTGCTGGAGAAGACCGGACCGCTTCGCATCCTCTCGCCGATCCCCTTTGCAACCCCCCTGGCGATCCTTTTCTACCTGAAGGGCGCCTCCTTCCTTGCCCTGGTCTGGCTTGGCCTGTTCTACATCGCCATCTTCAGCAGCTATGTGCAGCGCAGAAAGCTGCAAGCCCATGGCCCGATGCACGACCATGAGCTGCCTGCCATTCTCCGGGGCCGGGTCAGGGACATCTTTCTGCTGGGCACCCTGTGGGGGGCCGCACCCTGGCTGCTCAACGCGCACCAGGGCACCGAGCCGCTGATTTTGATTTCCGTGTTCATCATGGGCGCGATCTCGCTCGGTTCCGCCATCGTGTCCACCCACCGCCAGACCATCGCGGCGTTCAGCATCCCGGCTGCGGTCGGCATGATCTCCGCGTGCCTCTGGCAGGGCAGCGCAGTCGGTCTGGTGCTGGGCGTGTGCATGACGCTCTTCCTGGTGATGACGCTCAAGTGGACATTCCAGCAAGCGGATCTGCTGGCGCAATCGTTGACCGTGCGCTATGAAAAGGAAGATCTCGCCCGCCGTCTGGCACAACAGGTGGAGCTGGTCGAAAACGCGAACCGGGAGAAGAGCCGGTTCCTCGCATCCGCCAGCCACGATCTGCGCCAGCCGCTGCACGCCATCTCGCTGTTCACATCGGTGCTCGAGCGATCCCGGCTCGACCCCGACAGCACCCAGACCGTCACGCGATTGGGCCAATCGGTGCGCATGCTCAACCAGTCGCTCGATACGATGCTCGACATCTCGCGGCTCGATGCCGGGGCCGTGCCGGCGCGCAAGGAACCGCTGCGGGTGCATGAGCTGTTCCTCTCGCTCCATCACACGTTCTCTGGCCCCGCCCAGGAGAGAGGCCTGCAGCTGCGGTTCCGGGCGCCAGGAGAACGGCTTGTGTTGAGCGACGAGCAACTGCTCACCCGCCTGCTGGGGAACCTGATTGACAACGCCATCAAGTACACGCAAAGCGGCGGGGTGCTTGTGGCGGCCAGATCGGGGCTGCCATCGGGGCGGGCCGGCTCTGTCTGTTTCGAGGTCATCGACACGGGGATCGGCATCGCCACCGAGCACCAACAGCGGGTCTTCGACGAGTTCTACCAGTTGGCCAATCCGCAACGCGACCGCGCTTTCGGACTGGGCATCGGCCTGTCCATTGTCAAGCGGCTGTCGGACTTGCTGGAGCACCCGATCGCGCTTTCATCCACGCCGCTGCGCGGCACGCGATTCCGGGTGTGGGTGGGTGAGGCAGATGGGCAGGCGGGCCCACTGGCGGCCCCGGTGGACAGCGGCGTTGCGCCGTCCCCGACGGCTGAGAAGGCGCTGCCGCGCCATGTGCTTGTCGTTGATGACGAACCGGTCAGCCGCGAGGCCATGGGATCGCTGCTCTCGGCCTGCGGCTGCAGGGTCCATGCCGCCGGTGACCTGGAGCGGGCGCATCTCCTGCTGGCACAGCACCCGATCGAGGCCGTCGTTGCCGATTTCCGGCTCCCGGGAACACACAACGGCCTGGACTTCCTCCTGGCGCTGCGCCTGAGCTCACCGCAAGTGCGCACCCTGCTGGTGACAGGCGAGACCTCCGCGCAGCGCATCACCGACATCCGGGCCAGCGGGGTCCCTTTCCTGCACAAGCCCGTGCGCGCGCAACAACTGCTGGAAGCACTGGCGGGCTGACAAGTGACCCGGGTCACTTCCCGAGCGCAGGGGCCTCGGTGAATACTCGCGATCGCCCGTTGAACGCCGATCCACCGACCCCACCATGCCCGCCCGGGACCCTTTCTCATGCGCACCCTCCTTCTTGGCCTGACCCTGTCCCTTCTCGCTTCGGCATCCATCGCAGCACCCGACCCGCAATGCGGCGAATACGACAAGCTGCGCTCGCAGAGAGACAACGCATTGCGTGCGAAGAACTTCAAACAGTATTGCGATGCCCTGTCCGGCTTGATCAAGCTGATGCCGGCCAAAGCCCCTGAAGCGGCGCGCCTCCATTGCGAAGCCAAGGCCACGGGCATGAAGGTCGAGACATGGCTCGGCGTGCGCCCCGAGGTGGTCTCCACCATGACAAGCACCTTTGACGACCAGTGCCGCTGAGGGTCGCCAGCGCCGGCCGCCGGCGATTTCTCAGCCTGCGCAGCGCTTCTGTCCTCTCCCTGGTGGCGATGACCGAAACATCTGCGAACAGCATTTCGGCGGCCTTGCGTGCAGACTACGGTCCATGAAAATTCCTCCTCTTGTGTTCGCCCTGAGCGCTCTGGCGTTCGGACCCGCCGCGGTGATGGCCCAGCAGCAGACGCCAGCGAAGCCCGCTGCCAAGCCCGCCGCGAAGCCGGCGGCCAAACCCGCCGCCGCCACCCAACGCGCCCCGCTGGCCCGCTCTGCGGCCAAGGCGGTGGAAGAGGTGACGCCGATCGAAGAAGACGTCAGCGTCACATTGACCGACGCCGATCTCGCGGTGGCGCAACGCGTCTACCTCGGCAGCATCCCTTGCGAGCTGGGTTCGGCCGTGGAGATCACGCCCGCCAAGCGGCAAGGGTTCTTCATCGTGCAGGTCAAGAACGTGCGCAACGCGCGCTATTACATGCACCCGGTGGAAAGCCGCACCGGCGCCATTCGCCTGGAAGACCCCAGGCGCGGTGCCATGTGGTTGCAGTTGGGCAACAAGTCCATGCTCATGAGCCAGCAGCTGGGCAAGCGCCTGGCCGACGAGTGCATGAGTCCGGAGCAGCTGACGCTCGCGGGCGAAATGAAGCGCAATCCGCCGAGGAGCCTGCTGGACCCCGTAGACCCTCCAGCGGTGACCCCGTCGCCTGCCGTGCCGGCCGCACCGGCCACCACCCCCTAGCGCCACCGGCCGCGCCGGGTCTTCGGATCATCGGCACCACCTTCCAGCTTTGCTCGATGGTGCATGCCGCGATGGCAAGCCGTCTCCGGCGAAAGAAAAGGCGGCGTTGCTCGACCCCGATTTGCCCCACAACCGGCCCAGAGGAAAAGCCAGACAGACGGGGAGTCGTGTCCCTGCGCCATTCGTGCAGAAACCCAGCAGCGCCGCGAAACCTGGGGTGGGTGCGGTTTTTCCACCGCCTGCAACCGGCAAAGCTGCTGCCACCCCGAGAGGTTGGAGTCTAGGAACCGGTGGATGTTCCGTGCACTGGCAGCATGAAGTGGGATAAAAGCGGCACAGGATGAGCCATCGAGGACGCGAGCCGCCGCATCGCGCCCGAATCCACACGCATCACTTGCGGTCGGGCAGCTCGATCTTGACCTCGAGCACGTCCAGATTGTCCTGGCGGTCGAGCTGGACCTTGATGTCGTCCGGGTTGATCTTGATGTACTTGCCAATCACGGCCACCAGTTCGCGCTGCAGTGCGGGAAGGTAGTCGGGCTCGGAGGCGCTGCGCCCGTTGCGTTCGTGCGCCAGGATGATCTGCAGGCGCTCCTTGGCGACGCTGGCGGTTTTCTTCTTTTCACCCAGCAGGAAGGACAGGATCGACATGCCTTACTTCCCCCCGAACAAGCGCTTGAAGAAGCCCACTTTTTCGGCCTCGATGAAGCGCAGCGGCTTGTCGGCCCCCAGGAAGCGGTCGATCACGTCGCTGTAGGCCTCCGCCACGTCCGTCCCCTTGAGGTGAATGGCGGGCATGCCCTGGTTGGAAGCGGTGAGCACGCTCTCGCTTTCCGGGATCACACCGATGAGCTTGATGCGCAGGATGTCCTGGATGTCTCCGAGCGAGAGCATCTGGCCATCGGCCACCCGGCCCGGGTTGTAACGCGTGATGAGCAGGTGTTCCTTGATCGGTTCCTTGCCCTCGATGGCACGCTGCGTCTTGCTGCCCAGCATGCCCAGGATGCGGTCGGAGTCGCGCACGCTGGAAACCTCGGGGTTGGTCACGACCAGGGCTTCATCGGCGTAGTGCATGGCCATGAGCGCACCGGTCTCGATGCCGGCGGGAGAGTCGCAGATGATGTACTCGAAGCCCATGGCCGACAGGTCGGTCAGCACCTTGTGCACGCCTTCCTGGCTCAGGGCGTCCTTGTCGCGGGTCTGGCTGGCGGCAAGCACGAACAGGTTCTCGCACTGCTTGTCCTTGATGAGGGCCTGATTGAGGTTGGCCTCGCCCTGGATGACGTTGATCAGGTCGTACACCACACGGCGTTCGCAGCCCATGATCAGGTCCAGGTTGCGAAGACCGACGTCGAAATCGATGACGGCGGTCTTGTGCCCGCGCAGAGCCAGGCCCGAAGCGAAGCTGGCGCTGGTGGTGGTCTTGCCCACGCCGCCCTTGCCGGAGGTGACGACAACAATCTTGGTCATGGTGAAAGTCCTTCGATTCAAATAGGGGGCGACACTCAGACGCCAATGGCGTCGATCACGAGTTTGTCGCCGTCGGGGCCGGGCACCAGGCGCACCTGCGCGGTCTTGCCCTGGACCGATTCGGGCAGGGCCACTTCGCTGGTGCGGTAGATGCCGGCAATGGAAATGAGTTCGGGTGCCATGGACAGCGCGAAGATGCGCGCCTCCCCATAGCCGCGTGCCCCGGCAATGGCCTTGCCGCGCAGCGGCGCGTACACGTGGATGTTGCCGTCAGCGATCACTTCGGCACCCGGGTTGACCATGGCCATGACCACCAGGTCGCGGCCGCGCGCATAGACCTGCTGGCCCGAGCGCAGCGGCTTGTCGATCACCAGCGCACCGGGCATGGGCATCGGCTGGGGGACCGCCACGGGTTCGGGCGCGGCGATTTCGGTCGGTGCCGCCGACGGCGCGGCCCGTTGCACAGTGGCATCGGGCGCAGGGGTCAGACCCGCGGCCACAGCCAGCGCGGTCTGTTCGATGGTGCCGCCGCGCACGGCCAGGGGCGTGAGGCGGTGCTGGCGCAGCAAGGTCTGCAGGGCGCCGAAGTCGGGCAGGGCGTGTGCTTCGGCCACGTTCAGCGGATGCAGGTCGATGACCACCGGATCGTGGTCGAAAAAATCGGGCATGTCGCCAAAACGCTGGGCGAATTCCTGCGCCAGCAGTTCCAGGTTGGACGACTTGAGCATCAGAGCGACCAGAGGCAGGTGGGCGCTCTTGATTTCGAAGGTGGCGGGCGCGTTTCCTGCGAGGGCGACAGACATGGGCGAAACAGATCCAAAAACGGGCCAGCCGCAGGAACGCCGGGTCGGCAGGTCTGGCTGTGAAGCGGCGCATCTTACCAGCCGGGTTGGCCGGTCAAGCCTCAGGACCGTGCGCAGGTGTCAGGGCATGTTTCAGCCGCCGACGAGCGGGTTTTGCACAAACCTGTGTATAACTTTTTAACAAAGCAGTAGTTATCCACAGAAAAGTGGGTGCAGGCCTGGTTATCCCCGTTTAGAGCGTCAGGGAACCGTGTGCTTCACACAGGCTTCTGCGTGAGCCAAGTCCTTGATCCAGCAAGAAAAAGGGCGCTTGTCCACATCGGACAGCGCCCTCTACTACTACTGCTATTTTGTATTTAAAGATTTAGAAGAATAGTGAGACGGGAACCCGACGCCCCCTGGGCGGCCGATCAGGCCGGCTTTTTCACGCCGGGTTGCTCGCCGTGGTGGCGGTGTTCACCCCGGTGGCCGTGGTGCATGCCGGCGCGCTGGAAGCCGCCCAAGTGCTTTGAATCAAAGATTTTTTGTTGATCGGCGTTCAATACCGCGTAGAAGCTCTTGATGGCGTCGACACGTTTGGCCATCGCGGCATCGCGCTCGGCCTTCAGGGCCTGCATCTTGTCCAGGCGTTGCGGGGTGGTCAGCTTGGACCAGTCTTCCCGGGTGCCTGGGCGTGGCATGGCGCCGGGCAGGGGCTGGGTGCGGGCGATGAACGCGTTCCAGGCCGGTTCCTGCTCGGGGGTGAGCTTGAGTTCAGCCTTGAGGGCCGCCTGGCGTTCGGCCATGCGCTTTTGCATCTGGGCCTGGTGTTCGGCGCGTTTCTGGTCGCGCTGCTCGGCGGAGGGGGCGGCGGGCTTGACCGCCGGCTTGGCGGCGGTGTCAGCCTGGGCCACGGCCATGGCGGTGGGGTGCAAGGCAGAAGCCTGCACCAGGGCGGTGGCGAAGGTGCCCACCAGGGCGGTGGCCAGGGTGGTGGCGATCAGCGCGCGTTTCGGAAGCGATTTCATGAGGACTCCTGGTGACTGTTGAGGATGGATCTCCACAGGACAGGTGTCGGGCTGCGGAGTGGTTTCAGTGTCTGGCGCGCGTGTGTCCACCCCGTGCCGCCGATGTGGCGGGTTTGTAAAGTTTTGTGCTGCTTTTTGCAGCAACTGTGCAAGCGGGATGGCTCAGGTCGTCCAGGATGGGGCAGTCCGGGCGATCGTCGCCGGGGCACAGGTTGAGCAGCTGGTCCAGGGTGCGCCGCATGGCCTGCAGCGCTTCGATGCGCTGGGCCAGTTCGTCCAGGTGCTTCTGCGTGATGCGCTTGACACTGGCGCTGCTTCGCCGGCGGTTGTGCCAGAGGCTCACGAGCTCGGTGATGGCGTCCAGCCCGAAGCCCATGTCGCGCGCGCGGCGGATGAAACGCAGCGTGTGCACGTCGGCCAGGCCGTACTGGCGGTAGTTGCTGTCGGTGCGCGGCACCGCCGCGAGCAGGCCCAGGCTTTCGTAGTGGCGCAGCATCTTGGGCGAGATGCCACTGAGCTGGGCCGCCTTGCCGATGCTGACCGGCCAGCGGATCAGCGCGTCGGCCGGGTCGTGTTCTGCCTGGGGCTCCAGCGCTTGAAGAAGGCGGTCGGCAGCCATGGTGTCAGGAGGCCACCTGGTAGCCCTCTTCGCGGATCGCTTCGACCAGGGCCTCACGGGTTTGCGTGCTGTCCACTTCGACGCGGTTCTGGCCGCGATCGATGTGGACTTCGGCCTGGGGATCGAGCAGCTTGATGGCGGTGGTGACGGATTTTTCGCAGTGACCACAGGTCATGCCCTGGACGTCGAGGACTTGTTTCATGGTGTCTTCCTTGAGGATGGATGGAACATGCACCCATTGTGATCCTTGACATCGTGTCAAGGTCAAGTGCCACCCGCGCCGTCACAGTTCGCTACAAGCGCACTTGACCTTCCCATGGTGGTAAAGCTTATGCTGACCTCATGAACACGATTGCTGCTCCTGCCTCTGCCCCTGGTCCCTCTGACGCCGGTGCCACTTTCTCGACCTACCCGCTGACCCAGATCGATCTGGGCGTGGGCGGCATGACCTGCGCTTCGTGCGTGACGCGGGTGGAGAAAGCGCTGCGCAAGCAACCGGGGGTCAGCGATGCCACGGTCAACCTGGCGACGGAGTCGGCGCGCGTGACCCTGAGCGGGGTGGACGAGGCCGAGTCGCTGGCGCGCATCAAGCGCGCGGTGCGCGATGCGGGCTACGAGCCTCGCACGCTGGAGGCCATGGACGAGGTGGCTGTCGAGCGTGTGATGGGCGTGCCGCGCGACCTGCTGCCGGTGCTCATCGGTGCCGTGCTTTCGGCACCGCTGGTGGTGCCCATGGTGGGTGACCTGTTCGGCCGGCACTGGATGCTGCCCGCCTGGATCCAGTTTCTGTTGGCCACGCCGGTGCAGTTCGTGCTCGGCGCGCGCTTCTACCGCGCCGGCTGGCACGCGCTCAAGGCCCGCACCGGCAACATGGAATTGCTGGTGGCGATCGGCACCACGGCTGGGTGGGCGCTGTCGACCTGGCTGTGGTGGCGTGCCGAGGCGGGCGAGATGCCCCACCTGTATTACGAGGCCTCGGCGGTGGTGATCACGCTGGTGTTGCTGGGCAAATGGTTGGAAGCGCGGGCCAAGCGCCAGACGACCGCCGCGATCCGTGCCTTGCACGCGCTGCGGCCCGATCGGGCCCATTTGTTGCCCGATGGCGTCCGCCGGACCGAAACCACCGACGTGGCCGTGGACGAACTGCTGCCGGGCGACGTGATCCGCGTGCTGCCTGGCGAGCGCTTCGCGGCCGATGGCACCGTGGTGCAGGGCCACACGCAGGCCGATGAATCCATGCTCACCGGCGAGTCGCTTCCCGTGTCCAAGGACGTGGGCGACGGCGTGACCGGCGGCTCGCTCAACGGCGACGGCGCGGTCGACGTCCGGGTGCGCGCAGTGGGTGCGCAAAGCGTGCTGGCCCGGATCATCAGCCTGGTGCAGGACGCACAGGCCGGCAAGGCGCCGGTGCAGCGGATGGTGGACCAGGTCGCGGCCGTGTTCGTGCCGGTGGTGTTGGCGATCGCGCTGGTCACGCTGCTGGGCTGGCTGGGGACGGGCGCGCCGCTGGAGGAGGCCTTGCTGCATGCGGTGGCCGTGCTGGTGATCGCCTGCCCTTGCGCCTTGGGACTGGCCACACCGGCGGCCATCATGGCGGGCACCGGCGTGGCTGCGCAGCACGGCATTCTGATCAAGGATGCGCAGGCGCTGGAGATCGCGCACAAGGTGGACACGGTGGCCTTCGACAAGACAGGCACGCTGACCGAAGGCCATCCGCGCCTGACGGTGATCGAGGCGGCACCGGGTGTGGACGAGATCGCCGTGCTGCAGGTGGCCGCGGCGCTGCAGGCGCAGAGCGCGCATCCGTTGGCGCGCGCGGTGCTGGAGGCCGCGGCCTCGCGCGCCATCGAGGTGGCAGCCAACGCCGCGCAAGACGTGCAGGCGGTCTCGGGCCGGGGCAGCCAGGGCCGCGTGAATGGCGCCTTGTTTGCCCTGGGCAGCCTGCGCTGGATGGGCGAGCTGGGCGCGAAGCTGGGTCCGCTGGATGAGCGTGCCAAGGCCTTGCAGGCCGAGGGCGCGACGGTGTCGGTGCTGGCCAGCCAGACGCCGGGCGATGCCGCTTCGGCCGCTGCCTGGTCGCCCCTGGCCCTGCTGGCGTTTGGGGATGAGCCCAAGGCCGGTGCGGCCGAGGCCATCGCCGGCCTGCGCGCGCAGGGCATGCGGCTGTTCATGGTCTCTGGCGACAACCGCGGCGCGGCGCTGGCGATGGCCACGCGGCTGGGGCTGCGCGCCGACCACGACGAGGTGATCGCCGAGGTGCTGCCGGGAGACAAGGCCACCATCGTGCGCAAGCTGCGCGCGGCCGTGGTGGGTGACCGGCTGCACACCGTGGCCATGGTGGGCGATGGCGTGAACGACGCGCCCGCACTGGCGGCCGCCGATGTGGGCATGGCCATGAGCCACAGCCAGGGCGCCAGTGCGGACGTGGCCATGCACGCCGCTGGCATCACGCTCATGCGCGGCGACCCGCTGCTGGTGGCGGCCGCACTGGACATCTCGCGCCGCACGGTGCGCAAGATCCGGCAGAACCTGTTCTGGGCCTTTGCCTACAACGTGGCGGGCATCCCGCTGGCGGCGCTGGGCTTTCTCAGCCCGGTGGTGGCGGGTGCGGCCATGGCCCTGAGTTCGGTGAGTGTGGTGAGCAACGCCCTGCTGCTCAAGCGCTGGAAGCCGCCGCAGCGCTGAGCTTTGACGCACGTCAATGCGCGCGCACGGCCGCTGCGCGATGCTCGGAACTCCCGCAGGAGGAGACATCCCATGACGACCACACACGACGCGGTTCGCGTGATTCTTGACGAGCACGCCAGCCTGAGCGCGATGCTGACCACGTTTTCGCAGATGGTGCGGCTGGGCCCCGATGCGTCTGGTGCGGGCAGTCCTGAGCGCTATTTCGACGTGCTGCGCGCGATGCTGTTCTACATCGATGCCTTCCCGGAGAAGAACCACCACCCGAAGGAATCGAACCTGCTGTTCCCGCGCCTGGCGCGGGCGGCACCGCAACTCATGGCGACCATCGAACAGCTCGAGCGCGACCACATGAGCGGCGAGATGCGGGTGCGCGAGCTGATGCACCTGCTCATGGCCTGGGAGTACATGGGCGAGCTGCATCGCCCCGCATTCGAGTCCGAGGCGCAGCGCTACGTGAGCTTCTACCTGGATCACATGCGCCTGGAAGAAACCGCTTTGCTGCCGGTGGCGCAAGAGGTGCTGGCCGATTCGGACTGGGCTGTGCTGGATGAGGCGTTCACCCGGCACACCGATCCGCTGAACCCGCGCAAGCCGCGGGACCCGCAGTTCGACCGCTTGTTCACCCGCATCGTGTTGCGCGCGCCCGCGCCGCTGGGACTGGGCGAGGCCGAGGCCTGAAGGCTAGGTCGCCAGGGCGGCCAGCAAGGCGTCGAAGACCTGCAGCAGTTGGTCCACGTCCTGCGCGGACGTGGCGGGAGAGACCAGCATCATGCTGTGAAAGGGCGTGAGCAGAACGCCCCGGTTGAGCATGAAGAGGTGGGTGAGGGCCTCGAGCTCGGCCTGTGCGTGGTCGCGCACGTCCTGCGCGTGGCGGGGGGTGTGCGGCATGAACTGGAGTTCCATGCGCGCGCCCAGGCGTGTCACCGTCCAGGGCTTTGCGGCGCGGGCGATGCGCTCGCGCAGGCCGGCTTCGAGCCGCTCGGCCAGGGCCAGCATGGGGGTGTAGCTGGCGTCGGTGTGCAGGTGCGTGAGCGCGGCCTGCAGCGCGGCGAGTGTGAGCGCATTGCCTGAGAGCGTGGTGCCGATACCGCTGTGGCCCTCGGGCGCGGCGTCCTTGGCCCGGGCCATGCGTTGGGCCACGTCGTCGGTGAAGCCGTACACCGCGCAGGGCAGGCCACCGGCCACCGCCTTGCCGACCACCAGGAAGTCCGGTTGCAGTGCGTGAGCGCGCGCGTAGCCGCCCAGTGCGGTGGAGATGGTGTGCGTCTCGTCGCAGACGAACAGGGTGCCGTGCCGGCGGCACAGCGCGCGCGCCTCGTCCCAGAAGCCCGGCGCGGGTGGCACCAGGCCGAAGTTGGTGAGCGCGGGTTCGGCCAGCAGGCAGGCCACGTCGCCCCGGGCCAGCGCCGCCTCGAGCGCGGGCAGGTCGTTGAAGGGCACGACGCGGGTGAAGTCAGCGTGGTTGTGCACCTGGCCGAGCACGGAGGGCCGCGGCAGGGTGCGGCCGGTGGCGGGGTCGAGGTCCACGAGGGTGTCGTCCACCGCCCCGTGGTAGCAGCCGTCGAACACGAGCAGCTGGGGCCTCTGGGTGATGGCGCGCGCCCAGCGCAGGACAAAGCGGTTGGCGTCGCTCGCGGTCAGCGCGAGTTGCCACATCGGCAGGCCGAATACCCGCGCCAGGCCTTCGCCCACCGCCACCGCGTTGGCCGAAGGCAGCATGCAGGTGAGGCCCTGCGCGGCCTGTTGCGCGATGGCCTGGGCCAGCGGCGCCGGGCTGTGCCCGAACATGGCGCCGGTGTCGCCGAGACAGAAGTCGGTGTGCCGCAGGCCGTCCACGCAGGTGAGCGACACCCCCTGGGCCTGCTGCACGAACAGGGTGGCGGGGCTGGGCCAGTCGCGCATCCAGTGCAACGGCACGCCGAAGAGGTAATGGGCCTGCGCGGCCCGGGCCAGGGCCAGCGATTGCGGGTGCGTGGCGATGAAGCGTTCGCGCTCGGCCTGCTGGAGCGCGGCAAGGGCTTGGAGATCGGACATGGCGCCAGCTTAAGCGCGGTGGCGCCGCGCGCGGCCACTGCCGCGCAGTGGACATTTCGTTGCGCGCCGAATTGGCACTGGTGCGGCCGGGCCCTCCATCCACCACAATGGCCCGCCATGGACCGACGCACGCATCCCACTCCCCCGGCTGAAAGCCCCGACACGACGCCCTATGTGCGGCTGGCGCTGGCCCTCTCACTGGGAGCGGCGGTCTCGCTGGGCATCACCCGCTTCGCCTACGGGCTGCTGCTGCCGCCGATGCGGGAGGACCTGGGCTGGAGCTACACGCTGGCCGGCGCGATGAACACCTTCAACGCGTTGGGCTACCTCATCGGCGCGCTGGCCACGCCCTGGCTGATGCGGCGTTTCCCGCCCACCGGCCTGCTGCTGGTGGGCTCGCTGCTGGCCTCGCTGTTCATGGGCCTGAGCGGTTTCTTCACGGCGGCCACGCCCTTGCTCGTGCAGCGCCTGCTCGCCGGCGTGGCCAGCGCCCTGGTGTTCATCGCGGGCGGTCTGCTGGCGGCGCGGCTGGGTGCGCGCCAGCCCCAGCGCAGCGGGTTCCTGCTGGGCTTGTACTACGGCGGCACGGGCATGGGCATCGTGGTCTCGGCGCTGGGCGTGCCCCCGGTGCTGGCGGCGGCGGCGTCACAGCCGCACGCGTGGGCGTGGGCTTGGTGGGGCTTGGCGCTGATCTGCCTGCTGGCCACGGGGCTCATGGCCTGGCCGGCGCGGGTACTGGCCGCCCACGCCGCGCCGGCGGGCAGCGCGCAGGCGGGCGGCGGGCCGGTGTTTCGCGTGCGCGACTGGGTGTTCTCGCTGCTGGGCTACGCCGGCTTTGGCGTGGGCTACATCGGCTACATGACGTTCGTGATCGCGCTGCTGCGCGAGCAGGGCACCTCACCCGGCGCCGTGACCGCGTTCTATGCCTTGCTCGGGCTGGCGGTGCTGGCGTCGTCGCGCATCTGGGCCGGCTTGCTGGACCGGCACCGCGACGGCCAGGCGCTGGCGCGGCTCAATGCGCTGCTGGGCGTGGCGGCCATCGTGCCGGCGTTGACCAGCAGCTGGCCACTGGTGTTGGCTTCGGGGCTGCTCTTCGGAGGGGTGTTCCTGTCGGTGGTGGCGTCGACCACCGCACTGGTGCGGCACAACCTGCCACCCGCGCAGTGGGCCGCGGGCATCAGCGCCTTCACGATCGTCTTCGCCGCCGGACAGATCGTCGGCCCCACGGTGGTGGGCTTCATCGCCGACGGCCCCGGGGGGCTGGCGCGCGGCCTGGTGTTCTCGGCCGTCGCGCTGTGGCTGGGGGCGGCGCTGGCGTGGCGCCAGCGCGCGCTCTGAGCCGGCCTTAGATCAGGCCTTCGGCCTTCATGGCCGCCTGCACCGCCGGGCGTGCGCCGACGCGGGCGCGGTAGGCCGCGAGGTTGGCCAGGCCGGTGATGTCCACGCCCACGCGCGGGGCCCAGTTGGTCACGGTGAAGAGGTAACCGTCGGCCACGCTGTAGTCGTTGCCGAGCAGGTACTGTTTGCCGGCGAGCTGGCTGTCCACCCACTTCAGGCGCTGGCCCAGCCGCTCCTTGGTGGTGGCCTTCACCTCATCGGGCGTGGCTGGGTTGAAGAGCGGCGAGAAGCCCTTGTGCACCTCGGTGCCGATGAAGTTCAGCCATTCCTGCAGGTGGTAGCGCGCCATCGTGCCGTTGGCCGGTGCCAGGTTCTTCTGGGGCACCTGGTCGGCGATGTACTGAACAATGGCCGGGCCTTCGCGCAGGCGCTCGCCGCTGTCGAGTTCGAGCAGGGGCACGTAGCCCAGCGGGTTGATGGTGTAGTAGTCGGTGCCGTCGGGCAACTGGTGGGTCTTGGTCGGCGCGGGAATGGCCTCGAAGGCCAGACCGGCCTCGTGCAGGGCGATGTGCGGGGAGAGCGAGCAAGCGCCCGGTGAGTAGTAGAGCTTCATGTGTGATCGTCCTCAGAAAGGAGCCACCGGATGGCGGCACCGGGCCAGATGCTACCCGGTGCCCGGTGCCTCCTGCCCCAGGTGGACGCTGGCGCCGCCGGCCAATTGGACTCATGGGCGGTACTGGCGGGGGGTATCTTCTGGCACCCTGTTCACCAAGGATGCTTTCATGGCCATGGGTCAGTTCGCCTACGCCAACAACACCAACCGCTTCCTGGCCTGCGCACCGCTGGGCGAGCAGCCCTTTGCCATCGTGGGCGTGCCCTTCGACGGCGTGGTGACCAACCGGCCGGGCGCGCGCTTTGGCCCGCAGGCGATCCGCGCTGCCAGCCTGATGCTGTGCGACGGCATCCACCCGGTGTTCGACGTGTCGCCCCTGGCGCACCTGGGCGACGCGCTGGACATGCGCCTGCCCAACGCCTCGCCCTTGCCCGAAGTGCGCCGCCACATCGAGGCACAGGCCGCCGCGCTGATGGCGAAACACCATTGCGTGTTCCTGGGCGGCGACCACTCCGTGACGCTTTCGCTGCTGCGCGCGGCCAAGGCCCGGCACGGCGGCGAGCCGCTGGCACTGGTGCATTTCGATGCCCACTGCGACACCTGGGGGGACCACTTCGGTGAACCGTCCGGCCACGGCACCTGGACTTACGAGGCCCTGCAGGAGGGGCTGGCGAGCCCGGCGCACACGGTGCAGATCGGCATCCGCTCCAGCGGCGAGCGAGCGGCGCGCGAGTACGTGGCCGACCAGGGTGGCCAGATCTTCACGGCGCGCGCGCTGCGCGGGCTGGACGGTGCGGGCCTGCAACCGGCCATCGACGCGATCCGCGCGCGCATCGGCCAGCGCCCCTGTTACCTCACGCTCGACATCGACTGCCTGGACCCGGCCTTCGCGCCCGGCACCGGCACGCCCGAGCCGGGCGGCATGACGAGCTCGCAGGTGCTCACTTTCCTGGAATCGCTGGCCGACCTCAACTGGATCGGCATGGACTGCGTGGAAGTGGCCCCGGCCTACGACCACGCCGAGCTCACGACCAATGCGGCGGCCACGTTTGTGTGGACCTACCTCAGCGGCCAGGTGGCCAAGCGATGAACCTTTTGCACCGCGCTGTTGGCATGAAGTGTCTTGTTCCAGGGGCACCGAGGAACCGGCTTTGCCGGGCCTGGGGTGCCGTCCCCCCTCAGGGGCGATCGCGCGCAGCGCGGCAGGGGGGTATCTGATGTCGCTCATCGGTTCGGACACCCAGCTCAACCAAAAGAGCTACTACGAGGCCAGCGTGCAGCGGCCCGAGGCGCTGCCGCCGCTGCAAGAAGCCATCGAGGCCGACGTGGTGGTGGTCGGTGCCGGATTCTCCGGCCTGAGCGCGGCGCTGGAACTGGCGCAGCGGGGGTTTTCGGTGGTGGTGCTGGAGGCCGACCGCATCGGCAGCGGCGCGAGCGGGCGCAACGGTGGCCAGGCCATCGTGGGCTACGCGAGCGGGCAGGGCCCCTTCGAGCAGCAGCTCGGCGCCGAGGACGCGCAACGCGCCTGGGACATGTCGCTGGAGGCGCTGGACCTGATCGACGCGCGCATCGCCGAGCACGGCATCGCGTGCGACCGCGTGAACGGCTACGTGTACGTCGCCGATTCGGCGCGCAAGGCGCAGGAGCTGCACGAGGAGATGGAAGGCCTCAAGCGGCGCGGTCTCGCGGTGGACTGGGCCGAAGGCGCCGACCTGCCGCGCCTGATCAACAGCCCGCGCTACGTGGCGGCCGCTCGCGAGCAGCGCTCGGGCCACCTGCACCCGCTGAAGTACGCGCTCGGCCTGGCGCGCGCTGCGCAGGCCGCCGGCGCCCGCATCTTCGAGCACTCGCCCGTGACCGGCCTGCAGCGCGGCGCCACCCTGGTGGCCAGCACCGCGCGCGGCCAGGTGAAGGCGCGTTTCGGCGTGCTCGCGGGCAACTGCATGCTGCCCGAGTACGGCCCGCGCGTGGCGCCCGAGATCGCGCCGCGCATCATGCCCGTGGGCACCTACATCGTGGGCACGGCGCCGCTCGACCCCGAGCTGTGCGCGCGCCTGATTCCGCGCAACGCGGCGGTGTGCGACAACAACTTCGTGCTCGACTATTTCCGCTTCAGTGCCGACCACCGCATGCTGTTCGGCGGGCGCGTGAGCTACACCACCCGCACACCGGTGAACCTGCAAGCCCTGATGCGCCAGCGCATGGGCGAGGTGTTTCCGGCGCTGCGCGAGGTGCCGGTCGAGCATGTGTGGGGCGGCTTCGTGGACATCAGCATGAACCGCGCCCCCGACTTTGGCCGCCTGGGCGACAACCTGTATTACCTGCAGGGCTTCAGCGGCCATGGCGTGGCGCTCACCGGTCTGGCCGGCCGGCTGGTGGCCGAGGCCGTGGCCGGTCAGGCGGCGCGCTTCGACGTCTACGCGCGGCTCAGGCACCGTCGTTTCCCCGGCGGCGCGCTGCTGCGCACGCCCAGCCTGGCGCTGGGCATGCTGTGGCATCGCCTGCGCGACGTGATCTGACTCAGCGGCCCGCCAGCGACTGGTCCCAGGCCACGAGGTGCGCGGGCTTCTCGGCAGGACAGTCGCCGAGCACGTCGCGGGGTGGCACCGTCAGGCGGCCCTGCTTGAACTTCATCTTGACCAGCACCTCGGCGTGCAGCACGCCGCGCACCAGCAGGGTGTGGGCGAAGTAGGCGCACCTGTCGTCGGCGAACACGATGGCGGTCTGCACGTCCACGCGCTGGAACAGGCCGATGGGGCGCGCGAAGCGGATGAGCTGCGAGGCGTTGACGAAGCCGATGCCCGCGCGCACCAGCGGCACGGCCAGGCGCGTGCGCACCATGAAATCGAGCTGCGCGGCCTCGGCCAGCTGCAGGTAGCGGTCGCTCTTGAGCACGCGCAGGCCGACGTCGAAAGGCGTCACGCGGAAACGGCAGCTCAGGCGCGACTGCGGCGTGCACTCGCCCCGGGTGAACGCGGCGCGCACCAGCGTGCCGAGGTTGCGGGCGAGGCCGATCATGGCGTGGCGCCCAGGACCTGCCGCACCGCCGTGGCCAGCAGCGGCCCGCAGCGCGCGATCTCGGCCAGCGGCGCGTAGCCGTAGCCGATCACCAGGCCGCGCAGGTCCGTGCGCTGCAGGCAATAGGCCGAGAGCGGCCGCACCGTGAGGCCGTGCTGTGCGATGCGCTGTGCCAGCGCCCGGTCGTCCACCTCAAGGGGCAGGCGCAGGCACAGGTGCAGGCCCTGTTCGGCGCCGCTGATGCTGGGGCCCTCGGGCCGTTCGTCGCGCAGCACCGGCCTGAGGGCTTCGAGCAGGCATTGGCGGCGCTCGCCGTAGTTCTGGCGCGCGCGGCGCAGCGCGCTGGCGAAATGGCCCATCTCGATGAACTCGGCCAGCGCGGCCTGCACCGGCATCTGGCCCGGGCGGTTGAGGTCGTAGTGGGCCTGCTTGAAAGCCGCCACCAGCGGCTTGGGCACCACCAGGTAGCCGATCTTCAGGCCCGGATAGAGCACCTTGGAAAACGTGCCCATGTAGAACACGCGGCCATCGGTGTCCAGGCCTTCCAGGCTGGAGATGGGCGGGCCGCTGAAGCGGTACTCGCTGTCGTAGTCGTCTTCCAGCACCCAGGCGTCGTGCGCGCGCGCGGTGGCCAGCAACTGGTGGCGCCGGGGAAGCGACATCACCGCGCCGGTGGGGTACTGGTGCGAGGGTGTGACGTAAATGAGGCGCGGTGGGCGGGCGTTGTCGCCGATGCCGGGGTTGATCCCTTGCTCGTCCACCGCCACCGGGTGCAGGCTCAGGCCGGTGGCCATGAAGGCCTTGACCGCACCCCAGTAGGCCGGGTCCTCCACCCACACGGTGTCGCCGTGGTCGGCCAGCAGCCGCGCACACAGCTCGAGCGACTGCTGGGTGCCGCTGGTGATGACGACCTGGTCGGCCTCCAGGTGCACGCTGCGGAACACGCGCAGGTAATCGGCCACCGCGCGGCGCAGCGGCGCGTAGCCGCCCGAGTCGTTGTAGTCCAGCATGTCCGGGTAGGTCATGCGCCAGTGCTTGTTCTGCAACCGTTGCCAGAGGGTGAGCGGAAAGGCGCTGAAATCGGCGATGCCCGGCGTGAACGGCTGCACCTCCAGCTCGGTGGCGCAGAAGGTGCTGGCCAGCGCCTGGCCGCGCGTGGACAGGCGGGCCGCCTGCGTGCCGTTGGTGGCGGCCCGGCCCGCGCCCGCTCGCGCCGAGCGGCCCGGCGTGGCGCGGGGCACGTTGTCGTTGACGAAGGTGCCACTGCCCACCCGGCTGGCAAGGTAGCCCTCCACGCTGAGCTGGTTGATCGCGGCCACCACCGTGTTGCGCGAGAGGCGCAGGTCCTGGGCCAGGTCGCGGCTGGAAGGCAGGCGCTCGCCCGCACCGAGCTTGCCGTCGAGCATGGCGCGGCGCAGCGCCTCGTAGAGCTGCCGGTGCAGGGGCAGCGCGTCCTGCGAGCCCAGGCGGCTCATCTCGGCGAGAAGAAATTCAGACAGCATGTGCTTCTTTCCAGGGCGCAATCCGGCGCGAAATGGCCCCATCCAGACGCACCGTGGAACCGGCTTCGCCGGGCCACAGGTGCGGTCCCCCCAACGGGGGGAAGCCGCGTCAGCGGCGCAGGGGGGGCACCATTTGGCACCACCAGGTGGCGCCAAATGGCCCTTATTCTGATCCAATTGGCCCCTCACAATGAATGCCATTGTCTGGAGTCTTCATGAACAAGCCACCTTGCATGGTCTGGCTGCCTGCCGACCACCGCCTGATGGGCGATCACGGGCATCAGATGCCCTTTCTGTTGCTGGGTGACAAATACGCCCGGGCCGTCAAGGTCGGGGCGGACGCCCAGCCCGTGATGTTCCCCCTGGCCGACACCGGCCAGATCAGCGAACTGCTGGGCCTGGTGGACGGGGTGATGCTGACCGGCTCTCCCTCCAACGTGCACCCCTCCCATTTCGACGAGGACGTGGCCGACCCGAGCCTGCCGCTGGACGCCGACCGCGACCTGCTCACCCTGGCGCTGGTGAAGGCCTGCGTGCATGAGGGCGTGCCGCTGCTGGGCATCTGCCGGGGTTTCCAGGAGATCAACGTCGCCCTGG
>NZ_JAHCKK010000129.1 GCF_026125825.1 Hydrogenophaga sp. | reverse complement strand
AGCCACGGCCAGGGCCACGAGACCACGCTCGCCCAGCTCGTCACCAGCCAGCTCGGCGTGCCCTTCTCCCAGGTCGATATCGTCCATGGCGACACGGCGAAAATCCCCTTCGGCATGGGCACCTACGGCAGCCGCTCGCTCTCCGTCGGCGGCACGGCGATCGTGAAGGCGGTCGACAAGGTGATTGCCAAGGGCAAGAAGATCGCGGCGCATCTGCTCGAGGCGGCGGACACCGACATCGAGTTCGAGAACGGCGAGTTCAAGGTCGCGGGCACCGACAAGAAGGTGCCGTGGGGCAGCGTCTCGCTCACCGCCTACGTGCCGCACAACTACCCGCTGGACAAGCTGGAGCCGGGCCTGAACGAGACCGCGTTCTACGACCCGACCAACTTCACCTTCCCGGCCGGCACGCACATCTGCGAAGTGGAGGTGGACCCCAACACCGGCGTGGTGCGCATCGACCGCTTCACCGCGGTGGACGACTTCGGCACCATCATCAACCCCATGATCGTGGAAGGCCAGGTGCACGGCGGCCTGGTGCAAGGCATCGGCCAGGCGCTGCTGGAGCACTGCGTGTACGACCGCGAGACCGGCCAGCTGGTCACCGGCTCGTTCATGGACTACGCCATGCCGCGCGCCGACGACGTGCCGGACTTCCGGCTGGGCCACGTGACCACGCCCTGCACCACCAACCCGCTGGGCACCAAAGGCTGCGGCGAGGCCGGTGCCATCGGCTCGCCCCCGGCGGTGATCAACGCCGTGCTGGACGCGCTCGCGCCCCTGGGCGTGAAAGACCTGGACATGCCCGCGAGCCCCGGCCGCGTCTGGACGGCCATCCAGGCCGCCAAAGCCTGAACCGGAGGAGACACACCATGTACGCATTCACACTCGAACAACCCAAGACCCTGGCCGACGCCAAGCGCTTCAGCGGCGCGGGCGCGCAACCCCTGGCCGGTGGCCAGACGCTGATCGCCTCCATGAAACAGCGCCTGCTGCGCCCGGAACAACTGGTGGACCTGGGCGGCGTGGCCGAACTGCGCGGCGTCAAGGTCGAAGGCCAGACCGTGGTCATCGGCGCCATGACCTGCCACCAGGACGTGGCCGACAACGCCGACGTGCGCAAGCACATCCCCGGGCTGGCCGCGCTGGCCGAAGGCATTGGCGACCGGCAGGTGCGTGCGCGCGGCACGCTCGGTGGCTCGGTGGCCAACAACGACCCGGCCGCCTGCTACCCCAGCGCCGTGCTGGGCCTGGGTGCCACGGTGGTGACCGACCGGCGCCAGATCGCCGCCGACGACTTCTTCCAGGGCCTGTACACCACGGCGCTGGAGCCCGGCGAGATCATCACCGCGATCCGTTTCCCCATCCCCACCAAGGCGGCCTACGCCAAGTTCCGCCAGCCTGCCTCGCGCTTTGCGCTGGTGGGCGTGTTCGTGGCGCTCACGCCCTCGGGCCCGCGCGTGGCCATCACCGGCACCGGCAACGGCGTGTTCCGCCACGCGGGCCTGGAGGCGGCGCTCGCCAAGAGTTTCACGCCCGAAGCCGTGAAAGACGTGAAGATCGACGCCAGCGACATCAGCGGTGACCTGCACGCCAGCGCGGCCTACCGGGCGCACCTGGTGACGGTGCAGACCCAGGTGGCGGTGCGTCACGCCAACGGATGAGCCGGGTGCCCGACGACACCGGCACCATCGACGGCCTCACCCACGCCCTGCAGGGCGTGGGCTACCACGCTCCCCGGCGGCTGGCCACCGCCGTCTTTCTGGCCATGCGCCTGCAGCGCCCGCTGCTGCTCGAAGGCGAGCCCGGCGTGGGCAAGACCGAGCTGGCCAAGGCGCTGGCAAAGGTGCTGGGGCGCCCCTTGCTGCGCCTGCAGTGTTACGACGGCATGGAGCAGCGCGAGGCGCTCTATGAGTGGAACCACACGGCGCAGCTGCTGCACATGCGCGCGGCGCAGGCCACGTCCACGCCCGACGAGATCGAGCGTGAGGTGTACCAGGCGCGCTACCTGATCCGCCGCCCGCTGCTGCAGGCCTTGCAGACCCCCGAGCCAGGCGCGGTGTTGCTCATCGACGAGGTGGACCGCGCCGACGAGCCGTTCGAGGCTTTTCTGCTGGAGTACCTGGGCGAGTATCAGGTGAGCATTCCCGAGCTTGGCACCATCAAGGCCGTGGCCGCACCGCTGACCATCCTCACCAGCAACCGCACGCGCGACCTCAACGATGCGGTCAAGCGCCGTTGTCTGTACCAGTGGCTGGACTACCCTGATCGCGAGCGCGAACTCGCCATCGTGAAGAGCCAGGTGCCTGAGGCGAGTGCGGCGCTGACGGAGCAGGTGACGCGGTTCGTCTCCCGCCTGCGCAACCAGCCGTTTGCCAACGCCTTCCAGCGCAGCCCTGGCATCGCCGAGAGCGTGGAATGGGCCAAGGCCCTGGTGGCGCTGGACACGCTGACGCTGGACCCCGAGGTGATTCAGGACACGGCGGGCATCCTGTTCAAGCAGCGGGAAGATGTGGCTGCCTTGTTGCCGATGTTGGATCAGCTGTTGGCGCCTGAGCCTGTGTGATGTGGTGTTGAAAACCTTGCTTTCGTGGGTTGCCTCCGGGCCGCTGGGGCGGGGGGCCGTTCTCCGGCGCTGCTCGCGGGCGTCTGCCCGGGCGCACGAGAGACCATTGCGTCAACACCGTGGTCTGGACGCTCGCTCTGTGGCAACCGCGAATCGGCGCCTGCGCCCGGCCCCCCGCCCCAGCGACCCCAGCAGCACCTGGGCACACCACCCTTTGCGCGCCACCATCCGGCAGCGCGAGGTTCAACGCACGAAAAAGCAGGCAGCAAAAGAATGATCCTGGGTGACGCCAGAAGCGGGAAACTCCCCGACCACATCACCGCCTTCGGCAGGGCCCTGCGCCGAGCCGGCGTGCCCGTGGACAGCAGCCGCGTCGTGCTCGCCATCACCGCTGCCCAAGCCGTGGGCCTGGAACGCAGAGACGACCTGCGCGCCGCCCTCGAAGCCGTGATGGTCAGCCGCCAGCAGGACATCGGCGTCTTCGGCGAAATGTTCGACGCCTTCTTCCGCAACCCCGAACTCGCCCAGCAACTCCTTGCGCAGATGCTCCCCAAAGCCGCCAAAGCCCACCCCGTGCGGCGCAAAGCCCGCGTGCAGGAAGCCCTCAGCGTCGCCGGCCTCAAAGCCCGCACCCCCAACCAAGGCGAAACCGAACTCAAGCTGGACGCCGCCATGACCGCCAGCGACCAGCAGCGCCTGCGCCACGCCGACTTCGCCGGCCTCTCCGCCAGCGAATTCCGCCTCGTCGAACAACTCGTGCGCGACATCCCCCTGCCCCTGCCCCCCGTGCGCTCGCGCCGCGAACACGCCGGCACACGCGGCCACCGCCCCCACTGGCCCCGCGCCCTGCAACAGGCTCGCCGGCACGACGGAGAACTCCTGCAACTGCCCCTGATGCAGCGCCGGCCCCAGCCCCTGCCCCTGCTCATCCTGGTCGACATCTCTGGCTCCATGGAACGCTACGCGCGCCTGCTGCTGGCCTTCCTGCACCAGGCCACCCGCGGCACCCCGCGCGCGGCCTTCGCCTTCGGCACCGAACTCACCGACCTGCGCGCCGCCTTCCGCCACCGCGACACCGACCAGATGCTCGACATGGCCAACGCCGCCATCGACGACTTCGCCGGCGGCACCCGCCTGGGCGCCTCCCTCGCCAGCCTGCGCACCCGTTACCCACGCTGCCTCGTGGGCCGGCGCACCGTGGTGCTGCTCATCACCGACGGCCTGGACACCGGCGCGCCCGAGCTGCTCGACCAGGAACTCACCTGGCTGGGCCGCCACAGCCGCCGCCTGCTCTGGCTCAACCCCCTGCTGCGCTACGACGGCTACGCCCCCCTGGCCACCGGCGCCAGCGTGCTGCACCGCCACGCCCATGGCATGCTCGCCGTGCACAACCTCAGCCGCCTCGAAGACCTCGCGCGGTCCATGGCCGCGCTGATGCAGCGCGGCTGAACCCATCCGTTTCATTCATCATTCCGACCTGACAGGAGAACCCATCGTGGACATGCAAGGAAGCCGGACGCTCGCCGTCACGCAGCAACAGGCCTGGGAGGCCCTCAACGACCCGGAGATGCTCAAAGCCTGCATACCGGGCTGCGAGAAATTCGAGCTCACCGAACCCAACACCTACGCCGTCACCACCGCCATCAAGATCGGCCCCGTCGCCGCGCGCTTCAGCGGGCGCGTGACGCTCTCGGACATCGTGCCGCCCAGCTCGTACAAGATCGGCTTCGACGCCCAGGGCGGCGTGGCCGGTTTCGGCAAGGGCGAAGCCGCCGTGCAGCTCGCGCCCGCCGCCTCCGGCTGCGAACTCAGCTACACCGTGCACTCCACCGTGGGCGGCAAGATCGCCCAACTCGGCCAGCGCCTGATCGACGGCGCGGCCAAGTCGCTCGCCGAAGACTTCTTCCGCCGCTTCGACGAGGCGCTGCGGGCCCGCTACCCCGGTGCTGCCGCCGTGCCGGCCAGCGCCACCCCGCCCGCACCCCAGGCCAGCGGTGGCATGCCCACCTGGGCCTGGGCCGCCATCGCCATCGCCGTGGCCGCGGCGATCTACCTCGCCACAAAGGGGTAACTTTGGAAAACCTGGATGTCACCGTCCTGCGCACCCTGCTGGGCTGGCGCAACGAAGGCCGGCGCGCCCTGCTCGCCACCGTGGTTCGCACCTGGGGCTCCTCGCCACGCCCGGTCGGCTCGGTCATGGCCCTGTGCGAAACCGGCGCCGTGGTCGGCTCCGTCTCCGGCGGCTGCATCGAAGACGACCTGATCTACCGCTACAGCCGCGCCCACGGCGCGGTGCAAGGCAGCAGCGCTCCGCCCGGCATCACCCACGAGATCCCCAGCGGGCCGCCCGAGCGCGTGAAGTACGGCGTGAGCGCCGACGAAGCCCACCGCTTCGGCCTGCCCTGCGGCGGCACGCTGGAGCTGGTGCTCGAATTCAACCCCGATGCCGGCTCCCTGGCCGAACTCGTGCAGACCCTCACCGCCGGCCACCTCGTCGAGCGCCGCACCGAGCTGGCCACCGGCCGCGTGGAACTGCGCGCAGCCGCCACTCCCGCGGCGCTGGCCGACGAAAACGGGTGGCTGAGCAACACCTTCGGCCCCGAGTACCGCATGCTGCTGATCGGCGCGGGCCAGCTCACCGAATACCTCGCCACCATGGCGCTGTTCAACGGCTTCGCCGTCACCGTGTGCGACCCGCGCGAGGAATACCGCAGCGCCTGGGCCGTGCCCGGCGTGACCATCGTCACCGAGATGCCCGACGACGTGGTGCGCGAGTTCCGCGTCGACCGCCGCACCTGCGTGATCGCCCTCACGCACGACCCCAAGCTCGACGACCTCGCCCTGCTCGAAGCGCTGGAGACCGAGGCCTTCTACGTGGGTGCGATCGGCTCGCGCCGCAACAACGAAGCGCGCCACGCCCGCATGATCGAACACTTCGGCCAGACACCCGAGAGCCTGTCGCGCCTGCGCGGGCCGATCGGCATCTACATCGGCAGCAAGACGCCGGCCGAGATCGCCGTGAGCGTGATGGCCGAAGTGCTCGCCGTGAAAAACGGCGTGCCCCTGCCGCGCGACATGGAGGTGGCCAACGCCAAGAACACGCTCTCGGCCGCCGAGGCCAGCGCCCCCACCTGCTTCGTCTCACCGTGAAAACCGGCTTCGTCATCCTCGCCGCCGGCGCCGGCCGGCGCATGGGCGGAGTCGCCAAGTGCCTGCTGGAGCTGGACGGGCGCACCCTGCTCGAGCGGCTGCTCACGCACCTGCAACCGCTGCGCGGCCCGGCGCGGCACGACCTCGTGCTCGTGCTGGGCCACCACGCACACGACATCCAGGCCCACGTGGCCCGGCTGCCGGACGGCCTCGCGCCGCTGTGCGTCATCAACCCCCGGCCGGAAGACGACACCGCCTCATCCCTGCGCGCGGGCCTGCGGGCGCTGGCGCACGACGTCAGGCAGGTCGTCGTGCTGCTGGCCGACCAGCCGCTCATCGACAGCCAGGACGTGCAGCAGGCGCTGGACGCCTTCGCCGCGCGCGGCCCCGGCATCCACGTGCAGGTGCCCATGGTGCGCGGCCAGCCCGGCCACCCGGTCATCTTCGACACGCGCGTGCGCGACGCGCTCACCGAGCCCCTGCAGCCCAGCCTGCGCCAGTGGCGCGCCGCCCACCCCGAGGCCGTGCGCCTGTGGGCGGTGGACAACCCCCACTACACCCGCGACCTCGACACCCCGGCCGACCTGGAGGTGCTGGTGCGCGAGACCCGCTGGAGCTGGCGCTGGCCGGGTTAACCCGGTCCCTGGCGGGGATGCACGGGCGGCCAAACGCTGCTCTAATGGCAAAGACCTGTCCGCAGCCCGGCCCCCGCCCAGCCAACCTCCTGCCGATCGTGACCCCACAGTCCCCGCCTTCGATGCCCCAGCAGCAGCGCCTGGCCCTGATCGAGCAGGCGCGCAAGGCAGTGCTTGAATCGCGCGCCCCGCTGAGCCCGCCCCTGCTGGCACCCTGGGTCGAACGCTCCTGGCGGCGCTGCCTGGACATCGGGCTCGAACCGCGCCAGCACATCACCTTCGACACCGTCACCAGCGGCGCGGCCCAGCGCGCCATCGAAGCCAACCAGCCCCTGCTGCGCGCCGCCGCGCCGGTGATCCAGTCGCTCTCGCGCGCCATGGCGCACACGCGCTACTTCGCCATCCTCACCGACGCGCGCGGCCTGGTCATCGACGTCAACGGACCGGTGGACCGCCACGACCCCCACGCCGCCAGCATCGCGCGCATCGGCGTGGACCTCTCCGAGCGCGCCGTGGGCACCACCGCCATCGGCACCACCCTGGCCGACCTCCAGCCGGTGTGGCTGCACCGGGGCGAACACTTCTTCGACGACACCAGCATCTACAGCTGCGCCGGCGCCCCGATCTGGGGGCCCCATGGCCAGTGCGTGGGCATGCTGGACCTCACCGGCGTGAACGTGCTCGAACAGCCCGCGCTCAAACACCTCGTCACCCAATCAGCGCGCAGCATCGAAAACGCCCTCACCCTCGGCCAGCCGCACCGCCTGCTGCTGTGCCTGAGCTGGCCCGGCCGCATGCCCGGCGACGCCAGCGATGGCCTGGTCTGCGTGGATGCCGACGGCCAGATCACCGCACTCAACCGGCCGGCGGCCGACATGCTGGGCGTCGTCTCGGGCCTCGCACCCGGCCACTGCAGCGAGCTCTTCGCCGTGCCCGTGGAAACCCTGTTCGACGCCGCTCGACACCAGCGCGGCCCGCTGGAAGTGCCGCTGTGGTCGGGCCTGCGCCTGAGCGTGCTGGCCCAGCTCAACCCCGGCGGTGAACGCGGCCCCCTGCACGGCGCCAACCACGGCCTGCCCCTCAAGGACGTGGAAACCGCCATGATCCGAAAGGCCGTGGACGACGCGCGCGGCAACGTCAAGGAAGCCGCCCGCGCGCTGGGCATCAGCCGCGCCACTGTCTACCGCAAGCTCGGCCGCAAAAACTGAGACAACCCCGCCGCGCCTCAGGCGAAAGGCGCCGCGCGGAAGGCATCCAGCCCTTCCGCCTGCCGCGAATGGCGGGCCGTGGCCGGGTAGGCCTGGGCATCCACTTCACCAGGCACCATCTCGTGCGCAAAACGCCATGCCACGGCCACCGTGACCCCCGCCTGGTCCATGGAAGCCGCCTCCACCGGCAGGGGCTGAGCCGCCAGCTCCGCCTCGATCTGCGCGAAGGCCGCCACCAGTTGCCCTTTCACGCGAAGCATCCAGGGCTCGTGCAGCTTCTCGGCGGGGCGCAGATTTCGCTCGTAGACGATCTGCACCGCCTTTTCGCAAGCCGCCAGCCCCAGCCCGACCATGCGCAGCGCGCGCTGCCGCTGCGGCCCGCCCGCCGGCAACAGGCTGCGCCCCGCCACCGACTCGACGTGGTCAATGATCAGCGTGGAATCCATCAGCGTCTGACCATCGGCGCACACCAGCGTGGGCGCCTTCACCACCGGGTTGATCAAGCGGAACTCGTCGAAGCCGCGAAACACCGAAATCGGCCGATGCCCATAAGGCAGCCCGAGCAGTTGAAGGGAGACCGCCACACGCCTCACATAAGGCGAGTCGAGCATACCGATCAGTTCCATGTACCAGTCCTTGCGTCAATGGCCGTCGCACCGTGCGAAGCCGCTGGGCCCATGCTAGACAATCGCAGGCCTGCCTCCAAGCGCGAAACATCGGAATCGGCGCCGCCAAACCGATGAATCATCGCCACGCGAAACACCCCCATGAAGCTGGACAAGAAAGACCTCCTCATCCTCGAAGCCCTGCAGCGCGACGCGCGGCAAAGCCTGGCCGCCATCGGCAAACGCATCGGCCTGTCGCAACCCGCGATGAGCGAGCGCGTGCGCAAGCTCGAAGACGCCGGCGTGATCGAGGGCTACAGCGCGCGCGTCAACCTGCGCGCCATCGGCATCGGGCTGCAGGCCCTCATTCGCATCCAGACCACGCACGCCGGCATCGCCCCATACGTGCAACTGTTTGAGGACATGCCGGAAGTGCTGGAAGCGGACCGCGTGACCGGGGAAGACTGCTTCATCGTGCGCTGCGCCATCGCCGAGCCGAAGGACCTGGAGCGCGTGGTCGACGCACTCGCGGTGCACGGCGGCGTCACCACCTCGCTGGTGCTCTCCAGCCCGGTGCGCAAGACGGCCACCGTGCTCGCCGCGCGGCGGGCGTAGGCCTCACCGCCCCCGGCGCTGGCGCGCACAGGGTTCATTGCGCCGTGATCGACTCCGTGTAAATGAAACTGCTGCAGGCCGCCACGAACGCCCGTGGCGTCTGCCGCGCACCGAAGCCATACACCCGCAAG
>NZ_JAHCKK010000128.1 GCF_026125825.1 Hydrogenophaga sp. | reverse complement strand
CGCAGCGGCCCCTTGGCGGCGCGCATGAAACTGGTCTTCATTTCGATGGTGACCGCGCCCATGTCAGGCACGGTGGAGCGCGCGGCGTGGGCCATGACCACGTCCAGCAGCGTCATGCTGGCGCCGCCGTGCACCACGTCAAACGAGTTCATGTGGTCGGAGCCGGGGTTGAAGCGCAGTTCCGCCTCCCCGCCTTCAAACCGATGCAGCTCGAAGCCGAGCAGTTCGACAAAAGGGATGCGGACGGAAAAATCCATGGACGGATCACCCTCCGGTGATGACGGAGACGCCACCGTCCACGGCCAGCCACTGGCCGGTGATGTGCTTGCCGGCGTCGGACGCGTAAAGCACGGTCAGGCCCTTGAGGTCTTCGTCATCGCCCAGGCGGCGCAGCGGCGCATGCGAGGCAAGCTTTTCCTCGCCCATGGCCTTGAGCGTGCCCACGGTCATCTTGCTCGGGAAGAAGCCCGGGCAGATCGCGTTGACGGTGATGCCGTATTTGCCCCACTCGGCGGCCAGCGCGCGGGTGAAGTTGATCACCGCCCCTTTGGAGGTGTTGTAGGCGATGGTGTTCATGCCCGAGGGGTTGCCACCCAGGCCGGCGATGGACGCGGTGTTGATGATGCGGCCGGACTTGCGCGCGATCATGCTGCGCCGCGCGATCACCTGGCTGAGGATGAAGTAGCTGCGCACGTTGAGGTTCATCACCTTGTCCCAGGCCTCCACCGGGTGGTCTTCGGCCGGCGCGCCCCAGGCGGCGCCCGCGTTGTTCACCAGGATGTCGATATCGCCCAGGCGCTGCAGGCTTTCATCGGCCAGGCGGTGGATGTCTTCCTCCTTCGAGCAATCGGCCGCGACCCAGCGCGCATCGATGCCGGCGGCCTGCAGTTCGGCGGTGGCGCTCTCCAGATCCTCGGCCTTGCGCGAGCTCACCAGCACGCGCGCGCCGGCCTCGCCCAGGGCATGGGCCATTTGCAGGCCCAGGCCGCGCGAACCGCCGGTGATCAGGGCGGTCCTGCCCTTGAGGTCGAAGAGTTGGGGAATGGTTCGGGTCATGTGGTCATCCTCAGTGTGATGGAGAAAAGCGCTGTCAGGCATTGTGGGTGAATCAAGCGGGTGTGTCTGTCACCGGCGCGGCCTGCAAGGCCTGAAGCTTGTACCAGAGATGTGCTCGCAACCGGGGATCTTCGGTCAGGCCCATGCCATGGCGCAAGGCCGCAGCAGCATCCGGCCAGCGGCGTTGCTGCTCCAGCAGGTGCGCCCTCGCCACCCACCAGGGGGCGTGGTTGCGCACCTCGGCCTCGGACAGTTCGTCCAGCGCGGCCAGCCCCTGCCCTGCACCGTGCGCCGTGCCCAGCGCCACCGCATGGCCTACCCGGGCACCCAGCGTGGGCGCGATCTGCAACAAGCCTTGGTAGAGCTGGGCGATGCCGCCCCAGGGCACGCGGCCGGTGATGGCGCGTTGCGCGTGGGCCGACTGGATGGCCGCCTCCAGCTGGTACGGCCCCAGTTGACCAAGCGCTGCAGCTTCGTGCAGCAGCGCGTTGGCGCGTTCGATGTGTGCATGGTTCCAGCGTGCCGTGTCCTGCTCGTGCAGGGGCACGAAGCGCTCGCTGCCATCGGGTGCGGGCACGAACCGCGCCTGGCGGCGCGACTCGCAAAACAGCAACAGGGCCCACAGCCCGCGCGCCTCGGCATCGTGGGGCATCAAAGCCACGCACAGCTCGGCCAGGTACAGCGCTTCGGCGGCCAGTTCGGCGTTCAGGGACGCCTGTTCACCCGCTGCGCCGAGCCGCTCCCAGGCCAGCCCATAGGCGGCATACACCGCTTCCAGCACGGCGTGCGTGCGCTGCGGCAGATCGGCCGGCTCGGGCTGCTCAAAGCGGATGCCGGCCTGCGCGATCTTCTGCTTGGCGCGCACCAGCCGCTGCGCCATGGCCGTTGGCGACACCAGGAAGGCGGCGGCGATGCGCTGGGCGTCGAGCCCGAGCACGGCCTGCAGCATGAGGGGCGTGCGCACCCCGCGCTCGATCGCCGGATGGGCGCAGACCAGCATCAGGCGCAACCGGTTGTCGGGGATGGGGTGGGCCGTCAGGAAAGGATCGGGGGCTGCGTCGCCCTCGCGCGGCAGCAGCCCGCGCACCAGCGGGTCGTCGGCCAGCCGCTGCACCACGCCCTGGTGGCGCGCCGACTGCAACAGCTCGCGGCGCGCCACGGTGAGCAGCCAGCCCTCGGGCTGCTCAGGCACGCCGTCTCGCGGCCAGCGCTCCAGCGCCTTGACCAGGGCATCACCGAGCGCGTCCTCGGCGGCGGCCAGGTCGCTCCAGCGCCAGGCCAGGTAGGCCACCAGGCGGCCGTAGGCATCCCGCGCGGTCAGCGCAGCCGCTTCGGCCGCCCGGGTGTTCATGTGGCGTGCGGAATGTCCATGGGCGGCAGCACGGGTCGCACTTCCACGCTGCCGGTGCTGGCACAGGGCGCGCGCGCAGCCCACTCCAGCGCCTGATCGAGCGAAGGCACGTCGATCACGAAATAGCCCCCCAGGTGTTCTTTGGTGTCGGGGTACGGGCCATCCTGCACCTGGCGTTGCCCGTTGCGCACTCGCACCTGCGTCGCGTTGTGCGGCGGCTGCAGGCCGTTGCCGCCCCGGGTGATGCCCGACGCCTGCAGCGCGGCAATGTAGGCACCCCAGGCACCCCAGTAAGCGTCGTCGGGGCGGCGCTCGAAGTCGGATGCGGTTTCCTTGAAAACGATCATGTATTCCATGTGAAGCTCCTGAAGGGGCCGCGGGATGTCGCGGCCTGGTGACTGAAAGCGCAAACAGCTCGCGCTTCCTGCCCCTTGGATGCCTGAGGAACCGTTCGATCGACACGTCCCTTTTGCCGCCTGTCGGACAGGGCTCAGACCTCGTAGTCCATGCACTGCCGCTGCTCCACCACTAGGCGCATGAAGGGCTTGAGGGCGGTGTGCGAGGGATGGTTCTGGTACGCGGCGAGCGCGTCGCGGCCGGTGAAGCTGCTGTTGAGCACGAGATCGTAAGTGCATTCCAGGTCGCCTGCGGCCGTGGCCACCTCGAAGCGCACGATCCCGGGCACCAATTGAGCGCAGGCGTCCAGCAAGGCCTTGGCCTTGGCGATGTTGGCCTCCCGGCTGCTGCCGTCGGGCGTGGCCTTGATCTTCCACATGACGATGTGGTGCAGCATCAGAAGGCGTCCTCGGGCAAGGCCGCGCAGGTCTGGTCGCGGCTGCTCACCACCTGCAGCCACGCGCCGATCTTGGGCAGCTCGTAATGGAAGAAAAAGCGCATCGCGGCCAGGCGGCCGGTGCGCGCGTTCGAGGCGGTCGCCGCGTGCGCGGCCAGCGCCACATCCAGCCAGACCCAGGCCAGCACCGTGTGACCGAAGGCCTGCAGGTAGGGCACGGCGTTGGCCAGCGCGTCGGTGGGCTCGCCCGTGGCCCAGGCGGCCTTGGTGGCGGCGCCGACCTGCGCGAGCGCCTGCCCCAGGGCGTTGGCGTGGGCAGCCAGTTCGGGGACGTGGATGGCGCGCTGGATCGTGCCATCGATGCGACCAGCCAGCAGGCTCAGGCCCTTGCCGCCTTCCATGAGCACCTTGCGGCCCAGCAGGTCCATGGCCTGGATGCCGTGCGTGCCCTCGTGGATCATGTTCAGGCGGTTGTCGCGCCAGTACTGCTCCACCGGGAAATCGCGCGTGTAGCCGTAGCCGCCGTGGATCTGGATGGCCAGCGAATTCGCTTCCAGGCACCACTCGCTCGGCCAGCTCTTGGCGATGGGCGTGAGCACCTCCAGCAGCAGGCGCGCGTCGTCCGCCGTGGCGGCGTCTGCGGTGTGTTGCTCGTCCACCAAGCGGGCGCAATACAGCTCCAGCGCGAGCGCGCCTTCGCAATACGCCTTCTGCGCCAGCAGCATGCGCTTGACGTCGGCGTGTTCGATGATGCGCACCGGCGGCTGCGCCGGGTCCTTCCCGGCCGGGCCCATGGGGCGGCCTTGCGGGCGGTTTTTCGCGTAGTCCAGGCTGGCGTGGTACCCCGCCATGCCCAGCATGGTGGCGGCCATGCCCACGCCGATGCGGGCCTCGTTCATCATGTGGAACATGCAGTGCAGGCCCTTGCCCGCCTGCCCCACCAGGTAACCCACCGCGCCCGCCTCGCCGCGCACCGGGTACTTGCCCTCGCCGAAGTTCAGCAGCGTGTTGGTGGTGCCGCGCCAGCCGCATTTGTGGTTGAGGCCCGCGAGGGCCACGTCGTTGCGTTCGCCGGTCAATTCGCCGGCGGGGTTCACCATCTTCTTGGGCACGATGAAGAGCGAGATGCCGCGCGTGCCCGGCACGAGCTTGCCGTTCTCGTCAGGAATTTTGGCCAGCACCAGGTGGATGATGTTCTCGGTCAACTCGTGCTCGCCGGCCGAGATCCACATCTTGTTGCCCTTGAGGCGGTAGCGAGGCCCGAGCGGGTCGCTCTCGAAGCCGGCGCCGTCGGGCACGGCGCGGGTCACCACGTCGCTGAGCGACGAGCCGGCCTGCGGCTCGGACAGGCACATGGTGCCGGAGAACCGGCCGGAGAACTCGTTGAGCGCGAACGCGGTCTTCTGCGCCTCGGTGCCGTGCACCATCAGCAGGTTGGCGTTGCCGGTGGTGAGCATGCCACTGCCAATGCTCACCGAGGCCATGGCGAAAAAGGCGTTGGCCGCAGCCTCGACCGTGTAGGGCAGCTGCATGCCGCCCACTTCGTAGTCCTGCGCGGCGCTGAGCATGCCGCTCTCGGCATAGGCTTTTTGCGCGTCGTGCGTGGCCTGCGGCAGGATCACCTTCTCGCCGTCGAAGTGCGGCTCCTGCGTGTCCACCACGCGGTTGAATGGCGCGTACTTCTCGCGCGCGATGCGCTCGCAGGTGTCGAGCACGGCGTCGAAGGTCTCGCGGCTGTGGTCGGCGAACCGGGGTCGCTCGCTCAGCGCGGGCGCGTCGAGCCAGTCGTAGAGCAGGAAATCGACGGTGGGGCGCAGACTCATGAATGTCTCTTCTTCAGTTCTTGGCTGGCAGTGCGGCGATGGTGCCCTGCGCCACCGCGCAGAGCTTCTCCGCCCCGTCCTGGAGCACGAAGACGTCGCAGCGGCAGACCGATTGCGTTCTGCCGGTGTGCACGGCCTCGGCCCGGGCGATCAGGCGTTCGCCGATGGCCGGCCGCAGGTAGTTGATCTTGAACTCTGCCGTCACCACCGGCAAGCCCAGGGCACTGCCGCCAGCGTAGGTGAGTGCGTTGTCGGCGGCGTAGCTCAGCACGCCACCGTGCACGAAGCCGTGCTGCTGCTTCACCGATTCGCCGATGGGCACATGCAGCTCGCAATGCCCCCGGGAGAACGCGGCCAGCTCGGCGCCGATGAGGCGCGAGAACGGCTGAGCGGCCAGCACCTCGCGCCCCATGGCCAGAAACACCTCGGGGCTGACGCTGGCCTCGGCCATGGTGACGGCCCTCAGAGCACTTCGAACACGCCGGCGGCACCCATGCCACCGCCAATGCACATCGTCACGCAGACGCGCTTGGCGCCACGGCGCTTGCCTTCGATCAGCGCGTGGCCGGTCAGCCGCTGGCCCGACACGCCATAGGGGTGGCCCACCGCGATCGCGCCGCCGTTGACGTTGAGGCGGTCGCCGGGAATGCCCAGCTTGTCGCGGCAGTAGATCACCTGCACCGCGAAGGCTTCGTTGAGTTCCCACAGATCGATGTCGCCGATCTTCAGGCCCAGGCGCGCAAGCACCTTGGGGATGGCAAACACCGGGCCGATGCCCATCTCATCGGGCTCGCAGCCAGCCACCGCAAAGCCCAGGAAACGGCCCAGGGGTTGGAGGCCGCGCTTCTCGGCCAGGGTTTCGTTCATCAGCACGCACGCGCCGCCGCCGTCGCTGAACTGGCTGGCGTTGCCCGCCGAGATCACGCCACCGGGCACGGCCGGGCGGATGCCGCTGATGCCTTCCTTGGTGGTGCCGGCACGAATGCCCTCGTCGTTCTCCACCGTCACCTGTTTGGTGGTCAGGCCCATGACCTTGTCGGCCACGCCGGCGGTCACGGTGATGGGGGCGATTTCGGCCTTGAACAGGCCGGCTTCCAGCGCGGCCGTGGCCTTCTGCTGGCTGGCCGCGCCGTATTCGTCCATCGCGTCGCGCGAGATGTTGTAGCGCTTGGCCACCTGCTCGGCGGTCTGCAGCATGTTCCAGTAGATCTCGGGCTTGTTCTTCACCAGCCAGGGATCGGCCAGCATGTGGGTGTTCATCTCCTGCTGCACGCAGGAAATGCTCTCCACGCCACCGGCCACGTACACGTCGCCTTCGCCGGCAATGATGCGTTGCGCGGCCATCGCGATGGTTTGCAGGCCGGACGAGCAGAAACGGTTCACCGTCATGCCCGAGGTGGTGATGGGCAGGCCGGCGCGCAGCGCGATCTGGCGCGCGATGTTGGCGCCGGTGGCGCCTTCGGGGTTGGCGCAGCCCATGATGACGTCGTCCACCTCGGCGGCTTCGATGCCGGCGCGCTGCACGGCGTGCTGCACGGCGTGGCCGCCCAGGGTGGCGCCATGGGTCATGTTGAAAGCGCCCTTCCAGCTCTTGGCCAGGGGGGTGCGGGCGGTGGAAACGATGACGGCGTTGGTCATGATGAATTCCTAGTTGTCTTGCGAATGGAACGGTGACACGAGAGAGGCGCAGCTGCCCCGGGGCACCCACGGAACCGGCTTCGCCGGGCCAAGGGTGCGTCCCCCCTGGGGGGAAGACGCGAAGCGGCGCAGGGGGGTCATCACGAATTGAAGGTCTTGCCTTCAGCCACGAGTCGGGCCAGCAGCGGCGCCGGCTCCCAGAACTTCGCGTCGTCCAGCGGGTTCTTGGCGAAGCGCTTCATGCTCTGCACCACGTTGAACAGGCCCACCGTGTCGGCGTAGATCATCGGGCCGCCACGGTGGATCGGGAAGCCGTAGCCGAAGATGTAGACCACGTCGATGTCGCTGGCCTTGTTGGCGATGCCCTCTTCCAGAATGTGCGCGGCCTCGTTCACCAGCGAATACACCAGGCGCTGCACGATCTCCTCGTCGGAGATCTTGCGTGGCGTGATGCCCAGCGACTTGCGGTGGTCCTCGATCATCTTGACCACCTCGGCGTTCGGGATCGCGTCGCGCTTGCCCGGCACGTAGTCGTACCAGCCGGCGCCGGTCTTCTGGCCGAAGCGGCCCTTCTCGCACAGCAGGTCGGCCGTCTTGCTGTACTTCATGTCCGGCTTTTCCTGGTAGCGGCGCTTGCGGATCGCCCAGCCGATGTCGTTGCCGGCCAGATCGCCCATGCGGAATGGCCCCATGGCCATGCCGAATTTCTCCATCGCCTTGTCCACCTGCTCGGGCGTGCAGCCTTCGTCCAGCAGGAAACCGCCCTGGCGGCCGTACTGCTCGATCATGCGGTTGCCGATGAAGCCGTCGCACACGCCAGAGACCACCGCCGTCTTCTTGATCTTCTTGGCCACGGCCATCACGGTGGCCATCACGTCCTTGGCGGTCTTCTCGCCGCGCACCACTTCCAGCAGCTTCATCACGTTGGCGGGGCTGAAGAAGTGCAGGCCCACCACGTCCTGCGGGCGCTGGGTGAACGAGGCGATCTTGTTGACGTCCAGCGTGGAGGTGTTGGAGGCCAGGATCGCGCCCGGTTTCATCACACGGTCGAGTTCCTTGAACACCTTCTCCTTCACGCCGATTTCTTCAAACACGGCCTCGATCACGAGATCGGCCGAGCCGATGTCGTCGTAGCTCAGCGTGGTGCTCAGCAGGGCCATGCGCTGCTCGTACTTGTCCTGCTTGAGCTTGCCCTTCTTCACCTGGGCTTCGTAGTTCTTGCGGATAGTCGCGATGCCGCGGTCCAGCGCCTCCTGCTTCATCTCCAGGATCTTCACCGGGATGCCGGCGTTGAGGAAGTTCATGGAGATGCCGCCGCCCATGGTGCCGGCGCCAATGACCGCGACCGAGGCAATATCGCGCTTGGGCGTGTCTTCCGGCACGTCGGGAATCTTGCTCGCGGCGCGCTCGGCCGTGAACAGGTGGCGCAGCGCGCGGCACTCGGGCGTCCACATCAGGTTGATGAAGATCTCGCGCTCGAAGACCATGCCGTCGTCGAACTTCTTCTTGGTGGCCGCTTCCACCGCGTCCACGCACTTGGCGGGGGCCGGGAAGTTCTTGGACATGCCCTTGACCATGTTGCGCGCGAACTGGAAGTACGCGTCACCCAGCGGGTGCTTGCACGGCAGGTTGCGCACCTTGGGCAGCGCGCTGCCATCGGCGGCGTGTTTGGCGGCCACCTCGCGGGCCAGGGCGAAGGCTTCGTCGGCCAGGCTCTCGGCCGACGCGGCCAGCTTGTCGAACAGCTTCTGGCCCGGCAACTGGGCCAGCATTTCACTCTTGACGGGTTCGCCGCTCACGATCATGTTCAGCGCGGGCTCCACGCCCAGCGCACGCGGCAGGCGCTGCGTGCCGCCGGCCCCGGGAATCAGGCCCAGCTTCACCTCGGGCAGCGCCACATTGGTGCCGGGCGCGGCGATGCGGTAGTGACACCCCAGGGCCAGCTCCAGGCCGCCGCCCATGGCCACCGAGTGGATCGCCGCCACCACCGGCTTGGAGGCGTTTTCCACCGCCAGGATCACCGAGAGCAGGTTCGGTTCGGCCAGCGCCTTGGGCGAGCCGAACTCGCGAATGTCCGCGCCACCCGAAAACGCCTTGCCGGCGCCGGTCAGCACGATGGCCTTCACGGCAGGATCGGCCTCGGCCTTGGCCAGCCCGTCGGTGATGCCCTGGCGGGTGGACAAACCCAGGCCATTGACCGGCGGGTTGTTCATGGTGATGACGGCCACATCGCCGTGGACCTGGTACTCAGCGGTCATGAAAGCTCCTTCGTTGTATGTCGGACAGTGCCTGAGGGCGTTGACTGTGACGCTCTTCTGTAAAAAGAACGATCGTTCGATTCTAGAAAGATTGTGCAGCGCCGCAAGGCCCGGGTGTCGCCGGGTTGTCTCAAAAGGGTGCGGCCGGCGCGCGTGCCTCCCTCCAGGATGCCGTGGGTCCGGCTCCGCCGGCCCACAGGCATCGCCCCCCGGTGGGGGGTGACGCCGCAGGCGGCGCGGG
>NZ_JAHCKK010000127.1 GCF_026125825.1 Hydrogenophaga sp. | reverse complement strand
TGTAGCGCTTGTTGCTCTCAGCGGCGCGCACGATGGTGGCCTTGTTGCCGTCGGCGAAGTCGGTCAGGCCGCCCACCGCGATCATCACGTCCATCACCGTCATCTTCTGCTTGTAGGGCAGGAACTGCGGCTTGGTCGCCTCACCCACCACGCGAATCTGCTCGCTGTAGGGGCCGACAAAGTTGGTGACGATCACCGTCACGACAGGATCGCGCACGAACTTGCCCAGCGCCTTCTCGACATCGCGCGCGATTTCGGAGGACGTCTTGCCCTGCGCCACGAGTTCGTCGACCAGCGGCGCAGACACCTTGCCATCGGGCCGCACGGGCACCGTCAGCGAAAGCTCAGGGTTGCGCCACACCGTGATGTTCAGCGTGTCGCCCGGTCCCACCAGGTAGTTGTAATTGGCTGTGCTGGCCACCACCGGCGCGGCCGGCAGGTTGCTGTTGCTCGCGCAGCCACTGACACCCACCAACAACGCGGTTGCAGCGGCGCCAATGGCGAGAACACGAACGAGACCGGAAGTATGTTTTCGCATGACCCATTTCCTCCATGGAACGGTGAAATGTTAATAAAAGTTAACGCCCTTTTGAATATACCGCAGACATGCGGCAACCGGACGCTTGTAAACGGTAACGAATACCCAAACCCTCCGCTGTCATGAGGAAGCGCACGGATATGGCAAAAACATGCACGACGGCATCGCAACGGGCACGCCAATTCACACCAGGAGCACAGACCAGCGGCCGCTAAAATGCCGGTTGCTCCCGACCTCAACCCAGGAAACCCAGCATGTCCCTCTTCTCCGCCGTCGAAATGGCGCCGCGCGACCCGATTCTGGGTCTGAACGAACAGTTTGCCGCCGACACCAACCCCAACAAAGTCAACCTCGGCGTCGGTGTCTACTTTGACGACAACGGCAAGCTGCCCCTGCTGCAATGCGTGCAGGCCGCGGAGAAGACGATGATGGACAAGCCCAGCGCGCGCGGCTATCTGCCCATCGACGGCATCGCGGCCTACGACGCGGCCGTCAAGAGCCTGGTGTTCGGCAGCGACTCGGAACCGGTGAAGTCCGGCCGCGTGGCCACCGTGCAGGCCATCGGCGGCACCGGTGGCCTCAAGATCGGCGCCGACTTCCTCAAGCGCCTCAACCCCAGCGCCAAGGTCCTCATCAGCGACCCGAGCTGGGAGAACCACCGCGCCCTGTTCACCAATGCGGGCTTCACGGTCGACACCTACGCCTATTACGACGCCGACAAACGCGGCGTGAACTTCGAGGGCATGCTCGCCAGCCTGAACGCCGCACAGCCCGGCACCATCGCCGTGCTGCATGCCTGCTGCCACAACCCGACCGGCTACGACATCACCCCGGCCCAGTGGGACCAGGTGATCGCCACCGTCAAGGCCCGCGGCCTCACGCCCTTCCTGGACATGGCCTACCAGGGCTTTGGCCACGGCATTGCCGAAGACGGCGCGGTCATTGGCAAGTTCGTTGCCGCCGGCCTGACCTTCTTCGTCTCGACCTCGTTTTCCAAGAGCTTCAGCCTGTACGGCGAGCGCGTGGGGGCCCTCTCGGTGCTGTGCGACAACGCCGAGGAAGCCTCGCGCGTGCTGTCGCAGCTCAAGATCGTGATCCGCACCAACTACTCCAACCCGCCCATCCACGGTGGCGCGGTGGTGGCCGCCGTCCTGAACAACCCCGAGTTGCGCGCCCTGTGGGAAAAGGAACTCGGCGAGATGCGCGTGCGCATCAAGGCCATGCGCCAGAAGCTGGTGGATGGCCTCAAGGCCGCTGGCGTGAAGCAGGACATGGGCTTCATCACCAGCCAGATCGGCATGTTCAGCTACTCTGGCCTGAACAAGGATCAGATGGTGCGTCTGCGCAACGAGTTCGGTGTGTACGGCACCGACACCGGCCGCATGTGCGTGGCCGCGCTCAACAGCAAGAACATCGACTACGTCTGCCAGGCCATCGCCAAGGTGGTCTGAGCGCCTCGGGCCCAGAACACCGCGGCACCGGCTTGGCCGGGCCGCTGGTGTGGCCCCTGAAAAGCCCGGCGCGCGGTGAGCTCGTCTAGCGCCAGACGACCGAACGCATGGAGATCGAGGCGCCCTGGAAACCGTCGTTGAAGAAGCGCGGCGCCTCCCCCTCGCCGACCGCCCCGGCCGTGTACAGCAGCGGCAGGTAGTGCTCCCAGCTCGGATGCGCCATTTGCGCCACCGCGCCCAGCTGTTGAAAGTCGTTGAGGGCCTCCAGCCGCCCTTGCGCGATGTGTTCGGCCGTGATGCGGTCGAACTCGATCGCCCATTCGTAGGCCTGGTTGTCGGCCGCATCGCGGCGCATGGTGCGCAGGCTGTGCACGATGTTGCCACTGCCCACGATCAACACACCGCGCTCGCGCAGCTGAGCAAGCTGGCGGCCGACGGCGAAATGCTCGGCAGCGGGCCGGCGGTAGTCCATGCTGAGCTGGATCACAGGGATGTCCGCGGCCGGATACATGGGCTTGAGCACCGACCAGGTGCCGTGGTCCAGGCCCCACTCGCGCTCGTCCAGGCCCAGCGCGCGGCCGGAATCGGGCTGCCGGACCGCCCCGCTGATGGCACGGGCCATCGCCGGAGAGCCCGGCGCAGGGTACTGCTGGTCGAACAGGGCCTGGGGAAAGCCGCCGAAGTCGTGGATGGTCGGCGGCCGGCTCATGGCGGTGAGCTGCCAGCCGGGCGTCAGCCAGTGCGCCGAGATGCACAGGATCAGGCGGGGCTGCGTGCCTTGCGCCCGGAGTTCCTGGCCCAGGGCCTGCCAGCTGCGGCGCCAGGTATTGTCCTCGATCGCGTTCATCGGGCTGCCGTGCCCCAGGAACAGCACCGGCAGGCGCTCCGTGGCGGGCAGGTCGGCGAGGCCGGCAGCGGCGGACAAAGAAGCGGAGGCCGAGGTGCTCATGTAGGTTCCGAGGGCGGTGACCGAAAGGGCCCCGCCCGCCATCAGTAGGGTGCGACGTTGCATGAAGGGTGTTCGAGCGCAAAGACCGTGGTTTCCACCGCCGGCCACGCCGTTGCGGCACGATTCTTTCACGAAGGTGACAACTACCCCGAAGGGTATAGTGTTTTCACCCTCACAAGGCGGGGCACATGCTGCTATATTGCACTGCAACATAACCAGATTCGACGCCCATGCTGTACCAGATTTACGAAACCCAGCGCTCGATCATGGAGCCGTTCGCCGACCTGGCCGAGGTCGCGTCCAAGCTCTTCACCAACCCCATGCTGCCGCTGGCGCAACTGCCGGGTGCCCAGCGCATCTCCGCCGGTTACGACCTGATGCACCGGCTGGGCAAGGATTACGAGAAGCCGGTGTTTGGCATCCACACGGTGGATGTGGACGGTGTGGATGTCGCGATCCACGAGCGCATCGAGATCGACAAGGCGTTCTGCGAACTGCGCCGCTTCAAGCGCTTCTCGGACGACACCGACACGCTGGCCAAGCTCAAGGGCCAGCCGGTGGTGCTCATCGTCGCCCCGCTCTCGGGCCACTACGCCACGCTGCTGCGCGACACCGTGCGCACCATGCTCAAGGACCACAAGGTCTACATCACCGACTGGAAAAACGCGCGCCTGGTGCCCACGGCGGACGGCGAGTTCCACCTCGACGACTACGTGAACTACATCCAGGAGTTCATCCGCTACCTGCAGCAGGGCTACGGCAATTGCCACGTGATGAGCGTCTGCCAGCCCACGGTGCCGGTGCTCGCGGCCGTCTCGCTGATGGCCAGCCGGGGCGAAACCACACCCCTGTCCATGACCATGATGGGCGGCCCCATCGACGCGCGCAAGTCGCCCACGGCGGTGAACAACCTGGCCACGCAGCGCAGCCACGAGTGGTTCGAGAACAACGTGATCTACCGCGTGCCCGACAACTTCCCCGGCGCCGGCCGCCGCGTGTACCCCGGCTTCCTGCAACACACCGGCTTCGTGGCCATGAACCCGGACCGCCATGCGTCGAGCCACTACGACTACTTCAAGGACCTGATCAAGGGCGACAACTCCAGCGCCGAGAGCCACCGCAAGTTCTACGACGAGTACAACGCCGTGCTCGACATGGACGCCGACTACTACCTCGAAACCATCGAGACGGTGTTCCAGGAGTTCAAGCTGGTCCACGGCACCTGGGACGTGAAGAACGAACAGGGTGAACTCGAGCGCGTGCGGCCGCAGGACATCCAGCGCACCGCCCTGCTCACCGTGGAAGGCGAGCTCGACGACATTTCCGGCTCCGGGCAGACGGCCGCCGCGCACGACCTGTGCACTGGCATCCCGAAGACGCACCGGATGCACTACGAAGCACAGGGCGCGGGCCACTACGGCATCTTCAGCGGCCGGCGCTGGCGCGACATGGTGCACCCGGTGGTCAAGACCTTCATCCGCTCGCACCAGCCGGCCGCAGACGCATCGCCTGCGGTACCTGCCGCCGCGAAACCGGCCGCCAGGGCAGCCCGCAAAGCCGTGGCGCGCAAGCCGGCCGCCAAGGCAGCGGCGCCCACCCGCCAGCCAGCCGGCCGCAAGACCGCCAAGGCCTGATCGGCCCGGCCCACGGCGCCCCGGCGGCGCCGGTATATTTGCGGGCATGAACGACCTCGCCCGGCGCATCGACGCCGCCCTGCCGCAGACCCAGTGCACGCGTTGCGGCTACCCCGACTGCGCAAGCTATGCGCAGGCCATTGCGGACGGCGACGCGGGCATCAACCGATGCCCGCCCGGCGGTGCCGAAGGCATCGAGCGCCTGTCGGCCCTCACCGGCCAGCCCGTGCAGGCACTGGACCCGGCTTGCGGCATCGAAGGCCCGGTGACCGTGGCCGTGATCGACGAGGCCTGGTGCATCGGCTGCACCCTGTGCATCCAGGCCTGCCCGGCCGACGCCATCCTGGGCATTCACAAGCGCATGCACACCGTGGTCGAGCCCTATTGCACCGGCTGCGAGTTGTGCCTGCCGGTCTGCCCTGTGGACTGCATCTCGCTGGAGATCGTGAGCGGTGAGCGCACCGGGTGGCAGGCCTGGTCGGCCGCACAGGCCGCGCAGGGGCGCGAGCGCTACATCCAGAGGCAGCAGCGCCTGGCGCGCGAAAAGCAGGAGCAGGAGCTGCGGCTGGAAGCCAAGGCGCGCGAGAAGCTGGCCGATCTGGCCGCGCACTCGAAGATCAGCGACGAGGCCGTGCTGGACAAGAAGCGCGCGGTGATCGAGGCCGCACTGGCCCGTTCCCGCGCCCGGCGTGGGCACGGCGAGGGCTGACCGGCCCCCCTCAGGCGCCCTGGCGCGCGGCCACCGTCTTGTAGACGCCGCAGCCCACGTAGAGATCGTCGATCTTCACCACGTAGGACATCTTGGCCTGGATGTGGCCGGTGACCGGGTTGGCGATGTCGTATTCGACCCAGCCCTCCCCCGCCTCAGCTTGGGCGACGATGGCGTTGAGCAAGGCCTGGCCGTCGACGCCCGCGATGTCCTGCACCCGGCTGCCGACTTTCTCCGGCTTGCCACCGAAGGCGCGGTAGACGCCGGCGCTGTCCAGCGCGAAGACGTACATGTCGCGGTCGTGGAATCCACCCGAAGGCTCGGTGATCGCGCGCGCAAAAGCCTCGCGCCCCCCTTGCCGGCGCTGGGCCAGGGCACGGCTGACCAATTGCATGGCCTCGTCGGCCGTGCCCTGCTGCAGCATGAAGGACGACACCGCCTTCGACAGGTGGGCCGCGCGCTGCTCCAGCTGGTTGGCCTGTTGCACCGCGCGTTCGACCATCTGGGCGTTGTGCTGGGTGATCTGGTCGAGCTGGGTCACGGCCGCCGAGATCTCGCTCAGCCCCGTGCTCTGCTCCGCGCTCGACGCCGAAATCAGCGACATGTTGGCCGCCACGCCGCGCACGCCGGTGACGATCTGGCCGATGCTGTTGCCGGCCGTGCGGATCTGGGCCACGCCCGCCTCCACCTGGCTGCGCGAGGCTTCGATGAGTCCGCGGATCTCGCGCGCTGACGCGGACGAGCGCTGCGCCAGCGTGCGCACCTCGGCGGCTACCACCGCGAAACCCCGGCCTTTTTCGCCCGCGCGGGCGGCCTCCACGGCCGCGTTGAGCGCAAGGATGTTGGTCTGGAAGGCGATGCTGTCGATCACGCCAATGATCTCGTTCATCTGGTGCGCGCTTTTCTGGATGCCCTCGACCGATTCGACCGCATGGCCCATGAACTTCGCACCTGACTCGGCCACGTCGCGCACCTGCGCGGCCTGCTGGTCCGACTCGCCCGCGGTGCGGGCGTTCTGCTGCACGGTGCCGGAGAGCTCCTGCACGCTGGCCGCCGTCTGCTCCAGGTTGGCGGCCTGCTGTTCGGTGCGGTCGGCCAGGTCGCGGTTGCCCGTGGCCAGGCTCTTGCCGGCGTGCGCGACGAGCGCGGAATTGCTGCGCACCTCGGCCACCATCGCCGAGAGGTTGCCGATCGTGCGGTCCAGCAGGCCGGCCAGCTCGGCCAGTTCATCGTCGCCCTGCACCCGGATCGTGGAGCGCAGGTTGCCCGACACCGTCTGTCCCATGGCGCCGAGCACCTGCTGGAAGTCGGCGGTGAAGCTGACATAGAACGAAACCATCAGATAAGCCAGCAGGGCCAGGCCCGCGATCGCGACGGTGAGGGCGCCTCCGTGCAACCCGTCCGGGCCTTGCAAGCCCCAGGCGAGCAACAGCGGCAGGACCGACGTGGCCGCGAGCAGCAGCAGCTTGCCACGCAGGCGGAGCCGTCGCATCAGGGCGACGCCGGGCAACAGCGGGTGGAATCCGGACATGGGTGTACCGCTCCTCGGTTGGGATGGGTTCTTATCGGTGCCGAGCCATGCGCCTTGAGCCGGGGAAACCCCCGGGGCTCAATGCAGGCCGGCGATGCCCGACTGGCGGGCTTCGAAATGCCGGAACAGCTGCACGGCCATCATGCGCAGCGCGTCGTCGGCCATGTTGTGGGCGTGCGCGAGCTGTTCGAGCGCATAGCGGCGATCGCAGATCATCAGCGCCCGGCTCACACACATGCCCTGGGACGACATGCGCAGGCAAAAGTGCTCCAGCAATTCGGCGGGCCAGGCGGGCGCCATGTCGCGCCCGAGCCAGCTGGACGCACTGGCAAGGTCTTTCGAGGGTTGGCCGGGAAACGGGTTCATGGTGAACTCCTGCGACAAAGGGTGCGCCGTGCCACCCTTGGCACAGCCTTCACAAGTCACAAGATTACGGTCGAGCCCTGGCCCGCGGTGCGCCGAACAGCGCCCGAAAAGCCGCCCTGCTCCGGCCTTGCGCCGCTGGTCCTGGAAATCAGGCCGGCTGGGCGGCCAGGCGCGCAAAGGCGGCCACCACCTCGGGGGGCGCCTGCACCAGCTCGATCAGCACGCCCTCGCCGGCGATGGGGAATTCCTCGCTGGCCTTGGGATGCAGGAAGGTGATGTCAAAACCCGCCGCGCCCTTGCGGATGCCCCCGGGGGCGAAGCGCACGCCCTGGGCGCCCAGCCACTGCACGGCGGTGGGCAGGTCATCGATCCACAGGCCGATGTGATTGAGCGGCGTGGTGTGCACCGCCGGCTTCTTCTCGGGGTCCAGCGGCTGCATCAGATCGACCTCGACCTTGAACGGGCCGGTGCCGATGGCGCAAATGTCTTCGTCCACGTTCTCGCGTTCACTGCGGAACGTGCCCGTGACCTCCAGGCCCAGCATGTCGACCCAGAGCTTCTGCAGGCGCTGCTTGTCGGGCCCGCCAATGGCGATCTGCTGGATGCCCAGCACCTTGAAAGGACGTGAGGAGGAAGGCATGGGTCAATGAACTCCGTTGAAGAAAACAGGCGTGCGCTCAAGCGCCCGCCACGAGGCCAAGCGCCGCCAGCATGGAAGGCTGCGCCCCTGGCCTCAACCGAATTCGACGATGGGCTGGTCCACCACCAGCGAATCGCCCATCTTGGCCAGCACCTTGGAGACCACGCCATCGGCGGCGGCGAACAGCACGTTCTCCATCTTCATGGCCTCGATCACGGCCACGCGCTCGCCGGCCTGCACCTTCTGGCCGGGCTGCACCGCCACCTCGACCAGCAGGCCCGGCATGGGCGAGAGCACGTATTTGCTCATGTCCGCCGGCGCCTTGAAAGGCATCAGCGCATGCAGCTCGGCCATGCGCGGCGAGACCACCATGGTCTCGATGCGCGTGCCGTTGTGCTGCACCACCAGGGCCAGCGGGTTGCGCGGCGTGCCGCGTTCGATCTGCGCTGTGTAAGCTTGCCCGTTGCAGGTCCCGGTCACGCAGATGTCATTCAGGCGCGAGGGGCTGGACATCGCGTAGCGCTTGCCCTCCACGGTCACCACGGCGGCACCGATCTCGCCCACCACCTCGTCCACATGCACCGGCTTGTAGGCGTGCCCGCCTTGGGCGTTGAGCACGATCACCGAGTAGTCGTGGCCCACCTTCACGCCATAGCCCGGCAGCTGGCCCGACAGGCCCGCCGCGCGCTCGCGCGACTTGCGACGCACGAAGGCCGCCAGGGCCACGAGGAAATCGGGGTCGCTGTGCGGCACATCTTCGGCGCGGAAGCCCTGGCCGTAGTGCTCGGCGATGAAGCCGGTGGTGAAGTCGCCCGCCACGAACTTCGGATGGGCCAGCAACGCGGCCTGGAACGGAATGTTGCTGCTGATGCCCCGGATCACGAAGCCATTGAGCGCTTCGCGCATCTTGGCGATGGCATCGAGCCGGTCCTTGCCGTGCACGATGAGCTTGGCGATCATCGAGTCGTAGAACATCGGGATCTCGCCACCGTCCTGCACACCGGTGTCCACGCGCACGCCAAGCAGGTCGGCCGTGTTGCCCTGGAACATGGTCTGCGCGGGCGGCGCGAAACGCACCAGACGGCCCGTGCTGGGCAGGAAGTTGCGGAACGGGTCCTCGGCGTTGATGCGGCACTCGATGGCCCAGCCGTTGCGCTGCACCTGGTCCTGCGTCAGCGGCAGCTTCTCGCCCGCCGCCACGCGGATCATCAACTCCACCAGGTCCAGGCCGGTGATGCACTCCGTCACGGGGTGCTCGACCTGCAGGCGCGTGTTCATCTCCAGGAAGTAGAAGTCCTGATCCTTGCCGACCACGAACTCCACCGTGCCCGCGCTCTGGTACTTCACAGCCTTGGCCAGGGCCACCGC
>NZ_JAHCKK010000126.1 GCF_026125825.1 Hydrogenophaga sp. | reverse complement strand
ATTTTTCGTCATACGCAGGCAGACTTTCCAGTTGTCGGATCAGTTGCATCTGCACCAGTGCATCGGTTGCGGCCGCGTACAGGCTACTCGCGGTTTCCGGTTCATGATTCAGCGCCTGCAGATAAGTCGTGCCGCCAAGATCGGACAGCAATAAAAACCCCTGCGCGATATCGCGTGCGATGATATCGGGCACATGCACCGCCTCGGTCAGCAACTGCGCCACCTGTACGAAAGGCGCGCAGTCTTCGTGCTCCGGCGGCGCATCCATGGCAATCCAGGTTTTGTCACCGGATGTCACGCGGAAATATCGTCTGAAACTTGCATCCGCGGATGCCGGCGCCACGGTAAAGACTTGTCCGGGCAATTGCTTTTGTAGCCAATTCTCAAGTAACTGCAAACGATCCATGTAAATTACTCGTGTATTGAAAAACTTTTGAAGATGACCCTGCCGTCAATGCCTGTTACGATCAAAATTATTTTGGTATATTGAATGAAACAAAAAAATAACAAAGTACAGATGCCGTTTATCATTGCTTTGTATCATGCTTTACCATTGTTTTATCGCTGTCTGGATATGCAGGAATATGCAAGTATCGCAGGCAAGCAGGCGTAAAGTCAGTATTTTATCACGCCACATGCGGGGCGAAGACGATTCCGGATTCAGCAGCTGTCGCAATATCATCCATGGAGAAAAAATGCTTAACAAAAACATCATTGAAGAAATCAATTCGAAAGTCAGCGAAATTCTGCAGAACAGTCCGGCAAAAGATGTCGAACGGAATGTACGCGCGGCGTTATCCGGTGTTTTCTCCCGGCTGGATCTCGTCACGCGGGATGAGTTTGACGTGCAGCAGAATGTTTTGCAGCGCACACGGGAAAAATTAATCCAGCTCGAAGCCAAAGTGGCCGAACTGGAGCAGCGGCTCGGTATCAGCACTACCGGAAATGGAACGGCAGCCGCCGGCGCAGGCGCGTTCGGGGCGCAACCGAATTCCACGCAGGGTCAGGATGCAACGGCGCAAAGCACCGAGTCATCTCAGTCGAGCGCGACGTGATGCGTCTCCTCCAAAGGATTCTCCGTCCGTGATTCCTTGAGGAATCATGGACATTGCCGGCTGATCGCCCGCGTCGATGCCGCTTGCTGTTCTGTATAGCCGCGCACTGGCCGGCATGCATGCGCCGCTGGTTACGGTTGAGACGCATATTGCCAATGGCTTGCCAAGTTTTACCATCGTCGGCCTGCCGGAAACCGAAGTCAAGGAAAGCCGCGATCGCGTGCGCGCCGCGCTGCAAACCGCGCACTTCAAAATTCCGGCGCAGCGCATTACCGTCAATCTGGCGCCCGCCGACCTGCCCAAGGAAAGCGGCCGTTTTGATCTGCCGATAGCGCTGGGCATTCTGGCGGCTTCCGGACAAATTCCCGCCGATGCGCTCGACCGTTATGAGTGGGCTGGAGAGCTTGCGCTGACTGGCGAATTGCGGCCGATACACGGCGCACTGGCCATGACCTACAGCGCGGCGCAGTCGGGCCGCAGTTTTGTTCTGCCGCAGCAGAATGCGGCTGAGGCGGCGCTGGTCAAGCAGGCGAAAATCCATGCCGCGCAGACTTTGCTGCAAATCTGTTCGCATCTGACCGGCGATGCGCCGTTGCCGGCGTATCGCCATGCGCCGGAAGAGCAGGGCATCATTCCGGACTATCCCGATATGGATGAGGTCAAGGGACAGGCGCAGGTCAAGCGCGCGCTGGAAATCGCCGCCGCCGGCAGTCACAGCCTGCTGATGATCGGCCCGCCCGGCACCGGGAAATCGATGCTGGCGGCGCGTTTTCCGGGCATCCTGCCGCCGATGACCGAAACGGAAGCGCTGGAATCGGCGGCCATCCAGTCACTCGGTCACGGCGGTTTCGATATCCGCAACTGGAAACGTAGACCCTATCGCGCACCGCATCACACCGCGTCGGGTGTTGCGCTGGTCGGCGGCGGCAGTCACCCGCGCCCCGGCGAAATCTCGCTGGCCATGCACGGCGTCCTGTTTCTGGACGAACTCGCCGAATTCGACCGCAAAGTGCTTGAAGTGTTACGCGAACCGCTCGAATCCGGCAGGATTACTATTTCGCGCGCAGCGCGTCAGGCGGAATTTCCCGCGCGTTTCCAGCTGATTGCCGCCATGAATCCCTGTCCCTGCGGTTATCTGGGACACGCTTCCGGCAAATGCCATTGCACGCCGGATCAGATCGTCCGCTACCGTGCGCGGATTTCCGGCCCGCTGCTCGATCGCATCGACCTGCAGTGGAAGTGCCCGCGCTGGCGCCGGACGACCTGCTGCACGGAGCGGCCGGCGAGCCCAGCGCCGTGGTGCGCGAGCGTGTGCACCTGGCGCGCCAGCGCGCCCAGGCCCGCCAGGGCACCACCAACCAGGATCTGGCCGGGCAGGCACTGGAGGTGCATGTGAAGGCCGATCCCGCCGCGCTGAAGTTCCTGCACACCGCCGCCGTGCGCCTGGGCTGGAGCGCGCGCAGCACGCACCGCGCCCTGAGGGTGGCGCGCACCATCGCCGACCTCTCGGGCACGGACACCGTGGCGGCCGCCCACGTGGCGGAGGCGATGCAATACCGGCGGGTGCTGCAGTCCGGCTGAAGCCCCCTGCCGCCCCGTGCCCCGGGCCAACTGGTATGGTTCCCGGTTTCGCCCACGCCCATTTCCAAGCAGGAGACCTCCATGAGCTACCCCAACACCCAGCTGTTCATCCAAGGCCAATGGCGCGATGCCCAAGCGGGCGAGACACTGGCTGTGTTCAACCCGGCGACCGGCAAGGAAATCGGGCGCGTGGCGCACGCGCGCCAGGCCGACCTGGACCTGGCCCTGGCCGCCGCGCAGAAAGGCTTCGAGACCTGGCGCGACACACCGGCCATCGAGCGCGCCAAGGTGATGCGCGCGGCCGCCGCCCTCATGCGCGAGCGCGCCGGTGCCATCGCCCGCCTGCTCACCCAGGAGCAGGGCAAGCCCCTGGCCGAGGCCAAGGGCGAGGCCATGGCCGCCGCCGACATCCTCGAATGGTTCGCCGACGAGGGCCTGCGCGTCTACGGCCGCATCGTGCCCTCGCGCGGCAACCTGGCCATGCGCCAGATGGTGCTCAAGGACCCGGTGGGCCCGGTGGCCGCCTTCACGCCGTGGAACTTCCCCATCAACCAGGTCGTGCGCAAGCTCGCGGCGGCGCTGGCCACCGGTTGTTCCATGATCGTCAAGGCGCCCGAAGAAACCCCGGCCGCGCCGGCCGAACTGGTGCGCGCCTTCGCCGACGCCGGCCTGCCCGCGGGCGTGCTCGGCCTGGTCTATGGCACGCCCTCTGAAATCTCCAGCTACCTGATCGCGCACCCGGTCATCCGCAAGATCACCTTCACCGGCTCCACGCCGGTGGGCAAGCAGCTCGCGGCCATGGCAGGCCAGCACATGAAGCGCGTGACCATGGAGCTGGGCGGCCACGCACCGGTGATCGTGGCCGAAGACGCCGACGTGGCCCTGGCCGTGAAGACCGCGGGCGGCGCCAAGTTCCGCAACGCGGGCCAGGTCTGCATCTCGCCCACGCGTTTCCTGGTGCACGAGAGCATCGCCAAGGAGTTCTCGGCGGCATTGGTCAAACACGCCGCCGGCCTCGCGGTGGGCGACGGCTCGGCCGAGGGCACGCAGATGGGCCCGCTGGCCAACCCGCGCCGCGTCACGGCCATGGCCGAGTTCACCAAGGACGCGGTGGAACGCGGCGCCACCCTGGCCACCGGGGGCGAGCGCATTGGCGACGAGGGCAACTTCTGGCGGCCCACCATCCTGACCGACGTGCCACTCAACGCGCGCGTGTTCAACGACGAGCCCTTCGGCCCCATGGCCGCCGTGCGCAGCTTCAACACGCTGGACGAGGCCATCGCCGAAGCCAACCGCCTGCCCTACGGCCTGGCCGGCTACGCCTTCACGCGCTCGCTGAAGAACGCCGACCTGCTGGCGCGCCGGGTCGAGGTGGGCATGCTGTGGGTCAACATGCCCGCGATGCCTTCGGCGGAGATGCCATTCGGCGGCATCAAGGATTCGGGCTACGGCTCCGAAGGCGGGCCTGAGGCGATGGAGGCCTACCTGAACTCGCGTGCCGTGGCGATCATGAACGTCTGATCGAACCGCGCCAGGGACCGCCCGGGAACCCCTGGGCTTCACCGTGGGCGATGCGCTCGGCCTTGTCCAGGGATATCCGTTCTCCAGTCACATGGTGGTGGGCGCGCTGCCATGTGGAAACGCGGCGACGGGGCCGGCAAAATGCATGGCGTGTGCCACAAGGGGACCCGCATGGATTTCTTGTTCAGCGTGCTGGAGATTTTCCGCAAGCGTCAGGTCGAAGCGACCATCCGAACGCAGTTTGAGCAGTGCCAGCGCCTGGGCATCTGTCTGGGCCGCCCCGCCATCCTGGCCCGGCATGTCGTTGCGCTTGTGTTCAACGACAGGCCGAGATTGTGCAGCGGACGCCTCAAGGGCCTGGCCTTGACGACCACGGTGCTGGTCTGCGCATTCATGCGCAGCGACCTGCCTCGGGAAATCCGGGTCCTCTGCGCCGCCGCGCTGTCCAGGGTGCTGCTGGCGGCGCACCGGGAAGGCTCTCTGTACACCCACCCGCCCGCGGAGGACGCGCTGCTGAAGACGGCCCAGGAACTGATTCGGCAGTTCAATGACCAGCAGCAGCGCCTGTCCCGCCTGATGCAGGGCTGAGCCCCTGCAGCTTACTTGTTGGGTCCGATGCGGTGGGTGAATGCCACCACCAGCGCGGTCACGAAGAAGAAGGCCTGCAGCTCCAGGCGCCAGCCGCCGGTGTTGGTGATGTCAAACCAGTGGCCCATGTGCGCCAGGCCCACGGCGAAGGCCATGTTGATCGCGATGACCAGCGCCGCCGGCACCACCCACACGCCCGCGAGCAGGAACAGCGGCGCCACGAATTCGCCCAAGTACACGCCATAGGCCAGGAAACCGGGCAGGCCCTTGGCGACGAGCATGCCTTCGATGCCACCGACACCGCCGGTGATCTTGGCCCAGCCGTGCAGCAGCATCAGAAGGGCGAGGGTCCAGCGCAGCAGGATGACGCCGAGCCGAGGGTGGTTGAAGAGGTTATTGAGGATGTTCATAGTAGGAAAGTTCTAAAAAGCCGGAGATTATCATGCGCGGCACCGAAGGCTGAGCCGCTGCCGCGGGCCGAGGTTCCCGGCACGTGCGGCCAGCGCGCGCCGTGACGGGCTGGCCGATCTACTGGCGCTTCCAGTGTCTGTAGCCGCGCCATCCCCACACCACCAGGCACCCGGCGCCCAACACCAGCGCCAGCCAGCCCAGGCCCGCCGAGCCCGCCACGATCTCCCGCAGCTGCGGTGACTGCAGACGGTGGGGTGCGATCAGCACGATCAGGCCAATGGCGGCAAGCAGCACGCCTTTCCACAGCAGATCGTCGCTGGGCCGTTGGTGGGTCGGCTTCATCGCTCTGGGTCCTTACAGGTTCGGCGCGAGCCAGCGCTGCAGTTCGTTGCGCGTCACCGCGCTGCGCCTGGCCAGGTCGTCCACCTGGTCGTCGCCGATCTTGCCGACGTTGAAGTAGGTGCTCTGCGGGTGGGCGAGGTAGAAGCCGCTCACGCTGGCCGCTGGCGTCATGGCCAGGCTTTCGGTCAGCCCCATGCCGATGTCCTCGCACTGCAGCACGTCGAACATCGCGCGCTTGACGGAGTGGTCCGGACAGGCGGGGTAGCCCGGCGCCGGGCGGATGCCCTGGTACTTCTCCTTGATCAGCTCTTCGTTGCTCAGCGCCTCGTCGGCCGCGTAGCCCCAGAGGTCGGTGCGCACGCGGTGGTGCATGCACTCGGCCAGCGCTTCGGCCATGCGGTCGGCCAGGGCCTTGAGCATGATGGCGGAGTAGTCGTCGAGATCGTCGAGGAACTGCTTCTCCTTCTTCTCCACACCCAGGCCGGCGGTCACGGCGAACATGCCCACGTAGTCGTCGGCCACGCCCCGGGGCGCGACGAAATCGGCCAGGCAGCGGCTGGGCCGCATCACGCCATCGATCTCGTGCTTTTCGGCCTGCTGGCGCAGGCCGTGCCAGGTCAGCGCAACCTCGTTGCGGCCCTCGTCGGTGTAGAGCTCGATGTCGTCGTCATGCACGCTGTTGGCCGGGTACAGGCCCACCACCGCGCTGGCGCTGAGCCAGCGGCCTTCGATGAGGCGCTGCAGCATGCGCTTGCCGTCGCTGAACACGCGCCGCGCTTCCTCGCCCACCACCTCGTCCTTGAGGATCTCGGGGAATGGGCCCGCAAGGTCCCAGGTCTGGAAGAACGGGCCCCAGTCGATGTATTTGGCGATCTCGTGCAGGTCGAAATTCTTGAACACGCGCTTGCCGATGAATTTCGGCTGGCGCGGGGTGTAGGCCGACCAGTCGATCGGCGTCTTGTTCAGGCGGGCGCGCTCCAGCGGCCACAGCGGCACCTGCTTCTTGTTGGCGTGCTGGTGGCGCACGCGCTCGTAGTCGGCATTGACCTCGGCGATGTAGGCCGCGGCCTGGTCGGACAGCAGGCCCTGGGCCACGCTCACGCTGCGCGAGGCGTCGGGCACGTAGACCACGGGCCCGTCGTAGTGCGGCGCGATCTTCACCGCGGTGTGCACCCGGCTGGTGGTGGCGCCACCGATCAGCAGAGGGATGCCCTTGCCACGGAAGTGCTCGTCCTTCTGCATCTCGCCGGCCACGTACTGCATCTCTTCCAGGCTGGGCGTGATCAGGCCCGAGAGACCCACGATGTCGGCGCCTTCGGCCTTGGCCATGGCCAGGATCTCGTGGCAGGGCACCATCACGCCCATGTTCACGACTTCGTAGTTGTTGCACTGGAGCACGACAGTGACGATGTTCTTGCCGATGTCGTGCACGTCGCCCTTGACGGTGGCGATCACGATCTTGCCCTTGGGCTTGACGTCGCCGCCAGCGGCCTGCAGGGCCAGCTTCTCCGCCTCGATGTAGGGCAGCAGGTGCGCCACGGCCTGCTTCATCACGCGCGCGCTCTTGACCACCTGCGGCAGGAACATCTTGCCCTGGCCGAAGAGGTCGCCGACGACGTTCATGCCGTCCATGAGCGGGCCTTCGATCACATTGAGCGGGCGCCCGCCGCCGGCCTCGATCTCCCGCCACATCTCTTCGGTGTCTTCGGTGATGAAGTCGTTGATGCCGCGCACCAGCGCGTGCGACAGGCGCTCGCGGATGGGCAGCGCGCGCCATTCGTTTTTCTTGCTGTCGTCCTTGGCCGAGCCCTTGGCGCTCTCGGCCACTTCCACCAGGCGTTCGCCCGCGTCGGGGCGGCGGTTGAGCACCACGTCTTCCACGCGCTCGCGCAGCTCGGGCTCCAGCTCGTCGTACACGCCGACCATGCCGGCGTTGACGATGCCCATGTCCATGCCGGCCTGGATCGCGTGGTACAGGAACACGGTGTGGATGGCCTCGCGCACCGGGTCGTTGCCCCGGAAGCTGAACGACACGTTGGACACGCCGCCGCTGACTTTGGCGCCGGGCAGGTTCTGCTTGATCCAGCGCGTGGCGTTGATGAAGTCCACCGCGTAGTTGTTGTGTTCCTCGATGCCGGTGGCGATGGCGAAGATGTTGGGGTCGAAGATGATGTCCTCGGGCGGGAATCCCACCTCGTCGACCAGCACGCGGTAGGCGCGTTCGCAGATCTCGACCTTGCGCTCATAGGTGTCGGCCTGGCCTTTTTCGTCGAAGGCCATCACCACCGCGGCCGCGCCATAGCGCTTGACCAGGCGTGCCTGGCGCTTGAACTCGTCCAGCCCCTCCTTCATGGAGATGGAGTTGACGACGCCCTTGCCCTGCACGCAGCGCAGACCGGCCTCGATCACCTCCCACTTGGAGGAGTCCACCATCACCGGCACGCGGGCGATGTCGGGCTCGCCCGCGATGAGGTTGAGAAAGCGCACCATCGCGGCCTTGCTGTCGAGCATGGCCTCGTCCATGTTCACGTCGATGATCTGGGCGCCGTTTTCCACCTGCTGGCGCGCCACGGCCAGCGCATCCTCGAAGCGGCCCTCCAGGATCATGCGGGCGAAGGCCTTGGAGCCGGTGACGTTGGTGCGCTCGCCGACGTTGACAAAAAGGCTGCCCGCCTCGATGCGCAGCGGCTCCAGGCCGGAAAGCAGCATGGGCGGCACGGGGGTGGACGACGACGGGGAAGCGGATTCGGAGGACATGAGGCTCACCAAGGCAGTTTGCGAAAAACAGACCGGTGAGCGCCGTTTGGGCCTGTTCGCGCCCACTCAAGCCTGACGCACGGTGAGGGCTGAAAGCCCGCCGGCGCTGCAACGCTCCTTGAGAAGGCGGGATTTTAGCCCGCCGGGGGAGGTCCTGCCCGCCGTTGGTGCGATGCTTGCTTGCCCACAAGGGCATGACCGCCCCGCTTCCCGACCCCGACGCCCCCGGCACCCCGGTCACCGACTGGCACGCCCAGGAGCTGCTGCTCATGCGCGAGGTGATGAAGCTGGTGGGCCGCAGCCTGGCGCCGGCCTTCGTGTTGCGCGAGATGCTGCACCTCATGAGCGAGTTGCTGGGTCTGAACCGCGGCCGCATGGTGCTGGCTGGCGAGGCCGCGCCCGGCCAGGAGCGCACGGCCTCGGTGCGCCACGCCTACGGCCTCACGGCCGAAGAGGTGCAGCGCGGCGTGTTCCGCTGGGGCGAGGGCATCACCGGCCGCGTGCTGGCCACGGGCCTGCCGGCCATCGTGCAGGACGTGGACGCGGAGCCGATGTTCCTCTTCCGCACCGTGGCGCGCGATCGCCTGCCCCCGCAGACCGTGGCCTTCATCGCGCTGCCGATCGAGGTCAACGGCGCCACCATCGGCGTGCTGGGCTGCCACCGCATCCGCAGCCGCCAGCGGCACCTCAACGACGACCTGGCGGTGCTGCGCATCCTGGCCACGCTGGCCGGGCAGCTGCTGCGGCTGGAACAGCTGGTGGCCGAACAGACGCGCCAGCTGCTGGCGCGCAACGCGGCCCTGGCCCGCGCGCTGGACAGCGCCAGCGCCCGCTACGGCCTCATCGGCCGCTCGCCCGCGCTGCTGCAGGCGCTGGGCGAGCTCGAGCGCGTGTCGCAGTCGCAGGCCACGGTGCTGCTGCTGGGCGAGTCGGGCACC
>NZ_JAHCKK010000125.1 GCF_026125825.1 Hydrogenophaga sp. | reverse complement strand
GGCTTCCTCCCCTCGCGCGACGACGACGGCCGCGTGTGCGGCGAGCAACCGCACGACCCAGCCTTGCCCAGGCGCCTGGCCAAGGCCCGCTGGGGCCTGACCGACGCGAGCGACGACAGCGATGCGCTCTGATCCGACACCCCCGGCAAGGGCCTGAGCATGTGCGGCATCGCAGGCATCTTCAGCCCCCGGCGCCCGCCCGAACGGGCCGAGCTCGACGCCATGATCGGCACCCTGAGCCACCGCGGCCCCGACGGTCGTGGCACCTGGGTCGATGGCCCGGTCGGTCTGGCCCATGCGCGGCTGGCCATCATCGACCTCGAAGGCGGTGCGCAGCCCATGGGCAGCGCGGACGGCCGCGTACAGCTGGTCTTCAACGGCGAGATCTTCAACTACATCGAACTGCGTGAAGAGCTGCGCCGCGCCGGCCACCGCTTCACCACCGACTCGGACACCGAGGTCCTGCTGCACGCCTACCAGGCCTGGGGCGATGACTTCCTCTCGCGCCTGAACGGGCAGTTCGCCCTGGGCTTGTGGGACGGCCCGCGCCAGCGCCTGCTGCTGGCGCGCGACGGCGTGGGCATCCGCCCGCTGTTCTGGACGCGCGTGGGCCATCGCCTGGCCTTCGCCTCCGAAGCCAAGGCCTTGTTTGCGCTGCCCGAGGTGCCGCGCGGGCTCGATCCCGCCGGGCTGGCCGCCACCTTCGGCTGGTGGGCGCCGCTGGCGCCGCACTCGGCCTTTGAAGGCGTCCACTGCCTGCCGCCCGGCCACTGCCTCGTGGTGGACGCTCAAGGCGAGGCCCTCACGCGCTGGTGGGACTGGGACTTCCCGGTCACCGATCCCTTTGCAGCGGTGGACGAGGACGCGCTGGCCGACGAGCTGCACGCCCTGCTGGTGGACGCGGTGCGCCTGCAACTGCGCGCCGACGTGCCGGTGGGCGCCTACCTCAGCGGCGGGCTGGACTCGTCCATCCTCACCAGCATCATCCGCCGCCACACCGACACGCCGCTGCGCAGCTTCTCGCTCACCTTCGACGACGCCGAGTTCGACGAGAGCGAGCACCAGCAGGCCATGGTGCGGCACCTGGACACGCAGCATTCGTCCATCGGCTGTGGCCGGCACCACATCGCCGCCGCCTTCGCACGCACCGTGTGGCACGCCGAAACGCCGCTGGTGCGCACCGCCCCCACGCCGATGCTGCGCCTGGCCGACAGCGTGCGCGCCGCCGGCTACAAGGTCGTGCTCACCGGCGAAGGCGCCGACGAGGTCTTTGGCGGCTACGACCTGTTCAAGGAAGCCAAGATCCGCCGCTTCGTCGCGCGGCTGCCCGACTCGCCGCGCCGCGCGCGCGTGGTCGAGCGGCTCTACCCATGGCTGGCACGCTCGCCCGGTGGTTCCAACGCCCTGTCGCAGCGCTTCTTCACCGACAGCACCGTGCCTGGCGACGACGCGGTCTTCGCGCACCAGACCCGCCTGTCCACCACACGGCGGGCGTGGGCCTTCTTCACGCCCAAGCAGCAGCAGGCCCTGGCGCGGCACGACCCCGCCGCCCAGCTGCGCGCGCGCCTGCCCGAGGGCTTCAGCCAGTGGCTGCCGATGGCACGCGACCAGTACGTAGAAGCGCACACCCTCATGAGCGGCTATCTGCTCGCCGCGCAAGGCGACCGCATGGCCATGGCCGCCTCCATCGAAGGGCGCTACCCCTTCCTTGACCCGCGCGTGATGGCCTTCGCCAGCCGCCTGCCGCCGCGCCTGAAAATGCGCGGCCTGTGCGAGAAGCTGCTGCTGCGCGAAGCCTTCGCGCACGAGCTGCCGCCCCAGATCGGCCGCCGCACCAAACAGCCCTACCGCTCGCCCGACAGCGCCAGCTTCTTCGACGCCGGCAAGCCCCTTCCCTGGGTGGCCGAACTCCTGAGCGAGGCCAGCGTGCGCGACGCCGGCCTGTTCGACGCACCCGCCGTGGCACGGCTGAGCGCCAAGTGCGCGGCCGGCCGCGCCATCGGCTTCGCCGACAACATGGCCTTCGTGGGCGTGCTCTCCACCATGCTGCTGCACCAACAGTTCGTGCGGCCCGCCACGACCGTGCTGGAGCCGGCATGAGCGCCGCGCCGGGCCGTTCCCCAACCAGCTCGCACCGCACGGCTCAGCGCGAGGTGTCCCTGTGAGCACCCTGGCCTTTCTGCCCGGTCCCTTCGTGCACAGCGCGTTTGACGCGCGCTGCCTCGAAGTGCCCGACAAGACCGCCGTGGTCGTGGCCGAGCGCGAAGTCAGCTATCGGGAACTGAACGAGCGCGTGAACGGCGTGGCCGATGCGCTGCACGCCGCCGGCATCGGCCCGGGCGAGCGCGTGGTGCTGCTGCTCGACAGTGGCGTGGACTACGTGGCCGGCCTGCACGCCGTCTGGCGCCTGGGCGCCGTGGTCGTGCCCCTGGGCCCGCAGACCAAAGCCGCCAAGCTGGCCCACGTGCTGACCGACACCGGTGCGCGCGCCCTGCTCACCCAGGCCTCGCTGGGCACGGCGTGGGCGACAGCGATCGCCGCGTTGCCACAGGCGCCCCTGGTGTGGGCGCAAGGCGAGACGAACGCCCAGCCCTGGCCGCAGCCCGCCGCCACGGCCGGCCTCCACGCCGGCCCCGGCAAGCCCGACGACCTCGCTGCGCTCATCTACACCTCGGGCACCACCGGCGTGCCCAAAGGCGTCATGCTCAGCCACGCCAACATGCTCGCGGCCTGGCGCGCCGTGCAGGCCTATCTGCACCTGGTGCCCGACGATGTGATCGGCCTGGCCCTGCCGCCCACCTTCAGCTACGGCCTGTACCACGTGCTCATGGGCCTGGGCATCGGCGCCACACTCGTGCTGGAAAACACCGCCGCCTTCCCCGTGCGCCTGCTGCAGCGGCTCGCGGCGCAGCGCGTCACGGTGTTCCCCGGGGTCCCCACACTGTGGGCCAGCCTGCTTGCGCTGGACCTCGCTGCGCACGACCTGAGCGCGCTGCGCCTGATGACCAACGCCGCCGCCGCCCTGCCCGCCGCGCACACCGCGCAACTGCGCCAGCGCCTGCCCAACGCCAAGCTGCTGCTGATGTACGGCCTCACCGAATGCATGCGGGCGAGCTACCTGCCGCACGAGGAAGTGGACACACGGCCCGAGAGCGTGGGGCGCGGCATCCCGCACCAGGAACACTGGCTCGAAGACGAAAGCGGCCAGCGCCTGCCCCACGGCAGCACCGGCGAGCTGGTGGTCTGCGGCGCGCACGTGAGCGCAGGCTACTGGAACGCGCCCGCCGGCCAGCCCAGCCGCCTCACGCCCGGCCCCCGACCGGGCGAGAACACCTTGCACACCGGCGACGTCTTCCGCAGCGACGCCGACGGCTGGCTCTACTGCGTGGGCCGCACCGACGACATGTTCAAGTCGCGCGGCGAGAAGGTCTACCCGCTGGAGGTCGAACATGCCATCTGCGAGCTGCCCGGCGTGCGAGAGGCGGCCGTCACCGGCATCCCGGACGACCGCCTGGGCCTGGCCGTGAAAGCCTTCGTCCGCCTGCGCGAAGGCGCGACGCTGAGCGAACGCGAGATCATCCGGCACTGCCTGGCGCGCCTGGAGAGCTGGATGGCGCCCAAAACCGTGGCCTTCGTCGACGAACTCCCGCTCACCGAATCCGGCAAGCTGCGCCGGCGTGACCTGGCCTGACGATTTTTTCTTTCCAACTTGCAACCAACGGAACCCCATCCATGAGCACCATCAAGGCCGACGTGCGGCGCTACATCGAAGAGAACTTCCTGCTCGGCGCGGGCGCCGTCTCGCCCGGCGACGACGACTCCTTCCTGGAGCACCAGGTGCTGGACTCCACCGGCTTCCTGGAACTGGTGGCGCACCTCGAAGAGACCTACGGCTTGAAGATCGGCGACGACGAAATGGTGCCGGAGAACCTGGACTCGCTCAACGCCATCGAAGCCTTCGTGCAGCGCAAGCAGGGAGCGGCCTGATGAGCGCCGTGCCCCTGGGCCCCGAGTCGCTGGCGCTGGACTGCGAGGCCGAACTCCAGCGCATCGTGCAGTGGATTCCGCAGGTGCTCACGCAGAAACTGCGCCGGCGCGGCCTGGTGGTGGCCATCAGCGGCGGCATCGACAGCTCGGTCTGCGCCGCGCTGTCGGTGCGCGCGCTGGGCGCCAGGAAGGTGTTCGGCCTGCTCCTGCCCGAGCGCGACTCCAGCGGCTTCAGCACCGAGCGCGGCCGTCAGCTCGCCGAACACCTGGGCATCGAATACCAGGTGCACGACATCGCGCCCGCGCTCGAAGCCCTGGGCTGCTACCAGCAGCGCGACGAGGCCATCCGCCGCGTGGTACCGGCGTACGCCGAAGGCTGGAAAAACAAGATCGTGATCGCAGGCGGTGTGGAAGGCGGCATCAACTTCTTCAAACTCGTGGTGCAGTCGCCCGAGGGCGAGCAGCACAGCGTGCGCCTGCCGCTGCGCGAGTACCTGCAGATCGTGGCCGCCACGAACTTCAAGCAGCGCGTGCGCAAGACCATGGACTACTACCACGCCGACCGGCTCAACTACGCCGTCGTGGGCACGCCCAACCGGCTGGAATACGACCAGGGCTTCTTCGTGAAGAACGGCGACGGCTCGGCCGACCTCAAACCCATCGCCCACCTGTACAAGACCCAGGTCTACGCGATGGCGCGCCACCTCGGCCTGCCCGACGCGATCTGCAACGCCGTGCCCACCACCGACACCTACACCCTGCCGCAGGGCCAGGACGAGTTCTACTTCGCGCTGCCCTACGCGCAAATGGACATCGCGCTGTGGGCGATGGAACACGGCCGCTCGGCCGAGGAACTGGCGGTGGCGCTGCAGATGACGCCGGCCCAGGCCCAGCGCGTGTACGACGACATCCGCGCCAAGCGCCGGGCGACGGAATACCTGGCGGCGGCGCCGGTGCTGTTGGGGGATTGAAGGCCGTTTGATCCGCGCCCGCGGGGGCTTCACTCCACATCAGGCGGAGGAACGAGGCGGTCGCGCGGGAGGGGGTGCGTGGAACTCGTCGCGCAACTGGTGCGCGGGGCCGCGCACGCCCTTGGCCGCGTCGATCAGGGTGTCGGGATCGCTGTTCCAGTGGGGCAAGGGCGCGGGTGGCAGCGGCAGCACGCGGTCCAGGTTGGGCAGCTTGAGGTAGTGGTCCATGCGCAAGCGTTCAGAAATGTGCCAATAGCGTTCTCCTCTGGACGGGTCTTTGGCGCGGCCAATCATGGGAGAACCCAGCCGAAATGCCGAGCCCAGGTACCTCGCGCACTCTTGGCAGCCGAGCCTGACTCCCTGTTGGAAGATTGCAAGCGCGTTTCGATAGTCCTCCGGCGTCTGTGCCTTGACGTCGAGCATCACGCCCAAGTCATACGATGCTCGACCAAAGCCCTGCGCCAAAGAACACTCCATCATCTTCTTGCCAATCGGCCAATTGCCCCAGAAGTTTGGGGGTTCATCGTGGTTGGCGCTCAACTTCTCGCCCAGGAACGCCTGCGACTCCATGGAGCCCATCTCGGCGGCTCGCTGCCAGAACGCATAAGCCACTGTGGCGTCCTGCCGCAGCGGACCCGCCCCCATCATGTACAGGCTGCCCATGCGGTGCCATGCCGCCGGCACGCCCTGGCGCATCAGCTCTTCGGTCAGCCGAAGCGCTTCATCCGGGTTGAACTCCACGCCCCGGCCTTCCAGGTACATCTGCGCCAGGTTCAGCTGCGCCTTCCAGTGCCCCAGCTTCATCGCCTGGGCGTCCTCCTGAATGTTGTCGTTGTGGGTCGCGAGGCATGCTCGCGATCCGCAACGCTTCATCCAAGCGCGGACTTCACTGGATTGACGGGCGCTCCTCCATCCGATCCACTCGCCGAAACCGCAATCCGTTCCCTCATAACCACCGTTCGATGATCGGATTCGCCACCCTGCATCGACGCGCAGACGGACACCCTTCGACAGACGGGCCGCAGACGGGGCCGAAGTGTCGGCACAGCGCGACACCTGAGCGCCTCAGGCGCCGATGCGCGTCGGGACCCGCTAGAACAACGCCCGCTGCGCTTGCAGCGCCTGCGGTCGGAACCGGGAGGTGTCCAGCGGCTCGCGTTCGGTGTTGAACCCCAGGCGTGCGCAGGTCTTGTCGAAGCGCTGGCGAATGAGGTCGGCCCAGACGCCGCTGCCGCGCATGCGCTGCGCGAAGTCCGCGTCGTAGTCCTTGCCGCCGCGCATTTCCTGCACGCGCGCCATCACCCGGAGCGCGCGGTCCGGGTAGTGCAGGTCAAGCCACTGGCGGAACATCGGGCTCAGCTCCCACGGCAGGCGCAACACGGTGTAGAAGGCGCGGCGCGCACCAGCGTCCCACGCGGCCTCAAGCACCTGCTCCATGTCGTCGGTGATGAAGGGAATCTGCGGCGCCACGCTCACACCCACGGGGATGCCCGCGTCGGCCAGGGTGCGCAGGATGCGCAGGCGCCGGTGCGGCGCGGCCGCGCGGGGCTCCAGCGCGCGGGCAAGCCGGGCATCGAGCGAGGTGATGGTCACGTAGACCGCCGCCAGGCCTTGCGCGGCCAGGGGCGCGAGGATATCGATGTCACGCTCCACGCCGCTGCCCTTGGTCACGATGGCCAGCGGGTGCTGGGCCTGCGCGAGCACCTCCAGCGCAGCCCGGGTGAGACGCAGTTCGCGCTCGATGGGCTGGTAGGCGTCGGTCACGGTGCCGATGGCCAGCAGCCCGGGCACATGGCGCGGGCTGGCGAGTTCGCGCCGCAGCACCTCGGCGAGGTTGCGCTTGGCGATGATCTTGGTTTCGAAATCCAGCCCGGGCGAGAGGTTGAGGTAGCTGTGCGTGGGCCGCGCGTAGCAGTAGGTGCAGCCGTGTTCGCAGCCCCGGTAGGGGTTGAGGCCGAGGGTGAAGCCCACGTCGGGCGAGTCGTTCTTGGTGATCGCGCTCTTGCAGTTCTCCCAGGTGACCTGGGTGGCCGGGGGCGGCGCATCGCCTCGCGCGAGTGCGGCTTCGTCCAGCGCGCCCCAGCCGTCGTCGAACGCCTGGCGCTCGTCGCGCAGAAAGCGGTGCGGCTGCTGGTGGCTGATGCCACGGCCTTTGATGGCCTGAATCGGAATGGGGACGTTATCCATGGAACGATCACTGTACACAAAAACAGTGCTAGAGTGTGGCGCTTCAGGAGGCTCCATGTCCCTTTCTTCCCAGGCGGCGAGCACCGCCGACCCCATCGTGTCCGTGCGAGGCGTGAGCAAGACCTACGCGGGCGGTTTCCAGGCTTTGAAGCGCATCGATCTCGACATTCGCCGCGGCGAGATCTTCGCCCTGCTCGGCCCCAACGGCGCGGGCAAGACCACGCTCATCAGCATCGTCTGCGGCATTGCCAACGCAAGCGAGGGCGTGGTGATCGCCGACGGGCACGACACCGTGCGCGACTACCGTGCGGCGCGCGCGGCCATCGGCCTGGTGCCGCAGGAATTGCACACCGACGCCTTCGAGTCCGTGTGGGCCACCGTGAGCTTCAGCCGGGGCCTCTTCGGCAAGCCGCCCGACCCGGTCTACATCGAGAAAGTGCTGCGCGACCTCTCGCTCTGGGACAAGAAGGACAACAAGATCCTCACGCTCTCGGGCGGCATGAAGCGGCGCGTGCTGATCGCCAAGGCGCTGTCGCACGAGCCCAAGATCCTGTTCCTCGACGAGCCCAGCGCGGGCGTGGACGTGGAGCTGCGGCACGACATGTGGCGCATGGTGCGCGAGCTGCGCGACCGGGGCACCACCATCATCCTGACCACGCACTACATCGAGGAGGCCGAGGAGATGGCCGACCGCATCGGCGTCATCTCGCACGGCGAGCTGATCCTGGTGGAGGAGAAGGCGGTGCTCATGCGCAAGCTGGGCAAGAAGCAGCTCACGATCCAGCTCCAGGCGCCGCTGGCCGCCGCGCCCGACATCCCGGGGTTCCCGCTGGAGCTGGGGGCGGAGGGGACCGAACTCACCTACGCCTTCGACGTGCAGGCGGAGAGCACGGGGATCGCCGAGCTGATGAAACGGCTGGCCGAGCGCGGGATCGACTTCAAGGACCTGCGGACCCACGAGTCGAGCCTGGAGGACATCTTCGTCAGCCTGGTGCGGGGAGGCCGCGCATGAACCTGCACGCCGTCCGGGCCATCTATCTCTTCGAGATGCACCGCTGGCTGCGCACCATCGTCCAGAGCGTGGCCGCGCCCGTCATCACCACCTCGCTCTATTTCATCGTCTTCGGCGCGGCGATCGGCAGCCGGATGCCGCAGATCGACGGGGTCAGCTACGGCGCCTTCATCGTGCCGGGCCTGCTCATGCTGTCGATCCTGACCGAGAGTATCTCGAACGGCTCGTTCGGGATCTACATGCCGAAGTTCTCGGGCACGATCTACGAGGTGCTGTCGGCGCCGGTCTCGGCGGCCGAGGTGGTGACGGGCTATGTGGGCGCGGCCGCCACCAAGTCGATGATCCTGGGCCTGATCATCCTGGCCACCGCCCGCCTCTTCGTGCCGTTCGAGATCAACCACCCCTTCGTCATGCTGGCCTTCCTGGCGCTGACGTCGGTGACCTTCGCCCTGTTCGGCTTCCTGACCGGCATCTGGGCCGACGGGTGGGAGAAGCTGTCGATCATGCCGACGCTGGTGGTGACGCCGCTGGCCTTCCTGGGCGGCAGCTTCTACTCGATCGACATGCTGCCGGGCGTCTGGAAGACGATCGCCCTCTTCAACCCGGTGGTCTACCTGGTCAGCGGCTTCCGCTGGAGCTTCTACGGCACGTCGGACGTGGGGGTGGGGGTCAGTCTGGCGGCCACCCTGGGCTTCCTGGCGCTGTGCCTGGCGGCGGTGACGGTGATCTTCCGGACGGGCTGGCGACTGAAGACGTGACGCGAAGAGGCTTCCCTTAGCGGGAGGAATGTCTACTCGTCTTCCTCGAACCGGTCCCGGACCAGGGCGGTGAGGGCGGCGATGGCGGCGAAGGCGTCCTCGCCGCGAGCCTCGATGTCGATGCGGCAGCCGGGCGAGGCGGCCAGCATCATCAGGCCCATGATCGACCGGGCGTCGACGGTCTGGCCGTTGTTGGTGACCTGGACCTCGGCGTCGAAGGTCCCGGCCAGCTTCACGAACTTCGCCGAGGCGCGGGCGTGCAGGCCGCGCTTGTTGACGATCTCGACGGTATTGCGCGCGACGG
>NZ_JAHCKK010000124.1 GCF_026125825.1 Hydrogenophaga sp. | reverse complement strand
CGCCTTGCCAGCCATGTCGGTGGCGGTCTTCAGGGCCTGGTCGGTCAATCCGCTGGCGACCTGCCGCGTGGTGTCGAGCGCGGTCTGCTTGGCCACGTCTTTCATGGCGTTGCTCGCGATCTGCTGGAACTGCTGCGACAGCGCGCCCCACCACTGCATCGGGTCCACCACGCCACCGGCGGCCGGTGTCGCGGAGGCCGCCTTGCGGACAGCCTTCTTCTTGCGCGGCGCGGGCGCTGGCGCCGGTGCGGCCTCGGGCCTGGGCTCGGCGGGCGTGCCATAGGTGCGGGGTGGCACCTCCAGGCCGGCGAAGGGCGTGGGCGCGGCGGCCGGCGAGCCGGTGAAGCCGGCCAAGGTGTCCGCGGCCTTGATCTTGAGCGCGTTGGCCACGTCGCCCATGCTGAAGTTCATGGTCTTGAGCGTGGACAGCGTCATCCTCTGCACTTCCAGCGCCTGGATGGTGGCGCCCAGCGCCTTGGCGTTCTGGTCCAGCCAGAAGTGCACGGCCTTGAGCTCCTCGATGCGCTTTTCCAGGTCCTCCACATTGAAGGTGGGCGCGACCCAGCTGCCGAGGTTGGGCAGTTGCGGAATGTTCTGGCTGATGCCTTGCGCCACGCCGCCTGCGGCCTGGCCCGCGAGGTTCTGCAGAAACTCGAATCCGGGAACGAATTTGCCGAAACCACTGCCGGGGGCGTCGCTCATGGAGATCTCCTGTCGTGCCGTCTAGGGCTGGTCTGTTTCAGCCGTCCACGCCATAGCGGGGTGCGCGGCGCTCACGCAAGGATGCCACACCTTCACGCACGTCGGGCCCGGCAAAACCCATGAATTCGAGCGCCAGCGAGGTGTCGAACGCGGGGCCGGCCTGGCGCAGCCAGTTGTTGAGCGAGTACTTGGTCCAGCGGATCGCGGTCTGGCTGCCGCTGGCCAGGCGATCGGCCACTTCGTAGGCTTTGTCGAGCAGCGCCGCATCGTCCACCGCGAGCGAGACCAGGCCGATGCGCTCGGCCTCCTCCCCGCTGATGGGGTCGCACAGCATCAGGTAGTACTTGGCCTTGGCCAGGCCGCACAGCAAGGGCCAGACGATGGCGGCGTGGTCACCGGCCGCCACACCCAGGCGCGTATGGCCGTCGACGATCTTGGCGCTCTTCGCGGCGATCGAGATGTCGGCCAGCAGGCCGGCCACCAGGCCGGCGCCCACAGCCGGGCCATGCATGGCGCTGACGATGGGCTTGTCGCAGTTGATGACGTTGTAGACCAGGTCGCGCGCTTCCTTCCACACGCGCGTGCGCACGTCGAAGTCGGTCGCCATGTCCTGCACCAGCGCGAGGTCGCCGCCACCGGAAAAGCCCATGCCGCTGCCGCGCAGCACGGCACAGCGCACGCTGTCATCGCGCCCCACGTCGCGCCAGATCTCGCTGAGTTCCCAATGGCCCTCGTGGCCTGCGGTGGGCAGTTTGCCGTTGCCGCCCGGACCGTCGGCGCGCATCTGAATGTCGAGCACCGAGGGCACACCGTCCACGGCGGGACCGCGGCGGGTGATGGAGAGGGTCTGGTAGCGGCTGTAGTCCACGGGGCTGGTCATGCGGGTCTCCTGAAGGGAAAGGCGGGGTTCTGGCGGTCATTGTGCTCGACCGCGCGCCAGCGTCTATGCTGGCGGCCATGAACCCGACCACCGCACCGCTGCACACCCGCAGCCTGTTCCACTTCGCCTTCAACGTCACCGACCTGGACGCGGCGCGCCGCTTCTACGGTGGCGTGCTCGGCTGCGCCGAGGGCCGCAGCACCGAGACCTGGGTGGACTTCGATTTCTTCAGCCACCAGATCTCGCTTCACCTGGGGGAGCCGTTCAGAACACAGCGCACCGGCCGTGTGGGCGAGCACTTGGTGCCCATGCCGCATTTCGGCCTGGTGCTGCTGCTGCCCGAATGGCAGGCGCTGGCCGATCGGCTGCAGGCCGCGGGCGTGGACTTCGTGCTTGCGCCTCAGCGGCGTTTCGAGGGGCAGCCCGGCGAGCAGTGGACGATGTTCTTCTGCGACCCTTTCGGCAACCCGATCGAGGTCAAGGGCTTCGCGTCGATCGAGCAGGTCTACGCCAGTTAGCAGGCCTCGCCTGCCGCGCTGTGCGCCCCCCCTGGGGTGGCACTGGCGGGGTCACTTCACGCCCCCGCCAGGTTGAACCTCACTGCGCCAGGGGAGCGATCTTCTGGTCGATGGCGCCGAACACGGACTGGCCGTCCTTGCCCTTCATCTCGATGCGGATGGTGTCGCCGAACTTCATGAAGGCGGTCGAGGGCTGGCCATCGAGGATGGTCTCGATCGCGCGCTTCTCGGCAATGCAGCTGTAGCCCTTGGGCCAGTCCTTGCGGCCATCCACATCCGTGCCCTTGTTGCTCACCGTGCCACTGCCCACGATGGAGCCGGCTCGCACATTGCGCGTCTTGGCGATATGGGCCACCAGCTGGCCGAAATGGAAGGTCATCTCCGGGCCTGCCTCGCACATGCCCACCTTGCGGCCGTTCCAGGTCGATTGCATGGTCAGGTGCACGCGGCCACCCTGCCAGGCGTCGCCGAGTTCGTCGGGCGTGACCGCCACCGGGCTGAACGCGGTGGCCGGCTTGCTCTGGAAGAAACCGAAACCCTTGGCCAGCTCGGACGGGATCAGGTTGCGCAGAGACACGTCGTTGACCAGCATCAGCAGGCGCACGCCCTCCAGGGCCTGCTCGGGCGTGGCGCCCATGGGCACATCGCCAGTGACGACGGCGATCTCGGCCTCGAAGTCGATCCCGAAGTCTTCACTGGGCACCACCACGTCTTCGCAGGGGCCGATGAAGTCGTCGCTGCCGCCCTGGTACATCAGCGGGTCGGTGTAAAACGACGCCGGCACTTCGCTGTTGCGCGCCGCGCGCACCAGCTCCACGTGGTTGATGTACGCCGAGCCATCGGCCCATTGGTAAGCGCGCGGCAGCGGAGCCATGCACTGCGCAGGGTCGAACGGGAAAGCGTGGCGTGCCTTGCCCTGGTTGAGCGTGACGTACAGGTCGTGCAACTGCGGGCTGATGAAGTTCCAGTCGTCCAGCGCCTGCTGCAGCGTGTGCGCGATGCCGGTCGCATAATGCGCCGTGCTCAGGTCGCGGGAGACCACCACCAGTTGTCCGTCGCGCGAGCCATCTTTGTAAGTGGCGAGTTTCATGCAAGTCTCCTGCTGTCAAGTTGGGATCGGAGCGGGCACAGGGTCCGTCCAGGGGCGAATCGGTGGCACACTCGGGGGGCGTCCTGTAATTACGAATAGTGAAATCGATTCACCTATTCGTAAAAACCAGATTCTAGACGAAAGCCCCGCCGGCTGCGGCAGCTTCTCCCATCCGCCCGGGGAACCCGCCGCCCGCCCCGCCATCCAACCTTCGTGACCCTGATTCACATGCCTGTTGCCCAACGCCCCGCCCTCGACACCGAAGCCCGTGACGACGCGGAGCCTTTGCGCGCGGGCATCCAGTCGGTCGAGGTCGGCTTCGAGCTGCTCGACGCCCTGTCGCAAGCCGACGGCGCCCTGATGCTGCGCGACCTGGCGGCGGCCGCGGGCATGAGCGCGGCCAAGGCGCACCGTTACCTGGTGAGCTTCCAGCGCATGGGTCTGGTGGTGCAGGACCCGGTGAGCACGCGCTACGACCTGGGCCCCGCCGCGCTTCGCATCGGGTTGGCCAGCCTGGCGCGGCTCGATGCGGTGAAGTTCGCGCGCGAGCGCATCGACGGCCTGCTGGCCGAGACCGGCCACACCCTGGCCATCGCGGTGTGGGGAAACCAGGGACCCACCATGGTGCACTGGATCGAGGCGCCCCAGACCGTGCCGGTCACCTTGCGCCTGGGCGATGTCATGCCGCTGCTGACCTCGGCCACCGGCCGCTGCTTTGCCGCTTTCATGGGCAATGAAGGCCGCGATGCCCAGCGCATCGCCCCCATGGTGCGCGAAGAGCTGTCGCGCCTGAAAAAGCTGCCGCTGCACGGCGAGCTGCCCTTGGTGGACGTACCCCAGTCGCTGCCGGAGGTGCAGGCCCTGCTGGAAGACACCCGGCGCCGGGGTCTCGCGCGCGTGGTGCACAGCCTGCTGCCCGGGGTGGGCGGTTTCTGCGCTCCGGTGTTCGATGCCCAGGGCCGGCTCGCGCTGGGCCTGGTGGTGCTGGGCTCCGTGGCCACGCTGGATACCGACTGGGAGGGCGCCCCGGCCACCGCCTTGCTGCGCTGCGCCCGCCAGCTCAGCGCCGACCTGGGGCACCGCCCCCTTCCCGCCAGCCCATGACCCCGGCGCCCGCACCGCCCCGCATCTCGCCGCGCTGGTCCGTGCTCGCGCCGCTGGGGGCGCTGGTGCTGGGGGCGCACCTCGTGCTGCTGGCTGGCGGCATCACCTTGCCATTGCCCGGCACCGCCCGGGCGCCAGAGACCCCGGCAACAGCCCCGCTCGCATCCGCCGCGCACACCGCGCCGCCCGCGAATGCCGCCGCCCCGGCGGCCCGCCCGCAGCCGGTGCACGTGAGCACGGTGCGCTGGATCGTGCCCATGGCGGCAACGGTGCCCGCGACCGAGCCGGCACCCAAACCCCGCCCCGTCGCGAAGATGGCGGCGGCGGCCCGACCTGTCCCAGTCCCCGACCCAACCCCGGCCCCAGCACCCATCGCCGAGGCCCAGCCAGCGCCCGAACCGGCCGAAAGCACCGCTGAAGCCACGGCCGACGCGCTGCCCCCGGTTGCGCAGGACGTGGCGATGATCGAACCGCCCGCACCCGCGCCGGCGCCCGCCGAACCACACGCCGAACCGCCCCCTTCGGCCCCTGCGGCCGCGCCCGACGAGCCTGAGGCCGTCGAGTCCGCGCAGACCGACGACACCCTGCTGGCCGCAGCCGGCGCGAAACGCCCGTCGCGCGCCAGCGTGGCCCTGCCACCCGCCACGCCACCGCCCAGCACCCGCCTTCACTACGACGTGACCGGCAACGTGAAAGGGATCGGCTACAAGGCCCAGGGCACCCTGGACTGGAGCGTGGCCGACGGGCGCTACGAGGCCCGCATGGAGATGCGCGTGCTGCTGCTGGGCAGCCGCTCGCAGACCAGCACGGGCCGCATCGGCCCCAACGGCCTGATGCCCGAGCGATTCGCCGACAAGAGCCGCAGCGAAAAAGCCGCCCATTTCGACGCCGCGCAACATCGCATCCGCTTCAGCAGCAACGCACCGGAAGCCCCCCTGCAGCCCGGGGCGCAGGACCGCCTGAGCCTGTTCCTGCAGCTCGCCAGCCTGTTGCAGGCGCGTCCGCAGGCCTACACCGCCGGCCAGACCGTGGACATGCAGGTGGCCGGCACGGGTGACGCCCCGGTCTGGCGTTTCGACGTGGGCGAGGCGTCGACGATGTCGCTGCCCGCGGGCGAATTCAAAGTGCGCCACCTGGTGCGCCAGCCGCGCAAGGAGTTCGACAGCCGCGTCGAGATGTGGCTGGCTCCGAGCCTGAACCACCTGCCGGTGCGCCTGCGCGTGACCCAGTCCAATGGCGACGTGGCCGATCAGCAACTCAGCCAGATGCCGTGAGCCACACCTTTGTAGGACAAACACCCTTCTGTGCCAAAAAAGACACGCATCTTGAAGTCCGGGGGAACGTCTCCACGTAAAGCTTCATCTGACCTATAAATCCGCGCCTGTTTGCCGATATAAGGTTGTCAGGAACGCAGTTTTTTCTTTTCAAGGATTTCAGTCATGCACATGCTTTACGACTCGGATGCCTTCGCTGTGGTCCACATCCTGGCCAACGCGCCCGTCGACGGCGACAACGAAGTGGCCGACGGCCCGCAGATTCCCCGCCATGGTTTCGAGATCGTGGACAAGCGCTCGGGCAAGGAGGTGTACCTCGATGGCTCGTGGGCCGAGATGTTCCAGCTCCAGATCACCGCCTGGCAGCAGAGCACGCCCTCCCAGGAAGAGGTGGAGGACACGCTCGAGGGCTACGCCACCCTGGCCCAGATGCCCGTGGTCATGCATTGAACGAACGCGTTCTCCGCCCACCAAGGCCGCTGCACCCCAGCGGCCTTTTTCATTTCGGGGCGCAGCGCCAGCGGTACAGCGGCTCGGCCAGCACCAGCACCGCCACCAGCCGGCAGACCTGGAAAGCCGTCACCACCGGCACGCCCAGTTGCAGCACCTTGGCGGTGATGGCCATCTCGGCGATGCCGCCCGGCGCGGTGCCCAGCAACAAGGTGACAGGGTGCAGGCCCGTGAGCTGCGCCAGCGCCCAGCCAAAGGCGGCACACATGCCCATCATGGCCAGCGTGGCAAAGGCCACCGAGGCCAGCCAGCGTGGCGCCGTGTGCACGAACGCCGGGGTGAACCGCACACCCAGGCTCACACCGATCACCAGCTGGGCCGCGTTGGACAAGCCCTGCGGAATGGCCGACAGGGTGTGGCCGCTCAAGGTCACCACCATGGTGACCAGCAAAGTCCCCATGAACCAGGGGTTGGCGCGACCCAGCCGCTGCATGGCCAGCGCGCCCAGCAGCGTGAGCCCGGCCAGCGCCAGCAGCCCCGCGGATTGCACCTCCCGCACGCTTTGCGCCGCGTTGTCGAGACCGCTCACACCGCCCAATTGCAGGGCGAAGGGAATGGTGACGGTGACCAGCAACACCCGCAGGCTGTGCGCGGCGGCCACAAGATCGGTTCGCGCGCCCTGGCGCTCCGCGATCAGCGTCATCTCGGACGCACCGCCAATCGCCCCGGCGAAATAGGTGGTGCAGCGCAGCTCCGCCGGCGTCAAGGCCACCAGATGTCCCGCATGCAGCCAGCGCAACCAGGCCGCGAAACCCAGCCCCAGGGCCAGGGCCCAGGCGATGCCCAGCCCGATCGCCCACCAGAGGCTGGCCACCAGCGCACCCACGGCCGGCGTGAAGTACAGGCCCAGCGCGGTGCCGATCACCCACTGCCCGCTGTTGCGCAAGGGCGTCCAGCTCTCGGTGCGCATGCCCAGCACCGACACCAGCGCCGTTGCCAGCAATGGCCCGATCATCCAGGGTATGGGCGTGCGCAACCAGCGGCACAGCAGGGCGGCGGCCAGGGCGATCGTCAGGGTGAGGCAGACGCGCGGCCACGAAACGGGCCGCAAGGAGGGCAGAAAGGACACGCGCAAAGAGGGGGTGAAAAGGCGTCGGGTGCGCTTAGTATCCACGCATGACCTGTCGAACCGCTGTCGCCCTGACCCTGGGCCTGTGCCTGCTCGCGGCCTGCGCGCACCGCCCACCGACGACCGTGGCGGCCCTGCTTGACCGCGTGCAGCCCGCACCGGTCTTGCTGCTCGGCGAGCAGCACGACGCCGCCGAACACCAGGCCCTGCAGCGCGAGGTGGTGCTGGCCCTGGCCCGGCGTGGGCAGCTGGGCGCGGTGGTGATGGAAATGATCGAACAGGGACGCAGCACGCTGGGCCTGCCCAGCGACGCCGACGAAGCCCGCGTGCGCGAGGCGCTGGACTGGACCGGGCAGAGCGGCTGGCCTTGGGAGGTGTATGGCCCGGTGGTGATGGCCGCCGTGCGCAGCGGCGCGCCCGTGATCGGCGGCAACCTGCCTCGCACGCAGATGCGCGGCGCCATGGGCCAGGCCGAACTGGACGGGCTGGTGAGCCCGGCTGTGCTGCAGCGCCAACGCGATGGCATCCGAGAGAGCCACTGCGGCCTGCTGCCCGAGAGCCAGATCGCGCCCATGACCCGCATCCAGCTCGCACGCGACCGCGCCATGGCGCAGACGGCCACCCAGGCCCTGATTCCGGGCAAAACGGTGCTGCTGGTGGCCGGCAACGGCCACGTGCGCGAGGACCTGGGCGTGCCCCTGCATCTGCCCGCCTCCGTGGGCCGCAAGGTGGTGATGGCGCAGGCCGGCGCCCCCCAGGACGCCAGCGCACCGCCGGCCGACGCGGTGTGGCAGACCCCCGCGCTGCCCCCGCGCGACCACTGCGCCGAGCTCAAGCAGCGCATGCCGTCGCGCTAAGCGCAGGGGCACCGGGCCGCGTCTACCCCAGCCGCCGGATGGCGTCGGCCAGGGTGCCCACCATGGTCTCGATCTGCGCGCGATCCACGATGTAGGGCGGTGCGAACACTAGGTTGTCGCCCGCGTTGCGCACCAGCACGCCCCGGTGGAAGCAGTCCAGGAAGACGTCAAAGGCGCGCTTGCCGGGCAGGCCGGGCTGCGGTGCGAGTTCCACGGCGGCCGCCAGCCCGAGGCTGCGGATGCCAATCACATGGGGCAGGCCCTTGAGCGCGCTGTGCATCGCGTCACCCAGCACCGGGCCCATCTCGCCCGCGCGGGCAAACAGGTTTTCCTCGCGGAACAGGTCCAGCGTGGCGATGGCCGCCGCACAGGCCACGGGGTGGCCCGAGTAGGTGTAGCCATGGAAGAACTCGATGGCGTGGTCCGGCGCGCTGCCGTGTGCGCCCATCATGGCGCCGTAGATGCGGTCGGTGCAGACCACGCCGCCCATCGGGAACACGCCATTGGTCACGGCCTTGGCGAAATTCAGCATGTCGGGCTGCACGCCGTAGTAGTCCGACGCGAAGGCCGTGCCCAGGCGGCCGAAGCCGGTGATCACCTCGTCGAAGATCAGCAGGATGCCGTGCTTGTCGCAGATCTCGCGCAGCCGCCTGAGGTAGCCCTGGGGCGGCACGTACCAGCCGGCGCTGCCGGCGACGGGTTCGACGATGACGGCCGCCACATTGCTCGGGTCGTGCAGCGGCAGGATGCGGTTTTCCAGCTCCAGCAGCAGATCTTCGTCCCACACCGGCTCGGTGTTGTGCACGTAGGCGTGTTTGACGGGGTCATGAATGAAGCGCATGTGGTCCACACGCGGCAGCAGCGCGGCGCCGTAGACCTTGCGGTTGGCCGGAATGCCCCCCACGCTCATGCCGCCAAAGCCCACACCGTGGTAACCGCGCTCGCGGCCGATGAAGATGTTGCGGTGGCCCTCGCCTCGCGCGCGGTGGTAAGCCAGCGCCACCTTCATCGAGGTGTCGGCGGCCTCGCTGCCGGAGTTGCAGAACAGCACCTTGTTCAGGTCGCCCGGGGCCATGGCGGCGATCATCTCGGCGGCGCGAAAGGCCTTGTCGTTGCTCACGCTGAAGGCGGTGCTGTAGTCCAGCGTGTCCAGCTGCTGCTTGATGGCTTCGTTGATCGGCCTGCGGTTGTGGCCGGCGCCCACGCACCACAGGCTGGAAATGCCGTCGATCACCTGGCG
>NZ_JAHCKK010000123.1 GCF_026125825.1 Hydrogenophaga sp. | reverse complement strand
TACTGGCCCGCCCTGCGCGACGGGCAGATCCAGCCGGGCTATGCCGGCATCCGGCCGAAGATCGTGGCGAAGGGCGCGCCGGCGCAGGATTTTGTCGTGCAGGGGGAAGCCGTGCATGGCGTCCCGGGGCTGGTCAACCTGTTCGGCATCGAGTCGCCAGGCCTCACGAGCTGCCTGGCCATCGCGGACCACGCGGTGGCGTTGACCTGATCAGCTGTCGGCCAGGGCCTGGATCGCGCGCGCCGATTCCCAGACCAGTGAAGGGCCGTGGTAGATCAGGCCGGTGTAGATCTGCACCAGGTTCGCACCCGACTGGATCTTGCTCACCGCGTCGTCCGCGCTCATGACGCCGCCGACGCCCACGATGGGAAAGCTCTTGCCCAGGCAGGCGCGCAGCTGGCGGATCACGCGGTTGCTGGCCTGCAGCACGGGTGCGCCGGAGAGGCCCCCGGCTTCCTGGGCGTGCGGCAGGCCTGCAACGGCCTCGCGGCTGAGGGTGGTGTTGGTCGCGATCACGCCGAAGGCGCTGGTCGATACGCCATCGCTGTCTGCGCCATAGCGCATCAACGTGGTGGCGATGATTTCGACCTGTGTTTCGTCCAGGTCGGGCGCGATTTTCACGAACACGGGAATGCGGCGGCCGTGGCGCTGCGCGAGCAGTTCGCGCCGTTCCGCGACGGCACCGAGCAGGGCGTCCAGCGCCTCGTCGCTTTGCAGGCTGCGCAGGTTCTGGGTGTTGGGGCTGGAGATGTTGACGGTGACGTAGTCGGCGTGGGGATAGACGCCGTCGAGGCAGGTGAGGTAGTCGTCGATCGCGCGCTCGATCGGCGTGCTGGCGTTCTTGCCGATGTTCAGTCCCAGCAGCATGGGGCTCACGCCTTTGTGCTGGCGAAACCGCGCCTGCTTCACATGGGCGATGAATGCGTCCAGCCCTTCGTTGTTGAATCCCAGGCGGTTGATCAGGGCCTGGGCCTTGGGCAGGCGGAACATGCGGGGCTTGGGGTTGCCCGGCTGCGCTTTGGGCGTCACGGTGCCCACTTCGACGAAACCGAAACCCATGGCGGCCAGACCGTCGATGCAGCGCGCGTTCTTGTCCAGCCCGGCGGCCAGTCCCACGCGGTTGGGGAATTGCAGCCCTGCCAGGGTGTACGGGTCGTGCACCCGCGGTTCGCCATAGAGGCAGGTGAGCGGCGAATGCTGCAGTCGGGCGATGGAGCCCAGGGTCAGTTCGTGGGCGGCCTCGGGGTCCAGACCGAACAGGAAGGGGCGTGCGACAGCGTAGGGGAGAAGCGACATTGGATAATCCGGCTTGTTGTTCCAACCGATTGTCTCAAATGACCCAAGACGAACTCAAAGCCCTGGTGGGCCAGGCTGCCCTGCAATACGTCACCCCAGGCGACATCGTGGGGGTCGGTACCGGCTCGACCGTCAACAAGTTCATCGACGCGCTGGCCGGCATGAAGGAGCAGATTGCGGGGGCGGTGTCGAGCTCGGAAGCGTCTACCGCACGCCTGAAGGCGCTGGGCATCCCGGTCTTCGAGGCCAATGCCGTGGGCGAGCTCTCGGTCTACATCGATGGCGCGGACGAGATCGACGGACAGGGCCACATGGTCAAGGGCGGAGGCGCGGCCCTCACGCGCGAGAAGATCGTCGCCGCGCAGTCGCGCCGCTTTGTCTGCATCGCCGACGATTCCAAGCTGGTCAAGGTGCTCGGGCGCTTTCCGCTGCCGGTGGAGGTGATTCCGATGGCGACGGCGCGGTTGGTGCGCCAGTTTGCGCAGATGGGGGCCACGGCTCAGGTGCGGATGAAGGATGGCGCGCCGCTGGTGACGGACAACGGCCAGCACATCCTGGACGTGACGGGCCTGCAGATCACCGACCCGCTGGCGTTCGAGAGCCAGGTCAACCAATGGCCGGGTGTGGTGACGGTGGGGGTGTTCGCCCACCAGAAGGCCAGTGTGTGCCTGCTGGGCACGCCCGATGGGGTGAAGACGCTGACGTTCTGAGGCGCAGGGCCGGTGCAGGCCGGCCTGTGATCAGAAGCGGATGCCGGCGGGGTTCTGCGCGGGCGGGCTCACCGGCACCTCGGCCGGGGCGGGGGCCTGCGTGGGCTGAGACCGGCCGCTGGCGGTCGCCGCAGCACCTTCGGCGGGCCGCACGGCCACCAGCGGCGAGGCCGCTGGGCGCCGGTAGCTGGCGGGCAGGGTGGACTGCTTGGGGTAGCCGGCGGCATCGAGGAACTGCGTCCATTCGGTGTCCGAATAGCCCTTGATCTGCTGGCTGCCGATGGTGAGGAAGGGCAGGGAGGTTTCCCCGCTCAGGCGTTTGAGCGCTTCGCTGTCCTGGGGGGTCTCGATCGTCTTCTCGCTGTAGGGAATGCCGCGCGCATTGAGCAGGTTGCGACCGCTGTTGCAGGGGGCACAGTCCCGGCCGGTGTAGAGCGTGACGGGGTAGCGGCTGCTGACCTGGCGAAGTTCGTAGGGCAGCTGGGTGCTGGCACCGGCGGAAGCGCCAGACGACGCGCCGCCCAGCGGGCGCGCCGGGGCGGTGGCGGGCGGGGGCTGGTCGGAGTAGGTGACCTTGCCGTCCGGACCCACGATGCGATAGACGCCCTGCGCGAGCACCGGGGCGGCGAGCAGGCTGGCCAGCAGGGCCAGGGCGGACAGTCGGGATCGGCGGTGAAGGACGTTCATGGCGGTTCCTATCGGCGGGCCACAGCGCAAATCAAGCCATGCCCTGGTGGCGCAGCAGGGCGTCGATGCTCGGCTCGCGGCCCCGGAAGGCTTTGAACGATTCCATGGCCGGGCGGCTGCCTCCGGCTTCCAGGATCGCCTGACGATAGCGGCGCCCCGTGGCGACGTCCAGCGTGCTGTGGCCATTTTGCTGCGCCGCTTCCTCGAAGGCGGCGTAGGCGTCGGCCGACAGCACCTCGGCCCACTTGTAGCTGTAGTAGCCCGCAGAGTAGCCGCCGGCGAAGATGTGGCTGAAGGTGTGGGGCGTGCGGCTGTAAGGCGGCGGTTGCAGCACGGCCACTTCGTCGCGCACTTGTTGCTGAAGCGCCAGGATCGCCGCGCCACTGGCCGCGGGCTCGGGCAGGCTGTGCAGCAGCATGTCGAACAGCGAGAACTCGACCTGGCGCAGCGTCTGCAGGCCGCTCTGGTAGTTTTTGGCGGCCAGCATCTTGTCGAACAGCGCGCGCGGCAGGGGCTCGCCCGTGTCGACATGGGCCGTCATGTGCTTGAGCACGTCCCATTCCCAGCAGAAGTTCTCCATGAACTGGCTGGGCAGTTCGACCGCGTCCCACTCCACGCCGCTGATGCCGGAGACATCGCGTTCGTTCACTTGCGTGAGCATGTGGTGCAGGCCGTGACCGAACTCGTGGAACAGGGTGATGACGTCGTCGTGGGTGAGCAGCGCAGGCTTGCCGTTCACCCCTTCGGCGAAGTTGCACACCAGGTGTGCCACCGGCGTTTGCAGCGCGCCGGTGTCGGGCCGCAACCAGCGGGCGCGCACGTCGTCCATCCAGGCGCCACCACGCTTGCCGGTGCGCGCGGCGGGGTCCAGGTAGAACTGGCCCACCAGCTCGGTGCCCTGGGGCCCCGAGCGCTCGATGCGGTAGAACGCCACGCCGGGGTTCCACACCGGCGCCTGGTCGGGGCGGATCGCCACTTCGAACAGGGTCTCGACGATCTGGAACAGACCAGCCAGGACCTTGGGCGCGGTGAAATAGGGTTTGACTTCCTGCTCGCTGAAGGCGTAGCGCGCTTCCTTGAGCTTCTCGCCGATGTAGGGCCAGTCCCAGGCCTGGGGATCGCTCAGCCCCAGTTCGGCGGCCGCGAATTCGCGCAGGTCGGCCAGGTCTTTCTCGGCATGCGGCCGCGCCTTGGCGGCGAGGTCGCGCAGGAAGGCGATCACCTGTTCGGGCGATTCGGCCATCTTGGGCACCAGCGACACGTCGGCGTAGTGGCGGTAGCCCAGCAGGCGGGCTTCTTCACGGCGCAGGGCGAGCAGCTCGCCCATGATCGCGGTGTTGTCGAACTTGGCGGCCTCGCCCTCGGCCTGGTCGCTGGCGCGGGTGGCGTAGGCGCGGTAGAGCTTCTCGCGCAGCGGGCTGCTGTGGGCGAACTGCATCACCGGCAGGTAGCACGGCATTTTCAGCGTGAGTTTGTGGCCCGTCTTGCCCTCGGCCTGGGCCGCCGCCGCCGTGGCCTGGAGGACGTCGTCGGGGACGCCGGCCATCTCCTCGGGTGTGGCGATCAACGAAAAGGCGTCGGTGGCGTCCAGGGCGTTTTCGCTGAACTTCTGCGCCAGTTCGGCCTGGCGCTCCTGCAGCCAGGCAAAGCGGGCCTTGGCCTCGCCTTCCAGCGCCGCGCCGCCCAGCACGAAACCGCGCATGGCGTTGTGGTGGGCCTGGGCCTGTTCGGCGTTGAGCGACGCCGGGTCCATGGCCTTGTACTTGGCGTAGAGCCGCTCGTCCGCACCCAGCCGGGTCCAGAACTCGGTGACCTTGGGCAGCGCTTCGTTGTAGGCCGCGCGCAGCTCGGGGGTGTCGGCCACGCTGTTGAGGTGGCTCACCGCGCCCCAGGCGCGCGACAGGCGCTCGGCAGGCACGTCCAGGGTGAGGGAGATGCGGGCCCAGTCGTTGGGGAATCCGGGTGCCGTGACCTCTTCCAGCGCGGTGCTCGCGGCCTGCAGCAGCAGGTCCATGGCGGGCCCCACCGCCGCTGGCGAGATGGCATCGAAGCGAGGCAGGTCGCTGAAGTCGAGCAGCGGGTTGAGGGTGGCTGGGGCGGTTCGGTCGTTCATGCGTTCTCAGATGTGGCGGTATGAGGGAAGTTCAAGGCGCAGCCCTGCACGAACGGAGAGCCGCAGGCTATCGCGGCTATTGGGATTGCGCGCTCTTCTTGACGCTCTTTTTCATGACCTTGGCGCGCTTGACCTGTCCGCCCGGCGTGAGGCGCTGGTTGCCCAGCACGCGCACCACCTTGACCTCGGGCCGCTGGCCGCCGCGCTTGCTGAATTTCAGCACCTTGACGTCGCGCGGGCCCGGCTTGCGGTCCTCGTCGACGGTTTTTTCCTTCTCCGGCATGGGGCGCCAGAGCACCAGCAGCTTGCCGATGTGCTGGATGGGCGCGGCATCGAGCTCGTCGGCCAGGGTCTGGAGCATGGCTTCGCGGGCGGCACGGTCGTCGTTGAGCACCCGGATCTTGATCAGGCCGTGGGCCTTGAGCGCGGCGTCGGCCTCTTTCTTCACCGAGGCGCTCAGGCCGTCGCCGCCGATGTGGACGACGGGATCGAGGTGGTGGGCCTCGGCTCGGTGGACTTTGCGCTGGGCGGGGGTGAGTGTGATCTGGGGCATGGGACAATTATCGTTTACACAGACCCCGGGCGTCCCTTATGGGCATGAAAGTCAAAACACAGAGCAAGAAGGTCAACAAGGCCTGGCTCAACCAGCACGTCAACGACCCCTACGTGCGCCTGGCGCAGAAGGATGGTTACCGTGCGAGGGCGGCCTACAAGCTCCAGGAAATCGATGAAACGCTGGGGCTGGTTCGACCCGGGCAGGCGGTCGTCGATCTGGGCTCCACGCCCGGTGCGTGGAGCCAGTACCTGCGCCGTCGGCTCAGCCCGAACGGGGCGGCCGTGGGTGAATTGCACGGAACCATTGTCGCGCTGGACATGCTGCCCATGGAGGCGGTGGAGGGCGTGCACTTCATCCAGGGCGATTTCCGCGAGGCGGCGGTGCTCGCCGAGCTGGAGCAGGCCCTGGTGGACCGCGGCGTGCAGCAGGTCGATCTGGTGGTGTCGGACATGGCGCCGAACCTCTCGGGCATCGGCATGACCGATGCGGCCCGGATCTCCGATCTGGTCGAACTCGCGGTGGATTTTGCCGTTCATCACCTCAAACCAGACGGCGCGCTGGTGGTCAAGCTGTTCCACGGAGGGGCCTACGACCCCATGGTGGCGCTCTTTCGCGAGACCTTTCGCACGGTCAAGGCGGTCAAACCCAAGGCATCCCGGGACAAATCCTCGGAAACCTTCCTGGTGGGACTGGGTCTCAAAAGGTCTGGTTGAGGGCTTTGCGCCCCGGCACCATTGAAAAAAGCCAACCCTTTGATTGACATTGCCACGTCATGCCCCAGGGGCATGAGGGCTTGAAAGTCCTAGAATGGGAAACATATGAGCTTGTCAGTCACTATCGTCTCCAGGAGCTGCACTTGAACAACCAGTGGTTTTCGAAAATCGCCGTGTGGATGGTTATCGCCATGGTGCTTTTCACCGTCTTCAAGCAGTTCGATACGCGCTCCGCGGCGGGTTCGGGTTACATGGGGTATTCCGAGTTCCTCGACGAGGTCAAGGCCCAACGCATCAAGAGCGCGACCATCCAGGAAGGCCAGGGCGGTACCGAGATCGTGGCGGTCACGCAGGATGACCGTCGCGTGCGCACCACCGCGACCTACCTCGACCGGGGTCTGGTGGGCGACCTGATCAACAACAACGTCAAGTTCGATGTGCGCCCGCGCGAAGAGAGCTCGCTGCTCATGACGCTGCTGGTGAGTTGGGGCCCGATGCTGCTGCTGATCGGCGTCTGGATCTACTTCATGCGACAGATGCAGGGCGGCGGCAAGGGCGGGGCATTCAGCTTCGGCAAGAGCAAGGCCCGCATGCTCGATGAGAACAACAACACCGTGACCTTCGCCGACGTGGCGGGCTGCGATGAGGCCAAGGAAGAGGTCAAGGAGGTCGTGGACTTCCTCAAGGACCCGGCCAAGTTCCAGAAGCTCGGTGGGCGCATTCCGCGCGGCCTGCTGCTGGTGGGCCCCCCAGGCACGGGCAAGACGTTGCTGGCCAAGGGCATCGCCGGTGAGGCCAAGGTGCCGTTCTTCAGCATCTCGGGTTCGGACTTCGTGGAAATGTTTGTCGGCGTGGGCGCGGCCCGCGTGCGCGACATGTTCGAGAACGCCAAGAAGAATGCGCCTTGCATCATCTTCATCGACGAAATCGACGCCGTGGGCCGCCAGCGTGGCGCAGGCCTGGGTGGCGGCAACGACGAGCGCGAGCAGACCCTCAACCAGATGCTGGTGGAGATGGACGGCTTCGAGACCAACCTGGGCGTGATCGTGGTCGCCGCGACCAACCGGCCGGATATCCTGGACGCCGCGTTGCTGCGCCCGGGCCGTTTTGACCGCCAGGTCTATGTCACGCTGCCCGACATCCGTGGCCGCGAGCAGATTCTGAACGTGCACATGCGCAAGGTGCCGCTGGGTACCGATGTGAACGCCAGCGTGATTGCGCGCGGCACGCCGGGCATGAGCGGTGCCGATCTGGCCAACCTGTGCAACGAAGCCGCCCTGATGGCCGCGCGCCGCAATGCGCGCGTGGTGGAGATGCAGGATTTCGAGAAGGCCAAGGACAAGATCTTCATGGGCCCCGAGCGCAAGAGCATGGTGATGCCCGAGGAAGAGCGCCGCAACACGGCGTACCACGAGTCGGGCCACGCGCTCATCGGCAAGCTGCTGCCCAAGTGCGATCCGGTGCACAAGGTCACCATCATCCCGCGCGGCCGCGCGCTGGGCGTGACCATGAGCCTGCCTGCACAGGACCGCTACAGCTACGACAAGGACTACATGCTGAACCAGATCAGCATGCTGTTTGGTGGCCGCATCGCCGAAGAAGTGTTCATGAACCAGATGACCACGGGCGCTTCCAACGACTTCGAGCGCGCGACCACCATCGCCCGCGACATGGTGATGCGCTACGGCATGACCGACGCGCTGGGCCCCATGGTCTATGCCGAGAACGAGGGTGAAGTGTTCCTGGGCCGCTCGGTGACCAAGACCACCAACATGAGCGAGTCCACGATGCAGAAGGTGGATGCCGAGGTGCGCCGCATCATCGACGCCCAGTACAAGCTGGCGCGCGACCTGATTGAGCAGCACAGCGACAAGATGCATGCCATGGCCACCGCGCTGCTGGAGTGGGAAACCATCGATTCGGACCAGATCGACGACATCATGGCCGGCAAGCCCCCGCGCCCGCCCAAGGACTGGACGCCGCGCAATCCGTCGGTGGGTGGCGGTGGTGGCAGCGGTGGCACCCCCGCGGTGAGCACCGATCCCACGCCCTCGGCCGCCTGATCGGCGCGGGCTCTTCACGCACACACGGGGCTTCGGCCCCGTTGTCGTTTCTACCGTTTTTACTTTTCTCCATGCGCTGGCAAACCTCCCGCTTCGATATCGACCTCACCAGCCCGCGTGTCATGGGCATCGTCAACGTTACACCGGACTCGTTCTCGGATGGCGGGCAGCATGCCAGCACGGCCGCTGCGCTGGGGCATTGCGAGCAGTTGCTCAAGGAGGGCGCTCACATGCTGGACATCGGTGGTGAATCGACTCGCCCGGGCAGCCCCGCCGTGCCGCTGGACGAGGAGCTGGCGCGCGTGCTGCCGGTGGTTCGGGCGGCGGTGCGTCTGGGCGTGCCGATCTCGGTGGACACCTACAAGCCCGAGGTGATGCGCGCCGTGCTCGATGCCGGGGCCGACATCGTCAATGACATCTGGGCCCTGCGGCGCGGCGATGCGCTGCAGGCCGTGGCGGCGCACCCGCGATGCGGGGTGTGTCTGATGCACATGCACCGCGATCCCCAGACCATGCAGGTGGCTCCCATGGAGGGTGACGTGTTGCCCGAGGTGCTCGACTTCCTGGCCCGACAAGCTGGCGCGCTGGTGTCGAAAGGCGTGGAGCGGGAGCGCATCGTGCTGGACCCCGGCATCGGCTTTGGCAAGACCGTGGCGCAAAACCTGAGCCTGCTCGCGCGGCAGGCCGAGCTGCTTCCCCTGGGTTTCGCCCTTCTGGCTGGCTGGTCGCGCAAGTCCACGCTGGGTGCGGTCACGGGCCACGAGCGGCCCGCCGACCGCGCGGCGGCCAGTGTGGCGGCGGCCTTGCTGGCGGTGGAGCGCGGTGCGCGTGTGGTGCGTGTGCACGATGTGCGTGACACGGTCGACGCATTGAAGGTCTGGCAGGCGTTGCAAACCGGCTGACCGTCAGGCCCGCCCACGATAATGGCGGGATCGCACAACAAGAGAGAGGACAGGAGCAACATGGCCCGCAAATACTTTGGCACCGACGGCATCCGAGGCACCGTGGGCCAGGCCCCCATCACCCCTGACTTCGTTTTGCGCCTGGCGCACGCCGTGGGGCGTGTGCTGCGGCGCACGGAGGCGCACCCGACGGTGCTGATTGGCAAGGACACGCGCATTTCCGGCTACATGCTGGAATCCGCGCTTGAGTCGGGTTTCAACTCGGCGGGGGTGGACGTCGTGTTGCTCGGCCCGGTGCCGACGCCGGCGGTGGCCTATCTCACGCGGGCGCAGCGCGCCAGCCTGGGGGTGGTGATCTCGGCCAGTCACAACCCGTTTGCCGACAACGGCATCAAGTTTTTCAGCGCACTGGGGGCCAAGCTGCCGGACGACTGGGAGCTCGCGGTGGAAGCCGCGCTGGAGGAGCCCCCCGTGTGGGTGGAGTCGGCGATGCTGGGCAAGTCGCGCCGGCTCGATGACGCGGCCGGCCGCTACATCGAGTTCTGCAAGAGCACCTGCGCCCACCATCTCACGCTCAAGGGCCTCAAGATCGTGGTGGATGGCGCCAATGGGGCGGCCTACCAAATCGCACCCGCCGTGTTTCACGAGCTGGGTGCCGAGGTCATCAAGATCGGCTGTTCGCCCGACGGGCTCAACATCAACCACCACGTGGGCGCGACCCACCCGCAGGCCTTGCTGGAGGCCGTGAAGGCGCACGGTGCCGACTACGGCATCGCGCTCGATGGCGATGCCGATCGCGTCATCCTGGTGGACGAGCGTGGCCACA
>NZ_JAHCKK010000122.1 GCF_026125825.1 Hydrogenophaga sp. | reverse complement strand
CCTGCGTGGAGCAGTCACCGTGCATGAGACCAACATGGGTCACATGGCACAGATGCTGCCCGGCATGGGCATTTGATCAACGACGAACAAGGAGAACACACATGCCTCGCGTCAAACGTGGTGTAACGGCTCGCGCCCGACACAAAAAGGTTCTGGCTCTGGCCAAAGGTTTCCGCGGCCGCCGCGGCAACGTCTTCCGCATCGCCAAGCAGGCGGTGATGAAGGCTGGGCAATATGCCTACCGTGATCGCCGCACGAAAAAGCGCGTCTTCCGTCAACTCTGGATCGCCCGTATCAACGCTGGCGCCCGTGCTTGCGGCCTGACGTACAGCCAGTTCGCCAACGGCCTGAAGAAGGCCCAGATCGAGATCGACCGCAAGGTGCTGGCCGATCTGGCGGTGAACGATCCGGCTGCCTTTGGCAGCATCGTGGAGCAAGTCAAAGCCAAGCTGGCCGCTTGATTCACGGCAGGAGCGCGCCGCCTCACGGCGGTGTGCGCCGTCGCTCAAAGGGGTTGAGGCTTGAGGGGTTCCCTCGCTGGCTTCAACCCCTTTTTTATTTCCCAACGATTCAAGCACACACATGAACGAGTTGGACGCATTGGTCGAGAGCGCCCGTGCCGGGTTTGTTCAAGCCGCCACGCCGGCCGATCTGGAAAACGCCAAGGCCCAGTACCTGGGCAAGTCGGGCCGCATCACCGAGCTGATGAAGGGCCTGGGTGCCCTCTCCGTGGAAGAGAAGAAGTCCCGCGGCGCGGCCATCAACCAGGCCAAGCAGGCGATCGAAGGCGCGCTGACCGAGCGGCGCCAGGCCCTGGCCGATGCCGAGTTGCAGGCGCAACTCAAGGCCGAGGCGCTGGACGTGACCTTGCCCGGCCGCCAGCGCGGCCAGGGTGGCCTTCACCCGGTGAGCCTGACGCTGGAGCGCATTGAAGCGATTTTTGGCTCCATGGGTTTCGAGGTGGCCGACGGCCCCGAGATCGAGTCCGACTGGTTCAACTTCACCGCCTTGAACACGCCGGAGGACCACCCCGCGCGTTCAATGCACGACACGTTTTACGTGGAGGGGGGCAGCGAGAAGGCGCCCAACCTGCTGCGCACGCACACCAGCCCGATGCAGATCCGCCATGCGGTGCAGCACGTCAAGCGCCATCGCGCCGCCCTGGATGCCGGTCGCCCCATGCCCGAGATCCGGGTGATTGCGCCCGGCCGCACCTATCGCGTGGACAGCGACGCGACGCATTCGCCGATGTTCCACCAGTGCGAAGGCCTGTGGGTGGGCGAGAACGTGAGCTTCAAGGACCTGAAGTACGTCTTCACGGATTTCTGCCGCACGTTCTTCGAGTCCGACGATCTCGTGCTGCGGTTCCGCCCGAGTTTCTTTCCCTTCACCGAGCCCAGCGCGGAGATTGACATCCAGTTCCAGCACGGCCCCCTGGCGGGGCGTTGGCTGGAGGTGGCGGGCTCAGGGCAGGTGCACCCGAACGTGGTGCGCAACATGGGCCTGGATCCCGAGCGCTACATCGGCTTTGCTTTCGGCATGGGGCCGGACCGCCTGACGATGCTGCGCTACGGGGTCAACGACCTGCGTCTGTTCTTCGACGGTGACGTCCGTTTTCTCGCCCAGTTCCGCTGAGACCACGACATGCAATTTCCCGAATCCTGGCTGCGTGCCTTCTGCAATCCGCCCCTGAACAGCCAGCAACTGGCCGACACCCTGACCATGGCTGGTCTGGAGGTCGAAGAGCTGGAGCCGGTGGCGCCGCCGTTTACCAAGGTGGTGGTGGGCGAGATCAAGGACGCCGTGCAACACCCCAATGCCGATCGCCTGCGCGTGTGCCAGGTGGATGTGGGGCAGGGCAGTCTGCTCAACATCGTCTGCGGCGCGCCCAATGCGCGCGTGGGCATCAAGGTGCCGTGCGCGCTGGTGGGGGCGGAGCTGCCCCCCGGCGAAGACGGCAAGCCGTTCCAGATCAAGCTGGGCAAGCTGCGCGGTGTGGAGAGCCAGGGCATGCTGTGCTCGGCGCGCGAGCTCAAGTTGTCTGAAGACCATGGCGGTTTGCTGGAGTTGCCGGCCGATGCCCCCGTGGGCCGCGACATCCGCGAACAGCTTGCGCTGGACGACATGCTGTTCACACTCAAGCTCACGCCCAACCTGGCGCATTGCCTGAGTGTTTACGGCATTGCCCGCGAGGTGTCGGCGCTCACCGGGTCGCCTTTGATCGAGCCCGTGTTCGCTCCGGTGGCGGCCCCGCTGCCGGACCGCCTGCCGGTGCGCGTGGAGGCGCCTGATCTGTGCGGCCGCTTCACCGGGCGCATCGTGCGCGGCGTGAACACGCGCGCCACCACGCCGGCCTGGATGGTCGATCGGCTGGCGCGCTGCGGCCAGCGCAGCGTCTCGCCGCTGGTGGACATTTCGAACTACGTGATGTTCGAGCTGGGCCGCCCGTCGCACATCTTCGACCTCGACAAGATCCACGGTGGTCTGCAGGTGCGCTGGGGCCGGGAGGGCGAATCGCTCAAGCTGCTCAATGGCAACACGGTGGCGGTGGACGCGCAGGTGGGTGTGATCGCGGACGATCAGAGCGTCGAGTCGCTGGCCGGCATCATGGGGGGTGACTCCACGGCGGTGTCGGACGACACGCAGAACATCTACATTGAAGCCGCTTTCTGGTGGCCGAAGTCCATCGCGGGCCGTTCGCGCCGCTACAACTTCTCGACCGATGCCGGGCACCGCTTCGAGCGGGGGGTGGACCCGTCCACCACGCCCGAGCACGTGGAGCGCATCACGCAGTTGGTGCTGGAGATCTGCGGTGGTCAGGCCGCGGTGCTGGACGACCAGGTGGTGCAGCTGCCCAAAGCGCAACCGGTGACGTTGCGGGTGGCGCGCGCGGCCAAGGTGATCGGCATGCCGGTGAGCCAGGCCGAGTGCGCGGGCGCTCTGCGCCGCCTGGGCCTGCCGGTGCAAGAGGGCGATGGCGTGCTCACGGTGGTGCCGCCGGCCTACCGTTTTGATCTGCAGATCGAAGAGGATCTGATCGAAGAGGTGGCGCGCATCGTCGGCTACGAGAAGCTGCCCGACACGCCGCCGCTGGCGCCCATCACGGCCAAGATCCGCACCGAGGCGCGCCGGGGTCCGTTTGCGGTTCGCCGCAGCCTGGCCCAGCTGGGCTACCAGGAGACCATCAATTTCAGCTTCGTGGAAGAGCGCTGGGAGCGCGAGCTGGCCGGCAATGCCGACCCGATCCGCCTGCTCAACCCGATCGCCAGCCAGATGAGCGTGATGCGCTCGTCGCTGCTGGGCAGCCTGTTGGCGGTGCTCAAGTTCAACCTGGATCGCAGGACGGATCGCGTGCGCCTGTTCGAGGTGGGGCGCGTGTTCTTCAAGGATGCGACCATCGTGGAGAGCGACACGACCGTGGCCGGCTTCCGCCAGCCCATGCGTGTGGCGGGTCTGGCCTATGGCGGGACCGACATGCTCCAGTGGGGCAGCGCCGAGCGCGCGGTGGATTTCTTCGATGTGAAGGGCGACGTGCAGGCGCTGCTGGCGCCGCGCCGGCCGGCCTTCAAGGTGGCCGAGCACCCGGCGATGCACCCGGGTCGCTGCGCCAGTGTGTGGCTGGACGACCGCTGCATTGGGCATGTGGGTGAACTGCATCCCCGCTGGCGCCAGGGCTACGAGGTGGCGCAGGCGCCGGTGCTCTTCGAGCTGGATCTCGATGCGGTGCTGGACCGTCCCGTGCCGGCCTACCAGCCGGTGAGCCGCTACCAGGCTGTGGAGCGCGACCTGGCCATTGTGGTGAAGGAGTCGGTGACGCATGCCGCCGTGCTGGAGGCGATCCGCTCGCCGGCCAGCCCCTGGTTGCGCGACGTGGTGTTGTTCGACGTGTACCGGCCCAAGAAGCAGGTGGCACCCGAAGGCACGACGGCCGGGGCACTCGCCGCGGATGAAAAAAGCCTGGCGGTGCGGCTGGTGCTCAACCGCGACGACGCTACACTGACCGAAGAGGACATCGACGCGACCGTCGACGCCGCCGTCGCGGCGGTCGCCCAGCGTGTGGCTGGCCGGTTGCGAGCCTGATACGAACAACATGGAGAATGCCCGCATGGAACTCGCTGTGGAAAGCCTGGAGACGCCTGCCTTGACCAAGGCGCAGCTCGCGGAGCTGCTGTTTGACCAGATCGGTCTGAACAAGCGCGAATCCAAGGACATGATCGATGCTTTCTTCGATCTGATCACCGACAGCCTGGTGAACGGCACCGACGTGAAGATCTCGGGCTTCGGCAATTTCCAGATCCGCACCAAGGCGCCCCGGCCTGGGCGCAACCCGAGAACGGGTGAGCCCGTGGCCATTGAAGCGCGCCGCGTGGTGACGTTTCATGCCAGTCCCAAGCTCAAGGAACAGGTGCAGACCGCCATCATCGGGGGGTGAACGCACCGCGCGATGGCGTTGGCCGCTTGACCAACGTTGCGCGCTTCCCAACACAGAACGCCCCAGATTGGGGCGTTTTTTTTGGGGTGTGCGGTGCGTTGCAACATTTCACACGGAAATGTTCACCCTTGCGCGCACACATGCGCCAGTTAGAGTAGATTTCAAGGTTCGGTCTGTACCGCCTTGATTTTCATGGAAAAAACCCTTCCACCCATTCCAGCCAAACGCTACTTCACCATTGGTGAGGTGGGCGAGCTGTGTGGCGTCAAGCCGCACGTGCTGCGGTACTGGGAGCAGGAATTCACCCAACTCAGGCCCATGAAGCGGCGCGGCAATCGCCGCTATTACCAGCACCATGAGGTGCTGATGATCCGCCGCATTCGCGAGCTTCTGTACGACCAGGGCTTCACCATCAGCGGCGCGCGCAACAAGCTGCAGGAAATTGTGCAGGCCGAGCGCGACAAGCGCCGCAACGAGGAGGACGAGGCCATTGATGTGATCGACCTCGATGAGGTTGTTCACGGTGAGGTGGTGATCCCTCTGATCGAAGCCGAATACCCGGTGCACACCGGTTCGGGCGGCCTTCTGCACGATGTTCGGCGCGAACTGCTTGAAATTCGTGAGCTTCTGAACCACTCCGCCTGATTTGCCCTCTTTTGGACGCTATAATTTGAGGCTTGTCGGCGTGTAGCGCAGCCTGGTAGCGCACTTGCATGGGGTGCAAGGGGTCGCGAGTTCGAATCCCGCCACGCCGACCATTTTGACGAAAGCCCGGAATCGTGAGATTCCGGGCTTTTCTATTTCGGATGCCTGCGCGGTTCAGCCGAATCCGAGGAAAATCAAAATGTTCTGAGCGCTTGTTGAGAGAGTGCTGTCAATGCCTCGCACGCGCCTCTTGGAATTCCGCCCGTCCCGAGGGCATTCCAAACGGGCAATATGTCCGCTTTTGACCCGTATTTGCTTACTTTTTGTTGCGCGTGGTCTATACTTGCGCTACCAAAGGCTCAAGCTCCTATTGGGCTTCCATCCGCACCTGGGCCTGTCTTGCAAGAGAGGTAAACAAGATGATCGATTCTTCCACCCCGTCTCAGCAACCCGCATCTGGCGTGTCGCGTCGCCGCCTGGTGCGCGCAGGTCTGTCGGCCGCCCCGGTGATGGCCGCCTTGAAGAGCAACAGCGTGCTGGCCGGTGACCACACCTGCATCCGCCCGTCCTCGTTCTCGTCGCTGGCTGCCGCGCACATGAAGGTCAGCCAGGGCCGTGCGATCAAGACCGACTACGAGTGCAAGTCGCATGGCTACTGGAAGAACAGCGAAGCCGGCCTGGCAACGAAGTTCAAGGAAACCAAGTTCATCTCCACCACGACGGGCTTCACCCGCGATCCCGGCAACGCCTACGGCAAGCTGACGATCCAGGAAGTGCTCGACCAAGGTGGCAACCGCAACAACGCGGCGCTGGCGCGCCACGTGGCGGCGGCGTTCCTGACGGCCACGGCCTTCAACAACGATTCGACGCGCGTGCTCCTGACCAAGAGCCAGTGCCGTGCGATCTGGAACGGTCAAGGTGTGTGGTCGCCCTTTGCAGGGACGACCTGGACGCTGTCGCAGACGATGGCCTACTTTGACATGATCTACGGCCCAGCCTTCCTGTGACCTTGTCGCAGGTGCCGGGCAACTTCGGTTGTGCCCGGGCCGATCATTTTGCGGTTCAGCATTGGCCGGATGGCGTGGTCGTGTACGACGACGCCAGCGGCAGTCTTCACGCGCTGACGCCTGTTGCCGGTGAGGCGTTTGATCTGCTGCGTGCCGGGCAGGCCCAGGATGCCCAAAGCCTCGCTCAGGCCATGGGCCTTGTGGAGCCCGCGCAGGAGGAACTGGACATGCTGCAGTCCTTGCTTGTGCAATTCGAGTCCATGGGTTTGATCGAGTGCCATCAGGGGTAAGGTCCACGCAGGCGCTGGCCGCGCTCTCACCCGAGGAACTGGCGCGCCGGTTGCGTGCTGAGGGCCTTTATCTGCGCCTTCCCCCGTTTGTCATGCACATTCGCAGCCCGATCGCGGTGGTGGCCGAGGGCTTGCAGGCGCTGTATCCCGAGCATGAGGTGTTGACGGGGGACGACGTCTTTGCCGATTTCCATGTGAGGGTGAAGCCCAGTCGCCGCCTGCTCAAGACCGTGTGCGTGTTCGAGATGGACGGCTTCCAGCCGTTCACGCCTCTGGCGTACGGTGAGGCGTTCGCCTTTCTGGAGTGGGGCATGAACTGGTGCGTGACCAGCTACTGCCACACGTGGATCACGATTCATTCGGCGGTGCTGGAACGGGGTGGGCGCGTGCTGGTTCTGCCGGCGCCGCCGGGTTCGGGCAAGAGCACGCTGTGCGCGGCGCTCATGCTCAGTGGCTGGCGCCTGCTCTCCGACGAGATGGCTTTGCTCGACCCGGTGTCGGGGCTGGTGACGCCGTCGCCGCGCCCGGTGAGCCTGAAGAACGAGTCGATCGAGGTCATTCGCCAACGGGCGCCGGGCGCGAGTTTCGGGCCGGTGGCGCGGGACACGATGAAGGGCACGGTGGCCCACATGCGCATTTCGCGGGACAGCCTGGCGCGCGCAGACCAGCCGGCCCGGCCGGCGTGGGTGGTCTTCCCCCAGTTCAAGAGGGAGGCCCCGCTGACCGTGGAAGCGCGCCCCAAGCCCAGCGCGCTGGTGGAGCTGGCGTCCAACAGCTTCAACCACCACGTGCATGGGCGCGAAGGTTTTCAAGCCCTGGCGGCGCTCGTGGACGGGTGTGGCTGTCACGATCTGCAGTACGGTCACCTCGACGAGGCCATCGCCTGGTTCGATGCCCTGGCCGCTTCACCCGCATGACGCTGCCTCGCATCGACACCCTTGTGGCGGCCCTGAAGCGCCCCGACAGCCTGGTTGCCTTGAGCCCGGGTGCCTGGGACCTGCTGATTCGCCAGGCGCGCCAGGCCGACGTGCTTGCCCGCATTGGTCGCGGTGCGCAGACATCGGGGGTGTGGGATCAACTGCCGCCGGCCCCCCGGCGGCATCTGGGTTCGGCCATGGCGTTGGCGGCCCGACAGCACACCGAGCTGCGCTACGAGGTGGTGGAGATTGCGCGGGCGCTGGAGTCCATCGGCTTGCCGGTGGTGCTGCTCAAGGGCGCGGCCTACACCATGGCGGGGCTGGACGCGTCGCGGGGCCGCATGGTGTCGGACGTGGACATTCTGGTGCCCAGGCATCGCCTGGCCGAAGTGGAGTCGGCGCTGATGATGGGCGGCTGGGTGTCCATGAACCGCGATGCCTACGACCAGCGCTACTACCGCACATGGATGCACGAGCTGCCGCCGCTCAAGCACATGAAGCGCGGCACCGTGCTCGATGTGCACCACGCGATCATGCCGCTGACGGCCCGGCTCAAGCCCGATTCCGACCTGCTGCTGGCCAGCGCCCGGGCGGTGGGTGACGATCCGCGCATCCAGGTGCTGTGCCCGGCCGACATGGTGTTGCACAGTGTGGCGCACCTGTTCCATGAGGGCGATCTTGAACTGGGCCTTCGGGGCCTGGTCGATCTGGATGCGTTGCTGCGCGAGTTCGCTGTGCAGCCGGGCTTCTGGACCGAATTGCTTGCGCGGGCCCGCGCCTTGCAGCTGGAATGGCCTCTGCACCAGGCTTTGCGCTATGCGGGGCTGCTGCTCGACGCGCCCATTCCGGCCACGGTGACCGATGCGCTGCGCGCCAGCCCTGCCGTGCAGCTGGCGCCCTGGCGCCAGCGTGTGCTGGACGCGCTTTTCCTGCGGGCGCTTCGCCCTGCTCATGCGTCTGCATCGGATGCGTGGACGCCGACGGCGCGGTTCATCCTCTACCTGCGCGGGCACTGGCTGCGCATGCCGCCGGTCATGCTGGTGTGGCACCTGCTGCGCAAGCTGGTCAAATCGATGCGGGCCGAGCCCGCGGATGTGAAATGAGACGACGCCTTTTTCATGCCCTGTGCCTTGGGGTGACTGCATGCCTGTGCGCGGCGAGTGCCTGGGCGGGGCTGGCCGACACGGTGGTGCGCGTGAAGCCCTCCGTGGTGCTGGTCGGGACGTTCAGGACCACGGACAACCCGCGCTTTCAATTGCGGGGCGCGGGGTTTCTGGTCGCGCGCGGCGACATGGTGGTGACCAATGCCCATGTGTTGCCGCCGGACGGCGATGAGGGCTCGCTGGTGGTCCAGGTGCGCGTGGGGCAGGGCGATTGGCAGATGCGCACGGCCACGGTGCTGGAGACCGATGTGGCGCGCGATTTGACGCTGCTGCGTGTGTCGGGCGCGCCCGGGCCCGCGCTCAAGATCGGGGATTCTCGCCGCGTGAGGGAGGGCGACGACCTCGCCTTCATGGGGTTTCCCATTGGCGGCTCCCTGGGGTTCTCGCACGTCACGCACCGCGCGACGGTGTCCACCATCACCTCGGCGGCGCTGCCCAGCCCGTCTGCGGAGCGCTTGCGGGAGCAGGCGATCCGCAGCCTGCGCAACGGGACTTTCGACATCTTCCAGCTCGACGCCACGGCTTACCCTGGCAACAGCGGCGGGCCCTTGTTCGACCCCGACACGGGCGATGTGATGGGGGTGATGAACATGGTGCTCATCAAGAACACGCGCGAGTCGGCGCTGAGCCAGCCCTCGGGCATCTCGTACGCCATTCCGGCGCGCTATGTGCAGGAGCTGGTGGACCGCCACCGCTGAGGCAGGGCCATGAGCGCGGCATTTGAGCAGGTCGATGCCCTGGTGGTGGGGGCTGGCGTGGTGGGGCTCGCCGTGGCGCGCGCCCTGGCCCTGGCGGGGCGCGAGGTGATGGTGCTGGAGCGAGAGGCCGACATCGGCACGGGCACGAGTTCACGCAACAGCGAGGTGATTCACGCCGGCATCTACTATCCGGCGGGCTCGCTCAAGGCGCGGCTTTGCGTTGAAGGCAAGCGCGCCTTGTACGCGCATTGCGCGGACCGGGGGATTGCCCACCAGCGTTGCGGCAAGCTCATCGTGGCCCACACGCCATCGCAGCTGGCGGCTCTGCCGTCGATCATCGAGAAGGCCCGCGCGAACGGGGTGGACGACCTGCGCTTGCTCGACCGCGCGCAGGCGCGTGAACTCGAACCGCAACTGGAGTGCCTGGGCGCGGTGCACTCACCTTCGACGGGCATCGTGGACAGCCACGGCCTCATGCTGTCGCTGCAGGGCGACCTGGAGCACGCGGGTGGCATGGTGGCGTGCCACGCGCAGGTGGAGCACCTCGCCGTGGTCGAAGCCGGCATCGAGGTGCAGACCCGCGACGGCACGCGCCTGCGGGCGCGCACGGTGGTCAACGCAGCCGGCCTGGGGGCCTGCGATCTGGCGCGGCGCGTTCGCGGTCTGGCCGCCGAGCACGTGCCCCGGGCCTGGTTCGCCAAGGGCAACTATTTCACCCTGTCGGGCCGATCGCCTTTTGCGCATCTGATCT
>NZ_JAHCKK010000121.1 GCF_026125825.1 Hydrogenophaga sp. | reverse complement strand
GCGCGCCGGCATCCCGCTGCAGGACATGGAGTTCTGGCAGTTCCACCCCACCGGCGTGGCCGGCGCTGGCGTGCTGCTGACCGAAGGCTGCCGCGGCGAAGGCGCCATCCTGCTCAACAGCGAAGGCGAGCGCTTCATGGAGCGTTATGCGCCCACGCTCAAGGACCTGGCACCGCGCGACTTCGTCAGCCGCTGCATGGACCAGGAGATCAAGGAAGGCCGAGGCTGCGGTCCCAACAAGGACTATGTGCTGCTCAAGCTGGACCACCTGGGCGCGGAGACGATCCACAAGCGCCTGCCCTCGGTGTACGAGATCGGCGTGAACTTCGCCAACGTGGACATCACGCGCGAGCCGATACCCGTGGTGCCCACCATTCACTACCAGATGGGCGGCATCCCGACCAACATCCACGGACAGGTCGTCACCCCCGATGGCCAGGGCAACCAGAAGGTCGTCAACGGCCTCTACGCCGTGGGCGAATGCTCCTGCGTGAGCGTGCACGGCGCCAACCGCCTGGGCACCAACTCGCTGCTGGACCTGCTGGTGTTCGGCCGTGCCGCCGGCAACCACATCGTCCAGTACAACGACAAGAACAAGACCCACAAGCCCCTGCCCGCCGACGCGGCGGACAAGACGCTGGCCCGCCTGGCCCGCCTGGACAACGCCTCCGACGGCGAGTACGCCCAGGACGTGGCCAACGACCTTCGCGCGGCCATGCAGCAGCATGCCGGCGTGTTCCGCACCCAGGCCAGCATGGACGAGGGCGTGGCCAAGATCAACGCCATGCGCGCGCGCGTGGGCAACATCGCGCTCAAGGACAAGTCCAAGGTGTTCAACACCGCGCGCATCGAGGCGCTGGAAGTGGAAAACCTGATGGAGTGCGCCCAGGCCACCATGACCTCGGCCGCCGCCCGCCAAGAGTGCCGCGGTGCCCACACGGTGAACGACTACGAGCGCCCGGCCGATGACGCGCAGTTCCCTCTGGGCCGCAACGACGCGGAGTGGATGAAGCACACGCTGTGGCACAGCGCCGACAACAGCCTGACTTACAAGCCTGTCAACCTCAAGCCCCTGACCGTGGAGTCGGTGCCCCCGAAGGTCCGCACCTTCTGAAGCCCCTTCACCCAGCACCCACGACGCACGGAGAACACACCATGGCCAAACGCACATTCAAGATCTACCGCTACGACCCGGACAAGGATGCCAAGCCCTACATGCAGACCATCGAAGTCGAACTCGATGGTCACGAACGCATGCTGCTCGATGCCCTGATGAAACTCAAGGCAGTGGATCCTTCCATCTCGTTCCGCCGCTCGTGCCGCGAAGGCGTGTGCGGCTCGGACGCCATGAACATCAATGGCAAGAACGGTCTGGCCTGCCTGACCAACATGAACACCCTCAAGGGCGACATCGTGCTCAAGCCGCTGCCGGGCCTGCCCGTCGTGCGCGACCTGATCGTGGACATGACGCTGTTCTTCAAGCAGTACAACAGCATCAAGCCCTACCTGATCAACGAAACCGTGGCTCCCGAGAAGGAACGCCTGCAGAGCCCCGAAGAGCGCGAAGAGCTCAACGGCCTGTACGAGTGCATCCTATGCGCGAGCTGCTCCACCAGCTGCCCGAGCTTCTGGTGGAATCCGGACAAGTTCGTCGGTCCCGCCGGCCTGCTGCAGGCCTACCGCTTCATCGCCGACAGCCGCGATCAGGCCACCAGCGAGCGCCTGGACAACCTGGAAGACCCGTACCGCCTGTTCCGCTGCCACACCATCATGAACTGCGTGGACGTCTGCCCCAAGGGCCTGAACCCCACGAAGGCCATCGGCAAAATCAAGGAAATGATGGTGATGCGCTCGGTCTGAGCGCTCACTTCCCCACCCCATGACCGACACCCCCCTGCTGGATGCCTTGCTGGACGAGCGCGCGCTGAGCAAGCTGCGCTGGCGGTGTCGTCGTGGCCTGCTCGAGAACGATCTGTTCATCGAGCGATTCTTCGCCAGGCACGAATCTGGCTTAACCGTGCGCCAAGCCGATGCACTCGGGCTCTTGATGGACTTGTCCGACAACGACCTGCTGGATCTGCTGCTCGGTCGAAAGCCCCTCCAAGGCGATCTCGAACGCGAGGACGTGACGCAAGTGCTTGCACTGCTGCGCGGCCTGCGACCTCTCTCATCATCCGAGGAACCTGCATGAAACTCGTAGACAACAAAGCCACCCTGTCGTTTTCCAACGGCGGCCCCAGCGTCGACCTGCCGGTCTACGCCGGCAACATCGGTCCGGACGTGATCGACATCCGAAAGCTCTACGCGCAGACCGGCATGTTCACGTACGACCCGGGCTTCCTGTCCACGGCATCGTGCCAGTCGGCCATCACCTACATCGATGGCGACAAGGGCGAGCTGCTGTACCGCGGCTACCCCATCGAGCAGCTGGCCACGCAGTGCGATTACCTCGACACCTGCTACCTGCTGCTCAACGGCGAGCTGCCGAACGAATCCCAGCGTGGTGACTTCCACAAGCTCGTGACCAACCACACCATGGTCAACGAGCAGATGCAGTTCTTCCTGCGGGGCTTCCGCCGCGATGCCCACCCCATGGCCGTGCTCACCGGTCTGGTCGGTGGCCTGTCGGCCTTCTATCACGACAGCACGGACATCAACAACCCGAAGCACCGCGAGATCGCCGCGATCCGCCTGATCGCCAAGATGCCGACGCTGGTCGCCATGGCCTACAAGTACGGCATCGGCCAGCCCTACATGTACCCGAAGAACGACCTGAGCTACTCGGGCAACTTCCTGCGCATGATGTTCGGCACGCCCTGCGAGGAGTACCAGGTCAACCCGGTGCTCGAGCGCGCGCTCGACCGCATCTTCATCCTGCACGCCGACCACGAGCAGAACGCGTCGACCTCGACCGTGCGCCTGTGCGGCTCGTCGGGCACGAACCCGTTCGCCGCCATCGCCGCGGGCGTGGCCTGCCTGTGGGGCCCGGCCCACGGTGGCGCCAACGAGGCCTGCCTGAACATGCTGGAAGACATCCAGCGCAACGGCGGCGTCTCCAAGGTCGGCGAGTTCATGGAAAAGGTCAAGGACAAGAACTCCGGCGTCAAGCTCATGGGCTTCGGTCACCGCGTGTACAAGAACTACGACCCGCGCGCCAAGCTGATGCAGGAAACCTGCAACGAGGTGCTGCAGGAGCTGGGCCTTGAAAACGACCCCCTGTTCAAGCTGGCCAAGGAACTCGAGAAGATCGCGCTGGAAGACGAGTACTTCGTCTCGCGCAAGCTCTACCCGAACGTGGACTTCTACTCCGGCATCGTGCAGCGCGCCATCGGCATCCCGGTCAACCTGTTCACCGGCATCTTCGCGCTGGCCCGCACCGTCGGCTGGATCGCGCAGCTCAACGAGATGATCAGCGACCCCGAGTACAAGATCGGCCGCCCGCGCCAGCTCTTCACCGGCTCGGTGCGCCGCGACGTCAAGCCGCTGGCCAGCCGCTGATCGACGCCCACGCCTTGAAAAGCCCGCCGCCCGGCGGGCTTTTTTTCGGCTCTGGCCAGCGCGTAGCAGCAAGCCAGCCATCGCCCTTGGAGATGCCATGGCCACTCCATCTGAGGGAAAATCGCATTCAGACCTCTCCAAACGAGAAGTCAGATGCCCATGCTCTCCGAACGCAACTTCGCCCGCCAGATCGACCTCACCTCGCTGCAGCTCTTCGTGGCCGTGTGCGAGCTGGGCAGCATCGGGCGCGCGGCGGAGCGGGAGTTCATCGCCGCTTCGGCGATCAGCAAGCGGCTGTCGGATCTGGAAAATGCGCTGGGCACCACCTTGCTGCACCGCCATGCGCGCGGCGTGCGGCTGACACCGGCCGGCGAGGGCCTGCTGCACCACGCCCGCGCCGTGCTGTTCGGTCTGGAGAAGATGCAAGGCGAACTGGCCGAGTACGCCGACGGCGTGCGCGGGCACGTTCGGGTGCATGCCAGCATCTCGGCCATCGTGCAGTTCCTGCCCGAAGACCTGGGCGCCTTTGCGCGTCACCATCCCCAGATCAAGATCGATCTGGAGGAACACCTGAGCCCCGAGGTCTTGCGCGCCGTGAAGGAAGGCGCCACCGATCTGGGCCTGTGCAACGGCGCCATGGGCATCGCCGGCCTGCAAAGCCTGCCCTATCGGCGCGACAGCCTTGTGCTGGTCGTGCCGCGTGGACACCCGCTGGCCAGCGCAGGGCCTGTGCCCTTCGAGGCCGCCCTGCCCTTCGACCATGTGGGCCTGCATGCCAACAGCTCCATTCATCTGGCGACGCACCAGGCCGCCACCCAGGCCGGCGCAGCCGTGCGCGTGCGCATCCGCGTGACCGGACTGGACGCCATGTGCCGCATGATCGCCAACGGCCTGGGCGTGGGCGTGATGCCCGAGCGCGCCTTCCAGTTGCTGAGCACCGGCGATGCGCTGCAGGCCGTTGCCTTGACCGACCCCTGGGCCCAACGCCAGCTCGTGCTGGTGGCCCGCGATTTCTCCAGCCTGCCCGCCAGCGCCCGCCTGCTGGTGGATCACCTCCGCACCGCCGATGTCCGCCAGGCGGCCTAAAATCCTTCCTCCACGACAAGACCCACGCCATGCCACGCACGCTCTACGACAAGATCTGGGACGAACACGTTGTCCATACCGAAGAGGACGGCACGTCCGTGCTCTACATCGACCGGCACCTGGTGCATGAAGTCACCAGCCCCCAAGCCTATGAAGGCCTGCGCCAGGCCGGCCGCAAGGTCTGGCGGGTCAGCTCGGTGGTGGCCACCGCCGACCACAACACCCCCACCAACGGATGGGAACTCGGGTACGACGGCATCACCGATCCGATCAGCAAGGAACAGATCACGACGCTGGACAGCAACATTGCCGAATTTGGCGCGGCGGCGTTCTTTCCCTTCATGTCCAAGCGCCAGGGCATCGTGCACGTGATCGGCCCGGAGAACGGCGCCACCCTGCCGGGCATGACGGTGGTCTGCGGCGACAGCCACACCTCCACCCATGGTGCGTTCGGTGCGCTGGCCCATGGCATCGGCACCAGCGAGGTCGAGCACGTGCTGGCCACGCAGACCCTGCTGGCCAAGAAGGCCAAGAACATGCTGGTGCGCGTGGAAGGCCAGCTCGCCAAGGGCTGCACCGCCAAGGACATCGTGCTGGCCATCATCGGCAAGATCGGCACGGCTGGCGGCACGGGCTACACCATCGAGTTCGGTGGTTCGGCGATCCGATCGCTCAGCATGGAAGGCCGCATGACCGTGTGCAACATGGCGATCGAAGGGGGTGCGCGCGCCGGCCTGGTGGCGGTGGACGACAAGACCATCGAATACGTCAAGGGTCGGCCGCTCTCGCCCACTGGCGTGGAATGGGACCAGGCCGTGGCCTACTGGAAGACCTTGCAGTCGGACGCTGACGCGAAGTTTGATGCCGTGGTCGAACTCGACGCCACGCAGATCGTGCCGCAGGTGACCTGGGGCACCTCGCCCGAGATGGTGCTTGGCATCGACGGCTCGGTGCCCGATCCCGACCGCGAGAAAGACGCCAACAAGCGCGGTGCCATCGAGCGCGCGCTGACCTACATGGACCTGTCGCCCGGCAAGCCGCTCAACGACATCTTCGTCGACAAGGTATTTATCGGCTCCTGCACCAACAGCCGCATCGAAGACATGCGCGAGGCGGCCGCCATTGTGAAAAAGCTCGGCCAGAAGGTGGCCAAGAACGTCAAGCTCGCCCTGGTTGTGCCGGGCTCCGGCCTGGTGAAAGCGCAGGCCGAGCGCGAAGGCCTGCACGAGATTTTCAAGGCAGCTGGCTTCGAATGGCGTGAGCCTGGCTGCTCGATGTGCCTGGCCATGAACGCCGACCGGCTGGAGCCGGGCGAGCGCTGCGCCTCCACCAGCAACCGCAACTTCGAAGGCCGCCAGGGCGCTGGTGGCCGCACCCACCTGGTGTCTCCCGCGATGGCCGCCGCTGCCGCAGTGCACGGCCACTTCGTGGACGTGCGCGCCTTCGCATGACTTTCCTTCCCCGCAACCACCCTCAGGAGATTCACATGAAACGCATTGCATGGATCGCAGCCGCCTTCGCCTTCTCGCTGACGCTGGCCGCGTGCAACACCTGGACCGGCGTCAAGCAGGACGCCAAGCAAGCCGGCCAGGCCGCCGGCAAGGGCATTGAAAAAGCCGGCGAAAAGGTTCAGGAAATCGCCAAGTAAACAGGCACACATCACCATGCAGAAATTCACCCTCCACAAGGGCCTGGTGGCCCCGATGGACCGCGAGAACGTCGACACCGACGCCATCATTCCCAAGCAGTTCCTCAAGTCGATCCGCAAGACCGGCTTCGGGCAGAACCTGTTTGACGAGTGGCGCTACCTCGACAAGGGGGAGCCGGGCCAGGACCCGGCGAGCCGCAAGCCCAACCCCGACTTCGTGCTCAACCAGCCCCGCTACGCCGGTGCATCCGTGCTGCTGGCGCGCAAGAACTTCGGCTGCGGATCCAGCCGCGAGCACGCCCCCTGGGCGATCGACCAGTACGGCTTTCGCGCCATCATCGCGCCCAGCTACGCCGACATCTTCTTCAACAACTGCTTCAAGAATGGCCTGTTGCCGATCCAGCTGTCCGAAGCACAGGTGGCCCAGCTGTTCGATGAAGTGGCGGCCTTCCCGGGCTACCAGCTCACCATCGACCTGGAGCGCCAGGTGATCGTCAAACCGCAGGGCGAGGAAATCCCCTTCGAGGTGCAGGCGTTCCGAAAGTACTGCCTGCTCAACGGGCTGGACGACATCGGACTCACGCTGCGCTACAAAGACAAGATCGCGGCCTTCGAGGCCGAACGCCTGGCATCCAAGCCCTGGCTCGCGCACACGATGGCGGCCTGAACACCTTTCTCGATCCCCAACTCCACATCACATGAAAATCGCAGTTCTTCCGGGTGACGGCATCGGCACCGAAATCGTGGCCGAAGCGGTCAGGGTCCTTCAGGCACTAGAGCTGCCGATCGAAATGGAATCTGCCCTGGTGGGCGGCGCGGCCTACGAGGCCCACGGCCATCCGCTGCCCGAGTCCACGCTGAAGCTGGCGATGGACGCCGACGCGGTGCTCTTCGGCGCCGTGGGCGACTGGAAGTACGACAAGCTCGACCGCCCGCTGCGCCCGGAACAGGCCATCCTCGGCCTGCGCAAGCACCTGGGCCTGTTCGCCAACTTCCGTCCAGCCATCTGCTACCCCGAATTGGTCGGCGCCTCCAGCCTCAAGCCCGAGTTGATCTCTGGCCTGGACATCCTGATCATCCGCGAGCTGACGGGCGACATCTACTTCGGCCAGCCCCGCGGCCGGCGCACCGCCACCGACGGGCACTTTCCCGGCGCGGAAGAAGCCTTCGACACGATGCGCTACAGCAAGCCCGAGATCGAGCGCATCGCCCACGTGGCGTTCCAGGCCGCGCGCAAGCGCAGCAAGAAGGTGACCAGCGTCGACAAGGCCAACGTGCTCGAAACCTTCCAGTTCTGGAAGGACGTGGTGACCGAGGTGCACGCCCAGTACCCCGACGTGGAGCTGGAGCACATGTATGTGGACAACGCGGCCATGCAACTGGTGCGGGCGCCCAAGAAGTTCGACGTCGTCGTCACCGGCAACATGTTCGGCGACATCCTGTCCGACGAGGCTTCCATGCTCACCGGCTCCATCGGCATGCTTCCCTCGGCCTCGCTCAACACGAAGAACCAGGGACTGTACGAACCCAGCCATGGCAGCGCGCCGGACATCGCGGGCAAGAATCTGGCCAATCCTCTGGCTACAATACTGTCTGCTGCCATGATGCTCAGATTCACGTTCAACCAGACCGAAGCCGCCGACCGCATTGAAACCGCGGTCAGCAGCGTGCTCGCGTCCGGCCTGCGCACCACCGACATCTGGTCTGAAGGCACGACCAAGGTCAGTACCCGTGGCATGGGTGACGCCGTCGTGGCCGCCATCACCAAAACCATTACCAAGGGCTGATACAGCTCCGGTTCGTCACGCCCCTCCCCGGCCAGACGAGCCGGGGCAAAACGGTTTTTTAACTGAAGGGCGTTGACATGACGAAACTCGTCGCAGGAATGAAGGAACCCCTCGTGGGGTTGGTTGGCTGGCGCGGCATGGTCGGTTCCGTGCTGATGGATCGCATGGTCGCTGAAAGCGACTTTGACCTGATCGAACCGCTGTTTTTCTCCACCTCCAACGCGGGCGGCAAGGCGCCTGCGATGGCCAAGAACGAAACCAAGCTGCAGGACGCGCACGACATCGCGGCGCTCAAGCGCTGCGATATCGTCATCACCGCCCAGGGCGGCGATTACACCAGCGAGGTCTATCCCAAGCTGCGCGCCGCCGGATGGACCGGCCACTGGATCGATGCCGCGTCCACGCTGCGCATGGACAAGAACGCCGTCATTGTCCTGGACCCGGTCAACCTGCCCGTCATCCAGAACGCCCTGACCCAGGGTGGCAAGGACTGGATTGGCGGCAACTGCACCGTGAGCTGCATGCTCATGGGCGTGGGGGCGCTCTACAAGGCGGGCCTGGTGGAGTGGATGAGCACGCAGACGTACCAGGCGGCTTCTGGTGGCGGCGCGCAGCACATGCGCGAGCTGCTCACGCAGTACGGCACGCTCAACGCCGAGGTCAAAGCGCTTTTGGACGATCCCAAGAGTGCCATCCTGGAAATCGATCGCAAAGTGATCGCCAAGCAGCGTTCGCTCTCGGGTGCCGAGACCGCCAACTTCGGCGTGCCGCTGGGCGGTTCGCTCATCCCCTGGATCGACAAGGATCTGGGCAACGGCATGTCCAAGGAAGAGTGGAAGGGCATGGCCGAGACCAACAAGATCCTCGGCATGGGCGAAGGTTTCCAGGCGCCGGCCATCCCGGTGGACGGCTTCTGCGTGCGCGTGGGCGCCATGCGTTGCCACAGCCAGGCCTTGACGTTCAAGCTCAAGAAGGATGTGCCTGTGGCCGATCTGGAAGCCATGATCGCAGCCGACAACGCCTGGGTGAAAGTCGTGCCCAACACGCGTGAAGCGACGATCCAGGACCTGACGCCAGTGGCCGTGACGGGCACCATGACGATCCCGGTGGGCCGCATCCGCAAGCTGGCCATGGGCCCGGAGTACGTCGGTGCCTTCACCATCGGCGATCAGCTGCTCTGGGGCGCGGCCGAACCCTTGCGCCGCATGCTGCGCATCCTGCTCGAAGCCTGACGCAGCCAGGGGCGGGCTTCGAGGGATGAAGGGCGTGGTTGTTCACGTTGCGCCCCTGCAACGCAACAACCCGCTCCACGACGACAGAGGGTCGGCGAAGAAACTCAAGCGGATTCTCAGCTTGTCACTGTAATCCGTTGATGTTAAGGTCAATTCTCGGTTTTTTACGTCGAGGTCAAAGTGCCATCCATCTCCCGCCACACCCCATCCCAACAGACCCGCCCAGTGCGTCCCGGCACGGGTTTACGAGGTCTCGCGCGGTTGCATGCGGTCGCTGCGGCGGCGGTGCTGTGTGCGGGCCTTGTGCATCACGGCGATGCCCAGGCCTTGGCGCTGGGCCGTGTGGTCGTGCAGTCGGCCCTGGGCGAGCCGTTGCGCGCAGAAATCGACGTGCCGGACATCAATGCGGAAGAAGCCTCCAGTCTTCGCGTGGGCCTGGCGTCCGGCGACACCTTTCGGGCAGCCGGTGTGGATGTCAACGCCGCGCTCGCCACCCTGCAGATCAGTCTGCAACGGCGTGCCGATGGCCGGGCCTACCTGCGCCTGACCAGTTCGCGCCCGGTCACCGAACCCTTCGTGGACCTGATCGTCGAGGCCAACTGGTCGTCCGGCCGCATGGTCCGGGACTACACGCTGCTCTTTGACCCACCCAACCTGCGCGCGGCCGCACCT
>NZ_JAHCKK010000120.1 GCF_026125825.1 Hydrogenophaga sp. | reverse complement strand
TGCTCCGTCCCGGTCGCCGACACCATCGCCGGCTGCCGCGCCATCCTGGCCGGCGAATGCGACGCCTGGCGGGAGAGCTCGCTGTACATGACCGGCACGCTGGAACAGGCGCGGGCCAAGGAAGGGCAGGGCGCCAAGGAATTCTCCGGCACAAGGGCGGGGGCGCCATGACCCGCACCCTGCACCTTACCATAACCACCCCCTCGACCGTGCTGGTCGATCGCACCGACATCAGCGCCGTGCGCGCCGAGGATGCCAGCGGCGGCTTCGGCATCCTGCCCGGCCACACGGAGCTGATGACCGTGCTGCCCGCCTCGGTGGTGCGCTGGCGCGCGGCGGACGGGGTGGCGCGGTTCTGCGCGGTGCGCAGCGGGGTGCTGACGGTCAGCCGGGGCCGCACCGTGGCCATCGCCTGCCGCCAGGGGGTCATCGGCGACGACCTGGCCGAGCTGGAAGCGCAGGTCCAGGCCATGCGCGCCGACGAAACCGACGCCGACCGCCGCGCCCGCGGCGAGCAGGTCCAGCTCCATGCCCGCGTGGTGCGCCAGATGATGCGCTACCTGCATCCCGGCGAGCTGCCCGAGCCCACGTCACCTGAGCCGGTCCGACGCGACTCCGGCGAGGCCGGGTCATGACCGGCGCCACCGACCCGCAACCCCCCGAAGGCACCGACCCCGACCGCCTGTCCGCCGCCGCCCGCCAGGCCGCCGAGCGCGCCCGCCACGCCGCCGACCGCGCCGCCCACGACGACGCCCACCGGGCCGGCCACGGCCACGCCCACGGCGGCACCGGCGGCAGCGCCCACCATCACGCCGCCGCCCATGGCAACGGAATGGGCTTCGCGCTCGGCTTCTGCGGGACTGAGCTTGGCCTGCGCCGCGGGCCTGGGGTCTTGCGACGGAATGCCGTAACCGGGCTTGGCCTGCTCTTCAAGATCCTGGTCCACCACGGGTGCGGCCATGGCCGGGGTGGGTGTGTGGCTGATGCTCATGGTTGGAATCTCCTTGAAAGGTGGGGAGATTCCCATTGGGCGCGCCGGGCGCCCCGCAGGCTGTCGGACAACGCCTTGCAACGACGGGCGGCGGCCAGCCTCAGCGGTTGAGCTGCGCCAGCGCGGCTTGCAGCCCCTGGAGGCCGCCCACGCGCTGGTCGTTGATGAAGATCTGCGGCATCTGCCGCACCGAAGGCCCGCACTTTTCGTAGAAGGCGATGCGCTCGGCTTCGTCGTCGATCTTGATTTCCTCGAAACCGAGCGAGCGGGACTTGAGCAGCATCTTGGCCGACTCGCATTGCGGGCAGGCGGACTTGGAATAGACGACGATTTTGAGTGACATGGCCCGGAGTTTACGGGTCAGGCACGGCCTGCCACGGGCGTGGGGTTGTCGCGCCCGCCGAGGCAGCCGATGCCCTGGAGCGTGGCCTCGATGGCCTCGTCCAGCGGGGTGTGGGGCTCGCGGCCCAGCACCTGGAGCAGGCGGCGGTTGTCCATGCGCACTTCGCGTTGCCAGAGGTAGCGCATTTCGAGCAGCTCGCGCAGGGTGGTCACCAAGGGCGACGCCAGCCGGATGAGCCACCAGGGGAAGGGCTGGAGCGTGGGCGCGCGGCCGCCGTGGCGCACCACGGCGCGCTGGATGGCCTGGCCGAACTGGCGGCCGTCGGCGTCCCAGTGCCCGGCCATGTGGAAGGCCGCGAAGGCGGGCAGGTGCTCGCGCCGTTGCAGCAGCTCGACCATGGTGCGGGCCACGTCGGGCAGGTAGGCGAACTGGTGGCCCACGCCGGGGCGCGCGGGGAGCTGCACGCGGGTCACGGGCCGCCCGGGCTTGACCATGCCCTGCGAAAACCAGTTGTTGCCGGCCCGCGGGCCGAAGAAGTCCCCCGAGCGCACGATGAGCACGCGGATGTGGCCGGCTTCGGCGGCGTCCTGCAGGCGGCGCTCCAGCGCCACGCGGATGGCGCCCTTGCGGGTTGGGGGGTGCTGGGGCGAGTCTTCGGTGAGCAGCGGGAAGGCGTCGGGCCCGTGGTTGTAGACCGTGCCTGGCAGCACCACGGTGGCGCCATGGGCCCGGGCGGCTGCGATGGTGTGGTCGATCATCGGCAGCACCAGCTCGTGCCAGCGGCGGTAGCCCGGCGGGTTGACGGCGTGCACGATGACCGAGCAGCCTTGAGCGGCGGCCAGGACGTCGGCGGCGTTCATGGCGTCGCCCGCCACCCAGTCGAGGCCGTCGGCGGGGGGCGGCGTGCGCAGGCCGCGCTTCATGGCGCGCACCCGCCAGCCGGCCTGGCGCAGCTGGTGGGCGACCTCGCCACCAATGCCGCCGGTGGCGCCGAGCACGAGTGCGGTGTGGGGGGGATTCATGTCGATGCTCCAAAAAGGGTTTGCGATGGGTGGATTTTTCGCCCGCGCCGGGCAAAAGAAAATTGCATAGCACCGAACACCCGCTATACATTTCTGCATGGCCAACGACATTGGATGGGAGCTCTACCGCAGCTTTCTCGCGGTGCTGCGGGAAGGCTCGCTGTCGGGCGCGGCGCGCGCGCTCGGCCTCACGCAGCCCACGGTGGGGCGCCACATCGCCGCGCTGGAGGCGCGGCTGGGCCTGGCGCTTTTCACCCGCTCACAGACCGGCCTGCTGCCGACCGATGCGGCGCTGGCGCTGCGCGGCGATGCCGAGGCGATGCACAACACGGCCGCCGCGCTGGAGCGCACGGCGCGCGGCCTGGGCGATGGGGTGCGCGGCGCGGTGCGCGTTTCCGCGAGCGAGGTGGTGGGCGTGGAGGTGCTGCCGCCCCTGCTGGCGGCGCTGCGGCGCCAGCACCCGCTGCTGGAGGTGGAGCTGGTGCTGAGCAACCGCCTGCAGGACCTGGTGCAGCGCGAGGTGGACATCGCGGTGCGCATGGCGCCACCGAGCCAGGACGTGCTGGTGGCCACCCAGGTGGGCGAGGTGGTGGTGGGCCTGCATGCGCACCGCTCGTACATTGCGCGCTTTGGCCAGCCCGCCTCGATGGCGGAGCTCTCGCGGCACACGGTGATCGGCTACGACGTGGAGACGCCTTTCGTGCGGGCGGCGCGCGCGAAGCTGCCGGCCTGGACACACGAGGCTTTCCACTTGCGCTGCGACAGCGACCTGGGTCAGCTGGCCCTGGTTCGCGCGGGCGCGGGCATCGGTGCCTGCCAGGTCGGGCTGGCTCGGCGCGACCCGCAGCTGGTGCGCGTGCTGCCCGATCGCTTTGCCTTCAAGCTGCCCACCTGGGTGGCCATGCACGAAGGCCTGCGCCACAACGCGCGCTGCCGCGTGGTGTTCGACGCGCTGGTGAAGGGCATGCGGCGCTACACCGGGGCGGCGGCCTGAGGGGCCGCGCGCCTGCCTCAGTCGATCTGGATCTTGGCGTCGCGCACGATGCGCGCGTAGGTCGCGATTTCCTTGGTGATGTAGGGCGCGAACTGGGCGGGGCCCATGGGCGCGGCGATGAAGCCTTGCGCGCCCAGGCGCTCGGTCACCAGCGCCGATCGCATGGCCTTGGCGCTTTCTTCGGTGAGGCGCTTGCTGATGGCCTCGGGCAGCTTGCCCGGCGCCCACAGGCCGTACCAAGTCACCATCTCGAAGCCGGGAATGCCGGACTCGGCCACGGTGGGCACGTTGGGCATGCTCGGGATGCGCGCCCTGGTGGTGACGGCCAGGGCCTTGAGCTTGCCGCTGGCGATGTGCGGCGCGGTGGACGGCAGGGCGTCGATGATCACGCTGATCTGGCCGCCGAGCAGGTCGTTGAGGGCCGCGGCCGTGCCACGGTAGGCCACGATGGGCATTTCCAGCTTGCCGCCGAATTTGATGGCTTCGAGCGAGACGTGCATGGGTGAGCCGATGGCCGAGGTGCCCAGGCTGAAACCCTGCGGCTTGGCGCGCGCGGCCTCCAGGAACTGCTGGAGGTTGTCGGCGGGCACGCTGGGGTGGGCCGCCACCACCATGGGCACGGAGCCGAGGAACGACACCGGCGTGAAGTCGGTGACCACGTCGTAGGGCACTTTGCGCACCATGAGCGGGTTGGCGATGAGCGTGGGCGACTGCACCAGCAGCGTGTAGCCATCGGCCGGGGCCTTGGCCACAAGGTCGCTGCCGATGACACCGCTGGCGCCTGCGCGGTTTTCCACCACGAAGGGCTGGCCCATCTGCTCGGTGAGGCGCTGCGCGAGCACGCGCGCCACCAGGTCCACCGTGCCACCGGGCACATAGGGCACGATGATGCGCACGGGGCGGCTGGGGTAGTTCTGGGCCTGCGCCTGCGCGCCAAGGCCGGTGGCGGCCAGCAGGCCCGCCAGCAGCGCCCGAATCCATGGGTTCTTCATCGTCGTGTCTCCTTCAATCGGGTGGTTGTGGCGACTAGCAGCAGGGCATCTTCAGCAGGCGCAGCGCGTTGCGGAAGTAGATGCCTTCCCGTTCTTCTTCGGGCAGGTTGAGCGAGTCGATGGCTTCGGGGATGGTGCGGATGAACATGGGGCCGCCTTCCGGGTCGAAGGGGCAGTCGGAGGCGAACACGACCTGCTTCGCACCGAAGAAGTCCAGCCCGCAGCGCAGGCCCGAGCGCCCGCCGGCCAGCGCGGTGTCGGCGTAGAACAGGCGGAAGTAGTCGATGGGCCGCCTGGCCATGCGCTTGAGCAGGCCTTCGTAGTCTTCGTCCGAGGTGCGGCTGCCGAACTGGTCCAGCCCGGGGCCGACGCGGCCGTCGAAGAACGGGATCATGGCGCCCATGTGGTGGGTGATGACCTTGAGCTCGGGCAGCTTGTCGAAAAAGCCGGAGAACACCATGCGCGTCATGGCGGCGCTGGTCTCGTAGGGCCAGCCGAAGGTCCACCAGATCTCGAATTTGGATTTCGTCTCGGAGGCGTAGTCGGCCATGTTGGCGCCGCGCGCGGGGTGCATCCACACCGGCACGTCGTAGGTCTTCACCGCGGCCTCGAAGATCGGCCAGAACTCGGGCTCGTCCAGCGGGCGGCCGTTCACGTTGGTGAACACCTGGATGCCGCGCGCGCCCAGCACGCCGATGGCGTAGGCCATTTCTTCCAGGCAAGCGGCCGGGTTGTTCATGGGCAGGGAGGCCACGAAGGCGGGGAACTTGTCGGGGTGCGCGTCGCGGATGCTGGCCATCTCTTCGTTGGCCAGGCGGGCCAGCGCGGGCGAGTCGTCGGGCCCGGCGATCAGCTCGATGGGCGGGTTGGAGAGCGTGAGGATCTGCTGGTAGCCGGGGAAGCCTTCCATCATCTTCAGGCGCGCCTCCAGGTCGTACAGCACCGGGATGGTCAGCCAGCGCTTGATGGCGCCTTTGTCCTTGGCCAGCTCGGCCATGCGCTCGAAGTACTTGCGCGGCAGGATGTGGGCGTAGCTGTCGATCTTTCGCATGGGCTTTTCTCGCTCTTTATTCACCAATTGGAGAATTGTAGGGCCAAGAAAAGGGGCGCGAGGCCCCTGGTTTTCCCTGATCGGTGAAGAAAAGCGCTAGGCGAGCACGAAGGCCGAGACCACTTCCGTGATGTGGGCCAGGCGCTGCGTGAGTTGCTTGGGCGATTTGAAATCGCGGTTGAAGCCGGCCGAGAGGGTGTGGATGTTGGAGAGGTAGAAGTAGGAACAGCCGGCGATGGTGATGTAGAGCTGCACGGGGTCGATGCCGGCGCGGAACAGGCCGGCTTTCTGGCCGCGCTCCAGGATGTCGCCGAGCGACTGCACCAGCGGCGAGTTGAGTTCGCGGATGCGCTGCGAGCCGTGCAGGTGGCGCGCCAGGTGCAGGTTTTCGCTGTTGAGCAGGGTGATGAATTCGGGGTGGGCGATGTAGTAGTCCCAGGTGAACTCCACCAGCCGGCGCAGCGCGATGAGCGGGGGCATGCCCTGGAGGTCGAGGTAGAGCTGGGCGTTGCGGATCTCGGCGTAGACGCTTTCCAGCGCGGCGGCGAAGAGGCCGTCCTTGTCCTTGAAGTAGTAGTAGACGAGCTTCTTGTCCACCGCCGCCTTCTCGGCGATGCGCTCCACCCGCGCGCCCCCCAGGCCGGTGCGGGCGAACTCCTCGCGCGCGGCCAGGAGGATGGCGGCCTTGGAGCGCTCGGCGTCGCGGATCTTGGGCTCGGAGGGGGCCTTCTTGGCGGTCACGGCGGGGGTCCTTCTGCGGGGAAAACGGCGGCGGGCAATGCCGCCAGAGCGTACCCGAACTCCCTCGGATCACCCTTTATTCACCATTAAGTGAATAATGAGCTTTGGCAGGCCGGATCGCCAGGCGCCACAGGCGCGAGGCGCGGCCAACGAAGAAACCCGTGAAAGCGCCGTACAGGGCGGCGACGCACAGCACGTACTGCGTGTCCTGCACCAGCTGCGGTGCCATGGTGAGATCCACGCCGACGACGTACTTCACCAGAAAGATGCCCACGACCAGCAACAACGGGACGACGCTGCCGGGCAGGCGATACAGCCGCCGCGCCGGGTCGTACTGCACCCCATGGGCGCGGCCGCGCGCAACGAGGGCGAAGGCGAACACGGCGGCGATGAGCCAGGCCGTGATGGCCAGGCCCCGGTGAGGTGTGGCACCGAACGCCGAGTACGTGCCCGACACCGAGAAGAGCGTCATCGCCAACGGCATGAGCGACACGCGGGCCAGGCTGGCGGTGCGCTCGCGCAGCTGGCTCAGGCCCAACGCGAGGAACGCGGCGAGCAGGCCCCACACCCACACGGGTGTCTGGCGCAGAACGGGCACCACGGCTTGCGGGTGGTCGGCGAGGAGTTGCAGCAGCATGGTGGGCTCCAGGAGCGAGGGGTTGAGGGAGACCGCACTGTGCAGCGCGCGGTGGCGCTGGGCGAGCGGGTTGCGACGAAACCGCGTGTCGGTGGTGCGAAACGCTTGCCGGGCTGGGTGAGCGGCGGCGGCTCAGGCGACAGGGCGCAGGGCAGCAGCGGCCCGGCGCCGCGCCACCCAGCCCAGGGCGAGCGCGATCAAGACCAGCGCAAGTGCCACCGCGAAGGTCCAGTGCAAGCCGGTTGCCAGGGCGCCGGGGCGGGTGGTGGCCAGGTCGGTCGCCCCGGCACCCCAGGCGAACACGCCGCCCATGAAGGAGGCACCGGTGATGAGACCGAGGTTGCGCGAGAGGTTGACGAGAGCGCCCGCGACGCCACGCTGGCTGGCGTGCACGTTTTGCATGATGGCGGTGTTGTTGGCGGCCTGGAACAACCCGTAGCCGGCTGTGAGGGTGGCGAGCGAGGCGACGTAGCCGGGCACGCCAGAGGCTGTCGCCAGAAAGGGCAGGACGGCCGCGCCTGCGGCCATGGCCACGAGTCCCGACACGCCGACCCGGTGAGGGCCGAAGCGGTCCACGGCGCGCCCCGCCGGCACGCCGACAAGGGCAGCGACGAGCGGCCCGGTGGACATGACGAGCCCGATGGCGACCGCGTCAAGGGCGAGCGCTCCCGACAGGTAGAACGGCCCCACCACCAGCGTGGCCATCACGACGGAGGAAACCAGGGCGCTGGCCGCAAAGCCGCTCCCCAGGGCGGGGTGGCGAAACATGGCCAGCCGGATCAGGGGGGAGGCCGCCTTCGACTCGACCCGCAGGAACAGGCCGGTGCCCAGCAGCGCCACGAGCAGCAGCGCGACATTGAGCGGGCCGAAACGGCCACGCCCCAGGGTCATGGCCAGCGCGTAGCTCGCGAGGGTGCCGGCCAGCAGCACGGTGCCCAGGTGATCGAATCGAAGTCGCTCGCCCTGGTCCGGCCGCAGGGGTTCTGCGGGCACGAAGCGGTGCACCAGCAGCAGGGCCAAGGCGCCCAGGGGCACGTTGACCAGGAACATCAGCTGCCAGCCGTGCCCGGCAATGAGGATGCCGCCCAACGTGGGGCCCAGCGCCGTCCCGACCGCGGACATGGTGCCCAGCAGGCCCATGCCGCTGCCCGCGCGGGCCTTGGGCACGGCGTCGGCGACGGACGCCATCGTGAGGGCCATCATGAGCGCGGCCCCCAGGCCTTGCGCCGCGCGGGCGGCGACCAGCAGCCCCAGCGTGGGCGCGAGGCTGCACAGCGCCGAGGCCAGGGTGAAGAGGGCGATGCCGGCGAGCAGCAGGCGCTTGCGGCCGACCAGGTCGCCCAGCCGCCCCGCGCTCACGATCAGGGTGGTGATGGCCAGCAGATAGGCCAGCACCACCCATTGCACCTGCTGGAAGCTCGCGCCAAAGGCTTCGGCCAGCGTGGGCAGGCCGACGTTGGCGATGCTCGTGCCCAGCGCGGACAGCAGCATGGACAGTGACAGGCTGGCCAGGGCCCACCTCGAGCGGGGGAGGGCTGGCGCCGGGGCAAGGGGAGAGGGGGCCAGGTGGCGCATGGGGATGTCCTTGGGCGTGATGAGATTCGGTTGCCTCCAGCGTAGGGATTCCTCTGGCCTGGCGGAAGGCGCACGGTTTGCACTTTGCAAGTGCATCGAACGCCATGTCGGCCCCGCCTCTGCTATGGTTTGGCGATGGCCATGCCCGATCTCAACCTGCTCGTCGCGCTGGATGTGTTGCTCGCCGAGGGCAGCGTGGCGCGCGCTGCGCAGCGGCTCAGGCTCAGCCCCTCGGCCATGAGCCGAACCCTGGCGAGGTTGCGCGAGGTGGTGGGCGATCCGTTGCTGGTGAGGGCGGGCCGGGGTCTGGTGCCCACGCCACGGGCGATCGAGCTTCGCGAGAAGCTGCCCCAGCTCGTGCAGGATGCCCAGGCCGCGCTTCGTCCCAGCCAGGCGCCCGATCTCCGGCAACTGGAGCGCACGTTCACGGTGCGCAGCAGCGAAGGCTTTGTGGAGAACTTCGGGCCAGCGCTGCTGGAGCGCGTGCGGCGACAGGCCCCCGGCGTGCGGCTGTGTTTCGTTCAGAAGCCGGACAAGGGCAGCGCGCCGCTGCGCGAGGGCGACGTCGATCTGGAGACCGGCGTGATCGGCGAGGCGATGGGCCCCGAGGTGCGGGCGCAGGCTTTGTTCCGCGACCGTTTCATTGGCGTGGTGAGGGCCGGCCACCCGCTGACCCGGCGCAAGCTCACGCCCGAGCGCTACGCAGCGGGGCAGCACATCGGGGTCTCGCGGCGCGGGCGGGACAAGGGCCCCATCGACGAAGCCCTGAGCGCACTGGGCCTGGAGCGCGAAATCGTCACCATCGTGGGCGGGTTCTCGACGGCCGTGGCGCTGGCGCGGGCTTCCGATCTCATCGCCAGTGTTCCGGAGCGGCACACGGGTGTCCTGCGCGAGGGAATGCACAGCTTTGTGCTGCCGTTCGCCCTGCCCGAGATCCGTGTGTCCTTGCTATGGCACCCCCGGTTGCAGGCCGATCCGGCGCACCAGTGGTTGCGCGGCCTCGTGCTGGCGGTGTGCGCGGCACGAGCGGCCACTTGACGGGGGCGACGAGCGGCGCGCGCGTCGGACGCGTCCGACAGCCACGTGGGCCATGCGCCGCTGCCGTCGGGCCTGGGCGCGTGCCAAGCTTCAAGGCAACCGGTGGCCCTGTCGGCCCCGGGCATTGAACAAAGTGCGCCTGTGAAAAAAACCTTCGAGTTCGTGAGCGTGCGCGGCGCACGGGAGCACAACCTCAAAAACGTGGATGTGGACGCGCCGCGCAACGCGCTGGTCGTCTTCACCGGCATCTCCGGCTCCGGCAAGTCCTCGCTGGCCTTCGGCACCATCTACGCGGAGGCGCAGCGGCGTTACTTCGACTCGGTCTCGCCGTATGCCCGGCGGCTGATCGATCAGGTCGGCACACCCGATGTGGACAGCATCGAAGGGCTGCCGCCGGCCGTGGCGCTGCAGCAGCCCAGGGGCTCGGCCGGCTCGCGCTCCACGCTGGGTTCGGTTTCGATGATCTCCAACCTGCTGCGCATGCTGTACTCGCGTGCCGGCCTGTATCCGCGCGGGCAGACCATGCTGTTCGCCGAAGACTTTTCGCCCCACACCCCCCAGGGCGCCTGCCCGGTCTGCCAGGGGCTGGGGTTTGTGTACGACGTGACCGAGAAGGCCATGGTGCCGGACGACACGCTGACCATCCGCGAGCGCGCCATCGCAGCGTGGCCGCCCGCCTGGCACGGGCAGAACCTGCGCGACATTCTGGTGACGCTGGGCTACGACGTGGACACGCCATGGCGCGATTTGCCCCAGAAGGACCGGCACTGGATTCTGTTCACCGATGAGCAGCCCACCGTGCCGGTGTATGCCGGCTTCTCCCCGGCCCAGACGCGCGCCGCGCTGCGCCGCAAGATGGAGCCGAGTTACCAGGGCACCTTCACCGGCGTGCGCAAGTATGTGCTGCAGACTTTCGCGACGACTTCCAGCGAGCTGATGAAGCGCCGCGTGGCGCGCTTCATGTCGGGCACGGTGTGTCCTTCGTGCCAGGGCAAGCGCCTCAAGGCCGAGGCGCTCTCGGTGACCTTCGCCGGCCTGGACATCGGCGAACTGGCCCGCCTGCC
>NZ_JAHCKK010000012.1 GCF_026125825.1 Hydrogenophaga sp. | reverse complement strand
GTTGCGAGAGCGCTCTCGCTGCCAATTGATATGGTAGATCGTGCTGTCGTCGGTATGACCACCAAAGGCGTGAGAGTATCCAAGTGAGCAGCAAGTCGCTCACGTTTCCAATAAAGAAAGTCGGGAACAAGGAGTGGTTAGATCTCACTCCTCACGGGCTTGCACATGAATTCTGTGGCGAGACGGTTCGTCAAAGAAGCGACCCCTCGTTTGCCGGGGGCCACAGGGTTCGCCAGTTCTATTTCAAGAAGAACGTGCATTGGCTAATCAGCACAGGCGTCGACCTAAACATCGAAGAGGTCAAGCCAGTAGCCACGACCCCGCCTCGTAGGCAAGACAGAAAGCGTTAACCACAATAAACTCGCCCGCTTTTCGCGGGCTTTTTTGTGCTGCTCTGCGCTATGACATGGTTCGCTGCAACCAAAACAATCCCTTAGCTATTCAAGGAACTGACCATGGTGAGCAACGGCGGACACATCCCCACTTTGAGCGTTGGAACAATCGCCTACGTGTCGCCCTTTTATTTCATCACTGTAGGCTTACTCTACCTGTGGGCCTACTGGGGTACCTTTCACGTCAACATACTTGAACACGCCGGGCTTTCAGATGTTGTCCGAGCAGCGGCTCAACCGATAGCGTCAACATTTGTGTTTTGGATTGTGGGGTCGCTATTTGGGCATTGGCTCAGCACTGGAGAAGAGACCCCCGGTGTTGACGCCAAAGCCCACCGTGCGTCGCGCACTCCCTCACGAGTGCGCTATACCGTTTACACCTTCGCGCTCGCATTCATCGGCGCAGGCGTCTTTTTCACTTCTCCGGCCATACTCTGGATCTTGTTGCCAATGGCGGCCGTGGCGATTGCAACGCGCGTCCTTCCATCAAGCTGGGCGAGAGAGATAGTGCCTTCGGAAGGACCTAGAAGGCTTCTCGTCGGGATTTTTGTTGCTCTCCCCCTGTTCGCCTTCGCACAGGGGAAATTTCGTGCCGACATGGTGAAGTCCGGTCGCGAGTTCACTTATCTCCAGTCAATTTGGCCTGGCGTAAAGGATGAACTGACAACCACCGACGTTAGCCCCCGTCTGCTTGGTCGCGCAGGCTCAAGTCTTTTCTTTTTCTTGCCTGCTAGTGGCGGGATTGCGGTGACCTCAGTGAACGTCGAGTCGTCATATCACTTAAACCACTTCAAGCTAGACGTCACACCTTGGCAACGCCTCAAGGCAGCAATCAAGGACTTTGACGCTAGCGCAGTATTTGGCGCGTAGGGGACGTAAATCGGTAGCGCGGCTTCTTCTCAACCGGGGGCAAGCACCCCAACCCTGCAGTACAAAACTCTCGATGCCGTCACGAGTCATGCGCTCAAGACCGCGTAGGTGAAAGCCATCGCCGCCGATGCAGTACAGGCTCACCTCCCGAAGCTCGGCCAGTGGCGGAGCCATCATGTTGGAGCTGCTCAGCTCTGGTGATGCGTATCCGCCGTACTCAACCTACCACGCAAAGGTGCACGACGCCCTGGCCCTCTATAAGCCTGCCGTCGTCGTGCGTGAATTCAATCGTGACTTGCATTGATATGAGGCGGAGGGAGACGCCGCTGAAACCGACATAACCTACCACGCAAGGCGCTCCTGCATCGACGTGACGAACGCTTGGCCCCCGTACCACTCCTGCGACTCTGCGTCGAGCGCATCGAACAGCGCCAGCGCGAGCTGCACGTCCTCGCGGGTGGGCTCGCCCCCCTGAAAGATCGGGCGAGGTCCAGGCCTGTAGATCGTTCCGCGTGCCCACGCGGGTAGGGGTTGGATGTGTACGACGATCATGTTTTCTGCCCCTTTTTGATGCTCGCGCGCACGGCATTCGAGCGTTCGTTCCAGTCCTCGGAGATGGCACGTTCTGCTTCCCGTGCCTCAATCTGCTTCAGCTTGCGCGGCGTGGGGCTCGCTATCGGCGCGCGCTGTTTAGGGGCTTGGAAAGGCAGCACGACGCGCGCGGCGGCGATGCGCTGGCCATCAGGTGGCTCATCACCACGCACCACTGCCTCAAGGTACTCCAGAGCATCCCGATAGATGCGGGGTGTGCGGGGTATCTCCGGGGTGTTTTTCGTGCCCTTGGGCCGACCTGCGCCGACTCGTGGGCCTCCGTGTCCTGCTGCCATAAATATTCAAGATGCCGAGTTTGGTGAATTGGCGAGAGGGTGCGAGGTGTCCTAGAAGCGGTAGAAATTTCCATGGCGATGGCCCCGCCCCCATCCTCGTCAGGTAATGGCGTCGTGCACGATGCCGCGGACCTCTTGCAGATCGGGCGGCAGCAGCGCGCGGCCGGTCGCCTCAAGGTCTGGGTGCCCGGGGCACTCTGCCCACAAGTACAGATGGCGCTGACCCTTGAATACCGCGGTCGTAGCGTGACGAAGTGCGAGGCCATCCAGTTGCTTGAGACATGCAGCGAAAGCGTCGGGCCATCGTGCGCAGGCTTCGTGCAATGCGATGGAAGTCTCATCTGCAGGGCGGGCGGCTTCGGGCCGGTTGGAATGGTTCATGGTGATTTCTCCAGGATGAGGGGAATGCCGGGGTGAAAGGTGGCGCCGAGCAGCTTCACGGAACCGTCAGAGGTGTTGAGTCGGCGCGTGACGCGAGTGCCGCGGCCTGCCGGAACCGCGGTCAGGCTGATTTCGAGCAGCTCATATCGCGTGTGCTTCAAACCACCTCCCGGCATCGGCACGGATTCGAGAGGCATGAACCCGATGCTGTACGAGAGGCCGCCCATATTGATCAGCTCCAGCGCCTCGTCAGCCTTCGCGGAGTTCGCCAGCATGGCCTCGATGTGCAGGCCGTCGGCGCGCGCCTCGACGCGATCGACTACCCCAAGGGGGGAGCCATGCGCGTGATTCCAGAGTAGCGGCACCGGCAGAGTGAACTGCGCGCCACTGGGCACGACAACCTCGTTTTGTCGGTCCAGCAGCGGAGTGCTGGCAACGCCACGCAGGCGGCGGCTCGCGGCGCCCTCAGGCGGGGCGAACTTGGTGATGAGTCGAACGAAGGTCGGTTTCATCAGAGGCCCTCCAGCACCGCGACGGCACCTTCACGACTGACGCTCCAAGTAGCGTGCGCCGACGATTTCAGCGCCATGCTGTTCGTCTGGAACATCGAGACGTGAGCCGCCTCGGAGGTCGGGGTGTCGCTCATCACCAGACTCGTGTGCGCGCTGCGGGCAATCTCGATGCCGGTCCAGTTGGCACTTACGCCTGCGCCATCAACCAACAGCAGCGGTGCGCCATTCGACGTCAGTGCAATGTGACTCGTCGTCAGTGTTCGCACGCCGAACAGCTGACCACCGTTGGGCCCCAGAGCAATTTGCGGATTCCCGCCGGCGGCCAGCGCCAGGCGCACAGCGACGGCCGGCGTGGTGATGAACGAGGCCGTCGTCAGGTCGCCGGTGAAAAGGCCGAACAACGCGGCCAAGTCGTCGGCAATGTCGCCGGTTGCCGCGATGGTCGGCGCGCCGTATGCAATACCTGCCGGGCGTTCATCTGCGACGCCAGGGTCAGCAGAGACAAGCGCCTGATCGATCGCACCGGCCACGGCGTTGAGGAGGTCCTCTTGCAACAGCGCTTCCCCTTCCGGGTTGCGCAGCGACTCCTGGGTCGCAACGATGATGGCGTTCACGCTGAGCGGGCGGAGCGTCTCGCCCTCAAGCGCTGGGCGACTCAACGGGATCACTTGTCCCTCGCCGGCCCAATAACCCCGACTGCCGGTGACAAGTTTCGTGGTGCGCGTGTTGAATGGCGGACGGCGCACGCCCAGACGTCCAAGCACGGAGCGCTCGACCGCAAGACCCAGGAACGCGGCAGCGGCTGGATCGGTTTCCGCTTGTGTGACGGCAGCGATGGCCGCCTTGACTGCCTGGGCGACGATTCCTGGACCGTCATCGCCCCATCGGGCCTGAGCGTCCTCATCTCGCATGCTGAGCCCTCGAACAATGGTCTGGCGCAGGAAGGCTTTGGCCTGCAGCGCGGGGGTAGGTCCCGTGCCGATGAGGGTTTTCAGGTTGTCAATCGCGCGGTATGCGACGGCGGTCTCGAGGTAATTCATGGAGGATCTCCGATGTGTTGCGACAGAACCAAAATAGGCAGTCGCTCGAAAATCAATCGCCTTTTGCGATTTTTTGCAGTCGCTTGATGGCCTCGGGAAACATTCGAACCTCCGGCACGGACGCACAACGCTCACGTAGGGTGTCCTGCACAGCGGTGGCCAGCTGGAACCAAGCGGCGGTGAAGTAGCCGGCCAGGCGCCGCTTTGCGGGCTCGTTCTCGATGCGGATGAACGCTTTCTCAGTTGCGGCCGCGAGCAGGTCGGGAATGGCCTGCGCAAGTTCCAAAATCAGCGCATCGTGCTTGTCGGCGCCACGCCACTTGCGCACCACCTCGGGGTCGACCAACAACGCGCAGCCCCTGCCGCGCCGTCCCGCTTGAGCGACTGGAAAGCGCTGCTCACGGCACCAGCGACGCAGCGTCCCCGGCGGTACACCTAGGACCTGAGCGGCTTCGGCGATAGGCAGTGCGCTCATGGCTGCACCTCACCCACATGCACCTCTTTGCGCGTTGTCCGATGTGCGCGCTTTTCCCCCACACCCCCTGCGCAGGAAGGCGCGGAAGGCGCACCCTTTGCGCTCTCTGCGCTTTGTTCCGAAGAAGGCGCACAAGGCGCGCAAGGCGCAACCAGCCCTGCGAATGCTCGACCATCGCCGGTTAACGTCCAACGCTCGCGCGTCTTGCGGTCGTGCGTCCTGTATTCCACGACCTCGATCCAGCCCATGCGCTGGCACTGGTTCACGATCAACCTGCACTTGTCGGCGCCGAGTTTCAAGGTCTGGAAAGCCGGCTCGCTCTTGAGCATCGAAAATACGTTGTTGCGAGCTGTGGCAACCGGGCTGCAGTACTGGTGACGGCTCTCATATTCGGCGAGGACGCGAAGCAACGCGGCAGCCTTCTCATCGCTCCCGTGCCCCTGCAGGCGGGCGCCGGGCGCGAGAAAGATGCCTTGGTGGTCGACCTCCGGCAGCTCGCCATCAGCCCATCTCAGTGTGAGCGGGTCCTGCAGCTTGCCGAAGTTGCTTTTTTGGTGCTCGAGCGTGAGCGTGCCATCGTCCGCACGCGTCAGGAACAGCCGACTGCGCGCTGAGTTGTGCCAGGCAGTAGACCCTGAATACCCCTCACCACTTTCACTCTTGCGCGCTTTGCTCGTGGCCTTGTCAACGTGCGCCAGCAATAGGACAGCGGCTTTTGACTCTTTGGCAATGTCCACCAGGCTGCGGATGAATGCCCGGACCGGTCTACGCTGGATTTCATCGGCGCCGAACGCATCGGACGCGTTGTCCACCACCACGAGGCCGGCCCCGACGGAGCGCACCAAGCTGCGCATTTCCGCAAAGGTAAGTGTCGTCTCGCCGGACCCACGCCCCTCAGCGCTGTACAGCTCGGGGTGATCCGTGCCATCGACAACGTGCAAACGACCCTCAAGCTCTCTCGGGTCAAGCGACCATGCCCTGCAGATGACGCTGAGGCGATGGCGGACGACTGCCAAGCCGTCCTCGAGGCTCACGAAAACCGCCACGCACTTGTCTACCTGGAGGCCAAAAAGATCGCGGCCAGTGGCCGCACAGACGGCGAGCATAAGTGCGATCGTGGACTTGCCCGTGCCGCCGTGCGCACTGAGCATCGTGACGGTCTCATACACCACCAGGGAGCCCCAGATGAAGCCTGGTGGTGGTGATGGGTTCGTGAGTACGTCGGCAACGCTCACCGTCTTTAGCCGCGACTCGGGCGCAGCGATGGATACTGGCGCACCCGCCACGGCCTCAGGCGCCTTGTCCTGCAGCACGTCCCTTTGGCGAGCTGCGGCACCGAGGATGGTGCGGGGGAGGTAATCGTGACGCTCCCATTTTTCCCGCACGAGGGCGGACTGCCGCATGAGTCGGTCCATCCGCTCGCAGTCGCACCCGGTCCAAAAGGCTAGGTGGGCAGCCAGAGCGGCGTCAGCACTTGACGCGTCATAGCCTTTGAGCGGGTCGGGCCACACCGCGCAAAGCACATCGGCGTTGCGCGTCCAGAGGTCTTCAAAGGTGGCGCGCTTCGCACCGAACTGGGCGGCCACGCTGCTGCTTTTGCGCGCGCGCCGCAGCAACTCAGCGTCGTCCTCAGGCCCTCGCCAGTCGGCACGCGGCTCGGCGGTCCAGGCGCCATCGGGCAGGCCGTCGCCCTCGCGAGGCGGGAAATATTCCGCCACCAACTTGGCCAGCGCCGCGGTGTGGTCGGTCGAAGCGTCTCCCGCCGCGTGCGTGCCGGTTAAGGCCGCCCCTCGGTACTCGGTGTACAGCTCGATGCCCAGCGGCACATTCTTGCAGGCATGAGGCGGCGCGGAGCCGCGCGCGATGATGTGCAGGCCCTTGCCGGACTGCGAGACCTCCACCGCTGCGCCGGGGAACCGCGCGCACAGCTGCTGCGCCAGCGGGGACCAAGCGCCATCGGCTTGCAGCGCGCCGTCAATGTCGATGAAGAAAAGCCCGTTGCCCGGCTGGAACGAGAAGCCCACGAGGTATGGGGCGCCAAGCCCCGTGGCGCGCGCGCAAGCGGTATCAGCGTCGACCCACATGGATGGCGCGTGCGCATCGACTGGCTGCAAAGTGACGGGGTGCACCGGCACCTTGCGTGGCTTAGGCTCGCCCGGGACTTGCGTGACACGATAGAGAAAAAACTGCCGATACGTGGCGAGATGCGCCAGCGCTGGGGGGAGCGTCAGCATGCGCCCTCCTGCTCCAGCCAGGCGGCGAGCTCGTCCAGCGAGCTGAATGGGCGGGTGAAGCACCAGCGGGTGGCTATCCACTCAGGTCGACCGTGGTCGTCGCGCTGTGAGTGCAGCACGATGCCCAGGAGCGCTGCGCGCGCGCGGAGCGTAGCTTCTCGTTTGTCGCCAGAGGTCTGTGCTTCTTGAGCGGTCACTGATGCACCGCCTTCCCCTGCGCGTCACGCCATGCGATCAGTTGATCGCCGGGGATGACCGTGCAACGCGCGCTGAGGCGGATAGGTTGCGGGAAGTCCGGCCGCTCTTTGATCCAGCGCCAGAGGGTTGCTGTGCCGATGCCGAGCAGTTCGGCGGCTTGCTTCGGTCGATAGGACCGCGATTCGAGGTTCGTCATGTGTCGCCCCAGTTAGCCCCGCTATGCCTCCCGGCTGCGGTATGGGGCGAGTGTGCGAACGGTTAGGGTCTAACTTTGGGACAAAAAATCGGGACGGCGAACCTTCTCGACAAACTCTGACGGGTTAGTGCTGTCGACTCCTTCCTCGCGCAGAAGGGACAGAAGTTCGTTGGCCGGGAGCTGGTGCAGGATGGCGATCACGTCGGCGGGCAATACACGCATGCGCCGTTCGATTTCGCTTTTCATGACCTGCTGATGGTGCTGGAGTGAGCCCAATTCCTGTCCGATTGGCTGCCGCTGCCAAGATTTACGCACCCACGCCTCGGTCTGATTCAACCGGCCGGCCACACGCTTGACGCCCCGCGTGATCGCGCCGTATGCGCGTGGGTCTGCCTCCTTGGCCTGCTGCACCTCGGCCGCCGCCTCGATGGATAGGCGGTTCAAATCCCCCAAGTGGTCGTGCTTTGGTCTGCCGCGTCCACCGGTGGCGTCAGGAAACGCCCCCATAGCACGAAGGTCCTCGATGCTCGGGGCTGTTGGATGCTTGACAGGTTTGCGCGGAGCCATGGCGTCTGAATAGGTTATGTCGGTTAGATCGATTTGCGTTGGCCACCGTCTGGATTTTGTCGAGGACTACGCGCGCTTTTCTTTGAGCTGCACAACCTTGCCGGCTTGCTGCGGCGTGTCTAGGAACTTGGCCCAGGCGGTCATGAGCACGCGACGACGTTCCACCATGTCGCTGCGCGCGTAGGCCTGCTCGACGGCATCACCAACTGTGTGCGACAGGGCAATTTCTACGAGCTCGCGTGGGAACTCGGTGTGATCCATCGCCCACGTCTTGAACGCTGCGCGCATGCCGTGCGGCACCGCATCGACTGCCATGCGGCGCAGCACAGCGGTCAGCGTCATGTCACTAAGCAAGCCGCCGCGCGGCGCGGGGAACAGTAGCTCGTTGTCCTTGATGCGGGGTAGGGCCTTGAGCAGTTTCACGGCTTGCGCGGACAGGGGGACGCGGTGCACCCGACCGGCTTTCATCCGCGCGGCTGGCACAGTCCAGAATCCGCCCTCGAGGTCGATCTCGCTCCATGTGGCACCGCGCACCTCGCCGCTGCGCGCAGCCGTCAGGATGGCGAACTCCAACGCCCGTGCAGCGGTGCCGGCGGCCTTGCGCAGCTTGAGCATGAAGGCATGCATTTCGCGCGGAGGGAGCGCACGCTGGTGCACCACCGACTTGATCTTGCTGGGCTTGGGGAATAGCTCGGACAGGCGCCCTCTCCATGTGGCCGGGTTCTCACCGGTGCGCCATCCGCTGGCACGCGCAAAGTCCAGCACCTTCTCGATGCGCTGGCGTACTCGCGTTGCGGTCTCGGTCTTCTCGCGCCAGATCGGCCGCAGCACCTGCTCGACGTGCGCCTGCGTCACATCGGATGCCAGCACGTTGCCTATGTAGGGGCTGGCGTAGGTGGCTAGGGTGTTGACCCACTGTTGGCGATGTTTGACGTTGCGCCATTCGTCGCCCTTGGCATCCATGAAAGACGTTACCGCCTCGTCGAACGTCTTGGCCTTGGCCTGCTCGGCGATCAGTGCGGACTTGGCTTTCTGCTTGGCTAGGATCGGGTCTGTTCCCTTTTCGATCAGCAGACGGGCCTCACGCGCTTTCTCACGCGCCCCCGCCAGCGTGACCGAAGGGAAGCCGCCCAGGCCCATGTCGCGGCGCTTGCTGCCCACCGTGGCGCGCAGCACCCATGTCCGGGCGCCGGTCGGCGCCACTTTTAGGTAAAGGCCGCTCACACCGCCCACCGCATGCCATCCAGGCTCGGTGAGGCGCTGCACCTGCAATGGCCCCAGTTCCTTCGCTAGCCGCACCATGTCGTCCGTCCCGTCATTTGTCCATCTCCATGTCCATCAATGAATGTGAGACTAAACGATACCACGCAGGACGATTCGGGTCTATTGCACTCTAGACGCCATAGGAGAATCAGGAAAAATGATGCGACGCGGGATTATCTGGAGTTCGATTCCTGCGGACACCCTCTCCGCCACCCCTTGATGACGCTCAAGGGGTGGCGACCAGTTCAGATTCTCTACCCATCCCTTTACCCATCACTCGACTGGGTGACTGCGCGGCACAGGCTGATACAGCCTGCTTTCATTGTGCACGTCGGACCGCGTGCAACGGCGGTGCCGGTTTCGGAATCTCCTGCCTCCCCCGTACCCAACGCAAACGCCAGCCCCTGGCTAGTTGCAATCCCTGCTGAGCGCCAATCTCCTGCCAGCAAGCCAACGGCGACGGTACTTGAGCAGTTCCTGCACGCGAACGTCCTTCAGTAGCCAAATAACCTCGGAGGTAAGTATGGGAACGGACAGCACGAACACAAACATGCTGTTGACGCCCGGCCGGATACTGAGCGGACTCAGCACCAGAAGAACCAAGCCGACGGCTACAAACATGATGAACACGAAGAACGCCGCCTGAGCTGAAAGCATCTCCTTGGAAAGGAGCAAGTCATCCTTGCGGAGCTCTCTTGTACGGCGGAGACTACGCGAGCGCGAACCACGAAACAGTCGTCTGATCTTTGGCGCACAGTATCGCCACAGACGAGGGACCAAGAGAATTGCGATAGCGGGGAAGAAGGCGGTGAACCACCAGGCGGGATCACTGAGGTTTGTGAGGATCGTTTCCATGGACGCGTCGCTAAAACCTGTCTTGCTTCCCGAAATCTACGTGTGAAATAACTGGCCCGCCTGGGCGCTTGAGCGAGCACCGCCGGATCAAGCGTCTGACGCTACTTTTTGACGGAGTCAGAAAACAGCTCCACGACTGGAATATGGAGAGCGTTTGCCAGTACTTCGATAGCGTCCAACGAAGGATTGCCAAGCCCCCGCTCAATGCGGCTCATGTAGGAACGAGCGTAGCCGCACGCGTCGGCGAAGGCCTCCTGCGAGTACCCAGCTTGCTCGCGCAACTGGCGGATGCGCACCCCGAATTTCACTCTCAGCGTCTGTTTGGTCACGCCGAGAATCTGCATGTATGTGCATTAATAGGCCACGCACTAATTGTTGACGCACTAATCGTGACATAAAATTTTCTCCAACCTGGAGGAGATGACATGCATGGTTTGATGAGGCGCGGTGTCGCCGTGATCGTGACGATGGCGCTGGGCGCCTGTTCCGTGGCCGAGGAAGGCCCGACCTGCTCATCGGAGGCCGCCCAGTCGGTCCTCACCCAGGTTCTCTGGGACAGCATCGAGCAGCAGTTCAGCGCCTCGGCCGGCGCTCAGAACGCCAAACCGTATATGGACCTTGCTCGGGCCAAGATGCAGATTCAGGTGAGCGGCATCACCACGACCGAGACCAGCAAAGACATCCGTCAGGTCCGCTGTCAGGCCACCTTGAGCAGCACCCTACCCGAGGCGCCCAACGCAGACTTTGCCCTGCTGCGCACCGCCATTGCCAATGAGCCCGGCAATGTCCGTCTCGACGACCGCACGCTGACCGGATCAGTCGAATACCGCGTCCAGCTCTCCGACGATGGCACCACCACCCGCGTCGAAGCCCGAGGCTTCCGGGCGTTCACCGATGTCGTCGGCGGGGTCGCCAGCGTGCTGTACATCAACGAGGCGCAGGAGAAGGCCCTGGCTGCCGAGAGCGCCGCAAAAGGGAACCAGTCCAGCTCGGCCACGGCTGCTTCGTCGGCCCCAGAGTCACATGAGCCCGATCCTTTGAAGTTGGCGTTCGAGGGGTATGAGACTGCCGACAAGCAGCTCAATGAGGCTTATCAGGCGGCCCGGGCATTTATGGCTGACTCCGAACGCACGACCCTACGCGATCAGCAGCGTGAATGGATCAAACAGCGAGACACCGAGTGCAGCGAGGAAAAGATTGAAGCGAGCTACAAAGACGGTGCGCCCGGCGGCTCAGCGATCACTCTGGAAATTGTGGGTTGCAAGACCACCATGACCAAGGATCGCACCAAGCAGCTCCTGACTCTCAAGGGATGAGCGCATCCGTGTTCGACATCTACCATTCCGACAACAAGGATCAGTGGCGGTACGCTCTGGGAAAGAGCGGCACGCGGCCATTGCTGACCATCGGGCTGAACTGCTCCACGGCAACCCAAGAGAAGGCAGATCCGACCGTGGCGCGGGTGCAGAAGGTGGCGCAACTCCATGGGTTCGACGGCTTCGTGATGCTGAACCTGTACCCGGTTCGGGCCACCGACTACCGCACCCTGCCGACCAAGGTCAACGCCACAGCCTACGAGCGAAACCTACAAGTGATCGAAGAGGTGGTGAGCGGCTGTGAGCGCCCAACTATCTGGGCCACCTGGGGGCAACCGGTCGTCCATCACTCCTACTTCCTGCGAGCCCGCGATGAACTCTACAGTCGGCTGGCGAAGTACAACCCAGACTGGCGACGGCTGGGGGAACTCACTGCGACCGGTCATCCGAGGCATGCGAGCAGGCTGGATTATTCGTGGCGACTATTGCCATTCAATATTTCAGACTGACGCGGCGTCATAAACCCGCCCTCGATGCAGGCCTCCTCGCAAGACCGAGCTCAACAATTTGCATCGAGACTGTTGTAACTGAGCTGTAAATGTTCGATTGACAGAGTCCCTGATCTGCCCGCTGAATGCTCGCCCCTCATCTTCTACTGTGACTAGTCAGCGCCTTCGATGGCCGGCAGCGGATTTGGAGTCGGAAATCATAGACCTTGGGGCAAGGTACACCTGCCAGGCTCTCTCGCTATCCAATCTCGAGCCTAAAGTCGCCGCACGCATCTGCGTCTACAGAACACAGAATTGCGTTATGGAAGCGCAATACTGCGCTTAGAATGCGCAGATGCGATCCATTACGATGAGCGACTTGTGCGAGCTTTCCGGCTATTCGCGCGACCAGATGCGCGCATTGCTGGCGGAGCTGCCTCGCTTCGCAAACAGGCACTCGGAAGCACGCATCGCTCGGGTCTTTTCGAACCATGACGTGATGCTGGTGGTTCTGCTTTGTCGACTTGAAGCTGTATACGCCCTCAAAAGAAGCGCAGTTGCCACCCTGTGTGAACCAATTGCTACAGCGCTAACTGCCCCGCGTGAGGTGAGCAAACGGGCTTGCTTGGTGCTGCGAGTTCAAGATGCAACCTGTGAATACCTCGATCCTGCGCCAGCCATCGACGATGGCTTGGTCGTCGCTCTAGAACCAGTCTTCTTGACCATCGATTCCTACATGCTCCCCATGCCGCTAGTCCAACGGGAGGTGGGCCTGTCCGCAACGGGCACGCTGCGCAAGCCCGCAAGCGCTACCTTAGATAGCGGACGTCAGACACGCAGAGCTCAACGAAACATGCGGCAAGGGCAACAGCGAGGGCGATCCAACCATGGGTAGCCGGTCTTTCTGGTGGGACGCTTGGCAACATCCAGACGAGGTCGTTCAGGTCGATGGCTTGGTACGGGTGCATGGATATATACCCGATGGCCGCCCTGCTGAAGAAGTTGCGCTTATGGAGAAGGCGTCTGAGTATGGTGCCGATGCTGTGTTCTTCGAAGTTGAACAGTATGGGCGTCGAGCCTCAGCGCAGGCATTCATCTACGGGGCTGAGACTCTCGTGGATGACCAAGACTTTGCTGAGTGCCATCGCAAGCTATGGAGCTGGGGCGGGGTGCCCCTGGTGTACCGGCGTACCGCAGGGCTTCTTCAACTCTTCCGATGCGCACACCGTCCGGACTTCCTCGCAAGTGACGGACGCCTTCAATGCAATCCCGTCAAGCATCTCAATCTGGCTTCTCGTATAGAGCTTGATCCTTGGTGGGATGACGAGCGAATCCGTAGCGGCACGCTGTGGAGCGACCCAGACACTTGTGAACTGCTGCTCTCTACCAGCAAAGCAGCGCACAAGAGTCTGTTCGACACATTTAAGCGCCTGAGTAATTGTCTGGATGACGAAAAGATTCTGCCCAAGCGCTTACGCCGCCGTCTGCTAATCCTCTCGCTGCTGATCGCCTACCTGGAACAGCGAGGCGTTTTCGGAGAGAGGTTTTTCTCCGCTTTTCGTCAGGGCGCGAGTCGCTTCTTCGAGGTAATGGGAGACGGTCCGGCGCTGGTTAAGCTGCTCGAAGCACTGGAAGAGCGGTTCAACGGCAACGTGTTCGCGCTGGCACCGTCTGAGGTCGACAAGCTGCTGACAACGCAGCAGTTGGAGCGCTTCGCCCGCATGATCGAAGCGCGCGAGGGATCGGCCGGCCAACTTTCTCTGTGGGAGCTGTACTCGTTTCGTGATCTGCCAGTCGAACTGATTAGCCAGATCTATCAACTATTTGTAGAGAACGAGGATAGCTCTGTATACACGCCTCCATTCCTAGTACGCTTCCTCGTTGAGGAAGCGCTCGGCTGGGACTCGCTGGACCACATCACTTCGCACCATCAAGTGGTGCTCGATCCGTCCTGTGGGTCGGGCGTCTTTCTGGTGGAGGCCTACAAGCGTCTCGTTCTGCATTGGCGGATGCGCCACCAGTGGCGGCGGCCTGACCAAGAGGTCCTCCAGGGCTTACTAGCGTTCGTGCACGGTGTGGACCTTGAAGAAGATGCCGTAGAACTGGCAGGTTTCAGCCTTTGCTTGGCGATGTGCGATGCTCTGCAACCCGAACAGATTCGCCAAAGCATCAAGCTATTTCCAAATCTGCGCGCACACAATCTATATCACGGCTGCTTCTTCGAAGCCAAAGAATCAGGCCAATTGCCCGCACGAATCGGAGCAGTTCTTGGCAATCCTCCCTTCGTGTCCAAGCTGCAGACCGCGGGAACCCAGCGGGCGTACGCTCGCTATCTGGCTGAACATCACGAGAAGCTTCCCGACAAGCAGGCAGGCTATCTGTTCCTTCACGAAGCGAGCGAGATTGCCGAGGAAGGTGCAACGATCTCGATGCTGCAGCAGTACAACTTCCTGTACAACCAACGGGCGCTCCAGTTCCGACGTGGATACCTCAACCGCTACTGGGTTCGCGAGATTCTCGATTTCGTTTCGGTGCGCGGATTGTTCCAAAAGGGTGAGGCCGATACCAAAATCGTCGTCATCGTCGCGCAGAAGAAAGCTCGCCCGGACAACGCCACGCTTCTGCATGCAACATTTCGCCGCACTGGACGCATTGACGCCGAGCAGGGGCTGGATCTGGACTACTACGATCTGCACACCGTGCCGTACAGGACAGCCCTCACCAACGATCGAATTTGGCGAGCAAACCTTTTGGGGGGAGGACGAGCGCTGTCATTGGCAGATCGGCTGGCTCCATTGCGTACATTTCGCGAGTATGCCGAAGGCCTCGCCTGGGAGGTTGGTGAAGGCTTCGTCGTGGGACAGACCGTCCGGCGCAGACCGGCACCGCATCTCACAGGCCACTCTTACCTGCCCTCCACTGCGCTCACAGAAAGTGGGATCGATGAATCCCAGATTGAACCACTAGAAGAAAAGCTATTTCGCACGCCCTATACCGAGCGGCGCTTCACGCCGCCAATGCTATTAGTGCGTGAGCAAATGGATCTAGACCACGCCGTCTGGGATGGACACTATCTAACTTACGGTCAGCGGATCGTAGGCTTCTGCGCTCCTCGGAAAGATCTCCCCAAGCTCAAGGCCATCGAGCAATGGATGTCCAACGAAAAGCGAACACTGCGCGCCTACCTTTACCTGACCAGTCCCGGACTGTTCGCACAGAAGGCGACTGCGCTGCAGGCGGATGACATCTACTCGATTCCTTATCCGCGTGATGGCAACTTCGATCTTAGTGAGAACGAACGAATTGTGGTCAACGACATCGTCGACTATCAATCGGATCTCATCCGGCTAGGAGAGTCTTCCAGAGCAATGCGCGAGGTCAATGACGAAGACCTAAGGGCGTATGCAACTGTACTGTCAACTCAAATCAACGCACTATACGGTTCTCCCAAGTTCGGCTTGTGCGGTCAATACACTTGGTCAGGTGCAGTATGCCAAGCGTACGCCTTTGGCGATGTGCAGATCGATTGGTCCGGAGCGGATGAGCTGCGCGGCCACATTTCCTCATTGCTTCATTCATCGTCACGTCAATACTTGACGATGACACGCATCTGCCGACTTTATGATGAACGATTCATGTTCATTCTGAAACCAAATCGCTTGCGTTACTGGATGCGATCGATCGGATTGCGAGATGCCGACGATGCGTTGGCAGATCTTCGCATTCAAGGATACTGACGAGGCGCGATGCTGGCAGACGGCCCCCCCTCGCGCTCATCCGGCAAGTTGAAGTCTGGAGTTATTGCCAATGGTCATTCGCGCGCTGCGATTCTAGATTTCATACTCGATCAGCTTCCCCGGTGGCGCGATCGTCCCGATCGGCCCCAGCGCACCAGCGAGACGCCGCTCACGTCGCAACTCTGTGCACACCTCAATAGTGCGGCGCGCAAGACAGCAGGGGTGGACTACCTTCAGTTTCGATCAGAGGAGGCAGACGAGATGCAGCCCTCACGCAAGATCGACATGGTGGCAGCCCCTGCAGTCGATGCGCTTGTTGTGGAGGGCAGGACCTACAGCGACTTCGAAACAATCCTGCCAATAGAATGTAAGCGGCTTCCAACGCCCTCAGGCACGGGACGCGATGAACGTGAATACGTCATCACAAAGGCTGGTGCGAGTGGCGGCATTCAACGCTACAAGGAGGGAAAGCATGGTTCGACACACGAGCGTGCTGCATTGATCGCGTATGTGCAAAGCCAAACCTTCGAGCACTGGCAGAACATGATCGAAGGCTGGATTCGGGAACTACACATGGCCGGCAGTCCCGGTTGGACATCTGCCGATGCGCTGACTACTGAACGAAACGACGTTACGGCCGGCATTGCAGTCCACGAGTCGGTGCACACTCGTGGCGATCTGCCCGCAATCCGCCTTCGCCACATGTGGATCAGTATGCAGCGCTAGCCATTGGCAGAACTTCTGCGGAGAACATCATTAAGAGCTTCCGCGTCCTTTGCTACGTCAGTCTCAAAGACGTGTACCCAATACCCGTGCGGGGCGTCGGTGCTTGCATCCGAGTTTCCTGCCTTAGTGCTCTATCTCAGCCGTTTAACTGAACGACTGCGATCGAGTTGCGAGACCTTCTACGGCTTTTCCGGTCAGAGTCAGTTGATCGTGCGCTCGACCATCTGTTCGAGCAACGCCGCCCGCTCAAGCTCCGCACCTTGATATCGCACCGTTCCAAAAGTGTCATCGATCAGATAGTTTCCGTCTTTGTAGACGTGCACATGGATGCCGCGCTCCTGCGGTCGATCGGCAGTCCAAAGCACTGCCGGCGTTGACGCCCACACCTGAAATGAAAGCCCCGCGTAGTCATCAAGATCGATGCTTTTGACTACATCAACGAACTCGTTCGCACGACTAAATTGGTCGTGCATTGGGCTGAGGGGCGTGGAGGCAATGGGGGCAGTGCTCCAAGTGTTATCGCGCCCGCAGTTTCCGCACAGATGCTTTTTATGTGCTATGCGCGCGAACTCTCCAAGGTCCAAATGCGGATAGCCGCAATCTTTACAATTGATGCAACCTGTCGCCTTCCTCAGTTCCAGCGCAAGCACGAACTCAAGCGCAGCTGGCGGTGTAAGGTGCACCTTTGTGATCTCCGTTGAGCCAAAGAGGTTGTCGCTGGCGTTGTAGTGCAGCGAGAGTGCTTTGTAGTCGCGGTCGATCACCTTTACAGCACCTGGTTGCTCACGTACATGCACATGTATTTTGGGTCGCCTCGGCTCGAGTTTTCCAATGTTGGTAAGCGCGGGGGGCATCGAACACCAGATTCCGACTTCTGCGTGTTCTTCAATATTGATATGCGCGGGATCGACCACATACGACATCGGCTGGTGGTGATTGGAGCATCGCATCAAGCCGTTCTGAGCCGCGTCTTGGATGTCCGCTTTTGTCCCCCAATGCTTTTGATGGGTACGGCACCACCATCGATCTTGTCCGTTGCGCATCTTTCCAGCGGCGACGATGTCGCAGTCCAAGATTGCGTCATCGCCTTCCTGACTCTGAAAACGGCCCAACATTTCCTCGTTGCAGACTGCAATGTTGCCCAGCGTGCGCCCATACGACCAACAAATCGCCTCGCGCACTACCGCGACTTGCTGTTGCGCCGTTTGAACGGGCTGCTCATAGCCCACAAACTTCCGATTGATCTTGCGCGCTGGACTTGCGGATAAATCCCATTCATACGTCCACATCTCCAGTCGGCCCTGAGCGTCCACTATGCGCTCGATGTCCATCGCTCTCCTCCTTTTTCCTACCTCGTGGCACCTCAAACGCTGATCTTCCGGGAGGCGTATGCCTCGAAGTCGACCTGCGCATAGAACGTGTTGCTTGAATAGGGAACAATAGCATCAGAAGGGGCGCCGCCACATTGGTTGCCGCACGCTTTGCTGAGCATTCAGATGATTTCTGACACGACTGACCCAGAGTTTTCTACTTTCGCAGACATCCGGCGACCTACACGCTGGCGGTCCATAGGGAGCCTCATAGGCATCTACGTCAGGCTCGCCCATGAACCTGCTCCCAGACCGGTTTCTTGCATCCAAGCAATTGCTGGCTACGGTCTGGCGGGGGACCGGCACGCCTCTCCGCAGTCGCCTCGTCAGCTACTTATTGCAGGAGAGGTCGCCTACCAGCGTTGGGCGCTGCCCGACGCTGCGCTTAGAGAAAACTTGTTAGTGGACTTTTCTACTGAGTGTTTGCAGTCTGGAGACCTTGTGCATATCGGAAACGAGGTGATCATTTGGATGACATTCAACTGCGAGCCATGTAGCTTGCTAGAACGTCGATGTCCTGGAACACTCAAAACTATCGGAGGGCTGCGTGGCATGCTGGCTAGGGTGGTACGTGGAGGGCAAATCCAACGTGGTGACACGATCCAGGTATATCGTTCATCCATACCCCCAATCAGCGACGATTGGCAGAGCCGCGTGCTGCAAGTCGCACGCACAGTGCCTGAAGGTCATCGAATCAGCTTCAGGCAACTAGCAGACTTGGCCGGCGTGCCCAGTGCGTACTGCAGGGCCTTTCCGCGTGTGCTGTCGCGACTGCCCGCAACACTAGCAAACCGAGTGGCGTCCAACGCGAGCGCTTCCACAGCCAAACTATGGACTGGCAACGAACTCTTTGACGTCAGAGCTCACCTTCCGCCATCTGGAGCATTGCAAGATGCCGTCGAACATAGAGCTTGCACCACACTGCCCTCTGCGCCACTTCAGGGCAATACGAGCGGCGGCACCTTCTTGACACTAACCGAAAGTTGATACTCGAACAGCTCAACGTCTGGGACGCTCGCGCAAGCCAAGATCAGGTCTTCAGTCATGGATCGGCAGATGATGACACCCCGCACGCGCTGACCAGGTTCGGCGAGCTCCTTGCGCACCCAGTTGACGTAACGCAGCAACTGGCCGACGACACGGTCGTAGCCTTTCTCAACTTTCAACTCCAGCACAACGAACCCGCCAGCCTTGTCCTTAGCCAAGATGTCAATCCTTCGACCACCGCCTGCCGGGTACTCGAAGCCGGAAATGTCTTCGTCCTGGAATAGCGCAAGGCCTGGCTCGATGAGATGCAAGTTGTCTGCAAGGTAGCGCTGTAGATCCTTCTCAAGGGCGAACTGGGACGAGCCCGCAAGTGCTGCGTCCACCGCAGCACCAGCATCCTCTTCCTCCTCTTGAGTCACCGACATTGATCTGCCATCTGCCATGGACACCTGGACCTTTGCCGGCTGATGGATGGGAGCGGGATCGGCCCCCGGGACGTACAGCCGGTATTCCCGCGAGCCGACCCTGAACAGCAGGTCATCCGAGGTGTTCGTGGCCGGGTGGTGAAGCCGGCTTCGGTCGTTGGTCGATGCTTGGACCAAGTGGGCAATGATGCTACCGGCCTTGAGCTTGGGATAATTCTGCGCGAACCACTCCACGGCGCGCTGCGCGTGGAAGGTTTCACCCGGTTGCAGGTTCCAGGCCATGAGCATGTCCTTCAACAGCGCCCTGGTCGGCTTTTCATAAATCGTTCGTGCCACCTCGTTCTCCGCCATTTAGTCATCGATGACGGCATTTTGACCTGCTCGCACGGAGCGATGCTGTAGGCCCGTTTTACTGACAGCATGACCCGACGTTGTCGACAGCGGAAACGGAAAAGCCGCCCAGATGAGTTCTGGGCGGCGCTGAAGGCGAGGCAACTCTGGAACGTCGTCCCAACCTACATTCTTGGCATCAACCGCCCACAGCCTGGATCACGTAGCGGTTGTCGTTTGCAGCGTGCTGACAGTAGTAGTAGGCGCGCTGCTGCTCCACCTTCACCAATTTTGCGCGCTCGACGGGGTCAGCCAAGTCCGCCTCAGTAGCGATTCCGAGGGCCCGCAACACGGGCTCGATACCTTGGCCCGGTTGCCCAGTATCACGGCGCACCACGATCAGCGGCAGCAGCGGCAGTTTGCGTTTGATGCCGATCACGATCAACAGGTCCAACAGGCGTTGCAACTCGCTGCGCTGTCCGCAGTTCAGCCCGGTAATGGGGAGCCCCAGCAAGAGCGCCAGATCCTTGTAGGTGATGGTTGCGCCCTGAGCTGCGATCGCCATCAGGATCAGGACAGCTCGGTTCAGCACTTCTTCGTACGATTTTTTCATATTTAAGTTTCATTTGGTTTAAGGAGAAGGATTTGGAGCGCCTCGTTTTTTGGCGAAGCTCTCGTAACCTCACGTTGTCAGCCGCCGCGCCGATTCAACAGCGCCAGCACAGCTGCCCACGTGAGGCCGTCGGCAGTGGGTGGATCGCGCGCTTGAGGTTGAGGACCACGGAGGGCATCGACGACACCTTCTGGGGTGGCACCAGCGAGGCCCATCGTCTCGGCCAGGGTGGCACCGTAGGAGGCGCGGAGGTGATGCAGACGACGCGAAAGGTCGGCCGTGCGTTCGGTCGCCCGCGTTGGCAGATTGATCGGCGCAGCCTGCAGAATTTTCTGCAGCGGCGGGTACGCACCAGCGAAAAAGGAGGCGGGATCGATCAGGATGCCCAGCGGCAGATCGCGCTCCTTGTTGCCGAGCTGAAGTTCCCAACGCACCCAGAGTGATTTCAGGTCACCGAGTTGGCGCCCCTTTTCGTAAATGCGCAGCAGCTTGCCATTGGGACGACGCCCGACATAAAAGGTGCGGCCATCCCGACCGTGAAGCCAGTCGCCCGCCAGGGAGCACTTGGGTTGGCGGCCGCGCACAGCGAAGGCGCCGGCTTTGTACAGCTCCACGCCTTCATCGACGTCATGCTCGCCTTGATGAAAATCTACGGCGAGATCGATGCGCGTGATGCGCACGCGGACGGTCATGAGCCAACCGAGCATCCCCGCCCACTTGGTCCCTAGCAATCCGCAGCCATGCGCGTTGAGTTGGAGCAGATTCCAGGCGCGCTGGGCCTCACCCTCACAAAAGGCGCCGATGGTGATCAGCTTTGGCCCTTCGCGCACCATCAGTGCGTAGCGGGTGGCATACCCCATGAGGCCGGGGCCGAGCCTCGTGATCACGGGCTCCCCTAGGATCGACTCCAGGGTGCGGCACACAACAGCCACGGAAAGCTGCCCGGTGATGTGCAGCCAGTCGATTTGCACCCGCGGTGGAGGCGAGCCCGGTGCCGGGGGCATGACCCCCGCGGCCACCAGCACCTCATGCGAGACGGTCGTCTCCTCTTGGATCGCGTCCATCCCGATGCCCGGCATCGCCCGCTCGCCCGGCGCATCTCCCCCCCGTGTTACAGCGAAGGATGAGTTGATCTCGCGATCAGGCACTGGTATCACCCTTCGAGCCATGCGGCTTCGCTCCACGCTGCTCGGCCTGCTCGACGAAGGCCTGCACAGCCGACGCGCGCCAGCGGGTCGAATTGCGGCCCAGGCGAATGGGCGTCAGAAGCTCAGGGTTTGCGTTGACCCAACGCCACCAGGTGGCGCGGGAAATTGCCAGCATCTGTACGATGTGCGCCTCGCGTAGGAGCGAAGTATCCTTGCCCGACCATTTCGAGGCAGCAGTGCCAGAATCGATGCTCAACATGTGACTTTTGGAAAAGCGAGGCCACGGCGACCACCCTCCCCTAGTCACGTTACAAATTGCTGTACCCCCCTCCCACGCGCGTTTTCCTCGTCAGACATGGGCCCACAGGGGCGCTACAAATTTTCCCTACTAGCTTGAATCGCCAGAGGCAATGCCCCTGAGCCTTCTGCACGCTCACTTCAGGCACGAAAGGTGCTTTCCGAGGGAATAAGGCAGTACCACCATCACCTGCTAGCCACGAAGAGACCGCACATGCCCCTTTGACGCTCTTGCGCCAGCACCGCTCACGAAATCCGCCCAGTCCTGCATGAGCGCCCTGCGCTTCTCGAACAGGTCCGAGCGCATGTAGGCCCGCTCAACCTCGGAGCCCACGGTGTGCGCCAGCGCAAGTTCGGCGATCTCGCGCGGGTAGTTGGTCGTCTCAGCCGTCCAGTTTCGGAAGGTCGATCGGAACCCGTGTGGGACCGCATCCACCTTCATGCGCCGCAGCACGGCCGTGAGCGTCATATCGCTGAGCATGCCGTCCTCCTTCGGCGAGGGGAACACGAAATCACTGACGCGCAGTTCTTGTTGCGCCTTGAGCAGCGCCACCGCCTGTGCCGAAAGAGCCACACGGTGCTCCTTCTTCGCTTTCATCCGACCGGCCGGGATCACCCACTTGCCCGCCGTAAGGTCGAATTCTTCCCAGGTGGCTCCCCTGGCCTCACCCGAGCGAGCCGCGGTGAGAATCGCGAACTCCAGCGCTCGCGCACCAGACCCATCCTGCTGACGCAGCGCCGCGAAGAAGGCCGGCATGTCCTCGTGGGGCAGCGAGCGGTGGTGGTCCGTCTTGGCAATACGCCCCGGCGCCGGCAGCAGCTTGTCCAGATGGCCCTTCCAGCGCGCCGGGTTCGGGCCTGAGCGGTAGCCCCGCGCCGAGGCCCAATCCAGCACCGACTCCATGCGACCACGCAGGCGAGAGGCCGTCTCGGTCTTTTCGCGCCAGATCGGCTCCAGCACCGACAGCACGTGCGGCAGCTCAATGTCACGCACCAGCATCTGCCCGATCTTCGGACCAGCATAGGTGGTGAGCGTGTTCTCCCACTGCTGGCGGTGCTTCGGGTTGCTCCAGCCAGCCTCGTGGGCCTCAAGATACTGCTCGGTCGCCTTGCTGAAGCTCACCGCCGACATGCGAGCAGCGATCAGTGCACTGCGGGCCGCGCGGGCTTCTTCGATCGGATCGACCCCGGCTCGGATCTTCGCCCGTGCAACGCGCGCAAGCTCACGCGCCTGGGCGAGCGTCACGTCCGGATAGCCACCCAGCCCCATGTCGCGCCGCACGCCGGCCACACGGGCACGGAATACCCAGCTCCGGGAACCTCCGGTATTCACGTTCAGCCCCAGGCCGGCGACGCCACCCACGAAGTTCATGCCTCGACGCGCGATTCGGGAAACCTCCAGCGCGCCCATCTCTTTTGCCTTACCCATCTATTTACCCATTCATGAAAATCCAATTCGATGCACCTCTGTACCGAGGGTTTCCTGGGCAATTTCGAGCGCAGTCACGCAGGTGACTTGAGGCAACCGAGTTGATGGAAAGCGCCGAATCAGACCATCATCTGGGACATCGATCGAGCGACCATGGGATGCATGATCGAGGTGAGAAATTGGAGCATTTTCATAGCGAGAATGCAATGTGTCAGGGCGTCATAGCTGACCGTGACGTGGCGTCATAGCAGGTGATTCACCCCATCCTCTCACCCATCGTTCCAAATGCGATTGGGCGAGATGCAGCGAGACAGAATGAGCACTAGATCGAAGTCAGACTTTGCTGATCAACACGCAATCTGGGACGGGTTGATACGAGGTGAAGTCTCCGCCAAGCAGTCACCCTCTCCGCCAGCGAGTCTGAGGCCCCTGCAGTGCAGGGGCTTTTTTGTTGCTCAAACGACCCGCGCGGGCGCAAGACGCCAATGCCCAAGCGTGGTGGGGAGCAACCCGACTTGTCGCCTGCCGGCTTTCCAGCCGATCAGGCGGATGAAGGCAGGACGCTGCCACTGCCGACCGTGGCGAAAGAATCGGCGTAGAACTGCCCGGGCGGCAGGTCGCGTTGCGCAGTGAACGCCTGCCTGGCGGCACTGACCAGCACAGGGGCACCGCACACATAAACCTGGTGGTGCGCCAGCTCGGCGTGGTCGACCAGCACCGCCTCGTGCACCAGGCCTCGGCGCATGCCATGGTCGCTGTCGTCATCGGACAGCACGCCGACAAAGCGGAAGTGGGCGAACTTTTGCTGCCACTTCTTCACCTGCTCCAGCGCATAGAGGCCGTCGGCCTTTCGCGCCCCCCAGTACAAGGTGAACGAGCGGTCTTTCTGCCTGGCCAGAGCGTCCTCCAAGATCGACTGCATGGGCGCAAAGCCCGTGCCGCCGGCCACCATGATGACGGGCGCAGGGCCTTCCCTGAGGTAGAAATCCCCCAACGGCAACTCCACGGTCACGGGGTCTCCAGGCTTGAGCGAGGGCAGCACCCGCTCGCCAAACAGGCTGCCAGGCATCACCCGCACCTGCAGTTGAACGCTGTCGGACGACTTGGGCGCGTTCGACATGGAGAAGCTCCGCGGCTCGGCTCCGTCCAGGAGCACCTGCAGGTACTGACCGGCCTTGAACGGCACCTTGACACCCGCGGGAAAACGCAGGTCCACCACGGCCACATCGGGCGCGGCCATGCGCAGGCGATAGAGCCTGGCCTGCACGGTCTTGCGGGTGGTGGTGCTGACCGGCTCAGCGCGGTCGACGGCGAGCCGAATGTCACCACGGGCGCGGCTGGTGCACAACAGCGCCGTGCCGTTCTGTGCGGGTGGGCTCATCTCACCGTCGAGCACCTGCACGCGGCAGCTCTCGCAGTTGCCACGGCGGCAGGAATGGGGCAGCTCCCAGCCAGCCTTGGCGGCCGAATCGAGCACGGTAAGGGCGGGGTCCAATTCGAAACGAATTGGCGCACGGCCGGGCAGTTCCAGGGTACAGGTGCTCATGGTGTGGTCAGTGCGCGGTGCAGCAGCACCAGGGTGTCGGACAGGGCCGTCGCATCGGCGCGCCCCTGGCCGGCAATGTCAAAAGCAGCACCGTGGCCGACGCTGGCAAAAATCAGCGGGATGCCAGCCACCCAGGCCGTCGCGCCCTTGGGGCTGAGCATCTTCACGGCGATATGCCCCTGGTCGTGCAGCATGGCGACGTAGGCATCGTGCTGTCGCTCGGACAGGGCCACGTCCGCAGCCATCGGACCGTCTACCGACCAGCCGAGCGCGCGCATGGCGCGCACGGCGGGCTTGGTCACGTGTTCGTCCTCTTCGCCGAACAGCCCGTCTTCACCGGCATGGGGGTTGATGCCCACCACGCACAGGCGGGGCTCGGCCACGCCCCAGAGTTGCAGCGTCTCGCGCGCCGCCAGGGCGGCGCGATACACCATGGCTGGGTTCAATCGCTGCACGGCCGATTGCACGCTCTCGTGCAAGGTGCAGTGGACGACGCGCAGCCCCTGCGCCTCCAGAAACAAATGCGCCTGGCCTCTCGGTACGCCCAGCAATTCGGCCACCAGGCCGCTGTAGCCCGAGAAGGCGGTGCCCGACGCATTGACGGCAGCTTCGCAATGAGGCGCGGCGCCCACGGCGCCGATCGCTCCCGCACGGCGCAGCGCAACGGCCTCCCTCACGTAGGCCACCGTGGCCGCACCGGCGGCGGCGCTGATGCGCCCCGGCTGCCAGTCTTCACGGGCGAGCGCGCCACAGTGATGCACGTCAAAGGCGTGCGCGGCGGCGTCCTGCCGCAACTGCAGCGTCTCGCAGACACGGGCGATCAACCAGTCCTCGGCCAACAGCACCGCACGCTCACCCGTGGCGGCATGCAAGGCCAGCGCCGCGCGCACGGCGATTTCCGGGCCGATGCCATTGGGATCGCCCACGGCCACGCCAATGCGGGTGCTCTCGGTGCCGGGCAAAGCGGGTTGCACAGTGCTCACCCGGGCCGTCAAAGCGGCAAGGCCAGCAGGGTATCGATGCGCTGGCTGTCGCAGATCACGTCGCGGCGCTGCAGCAGCAGCTTGCCGTCCACCCGCACCACCTCGTCGAGGAAATTGCCGCTGGCAAAAATCTCGGTCTCGCCGGTGCGCATGATGCGCAGCACCACAAAGGACGTGCGCACCCGGGTGACGCCCTGGATGTCTTCGCTGTCGATGCGCGGCAGTCCCACGATGTGGCGGTAGGCCTGGCGCTCATAGATGTTGGCCTTGCGCAGCGAAAGCACGCGGTCGGCGAGCATCTGTCGCGAGTCGGCATACACCAGCCCAGCCTGCATGCCACGGGCATGGTTTTGCGCCGTGGTGATGCGATAGAGGCAGGCGTCGGTGAAGAAGGCCGGCCAATCCTCCAGGCGGTCGTCGTCGATGGCGCTGGCGTAGTCGGCGTTGAGGGAAATCAGATCGGTCAACAGAGTCATCACAGCCCCATGTGTGTACGGTAAGCACGCCAGAGGCCACGGATGGCGCTTTCGGTGGCACGGAAGTCCTGCGTTTCGGTGCCGTGCCCACCGAGTTCGATCACGGCCTCGAGATCGCCGGCACTTTGAATGCCTCGCTGCACGAAGCCCCCCACCGCGCCGTCCTCCAGCGAGACGAAACCAGCGGGGCCCACGAGGTTGGATTGCTTCAGGCGCAAGTGGCGCATCTCGGCGGTGTCATCGACGTAGCCGAGGTACGTCCAGTTCAGGTCGGTGGTATCGGTGCCGGTGGGCAACACCTGGCGCACGGCGATGCAGTTGTGGATCTGCTGCAGCACAAAACCCGGGAAGACGCTCAGGATCTGCAGCACGATGCCGTCGCCGATCTCATCCACGCTCTTGAGCATGGAAAGGTCCCCCAGGGCCAGCTCGTTGTTCTCCGAGCGGATGGCCTGCTGGGCGTAAGCGCCTTCGGCCCCTTCGACCATCCGGCTGTACGACGCGCTGGCGTGATGGCCACCGTCTTCGCTGATGACCACGCCGCCTTCCTGCGTGAGGCGTGTGATGCCGAACGTGGTGAAGAAGGTGTGCAGCAGACTGGCGTGGTAGGTGTCGCGCACGTTTTCGGTGTAGAGCTTCCAGTTGTTGGGCAGGGCCTGTGTGAAGCGGCCGATGACCTCCACCGGGCGGCCCATCACCCGCTCCAGGCGCTCGCAAACGGCCTCCCCCAGGTACTCCTCGATCGGGGGAACATCGTCGTGCAGGCTGCCGAAGACCAGGCCGCAGTAGCTCGCCGTGCGCAGCTTGCGAGGCCCATGCTGCTCCTTGCAGAACGACTCGGGCATTCCACCCTTGCCATTGACGCCTTTCTCGAATGCGACGCCGCGCAGGTTGCCCTGCAGGTCGTAGCGCCAGGCGTGGTACACGCAGGTGTGTTCCTTGACGTTGCCAAAGTCTTCCAGCGTGAGCAGCGCGCCCCGGTGCGCGCATCGGTTTTCAAACGCATAGACCTCGCCGTCGGTGTCGCGGGTCAGCACCACGGGCATGCGACCGACGAAGGTGGTCTTGAAGTCGCCCGCGTTGGGCACTTCGGCTTCCAGGCCCAGGTAGTTCCACACCGCGCCCTCGAACACCTTGAGCTGCTCGACAGCCAGCACGTCCTCGCGCTGAAAAACGGCATAGGGAACGCGACTGAACGTGTCGGGTACCCAGTGGATCGGGATCTCGGTGGTGATGGGTGTGCTCATGGCGATAGGGTCTGTGGATAAGGCACGAAGGTCTCGCCCGCCGGTGGCCGGCGTGCACCGACGGGTTGGGTTGGAGGGGAATCAGGCAGCGGTGGGCGCCACCGCCATCAGGTCACACTGAATCAGCGTGCCAGGCGGCAGCCTGTCTTTGACCATCACATGGCGTGCGGGCCTCGAACCGGCATCCGGGAACAGGCGCAGCCAGTGGGCGTTGACCGCCTCGCGTGGCTGCTCGGGGGCGATGTAGAAGGTCATCTTGACCACGTCGTCCCAGCCGCAGCCGCCGGCGAGCAGGATGCGCGCGGCGTGGTCGAGCATCAGCTCGCACTGCGCCTCCAGGCCCGCGGCCACCTTTCGCGTGGCCGGGTCCATGCCAAAGATGGCACCGCTGACCAGCAGGCCGCGCAGCACGCTCGCCGCAGGCACCGGGTTCGTGCCATGCCCGAAACCCTCGATCTGGATACTCTGGCGCATGGCAATCAGCCTTTCAGCGGCTTGATCGCCTCGATGGCGGCATTGCCGAACATGGCCGCATCGTTGCTGATCATCACAAACGAGAAGCCCTGTTCGCGGCTGCGCGCGGCAGCCGCTGCATCGGCCACGGCCGTGCCGCAAGGGATGCCGCGCGCCTGGCAGGCGGCCAGCCACTTCTGCACGCGCGCGGCATTGTCGGGATGGCCAGCGGGTTTGCCGCTGGACAGTGAGAGATCGCCGTAGCCCACGAAGGCGGCGTTCACGCCAGGCACGTCGAGAATGCTGTCCACCGCGTCCAGTGCCTGCTGGTCCTCGAACTGGAGCACGCGGGCCACCTGTTCGTTGCCCTGTGCGATGTACTCGGGGATCGGCCTGGCGCCCCAGCGTCCAGCGCGCGAGGTGATGCCCATGCCGCGTGAGCCCTGGGGACTGAACGTCAGCATGTCCATCGCGTGGCGAGCATCGGCCACGCCCTGCACCCGCGGCACCAGCACGCCGTCGGCGCCAGCATCCAGCACGCGCTGCGCATCGTGGCTGTGCAGATCGGGCAGGCGCACCAGGGCCGACATGCCCATGCCTTGCGCCGCCACGACGGTGCGGTAGGTGGTCTCGAACGTGTGCGGGGAATGCTCGGCGTCGATCACGACAAAGTCATAACCGGCCCAACCGAGCATCTCCAGCGTTTCCAGCGAGTTGAGCTTCACCCAGGTGCCCCACAGGCAGGCTCCAGGTGCGCGGATGCGACTGAGGAAGGGGTCCATCGCCTCAGGCCCTCAAGCGGCGTTGACCGACGCAGGCATCGGGTACTCGTCTGCGTTGTTGACCAGCCCTGGCTTGAGCGAGAAGTCTTCCCGCGGCGGGCAGAAGATGTCCACCAGCCGGGTGCGCTCGGTGCCGATCGCCTGCGAGGTGTGAATCACCTTGGCCGGCATGATGCACAGCGAAGGGCTGAACACCAGGGCGTGATCGTCTTCGCGCCAGCTCGTCAGGTCGCTCGTCCACGGGTAGCGCAGGTGGTGCACGTAGCTGCCCGACAGCGACAGCGAGCCTTGCTCGAAGTCGGCGTGCGAGTGAGGCGTCATCTTCCTGGGGTCGCGCGGCTTGGTCTGCGGCAGGAAGATGTTGATCATCAGGTTGGAGCTTCGGAACAGGCGCATGCTGTTTTCCGGGCGCACGTAGTTGGCCAGCGGATAGTGGCGCAACTTGAAGCCGCCAACGGGCTCGGGCCAGTGCACCAGTGGCGCCACATCGTCACGCACGTCGTAATCGCGCGGGTTGCTGACGAGTTCGAGCAGGTCGGTGGCCAGGTGGCTGAAGATGCGGTAGACGTAGCCCGCCGTTTTGACGGTGATGCGGCTGGCCCCGGGCGGGAAGATGCTCAGCGAATCCCCGGGCGTTTCGATGGTGGCGCCACCGGCCTGCAGGCTGGCGCCCACGTTCTCCGGCAGCAGCAGCATGTACTCGTCGGGGTTGCTGGTGCGATCGAGCACGCAACCGGGTGCAGCGTGGGTGACGACGACGATGAAGTTGGCACCGCGCGTGGCCCAATGGCGGCTTCCATCCGCGTCCACGCGGGAAGGGGCTTGGTCGAAGTACCTGTCGATGACAGCTTGGCGAGCGGCAGTGGCAGCAGTGTTCATGGGGAAATCAGGTTTCAGAAGAATGACGGCGGCAGCAACATCAAGCTGCCATGGCAATGGGCGCGGGCGCCAGGAGACGACCACCGCTGAAGATCAGGGCATCGCCCTGGCCTTTGCAGAAGTCTTCCACCCGGCCGAGAAACATCACGTGATCGCCCGCGTCGACCTCGTGGTACGTCGAGCACTCAAAGCGGGCCAGGCTGTCGGACAGCAGCGGTAGACCGAAGCGGCTGGGCTCCAGCGGCACGCCATCGAAGCGGTCGCCATCGATCTTGCTGGCGAAGCGAAAGCACAGGTCTTTCTGCCCGGCCGTGAGCACGTTCACGGCGAAATGCGTGGCCCGGCGAAACGCGTCGAGGTTGGCGGAGTTCTTTTTCAGGCTCCAGAGCACCAGTGGCGGCTCCAGCGAGACAGAGGTGAACGAGTTGGCGGTCAGACCAATGCGCTGCCCCTCTGGCGTCACCGTGGTGACCACCGTGACGCCGGTGGCGAAGCTGCCAAGCGCATCCCGCAGCCGCTGTTGCTCGGCTTGGGGCTGGACGGGCGAGGACTGGGTCATGGCCGGGCTCCCGGATGTCATGCGGACAGCGATCAGGCGGCCAGCGCCATCACCGGCGTGCGGGGGGCATTGACGCCGTCCCAGTTCGCCTCGCGCTCGCTGATCTCGGTGAGGATCTCATCCATGCGGTCATGGAATGGCTGCTTGTTGTAGGTGTTGAACAGCGTGGCCGCCAGGCGCACCGGGTCGCCGGTGTAGTAGCGCTCGTACAGCTGCTGGCGGCCGGCAAAGCCCGACATCGAGACGTCGAAGGCCAGGCGAAACAGCTTGACCCGCTCCTCGGCCGAGCTGTTGACCGACTGGTAGAAGCGCTCCACCAGCTCGGCCGAGTCCGACTGCAGCTCGGCATACGAAGGCACCGCCACCAACCCGCTGGCGCCCAGCAACTGGATGATTTCCTGCATGCGGATGAACATCTTGGGGAAGCTCATGCGGATGACCCACAGCGCGTTCGAGTCGGGCGCCACCGTGCCGAAAGGCGTTTCGGTGGCACCGGCCTCGCTGGCTGCGATGACCGCCTTGATGTTCTCGCGGAACACGATGATCTCCGACAGCATGCCCTGCACATGAAGGTGCGCATCGATCTTGGTCGAGTGCGCGATGCGCAGCGCCAGACCCAGCATGAATTCGGTCTTGGCGAGCGCGCGCACCGCCGACTGCGTGGCCGTGTGGGCCCCGGAGAAGGTGCGCGGGTACACCGCGTTGCAGGCGGCCACATCGCGGTAGAGGAACACGCGCTCCCAGGGCACGAAGGCCTCCTTGAACACGACCACGGCGTCGGTCTCGTCCATGCGGTTGGACAGGGGCAGGTCCGCGTAAGACTTGCTCTGAGGCACCAGGCTGGGCCGCGAGATCCAGGTCACGCCAGGGTTGTTCACCGGCACACCGCAGCCGAAGGCGTAATCCGCCGCCTCCGGAGAAGGTGACAGGTAGGTCGATGGGAAGACAAGCACCTCGTTGGAGAACGAGGCCAGCGTCGACACCGTGCGCGCACCCGAGATGTAGATGCCTTTGTCGTCCTCGCGCACGACCTTGGCGGCCAGGTCGCTCTCCTGCTTCTCCACCGGCCGCGAACGGTCCACCTGCGGGTTCACGAGCACGTGGGTCATCACGATGTCGTTCTCGCGGCAGTGGTCCACGTAGTTGCGGATGTTCTGGCCGCAACCGGCACGAGACGACTCAAAGTAGCTGTGGGCCGAGCCGTATGCCGAGACCATGACGTTCATGAAGTCAGGGCTGCGACCCATCATGCCGTAGGTGGTGTCGGACCACAGCTTCAGGGCCTGGCGGCGCTTGACCAGTTCTTCCTTGGTGCGCGGCTCCATGAAGCTGGCGCCCACGCGTTCGCCGCTCGTGGGCGACGCGTAGGTCAGGGTGTCGGCGTGCTCGCCGTGCTGCATGTCCAGCAGCTCCGCAATCGTGTGGGCCGCCGCCGAAAAACGGCGGTCGCGCGTGACGTCCTTGACGATCTCCCCGTCGATCACGATGCGACGCCCGTCGCGCAGCGACTCCAGATATTGCTTGCCGGTCTTGATACCCATGTGGTGCTCCAGTGCGTTCTAAAAATGGCCAGGTTCTGACCGATCTTTCATCTCGGTATGCGTGACAGTGTATTTCTTAGCGATACAAACAACAAGCCGAAAAAGATCAGTGAAAACCCTCAGTCGCTATACTGAAGAGCTCCAAAACTTGCACCCCACTTCCCATGGATCGACCGGATGCCGCAGAAGACGAACTGGCCAGCGCCACATCGAATCAGTCGGTGATGATGTCGGCGCGCATCCTTGGCGAGCTGGCCAACAGCCTGCAGCCCCTGGGGGTGACCGAACTGGCGCGCCGGCTCGACGAGTCCAAGGCGCGCATCTTTCGCCACCTGGCCACCATGAAGCAGGTCGGCTTCGTCAGCCAGGAACACGCGGGTGACGACTACTGCCTTGGCTGGAACATCTACCGCCTGGGCGTGGCGGCCGCCGAGCAGTTCGGCCTGATGCGCGTGGCGCAACGCCACCTCACGAACCTGCGCGACCTGACACAGGAGACCACGGCGCTGGCCATCCCCGCCAGTGGCGACGCACTGGTGGCCGGATCGGTGCAAAGCGAGCGCCAGATCGCCCTTTCCGTGAAGCAAGGGGTGGTGATTGGTGCCAATTCGTCGGCGCTGGGACGGGTGATACTGGCCTTCTCGCCTCCGGCCATTCAGAAACGCGTGCTCGCGCGGCCGCGCAAGGCGTTCAGCCCGTTTTCCCTCGTCAAGCCCGGTGAGCTGGAGGCCCGGCTCGAACGCACGCGCGCCAACTGGTGGGAAGTGGCGGTGAACGAAAACGCCTACGGGATCGCCACCCTGGCCGCGCCCGTGTTCGACGAGAAGAACAACATCCTGGCGGCCGTGTCCATCGTGTCATCGGCCATGAAAGTGCAGGAAGAACCCGACGAGGCCCTGATCCAGGCCGTGCAGGCCTGCGCGGCGGCCATCTCGGCCGATTTCAACTCCGCCGCCTGGGTCCAGCGCGAAAAGGAAAAGGCCGCACGCAAGTGACGGCCCACCGCGGGGCAGGAGGTGGCCCCGCCACTGCCGCCCGCGGCCCCTGGCTCAGGCCTGGGGGGCGCGCACGATGCGGTTGCGCACCACGCCGATGCGCTCGATCTCCAGCTCCATCACATCACCCGCCTGGGGATAGCGGCCGAGTTCAAAACCACACCCATTGCCCACGGTGCCCGAGCCGATGAACTCGCCTGCGTAGAGCGTCTCGCTTTTCGAGATATGGGCGATGATGTCCTCGAACTTGTGGTACATCGTCGCGCTGTTGCCGCGGGACCATTCCTCGCCGTTGATGCGCGCCGTCATCGTCAACGCGTACGGGTCGGGAATTTCGTCGGCCGTGACGATGCACGGACCGATCACATTGCCCGTGTCGAAGTCCTTGCCCTTTGCGGGGCCCAGCATGCCGGGCATCTCATCGGCCTGGGCATCGCGCGCCGAGACGTCGTTGTAGACGGTGTAGCCGAAGATGTGGCTGCGGGCATTCGCCACCGAAATGTCCTTGCCCGTGCGTCCCAGAAAAAGGCCCAGTTCCAGCTCGTAGTCCAGCACCTGCGAATAGGCCGGCCACTGGATGTCCGTGCCGGTGCCGACCACGTTGAAGCGGTTGCACTTGTAGTAGACCGGCTGCTTGAACCAGATGGCTGCCGGCTCCAGGCCGCCAGACTTCTCGAGCGCGTCCAGCTGCGCGTCACGGTCGGGTGCGTTGCGCAGGCGCATGGCCGCGTTGGCCCGCTTCGACTGGCGCAGGTGCAACTCAAAAGCCAGCGAGTCGCGCATCTGGATCGGCCGGGGCACGGGCGCGAGCAGGCGCACATCGGCCGTGGCGATGACCGCTTCATCGGGCGCCTTGCCTGCGGCGGCGCGCGCGGCGGCAAGGCCGGCCTCGCCCGACTCCATCAGCGCCTGCATGGACACCAGGGCCGTGCTCGATGCCCACAGGTTGCCCAGCAGGCCCGCGGCCCGCTGCAGATCGACAATCAGCCGGTCTTGTTCAATCCAGGCGCCAAGACGCTGTTGTCCGGCGGATTCGTAGGTGACGAGTCTCATGAAAGTGAAGAGGGTGTGCCCGGGGGCGGTTTCAGTTGGCCGGCTCGAGTGCAAGCAGGCCGTAGCCGGTGAGCTTGGGCGCGTCGTAGTAGCGCTGCACGCGGCGCAGGGGCTGGTCCGTGCCCAGGCTGGCGCGCATGGTCAGCCAGACCATCATCTCGACGGACTCGGCACCACCGCGTTCGATCAGCTCGTCGTGCGTGATATCGGCCAAGGCTTGCGGGTCCTGCTCCAGCAAATCCAGAAACCGCTGATCCCAGGCGGGGTTTGTCTGACCAAAGCTGCTGCCATGCAATTGGTGCGAAAGGCCACCCGTGGCCACCACGGCCACGCGCGCGTCGTCGGCAGCGCTCGCCACCGCTTTCGCGATCGAGCAGCCCAGCTTCCAGCAACGCCTGGGCGTTGGCATCGGCTCCAGGACCACGTTCACGGCAATGGGAACCACGCGGATGCCCCAGGGCGGTGGCGCGAGCAACGGCAGCACGGACATCACCCCATGGTCCAGTGACATCTCCAGGCAGAGCGAGGGATCGAACTCGTCGGCCACCAGACCACGCGCCAGTTGCCAGGCCAGGGCGCTGTGGCCGGGCACCGCCGGCAGCGGGCGTGGCACTTTTCCTTCGCCAAAGACCGGGTGCACCTCACCCGTGCCAATCGCGAAGCTGGGGTAATTGTCGAAACGGAAGTTGTTCAGGTGGTCGTTGTAGACAAACACCAGGGTGTCTGCCTGCACGCGAGCGAGCCAGTCGCGCACCGGCGCGTAGGCATCGAACAGCCCCCGCCACTCGGGGCGCTCGCCATGCCCGGCGTCGTAGGCGAATGCGATCGAGGGCGCGTGAGACGAGCCGATGGCTCCAACAATGCGTGCCATCACGTCACTCCTGAGTCGCACCGGCCTGGCGCATGCCCCTGCCAATGTCCAGCAAGGTATGTCCAAACACATAGCCAGCCTTGGCCAGGGCGTAGATGTTCACGCCATAGGCCAGCATGCCGCTGTAGTCGCGCCGGCGAATGAGCCCGCGCTCGCAGGGGCTGAGCCCGCTCGACGCCATCGCACCTTCTTCATCAGCGAGGTAGGCGTCCCGATTCTGATGCTGGGAGATGTTGACCAGGAAGCTGTTGAGGCGGTGGCCTTGCTGCGCCAGTTCGCCACGGTACCGCACCACACCGGCCAGGGCGGCAGGAGGCCCCCACAGGGCCTCCCGCCCTGCCAGGCTCAATCGCGAATCGCTCATGGCTTCTGGTCGGTCGTCAGATTGAAGCGCTTGACGATGTCTTTCTCGATGGGCAATTGCTTCTGCGCCCAGGCCGTGAACGCCTGGCTGTCCATGTAGTCCACGCGCTGGTAGTTCTGCTCCATGAAAGACTGGACCTCGGCATCGGCCAGCAGCTTCTTGAACGTCTGCTCGAAGAACTTCACGTGCTCCGGCTTCATGCCTTTGGGGCCACCGATGCCCACCGGGGCTGACACGTCCACGGGAAAGCCCAGGTCGCGCATCGTCGGGACATCGGGCAGGCGCGGGTTGCGCTGCGGAGACAGCCAGGCCAGCAAGCGAAGGCGACCCGCATTCACAAAGGACATCGCGCCGCCGCCGGCCACGATCAGGTCGATTTCGTTTTGAGTCAACAGCATGATCGAGTCGCTGTCGCCCTTGACGGGCACATGCAGCATCTCGATGCCCGCCTTCTGAGCAAACTCTTCCATCGGCACGTGCGAAAGACCGCCGTGACCGAAGGCCGTGCCATAGCGGATGCTCCCGGGCTTGGCCTTGGCCGCCTTGATCAGGTCCTGCACCGACTTGTGGGGCGACTGCGCCGACACGTAAAGGCCGAAGTACGAACTCGTGACGTTGGCCATCCAGGTGAAGTCGTTCACCGGGTGGTAGGGCAGGCGGCCATTGAGCTGCTCGTAGAGCGACATCTGCGTGCGCCCCAGGACGCCAATGGTGTAGCCGTCGGGGCGCGAATTGTTCAGCGAGGCCGTCGCCACGCCTCGGCCCGGCTTGTTGTCAATGATGAGCGACTGCCCGGTCATCGTCTTGAACCGGTCGCTCATGCGGCGAAAGGTGCCGTCGGTGACGCCACCCGGCGGGAAATTGACGATCAAGGTCACAGGCCTCGCAGGGAAGGCCTCCTGGGCGCCGACGGGAAGTGCGGCGACAGCCGCCAGCGTCATCGCGGCCTTGTACAGCCACTTCTTCAGAATGATGGACATGGGAACCTCTTTTTGTATCGCTAAACGAGATTATGTATCTCTAGACGATACAACGGCACCGGGTTAACCCTAGCGCCGGTCGGGACGCACCCGTCCATGCCACCCACCGACGCAGGCAACACGTTGATCGAGGATGCCCTCGAGAAAGAAAAGAGAAAAAGGAGGGGACGGGGCAAGGCCCGCGGTGCCCGGACCTGCCAAAGGCCGTGCAGGCCGAGAGCGCGACGACGCCTCGGCAGGGGCCCCGGTTGCCGGCGCAATGGCCCGCGGGCTCAGGCCGTCACTTCGCTTGACGCCTTGGCGCAGGCCCCACGCAGACCGGCCGATCGGTTCAGACGGAGGCTGGCGCCCGCACCGACGCCGCGGCCGCATCGGCCTGGCGGCGCGCATACCGCTGCGCCATCACCCCGCACACCATCAGCTGCATCTGGTGAAACACCATCAACGGCAGCACGATCGCGCCCGCCACCGGGGCGGCGAACAGCACATTGGCCATGGGCACGCCGCTGATCAGGCTCTTGGTCGATCCGCAGAACACGATGGCGATCTCGTCTTCCTTGGAGAACCCCAGCCGCCGGCTGGCCCAGACCGTGAGCGCGAGCACCAGCGCGAGGATCACCCCGCACACGACCAGCAAGCCTGCCATGGCCGTCAACGGCAGTTGCGACCACAGACCGGCGATGACGGCGTGGCTGAACGCGGCATACACCACCAACAGGATGGAGCCCTGGTCCACCACCTTCATCACCACCGAACGGCGCTGCAGGAAGCCCGCCAGCCAGGGCCGCATCAGGTGGCCGGCGATGAAGGGCAGCAGGAGTTGCAGGCTGATGCGGCCCACGGCCTGCAAGGGATCGCCCATGGCGGCGTTGTGCGTCAGCAGCAGGCCCAGCACCAGGGGCGTGAGAACCACGCCCAGCAAGGTCGAGGCCGAGGCGCTGCAGACGGCCGCCGGTATGTTGCCGCGCGCCATGGACGCGAACGCAATGGCCGACTGGACCGTGGCAGGCAGCGCGCACAAGTACAGGACACCCATGTAGAGGCTGGGCGTGACCAGCGGCCGCAGCACCGGTGCGAGCGCCCACCCCAGCAGGGGAAACAGCACGAAGGTGGTGGACACCACCATCAGCTGCAGGCGCCAGTGCCCGATGCCTGCCCAGATGGCGGCCCGCGACAACTTGGCACCGTGCAGGAAGAAGAGCAGGCTCACCGCCGCGGTGGTGGCCCAGCTCAGCGCTTGAGCAAACCCACCGCGGGCCGGCAACAGGCTGGCCAGGACGACGGTCGCCACGAGGTACAGCGTGAAAGGGTCGGGCAGCAGCCGGGATCGGGCCATGGCGGGGGCGCGCGTCATTGCGCGTGTCAATCGGTGGACGGCCATTGGACCTCAGGCAAGCACAACAGTAAAATGAATTTATCGGATGCATTAATACCAATATCAAATGAATATCAGCTTGCGGCAGTTGCGGGTTTTCAAGGCCGTCGCCTCGCTGGGCAGCTTCACGCGGGCGGGCGCCCTCATCGGCCTGTCTCAACCGGCGGTGAGCCGCTGCGTGACCGAACTCGAACAGCACCTCGGGCTCAAGCTGCTCGACCGCACCACCCGCGAGGTGGTGCTCACCGATGCCGGCCGCAGCCTGGCCGTGCAGCTCGAACGCGTGCTGGAAGACCTCGATGCCGTGCTGCTGGAGTCGCGCGGTCAGGCCACGCAGCGCCATGGCCGGGTTCGCGTGGCCAGCAGCCCGACCTTGTCCGCCAACCTGCTGCCCGAGTGCATCGCCCGCTGCCGAAGCGAGCACCCCGGCCTGGACATGCTGCTGCTCGATCGCATCCAGCACGATGCCCTGGCCAGCGTCCTCGCCGGTGAAGTGGACTTCGGTGTGGTGATCGACACCGGAGCGCGCGACGACCTGCATGCGCAGACCATCCTGTCCGAGCCGTTCTGCCTCGTCTGCCCGCCTTCGCATCGCCTGGCCCGGCGGCGCGGCGTGAAATGGTCGGACCTGGCCGGTGAATCGCTGGTGCTGCTGGACCACGCCTCCGGCAGCCGAGGTCTGATCGACGAGGCCCTGCACCGCCACGGGGTGGAGGCCTCGGTGGCGCAGGAGGTGGGCCATGTCACCACCATCTTCCGCATGCTCGACACCGGCCTGGGCATCTCGGTCGTTCCGATGCTGGCGCTGCCGCCCGCGGGGCTGCAGGGCCTGGTGATGCGCCCCCTGCTGCCCCGCATCGACAGGCACATTGCGCTGGTGCGCCGCGCCCACCGGACCCTGACCCCCACGGCCGAGCTGGCCTGGCAACTGGTGCGCCGGGTGGCCGCCGAGCGCGCCACGCAGCGCAGGAGCAAGATGACACCGGCACGATCCGCACACGCACCGGACGTGCGCAGGGACTTTGGACGCAATGGAACACAGCATGGTTGAAGAACAGATGGAGGCAGCACCGAACCCGGCCCGCGCCGGTGAACGGGCATCGCGCGGCTTTCGCCTGCGTTGGCGGGTCGTTCTGCTGGTCCTGCTGATCCTGGGCGCGGTCGCCGCGCTGCTGCTGCAGCGGGAGATGCAGACCTCGCATTGGCAGGCGCGGGAGCTGCACACGTATGCGGCCACCCTGGACTACCACGTCGCCCCGGGCCCGGCGCAGGCCATCCGCTTCCCCGCCCACGGCCCGTTCGACGAGCGCATGGGCTACACCGCCATTCCCGCCTTCGCCAGCCGCCTGCAGGAGCGCGGCTTCGAAATCGCGGAGCAGGCGCGCCAGGGCGACGCCCTGCGCGCCCACCTGGAGCGCGGCTGGTTCGCCCCCTACGCGGAGAAGACGCACACGGGCCTGACCGTGTTCGACTGCAGCCGGGCACCGCTGCACGCCTTTCGATACCCCTACCGGCGCTTCGATCGCTTTGAAAGCGTGCCGGCGGTGGTGGTGCAGGCCTTGCTGTTCATCGAAAACCGCGACCTGCTCGACGCCGAGCGCCCGCAGATGAACCCGGCGGTGGACTGGGTGCGGTTCACGCGCGCGGTGCTCGCGCAACTGGGCAGCCACATCGACCCCGACATCGACGCACACGGCGGCAGCACCCTGGCCACGCAGATCGAGAAGTACCGCCACTCCCCCGGCGGCATCACCCACGATGCGCGCGAAAAACTGCGGCAGATGGCCTCGGCCTCGGTGCGGGCCTACCTGCAGGGCACCGACACGCTGCCGGTGCGCCGCCAGCTTGTGCTGGACTACCTGAACACGGTGCCGCTGTCGGCCGCGCCGCGCCATGGGGAGGTGCATGGCCTGGGCGACGGCCTGTGGGTGTGGTTCGGCACCGACTTCGATCGCGCCATGGCCTCGCTCTCGGCAGAAGGCGGCGCCACCGGGCCGGATGCCACGGCCCGCGGGCGTGTGCTGCGCCAGGCGGTGGCGCTGATGATCGCCCACCGCCGGCCCTCGTGGTACCTCGCGCAGGGCCGCCAGGAACTCGACCGGGCCACCGACGCCCACCTGCGCCTGCTGACCGAGGCCGGCATCATCGACGCCGCCTGGCGCGACGCCGCCCTGGGGCACAAGCTGGTGTTCCGCGACATGGCCAGAAACCCGCCGCTGCTGCCCGCCACGGCGAGCAAAGGCACGACCGCCGTGCGCACCCGGCTGGCCGGCATGCTGGGCACCTCGCTCTACAGCCTGGACCGGCTCGACGCCGAGGCCAGCACCACGCTCAACGGCCCGCTGCAGGACGCGGTCAGCGCTTACCTGGGGCGACTGACCGACCCGGCCTTTGCCCGCTCACAGGAGTTGATGGGCGAGCGCCTGCTGCAGCCCGACACCCTGGGCGAGGTGCGCTACAGCTTCACCCTGCTGGAAAGCACGCCGCAGGGCAACCTGGTGCGCGTGCAGACCGACACGACGCAGCAGCCGCTGGACATCAACGAAGGCAGCAAGCTCGAGCTGGGCTCCACCGCCAAGCTGCGCGTGCTGGCGACCTACCTGGAGCTGGTGGCCGAGCTGCACGCCCGGCTCGCGCCGCTGGAGCCTGCCGCGCTCAAAGCCACCGAGGTCAGCCCGCAGGACAGCCTGAGCCGCTGGGCCGTGCAATACCTCTCGGGCCCGAACGACCACAGCCTGAGCGCGATGCTCGAAGCGGCGATGGAGCGCCGCTTCTCCGCCAGCCCGAACGAGCCGTTCTTCACCGGCGGCGGCCTGCACACCTTCAACAACTTCAACAAGAAGGACGATGCGCGGCAGCCCAGCCTGCGCGAGGCCATGCAGGCCTCCATCAACCTGCCGTTCGTGCGCCTGCTGCGCGAGATCGTGCGCCACACCATGTACCAGGGCCCGGGCGACACCGCGCGGCTGCTCGAAGACCACCTCGATCCGCGGCGCGACACCTACCTGGCGCTGTTCGCCGACCGCGAAGGCCAGGCTTTCCTGCGCCGCTTCTGGCGCAAGACCGACAACCGCACGCCGACCGAGTTGCGCGACATGCTGCTCGACGGGCTGCGCCCCGGTGCCGACCGGTTGACCGCGGTGTTCCGCTACCTGGAACCCACGGCTTCGCCCGAGGCCCTGGCGGCGTTCCTGTCGGACCGCCTGGGCGACAAGGCGCCCGGGGAGACCCGCGTGGCGCAGTTGTACGAACGCTTTGCACTCGACGCCCTCGACCTGCCCGACCGGGGCTATGTGGCCCGGGTGCACCCGCTCGAACTCTGGCTGGTGGCGTACCGCCGGCAACACCCGATGGCCACGCTGGACGACGCGGTCGCCGCCAGCGCGAGCGAGCGGCAGGCGGTCTACCGGTGGTTGTTTCGCACGCGCGCAAAGGACGCGCAGGACGCCCGCATCCACACCATGCTGGAGGTCGAGGCCTTCCTGGAAATCCACCGCCGCTGGACCCGCCTGGGCTATCCCTTCGGCCATCTGGTGCCGTCGCTGGCCACGGCCCTGGGCAGCTCCGGGGACCGGCCCGCCGCGCTGGCCGAACTGATGGGCATCATCGTCAACGGCGGCGTGCGCCAGCCCACATGGCGCATCACCGACCTGCGATTCGCGCAGGACACGCCATGGGAAACCGCGCTGCGGCCCACACCCGTGCAAGGCGAGCGCGTCATGGCGCCCGAAGTGGCCCAGGCCCTGAAGAAGGCCTTGTCGGAAGTGGTGGAAGCCGGCACCGCGCGCCGGCTCTCGGGCAGCTTCCAGTCGAGCTCGGGAGCGGACCTGTCGCCCGGGGGAAAGACCGGCACCGGCGACAACCGCGTGGTGGTCAACCGCCGCGGCGGCCTGGCGCTGAACCGCACGGCCACCTTCGTCTTCTACCTGGGGCCGCGGCACTTCGGCAGCGTCACCGCCTACGTGATCGGGCCGGACGCGGCCGGCTACCGCTTCACCTCCGGCCTGCCGGTGCAGATCCTGCGCTCCATGGCGCCGGTGCTGATGACCCACCTGGACGGCAGGCCCGGCAGCGGTTGCCCGCGCGAGCCTTGATGAAGTCGGACCGGCGGGGCCGGGGGCGTCAGATCGCGCCCTCGCGGCGCATCGCCTCCATCGCCTCGGCGCTCCACCCCAGCGCCTGAAGGATCGCATCGGTGTGCTCGCCCAGCCCCGGCACACCGTCCATGCGCACACCGTCGGCCTGCGCGCGCCCGGGCGGCAGCAGAGCGGGGATGGGCCCCTGGGGCGTGGACACCTCGGTCCAGCGTCCGCGCGCCTTGAGCTGCGGGTGCGCCCAGACACCGTGCATGTTGTTGACGCGGGCGTTGGCGATCTGCGCCTGCTCCAGCCGTTGCACCACGTCGTCGGCGGTGAGCTCGGCAAAGGTCGCCAGGATGATCGCGCGCAGCGCCTCGCGGTGAGCCACACGGCGGGCGTTGGATGCAAAGCGCTCGTCGCTGGCCAGGTCGGGCTGCAGGAGCACGAGCTTGCAGAAAGCCGCCCACTCGCGTTCGTTCTGCAGGCCCAGCATCACCGCGGTGCCGCCGCGCGCCTCGAAAGGGCCATAGGGTTCAATGGTGGCGTGCGAAGCGCCCGCCCGCGGTGGCGGGGCCGCCCCATCGAAGGCGTAGTACAGCGGGAAGCCCATCCACTCGACCATGCTCTCCAGCATGGACACATCGATCCGGCTGCCCAGGCCCGTCCGGCCCCGCTGCAGCAGGGCCGCGAGGATGTTGCTGTAGGCGTACATGGCGGCGGCGATGTCGGCGATGGAGCACCCGGCCTTGGCCGGCTCATCGGGCGAGCCCGTGACCGAGAGAAAGCCGGACTCGCTCTGGATCAAGAGGTCGTAGGCCTTCTTGTCGCGGTACGGGCCGCCGTCGCCGTAGCCCGAGATGTCGCAGACGATGAGCTTCGGATGCGTCGGGTGCAAGGCGTCGAACGACAGGCCGAGCCGAGCCGCGGCCCCCGGCGCGAGGTTCTGCACCAGCACGTCGGCCTCCTCGAGCAGGCGGGCCAGCACCTTCTGCGCCTCGGGGTGCTTCACATCCAGCGTGAGGCTTTCCTTGGAACGGTTGGCCCACACGAAATGCGAGGCCATGCCGCGCACGCGTGCGTCGTAGGCCCGCGCGAAGTCGCCACTGCCAGGGCGCTCCACCTTGATCACCCGCGCGCCCAGGTCGGCCAGCTGGCGCGTGCAGAAAGGCGCCGCGATCGCGTGCTCCAGCGTCACGACGGTGATGCCCTCCAGCGGTCGGTTCATGCGGGCCTCGCGCTCAGAAGGAACGGGGCAAACCGAGGATGTGCTCGGCCACGTAGGCGTAGATCAGGTTGGTGGAGATCGGCGCCACCTGGTAGAGCCGCGTCTCGCGGAACTTGCGCTCGACGTCGTATTCGTTGGCGAAGCCAAAACCCCCATGCGTCTGCAGGCACACGTTGGCCGCCTCCCAGGAGGCCTTGGCCGCCAGGTACTTGGCCATGTTGGCCTGGGCGCCGCAGTCCTGGCGCGCGTCAAAGCGGCGCGCGGCCTCGAAGCGCATGAGGTTGGCGGCCTCCACCTCGATGAAGGCGTCGGCGATGGGAAACTGAACGCCCTGGTTCTGGCCGATCGGGCGGTCGAACACGATGCGCTCGTTGGCGTACTTGCGCGCGCGCTCGATGAACCAGTAGCCGTCGCCAATGCATTCGGCCGCGATCAGCGTGCGCTCGGCGTTCAGGCCATCGAGGATGTACTTGAAGCCGCGACCCTCCTCGCCGATCAGGTTCTCTTCGGGAATCTCGAGGTTCTCGAAAAACAGTTCGTTGGTCTCGTGGTTGACCAGGTTCGGGATGGGCCGGACCGTGAGGCCTTGGCCGATCGCGTCGCGCAGGTCGACGATGAAGACCGACATGCCTTCGGACTTCTTCTTCACCTCGGCCAGGGGCGTGGTGCGCGCCAGCAGGATCATCAGGTCCGAATGCTGGACACGCGAGATCCACACCTTCTGCCCGTTGATCACGTAGCGGCCGTCCTTCCTCACGGCGGTGGTCTTGATCTTGGTCGTGTCGGTGCCGGTGGTGGGCTCGGTGACCGCCATGGACTGGATGCGCAGCCTGCCCGCGGCGATCTCGGGCAGGTACTTCTGCTTCTGCGCGCTGCTGCCGTGGCGCAGCAGCGTGCCCATGTTGTACATCTGGCCATGCACCGCGCCCGCATTGCCGCCCGAGCGGTTGATCTCCTCCATGATCACCGTCGCCGCCGTCAGCCCCAGCCCGGTGCCGCCGTAGGCCTCGGGAATCATGGCCGCCAGCCAGCCAGCCTGCATCAGCGCATCGACAAATTGCGCCGGGTAGGCCTTTTGCGCGTCAACCTCGCGGAAGTACGCGTCGGGATACTGGCTGCAGAGTTGGCGCACCGCATCGCGGATGTCCTGGTGGTCGTCGATTTCATGGAACATGGATCTCCTTCGGGTTCGCGCGGGCGTGGCAGCCAAGAGGGCATTCTGGGCACTTCCTGGCTATCTGTGAAATACTTCATCCGGCTACTTCCTATATGGATTTCACCTAGCGGGGACCGGTGATGGAGCTGAGGCAATTGCGCTATTTCGTGGGGGTAAGCGAAGCCGGCAGCCTGCTCAAGGCCTCGGGCAGGTTGCATGTCGCGCAGCCTGCGCTCGGCCAGCAGATCGCGGCGCTGGAACACGAGGTGGGCGCGAAACTCTTCGAGCGCTCCAGCAGAGGCATGGCCCTGACCGAAGCCGGCCGGCTGTTTCTCACCCACGCCAAGCTGGTGCTGATGGATGCCGAACGCGCGCGGCTGGCCGTGCGCGAGACGCTGTCCGCGCCGCAGGGCGACGTGGCCATCGGACTGCCGACCACGGTGGCCCTGGCCGCCACCCTGCCTATCCTGCTCGCCTGCCGCGACCGCCTGCCCGGTGTGCGGCTGAAGCTGGTGGAGGCCTACAGCGGCTTTCTTCGCGAGTGGCTGCTGGCGGGTCGGCTCGATATCGCCCTGCTGTATGGCGACGCCGCAGAGCCCGGGCTGAGCAAGCGGGCGCTGCTCGATGACCGCCTGGTGCTGGTGACCCGCAACAGCGGCGCGCGCACACCGCGCAAACTGCCTCTGGAGCGCCTGCCCGACTGGCCGCTGGTGCTGCCGGGCGTCGAGCATGGGCTGCGGCGCATCATCGACGATGCCTGCGCCCCCCAAGGCCTGCGGCTCGACGTGGTGGCCGAGATCGAATCGCTGGGCAGCGTCAAGCGCGCGGTGGAGGCCGGCATCGGCGGCACCATCCTGCCCGCCATGTCGGTGGCCGAAGAAGTCGCCGCGGGGCGATTGCGCACCATCGTCATCGACAGCCCGAGCATGTCGCGGCGCGTGGTGCGCGCCACCAGCGTGATGCGGCCTGCCACCAACGCGGCCGTGGCGGTCCATGCCCTGGTGCACGAGGTCGTTCGCGACATGGCCCGCTCCGGCGCCTGGCCCTCGCGCTGGCTGGGCGGGGACTGAACCCGGCAGCGGCATGGGCCGCCCGCGTGACGCACGGCCTGGCAGGGCGCAACCGCATTCCCACGAGCACGTCGCGCTGAGGCGTTCACGCCGGCGCAGGCCTCAGGCCGCCTTCATCAGGTGCTTGCCGATGACCACCTGCTGGATCTGGGTCGTGCCCTCGTACAGCCGCAGCAGGCGAACGTCGCGGTAGAAGCGCTCCACCTTGCAGTCGTTGATGTAGCCCGATCCACCGTGGATCTGCACGCCACGATCGGCCACGCGGCCCACCATCTCGGTGGTGAACATCTTGGCGCACGAGGCCTGCATGCTCACTTCGGCATCGGGCGCGCCAAAGGGCTTGGCGTCGTAGCGCGCCGCCACCGACTGCACCAGCGCCCAGCCAGCGTGCAGCTCGGCCTGGCTGTCGGCCAGCATGGCCTGCACCAGCTGGAAGTCGCCGATGCGCTGGCCGAACTGCCTGCGCTGTTGCGCGTAGGCGATGCTTTCGCGCAGGATGCGGCTGGCCATGCCACAGGCCAGCGCCGACAGGTGCAGCCGGCCCCGGTCCAGCACCTTCATCGCGGTCTTGAAGCCCTTGCCGGGCTGGCCACCGATGATGTTCGCCGCGGGCACGCGCACCTGGTCCAGGTACACGTCGCAGGTCTTGGTGCCGCGCTGCCCCATCTTCCTGTCGGGCGGGCCCAGCGAGAGCCCCGGCAGCCCCGCCGGGACGATGAACGCGGTGATGCCGCCTGCGCCCGCGCCCTCGGTGCGCGCCATCAGCGTGAAGGCGCCAGCGCGCGGGGCGTTGGTGATGAAGCGCTTGGTGCCGCTCAGAAGGTAGTCGTCGCCGTCGCGCACGCCCTGGGTCTTGAGGGAGGCGGCGTCCGAGCCGGCATCGGGCTCGGTGAGCGCGAAAGACACGATCAGCTCGCCGCTGGCGATGCGGGGCAGGTACTCGGCCTTCTGCGCCGGCGTGCCATCCATCAGGATGCCTTGCGAACCGATCCCGATGTTGGTGCCCACCACCGAGCGGAACGCCAGCGCGGTGTGGCCCAGCTCGTAGGCGACCTCGCATTCCTGCGCCATGCTCAGGCCGATGCCGCCGAACGCCTCGGGGATCGAAAGGCCGAACAGCCCCAGCGCCTTCATGTCGGCCACGATGCCTGCGGGCACCTCGTCGTTCGCTTCCACCTCGTCTTCGGCGGGCATGAGCCGCTCGCGCACGAAGCGGTGCACGCTCTCCTTGAGCAATTGAAAGGTCTCGGGGTCCTGCGCCATCGTCATCTCCTGTGGGGAGCCGGATTGTTGACCTATCAATGCCGCTTGACAATCACAAAAACCATGAACAATACGTCAAGAATTATTTGACGTTCAACCATGGACTCCAACGCGCTCGTGCTCTTTGTGGACATCGTCGAGGCCGGCAACCTCAGCTCGGCCGCCCGGCAGTTGAAGATGAGCCGCGCCAACATCAGCTACCACCTCGCCCAGCTGGAGAAATCGCTGGGCCAGCAACTCATGCGGCGAACCAGCCGGCGCGTGGCGCTGACCGAAGTGGGCGAGCGCCTGTACCGGCACGGCAGGGTGGTGCGCGACGAGTTGATGGCGGCGCGCGAGTCGGTGGCGACCTTCGGGCGATCGCTGCACGGCTCGGTGCGCCTGAGCGTGCCCACCGGCTTCGGGCACCTGGTGATGTCGGGCTGGCTGATCGACTTCAAGCGCCGCTACCCCGACATCGCACTGGAACTGCTGTTCGACAACCGCGTCGACGACCTGCTGCACGAGGAGGTGGACGTGGCGGTGCGGGTGATGTCCGAACCCCCGCAGCAGCTGGTGGCCACGGAACTGGCGCCGGTGCGCTACGTCGTCTGCGCCTCGGTCGAGTACGCGCGGTCGCAGGCCATGCCCCACACGCTCGAAGACCTGGCGCGCGTGCCGTTGATCACCGCCGCCGTGACCGGGCGCGAGCTGCGGGTCTGCGCCTACCGCGGCGAGGAGCGGCACGAGCTGAGCCAGCGCCCCACCCTGGCGTCCGAGAACTTCCAGTTTCTGCGCGAAGCCATCCTGGCCGGCCTGGGCGTGGGCCTGGTGCCCGACTACGTGGTCGACCAGGATGTCGCCGAGGGCCGCGTGGTCACGGCCCTGGACGGCTGGCGGCTGAGCGTGTTTGGCTCGCGCATGTTCCTGCTGCGCATGCCGGGCCGCTTCCAGACCCTGGCCACCAGGACGCTGATCGACTTCATCGTCAACCAGGCCCGCGACTGGCGGGAGGGCCTGCGCGTCGGGTCCGAGCGCGCCTAGGCAAGGAGCGGCAGGCGTTGGAACTGCCGCCCCGCCTGCACGCATTCCCGCTGCAGCCGCTGCACGATGCTGGCCACCGGCTCGATCGCGCGCGCAAAACCCACGGCGGGTCCCATGGAGAGCATGCCTTCCTCGTGCTGGCCCGCGTGGTAGGCCAGGGCCTGCGTGCGCTCGCCGCTGATCAGCTCACCGAAAGCCGCATAGCTGCTGGCGCCCGCCTGCTCCAGCGCGGCGACCTTGCGCGCGTTGTCGTTGTCGATGACGCGCCAGGTATCGCCCAGGCTGCCGAGCACGGCGCGGGTGCCGTGCTCGTCGGTGGCCACCACGCGCTGCTTGTAGGCCGGGTGCGCAGGCGTTTCCACCGCCGATGTGAAGACGCTGCCCATCACCACCGCATCGGCCCCCAGGGCCAGCGCGGCGGCGATCTGCCGGCCGTGGCCGATGCCGCCGCCCAGCGCCAGCGGCACCTGCAGGCGCTCCAGCGCGTAGGCCCCATTGAGAAAGGTGGGCAGCTGGTTGTTGCCCGGGTGGCCGCCCTCTTCCATGCCCACCAGCGTGACCGCGTCCACCCCCATGTTCTGCGCAGCCACCGCATGGCGGACGTGCGCGCATTTGTGGACGACGACCGCGCCGGCGGCCTTGATCTCGGGCAGCAGGGGCGTGGGCGGCAAGCCCGCCGTCTCGAAGATCCGCACGCCCTCTTCGAGCGCCATGCGCAGGCGCGTCAGCATCACGTCGTTCTGCGCCGCACGGCGCGAGAGCGTGAGGTTCACGCCGAACGGCAGGCCCTCGGTCAGCGCCCGGCAGTCCCGCAACTGCTGGCGGAACGCCTCGTCGGTGCGCGAGCTGCGCGCGGTGATGAAGCCCATCCCACCGGCGCGCACCATGGCGGCCACGAGGCGCGCATCCGAGAGCCACATCATGCCGCCCAGCAGCAAGGGCCAGCGGATGCCCAGCAGCTCGGTCAGGCGCGTGGGCAGGCGGTCCGGAATCCCGGCCATCTCGCTCATACGTGCCGCCCCATCAGCAGGATCGGATGCAGCTCCAGCGCCAGCTGGCGCAGCAGCGGCCCCACTTCTTCGAGCATCAGCGCCTGAGGCAGCAGCGTCGCCGGGCCACCGCAGCTGATCACATAGCGCTCCCCTGCGGGCAACTCGATGGCCGACGCCACGGTGTTGATCTGGTGCCGGGGGCGCTCGTGGTACGTGAAGCCGCGCTGCGGGTACAGCGCGATGGCCTGGGCCAGCGCCTGCCGCTCGGCCGGCTCGTGCGCCGCTTCGCCCGCCTCGGCCAGCAGCTGCGCGCGCTCTTCGGCCGTGCACGAGGCCAGGTAGGCCCAGCCGATCGCGCTGTGGAACAGCGGGATGCGCGAGCCCACACGCAGGTTCATCAGCAGCGGCGAATTGCCCTGGCAGCGCAGCAGGTAGACGATGCTGTCGCCGTCCCTGCGCCCCAGGGCCACCGCCACCTGGTACCGGTCGGCCAGCGCCTGCAGCCGCGGCCGGATGACCTCCAGCGCCTCCTGCCCGGCCAGCGCGGCCGCGCCCAGCGCGATCACCGCCGCGCCCAGCTGCAGCTTGTCCTTGCCCGGCACCGGGCTCAGAAAACCCGTCTTCTGCAGCGTGTGGCACAGCCGCCAGACGGTGGGTTGCGCCAGCCCGGTGAGGTGAGCGATCTCTGTGGTGCCGAGCATGCGCCGCTCGGCATCGAAACAGCGCAGCACCTCCAGCCCGCGGGCGAGCGCCGTGACGAATTGGCGGTCGGGCTCGGCCCCTTCCTCAGACCCCGTGGACGTGCCGTTGCTTGACATGGAGATGCCGCCTTTCGTATGATCAATTCACTAAGCGAGTTATCAATTCGCTGTGCAAATTATAAACAGAATGACGGACGAGATCAACCCCCTGCCGCAGACCACCGCCGCGCCCCCTGGCGGAGGCGTCGCCTGGCCTGGCCACAGCCACTGGGGCGCCGATGCGCTGGAGCGCGCCCTGCGCGCCGCCGGGCCGCGCCTTCGCCAGCCCCTGGTCGTCACCGACCCGCTGGTGTGGCGCGCCGTCGGCCCGACCGTGCAAGCCGCGCTCGGCGCCGTGCCCGGGCTGTCCTGGCAGGTGTACGACGGTGTGGTGCCCAACCCCACGCTGGCCCAGGTGCGCGAGGCGCTGCACACCGCACGGCACCTGGGCTGCGGCAGCCTCATCGCCGTGGGCGGCGGCAGCGCGATCGACGTGGCCAAGGTGGTGCTGGCCGGCCTGGCCGGCGGCCTGGAGGTGGAAGAGCTGCAGGCCCCGCGCGGCCTGGCCTGGCTGGCCGCGCCCGCGACGCCCCAGGACGCCCTGCTGCTCGCGGTACCGACCACCTCGGGCACCGGCAGCGAAAGCAGCTCGGCCGCGCTGATCCAGGGCGACGATGGCCGCAAGCACCTGTACCGCTCGCTGCGCACCCGCCCGGCGATCGTGGCCTTGCAGCCCTCGCTGACACTGGGCCTGCCACCGCGCCCCACGGCGCACGGCGGCTTCGACGCGGTGCTGCACGCGCTGGGCAGCTGGGTCAACACCGACCCTTCGCCGGTCGGCAAGGCCCTGGCCCTGCACGCGCTGCGCATCTGCCTGCCTGCGCTGCCCGCCGTGCTGAGCCAGCCCGACAGCCTGCAGGCCCGCGCCGACATGCAGATGGGCGCCTACCTCGCGGGCGTGGCCATCGGCCTGAACAAGGTGGACGCGGTGCACGGCCTGTGCACGCCGCTGGAGGCGCGGATGCACCTCACGCACGCCGAAGTGCTGGCGCCGGTGTTCAGCGTGGTGGCGCGCCACACGGTGCAGACCCACGCCCGCCCCTACGCGGACGCCGCCCGCGCGCTGGGCATGGCGAACACCGGCGACGCGCTGCGCGACGCGCTGGCCTTGATCGAGGCGGTGGAGGCCCTGGCCGGGCTCGGCGGCATCGCCACGCGCTTCGCCGATCTGCGCCTGTCGGCGCACGAGGCCGGCGAACTCGCGACGCAGGCGCTGCAGAGCGCCTCCACGCCCCTGAACCCGCGCCCCCTGGCGCACGAAGACATCCGCTCGCTGTACCTGCAGATGGCCCACCCTGGAGTTTCCCCATGAACGTTGTCGACCACCGGCCCTACGAACTGCTCATCGGCGAGCGCTGGACCGCCGGCGCGCAAGGCCGCACCTTCGACACCCTCAACCCCGCCACGGGTCAGGTGCTGGCGCAGGTGCACGAAGCCACCGCGTCCGACGTGGACGCGGCCGTCAACGCCGCCCACGAGGCCTATCGAAAGCACTGGCGCAAGACCACGCCCGCCGAACGCGGCCGGCTGCTGCGGCGCCTGGCCGAGCTGTTCGAGCGCGACCGCGAAAAGATCGCCTGGCTTGAGACCCTGAACGTGGGCAAGCCCATCGCGCACTCGCTGGACTCGCTCAAGGCCATGCCCGCATCGCTGACGTACTTCGCCGGCATCATCCCGGCCGTGCGGGGCGAGACCATCCCGATGGGCCAGCCCGGCGTGCTCAACTTCACCCTGCGCGAACCCCTGGGCGTGTGCGCGCTGGTGATGCCCTGGAACTACCCGATGACGCTCACCGTCAACAAGCTCGGGCCGGCATTGGCGGCGGGCAACACGGTGGTCCTCAAGCCCTCGGAGGTGACGCCGCTGTCCACCATGGCGCTGGCGCGGCTGTTCGAAGAAGCCGGGTTTCCCGCCGGCGTGGTGAACGTGGTCAACGGCCCGGGCGCCACCGTGGGCCAGCGGCTGGTGACGCACCCGCTGGTCTCGCGGGTCTCGTTCACCGGCGGCACCGTGACCGGGGCTCGCATCCTGGCCGCCACCGCCGACGACGTCAAGCGCGTGACCCTGGAGCTCGGCGGCAAATCGCCCCTCATCGTCTTCGACGACGCGCCCCTGGACCAAGCCGTGGCCGTGGCCGCGGGCGACCTGATCAAGAACTCGGGCCAGGTGTGCATCGCCTGCACGCGCCTGCTGGTGCAGGACGGCATCCGGGACGAATTCCTCGACCGCCTGCAACGGCGGCTCGCCACCGTGCGGGTGGGCTCGCCGACCGACCCGTCCACCGAGATGGGCCCCCTGGTGAGCGCGGCGCAGAAGCAGCGCGTGGAGCAATACATCGAGCTCGCCGGCAGCGAAGGCGCCCTGCCCGCCGCATCCGGGCAGATGGCGCTCGACGCCACCACGGCCGCCGGGTTCTTCGTGCGGCCCACGCTGCTGCTGAATTCGCACAACCGCATGCAGTCCGCGCAGGACGAGATCTTCGGCCCGGTGCAATCGGTCATCGGCTTCAGCGACGAAGCGCAGGCGCTCGACATCGCCAACGACTCGCGCTATGGCCTGGCCGCCGTGCTGTTCACGCGCGACGGCGGGCGCGCGCTGCGCATGGCCCACGGCCTGCAGACCGGCAGCGTCGCGATCAACACCGGCGTGCGCACCTCGTTCGACGCGCCCTTCGGCGGCTACAAGCAATCCGGCATCGGCAAGGAGCGCGGACTGGAAGCGATCTACGAAAACACCCAGCTCAAGAACGTCAAGTACGACATGAGCGTGTAAGCCCTTTCAACCAGGAGACCACCATGAAACTCAGCAAGACCCTCTTCTTCGGCCTCGCGGCGTGCACGCTCGCGGGCAGCGCCCTGGCCGAATGGCCCGACAAGCCCATCCGCATGGTGATCGGCTTCGCACCCGGCGGCGCGTCGGACATCGCCTTCAAGATGGTGCAGGAAGAACTCGCCCGCCGCCTGGGCCAGCCGGTGGTGCCGGACTACAAGCCCGGCGCCAACGGGAACATCGCCAACCAGGCCGTGGCCACCGCAGCGCCCGATGGCTACACCGCGCTGTGGGCCAACGTGGGCCCGCTGGCGGTCAACACCTACCTCTACAAGGGCGTGAAGATCGACCCCGGCAAGGCTTTCGTGCCCGTGACCCAGCTGACCGACTCGCCGCTGGTGGTGGTGGTGCCCAAGAGCTCGCCCTACCGCACCATGCAGGAGCTGCTGCAGGGCATCCGGCAAACGGGTGCCACGATGTCCTATGGCTCGGCCGGCCACGGCAGTTCCATGCACATCGCCGGCGCCTCGCTGGCCCTGGCCCTGAACGCTCCCATGACCCATGTGCCCTACAAGGGCAGCGCACCGGCCATCCAGGACCTGCTGGCCGGGCGCCTGACCTTCATGGTCGACAGCCGCTCCACCACCGCGCCGTTCATCCAGGACGGCTCGCTGCGCGCCCTGGCGGTCAGCGGCGGCAAGCGCGCGGCCGACATGCCCGAGATCCCCACCGTGGAAGAGGCCGGCGTCCCCGGCTTCAACGTGACCACCTGGCAGGCCGTCGTCATGCCCGCGGGCACGCCCAAGCCCATCGTCGACAAGTTCTCCAAGGCGCTGCGCGAGACGCTGGAGACACCCGAGGTGCGCGAGCGCTTCGCACGCATCTACACGCCGCTGGTGGGCAGCACGCCCGAGGTGTTCGCCAAGTTCTGGGAAAAGGAACGCGCCGAAGCCAAGACCCTGGTGGAAACCGCCAAGCTGCAGATCGACTGACGGCACCTGCGCCGCCTTGCGGCGGCGCACCTCCCCTTGTTTTGAATGGAATGACCGATCATGGATCTGGGACTGAAAGACGCCACCGCCTTCATCACGGGCGGTGCAGGCACGCTGGGCTTGGCCATGGCCCGGCGCTTCGTGCAGGAAGGCTGCCACGTCGTCGTGTGCGACACCAACCAGGATGCGATTGACGCCGCCTGCGCGGAACTGAGCGCCCTGGGCGGCCAGGCGCTGGGTGTGCGGGCCGACGTGACCCGCAAGGACGAAGTGGGCCTGGCCGTGCAGCAGGCCATCGAGCGCTGGCAGAAGGTGGACGTGCTGGTCAACAACGCGGGCTTCGCGCGCGACAGCTACCTCACGCGCATGCCCGAGGAAGACTGGCACGCGGTGCTCGATGTGACCCTGCTGGGCGCCTTCCATTGCTCGCGCGCCGTGCTGCCGCTGATGATGGCGCAGCGCCACGGCCGCATCATCAACATCGCCTCGCGCGCGCACCTGGGCAACCCGGGGCAGACCAACTACTCGGCGGCCAAGGCCGGCCTGATCGGGTTCACGCGTTCGCTGGCGCTGGAGTCGGGCAAGTTCGGCATCACCGCCAACGCGGTCGCCCCGGGCGTGATCTCCACGCCGCGCATGCAGCAGCGCCCCGACTACGCCGAACTCACCGAGCGCGCCAAGTCAAACACGCCCGTGGCCCGCCTGGGCGACCCGGCCGATGTGGCCGCCACGGTGGCCTTCCTGGCCTCGCGCCTGGCCGGCTTCACCACCGGCGAGACGGTGCACGTCACCGGAGGGCGCTACGCATGAACCCGCCCTTCGACCTGGACGAACACCTGGGCCGGCGCCTGTACTTCGACGACCTGCACACCGGCCAGACCTGGGAGAGCCCGCGCCGCACCGTGACCGAGGCGGACGTGGTCCAGTTCGCGGGCCTCTCGGGCGACTACAACGCACTGCACACCGACGCGGTGTTTGCCGCGGGTCACCCCTTCGGCCAGCGCGCCGCGCACGGCCTGCTGACCCTGGCCATCGCCTCGGGCCTGACCACCCGCATGCCGGTGTACCGGCTGATGGACGGCGCCCGCCTGGCACTCACGGAGTTGCGATGCCAGTGGCGCCTGCCCGTCTTCATGGGCGACACCCTGCACGTGGAGTTGCGCATCGGCGAGAAGGCGCTTTCGAAAAAGCGCCCGGGCACGGGCCGTGTGGCGATGCAACGCACCGTGAAGAACCAGCGCGGCGAGGTCGTGGTGGAGAGCGAATGGACCACGCTCATGCAATGCAGAACGGAGGCGGCATGAGCGCGCCCCGAGCTGACGACGCCGTTCGATTCGACGGCCTGGCGGGCCTGACGCAGCCGCGCTCCGTGATGGTCGTGGGCGCCTCCACCAGCCCGGGCACGCTGGGCCACACCACCGTGCTCAACCTGCTGGAGCACTCGGATTTCAGCGGCGAGGTCTACCTCGTCAACCCCAGGGGCGGCGAGTTAATGGGTCGGCCGCTGTACCGCAGCATCGGCGAGGTACCGGCCCAGGGCATCGATGTCGCCCTGCTGCTGGTGCCGGCCGAATCGGCCATCGCCACGCTCAGCGCCTGCGCGGCGCAGGGCGTGCGCTATGCCATCGTGTTCACCGGCGGTTTCGCCGAGCTGGGCGAAGCGGGTCGCTCGGTCGAGGCCGAGATGAAGGCGCTGGCCGAGCGCACCGGCATGCGCATCTACGGGCCCAATTGCGCGGGCATGACGCTGCTGGCGCCCCGCCTGGGACTGACCTTCTCGACCGAATTCCGCAACGACGGCCGCAGCGGCGCGCTCTCGCGCATCGGCCTGGTGACCCAGGGCGGCGGCCTGGGCCGCTCGCTGATGCAGGGCGACGAGCGCGGCGTGCGCTTCTCGCGCTGGTTCTCCACCGGCAACGAGGTCGACCTCGACAGCGCCGACTTCATCCACTGGCTCGCGCACGACCCCGGCACCGACCTGATCTGCACCGTGATGGAGGGCATCCAGGACGGCGCGCGCTTCGTGGCCGCGGCCCGGGCCGCGCGCCGCGCCGGCAAGCCCCTGATCGCCCTGAAGATCGGCCGCTCGGACTTCGGCAAGAAGGCCGCCCAGTCGCACACCGCCTCGCTGGCGGGCGAGGACGTGGTCAACGACGCGGTGTTCTCGCAACATGGCGTGATCCGCGTCGAGGACCTGGACGAGCTGCTCGACGTGGCCAGCCTGATCTCGCGCGTGGGCGTGCGCAGCCTGCAGCGTGTGTGTGTGTATTCGTCCTCCGGCGGCGCGGGCGTGCTGTCGGCCGACAAGGTGGGCGAAGCCGGCCTGGCCATGGCCACGCTCAGCGATGAGACCGTGGCCGAGATGGCGAAACACGCCCCGTCCTACGCTGCGCTGACCAACCCGGTGGACCTGACCACCAAGGCGCTGGTGGACCCCGAACTGGCGCGGCGCTGCCTCGCGCCGCTGTTCGCCGACCCGGGTGTGGACGTGGTGCTCTACCCCATCACCTCCAACTACGCGGCCAGCACCGAAGGCCTGGTGCGCAACATGCTGGACGTGGCCCGCACCGGCACCAAGGCCTTCGTGCCGGTGTGGATGAGCAGCCGGCGCGGCCCGGCGCACGAGCTGCTGGTGCGCGAAGGCTTCGCACCGATCTACAGCCTGCGCAACGCCACGCTGGCCTTGCAGCGCTGCAGCGGGTATGCGCGCCAGCCCGATGACGACGGCGATACCGCGGCCATGGCGGCGGACGTCACGCTGGCTGTCGGCCTGCCCTGCAACGAGACCCAGGCCAAGGCGCTGCTGGCGCAACACGGCGTGCGCTCACCCCATGAAGCGCAGGCCGCCAGCGCCGACGAGGCCGCCGCGCAGGCGCGCCGCATCGGGTTTCCGGTGGCGCTCAAGCTGGTGGCCGACGGGGTGCTGCACAAGAGCGAGATCGGTGGCGTGGCCCTGCACCTGCGCGACGAGCAACAGGTGCGCGAGGCCTTCGACCGCATCCTCTCCAGCGCGCGGCGCCACCAGGTGCCGCCGCAGGCCATCCGGGGCGTGCTGGTTTCGGAGATGGTGACCCACGGCGTGGAGATGCTGGTCGGCATCCACCGCGATGCGGTCTTCGGCCCGGTGCTCAGCGTGGGCGCGGGCGGCGTGTGGGTGGAGGTCGAGGCCGACGTGGCCCGCTGCCACCTGCCGGCGGGCCGAGCCGTGCTGGAGCGAGCGCTCGACAAGACCCGCATCGCCAGAAAGCTGGCCAGCCACCGCGGCCTGCCCGCGCGCGACCGCGCCGCCCTGATCGAGGCCATGCAGCGCATGGCCGCGCTGTTCCTCGGCCTGGGCGAGGGCGTGCAGTCCCTGGAAGTGAATCCGCTGGTCGTGCTCGACGACGGCCAGGGCGTCGTCGCCCTGGATGCCGTGATCGAGTGAGCCACCGCACCCCTGATCCCTCAAGCAAAGGAAACATCACCATGTTCGACAGCCAGATCGGCGGCGGCGACGCCCATACCATCCTGGTGCGGGGCCATGACCTGGTCTCCGACCTGTTCAACCGCGACTTCATCGACGTGCTGGCGCTGGAGCTGCTGGGCGAGTTCCCCAGCCCGCCGCTCAAGCGCATGCTCAATCTCTTCCTGGTCAGCGCCACCGACCACGGTCTCACGCCCAGCGCGCTGTCCTCGCGCCTCACGCTGCATGGGGCCCCCGAGGCCATGCAGGGTGCGCTGGCCGCGGGCCTGCTGGGCGCGGGCAGCCGCTTCCTGGGCGTGATCGAGTACGCCGCGCGCTTCCTGCGCGACGCATTGCCCCCGAAGGACCATTACACCGATGAAGAGTTGCGCGCCTGCGCCGAAGAATGCGTGCGCGCCAACAAGGCCGCCAAGCGGAAGATTCCTGGCGTGGGCCACCCCATCCACGTGGACGGCGACCCGCGCTGCGAGCGCATGTTCGAGATCGCCCGCGAATGCGGCTACTACGGCGTCTACTCGCGCTTCGCGGTGGAACTGGCGGCAGCGGCGGCCCGCCTCTCAGGCCGCAAGATCCCGCTCAACGCCACCGGCGCCAAGGGCGCCATCGTGCTCGACATGGGCCTCACGCCCGAACTCGGCAAGGCGCTGACGATGATCGGGCGCACCGTCGGCCTGATGGCCCACATCATCGAAGAACAGAAGAACCCGATCGCGCAGAAGGTGTGGGACATGGCCTCGGGCCGCGCCGATCCCGCCTGAAGGCGGATGGGCGGCCCGCCCTGAGCGGGCCACCGGGCTTCAGCCCTGGCTGGAGCCCCCCAGCTGGAACACCGACACCGTCTTCACCAGTTCGTCCGCCTGCTGGCGCAGGCTGCTCGCGGCGGCCGACATCTGCTCCACCAGCGCGGCGTTCTGCTGCGTGGTCTGGTCCAGCTGCACCACCGCCTCGCCGACCTGGCTCACCCCCGCGCTCTGCTCGCCGCTGGCAGTGCTGATGTCCGACATGAGGCGCGAGACCTTCTGGATGGAGGCAATCAGCTCCTGCATGGTCTTGCCAGCCTCGTTCACGAGCACCGTGCCGTTGCCCACGCTCTCGACGCTGCTGCCGATCAAGGCCTTGATTTCGCGCGCGGCCTGGGCCGAGCGCGTGGCCAGGCTGCGCACCTCGCCCGCCACGACCGCGAAGCCCCGGCCCTGTTCACCGGCCCGCGCAGCTTCCACCGCCGCGTTCAACGCCAGGATGTTGGTCTGGAACGCGATGCCGTCGATCACGCCGATGATGTCGGCGATCTTGCGCGAACCGGCATCGATGTCCTGCATGGTGTCCACCACGCGCTGCACGGCCGCACCGCCCTGCTCGGCCAGCGAGGTGGCCGAACGCGCCAGCTGGTCGGCTTCCCGCGCGTGGCCCGAGTTCTGGCCCACGGCGGTGCCCAGCTGCTCCATGGAGGCCGCCGTCTCTTCCAGCGCGCTGGCCTGGTTCTCGGTCCGGCTGGACAGGTCCTGGTTGCCCTGGGAGATTTCCGCGCTGGCCGTGGCCACGGCCTCGGCACCGCGCCGCACGCGGCCGACCACGCTGGCCAAATCCTTCTGCATGATCGCCAGCTGCGCCATCAGGCTTTGGGTATCCCCGGCCCGCACAGGCACCGGCTGGCCCAGGTCGCCCCGCGCCACGCGGGCACTGACCGCCACCGCTTCGGCCGGCTCACCGCCCAGAGGGCGCAGCACCAGGCGCTGCAGGGCCCAGAGCAGGCCGAGCGACACCACCACGATGGACACCGCCCCCAGCAGCGCGGCGATGACGTTGAGCTGGCGAACCTCGGCGAGGATGCGGTCCTGCGGCACGGTGGCCGCGAAGGCCCAGGCGGACTCGTCCTTGCCCACGCGGACTGGCACATAGATGCTGGTCACCTCGGTCTTGAGGTCCTCGTGCTGGTAGCGCACGCGCTGGGGCCGGTTCTCGCTCAAGGCGCTGCGCATGGCCTCCAGCTCGGCCGGCACCGTCAGCGCCTGCCCCACATGGGCGGGATCGCGGTCGCCGACGTACAGGGCACCGTGGGACAGCAGGCTGGCGTAGCCGGTGTCGTAGATCCGGATCGCCTGCACCTTCTCCTGCAAGCTGGACAGGGGCAGGTCGATGCCCGCCACCCCCACGAACTGGCCGTTGACCACGATGGGCACCGAGGTGGTGGTGATCAGGACTTCCTTGCCCGCCACCGTGTATTTGTAGGGCTCGATCAGCGTTTCCTTGCCCGTGCGCTTGGCCAGCTGGTAGTAGTCGCCCGGGCCGGGCTTGTCGTAGTCCACCAGCGGCTCCACCATCGCCGAACCCGTGCCCCGGTTCCAGTAGGGGATGTAGCGGCCCGTGGCGTCGTGACCGGGCTTGTCCACGTACTCGGCATCGCGGCCGTCGAACGCGTTGGGCTCCCACGCCACCCAGACCCCCAGGAATTGAGGCGAACCCTCCAGCACCTGGCGCAGCAGCGCATCGGCCTCGATGCGGTCGGCCTGCCCGGTGGCTTTCAAGCCCCCCAGCGCCTGTGCCAGGGTGCGCGCCGCCGTCATGGTGGCGTTGAGCTCGGACGCCACCTGCGCGGCGTTGCGGTTTGCCAGCTCCTCGGCGTACATGAGGGCCGTGCTCTCCTGCAACTGGCCGGCCTGGCGCGTCAGCGAGATCACGGTGACGGCAAATCCGAGCAGCACCACACCGACGACCAGCAGCAGCAGCTTGGTGCGCAGGCTCATGGAGGCAAGAGCGGAACTCGTGGAAAGGGTATGGGGATGAGACACGCGGCTTCTTCTTTCTACGTCCAGTGGAAGTGAATGCCCGACGCAGCCCGAAAGTGGGCCGGTGCAGGCGACCTGTCAGGACAAGGAATTTCCCATGCCGGGGAATCTGCAAGGCCACGAACAGACCGGGAAAGCCAGGGCAATTCCGCCCGGAGACTTCGTGCGCCAGCCCACACACCCCCCTGGCCGGCGCGGCGTAGACTCGCGGTCTTGGCCACCCTTTCGCGCAACCCTGGAACGCCCTGCAGTGACAGACAACCACACCCGCGAACCGTCTCCCGCCGACCGCTTCCAGTTGCTGGTGGAGGCCGTCCAGGACTACGGCATCTTCATGCTCGACCCGTCGGGTCGCGTGATGTCGTGGAACGCGGGAGCCGAACGCATCAAGGGCTACCGCGCCGACGAGGTGATCGGCAAGCACTTCTCCATGTTCTACCCGGCGTCCGAACGCGAGCGGCAATGGCCCGAGCACGAGCTCAAACTGGCGACAGCGGTCGGCAAGTACGAGGAAGAAGGCTGGCGCGTGCGCAAGGACGGCACGCCGTTCTGGGCCAACGTGGTCATCACCGCCATGCGCGACGCGCAAGGCACCCTCACCGGCTTCGGCAAGGTCACGCGCGACCTCACCGAACGGCGCGCCCACGAGCAGGCCCTGCGGCAAAGCGAGGAGCGCTTTCGCCTGCTGATCGAGGGCGTGCGCGACTATGCGATCTACATGCTCGACCCCGAGGGCATCATCCAGAGCTGGAACAGCGGGGCCGAGGACATCAAGGGCTACACGGCCAGCGAGGTGATCGGCAAGCACTACAGCATGTTCTTCCGGCAGGAAGACATGCTGGCGGGCCGGCCCGCGCAGGAACTCCAGGACGCCCTGCAACACGGCAGGACCGAAGACGAGGGCTGGCGCGTGCGCAAGGACGGCTCGACCTTCTGGGCCAACATCATCGTCACGCCCATCCACGGCGCCGACGGTGCGCTGCTCGGCTTTGCCAAGGTCACGCGAGACATGAGCGAGCGCAGCAAGCTGCGCGAGCTGGAGCACTCCCTCAAGCGCATGAACGAGTTCCTCGCCATGCTCGCCCACGAGTTGCGCAATCCGCTCGCGCCCATCCGCAACGCCGTGTCGATCCTGCAGCTGGAAGGCTCGCCCAGCCCGACGCTGCGCACCAGCCGCGACATGATCGACCGGCAACTGACCCACCTCACACGGCTGATCGACGACCTGCTGGACGCCGGCCGCCTGACCAGCGGCAAGATCCGCATCAGGCCCGAGCGCGTGTCGTTCAACCAGGTGGCCGCCAGGGCCATCGAGGCGGTGCGGCCGTCGATGGACGCCCGGGGGCAGGCCTTCGACGTCGACATCCCCTCCGCCCGCGTCTGGGTGAACGCCGATGAGATCCGCCTCGCCCAGGTGCTGCAGAACCTGCTGGGCAATGCCTCCAAGTTCACCCCCATCGGCGGCACGATCAAGCTGAGCGCGCGCGTGAGCGGCAGCCGCCTGCGTGTCGAGGTCGCTGACAACGGCGAAGGCATCCCGGCCGCGTCCATCCAGGACATCTTCGCCCTGTTCTCCCAGGGCGACGGCATTGCCGCGTCGCGGCAGTCCGGCCTGGGCATCGGGCTGGCGCTGGCGCGCTCCATCGTGGAGATGCACGGCGGCACGATCTCGGCCACCAGCCCGGGCCTGGGCCTGGGCAGCGTCTTTCATGTCGAGTTGCCCGGCGCGTCCATGGACGAGCAGGCTGGCCAGCCGGAAACACCCTGGCTCCTGGTCGTCGACGACAACCGCGACGCGGCCGACAGCCTCGCCGACCTTCTGCGCATGCTCGGTTGCCGCGTGCGCACCGCCTACGACGGCGAATCGGCACTGGAAGCCGCCCGGCAGGACGGCCCTCGCATGGCTTTTGTCGACATCGGCATGCCCGGCAAGAATGGCGCCCAGGTGCTGCGGGAGTTGCGCGCCCTGCCGGGTGGCGACACCCTCTTCGCCGCCGCCGTCACGGGTTACGGCGCCGAGGACGAGAAGGCCGGTCGCGCCGATTTCGACGGCTTTGACGCGCGCCTGCAGAAACCGGTCGGGCTGTCCGATCTGAGAGACCTCCTGGCGCGCGCCCACGTCGGAGGTGACCGGCCACCCGGCCCACCTTCGCCGTTGCCCTAGCCTTCCCGGCGCCCGAGGTCTCAGGCTGGCAAGCAAGTCAACCGAAGCACGGTGAGGCTCTTCGCCAGCTGGGGGCCGGGCGGGTTCGACTCACGGCGGCGGGCGGCCGCCGTGCGGGCGCTCACTGGGGCGTGAGCCGCTCCAGCCCGCCCAGGTAAGGCCGCAGCACCTCGGGCACCGTCACGCTGCCGTCGGCATTCTGGAAGTTCTCCAGCACCGCCACCAGGGTGCGGCCCACCGCCAGGCCCGAGCCGTTGAGCGTGTGCACCAGTTCGTTCCTGCCCTGCGCATTCTTGAAACGCGCCTGCAGGCGCCGCGCCTGGAAGGCCTCGCAGTTGGAGACCGAGCTGATCTCGCGGTAGGTGCCCTGTGCGGGCACCCACACCTCCAGGTCGTGAGTGCGGGTCGAGCCAAAGCCCATGTCGCCCGTGCACAGCACGATGACGCGGTACGGCAGGCCCAGCTTCTGGAGCACGGCCTCCGCGTGGCCGGTCATCGCGTCCAGCGCCTCGTAGCTCTTCTCCGGGTGCACGATCTGCACCATCTCGACCTTGTCGAACTGGTGCTGGCGGATCATGCCGCGCGTGTCGCGCCCGGCGCTGCCGGCCTCGGAACGGAAGCACGGCGTGTGAGCGGTGAGCTTGATCGGCAGATCGGTCTCGGCCAGCACCGTGTCGCGCACGGTGTTGGTCAGCGTGATTTCACTGGTGGAGATGAGGTAGAGCGCCTGCGTGTCGGGCACTTCCTCGCCTTCCTGCCCGCCCTTCTTCACCGCGAACATGTCGCCCTCGAACTTGGGCAATTGCCCGGTGCCCAGGAGCGTCTCTGCATTGACGATGTAGGGCGTGTAGCACTCGGTGTAGCCGTGCTCCTGCGTCTGCACGTCCAGCATGAACTGCGCCAGCGCGCGATGCAGGCGGGCGATGGGGCCACGCATGAATGTGAAGCGCGAGCCGGCGAGCTTGCTGCCGGTCTCGAAGTCCAGCCCGAGCCGTTCGCCGATGTCCACGTGGTCGCGCAGCTCGAAGTCGAAGGTGCGCGGCGTGCCCCAGCGGCGCAGCTCCACGTTGCCGTTTTCGTCGCTGCCCACGGGCACGCTCTCGTGCGGCAGGTTGGGCACGGCCAGCAGCAGGTTCTGCAGCTCGGCCTGGATCACCTCCAGCCGCGCGGCCGAGGCTTCCAGCTCGGCCTTGAACGCCGCCACCTGCGCCATGGCCGCATCGGCCTCGGCGTGCTGGCCCTTGCCTTTGAGCATGCCGATCTGCTTGGACAGCGTGTTGCGCTGGCTCTGCAAGTCCTCGGTGCGGGTCTGCAGCGCCTTGCGCTCGGACTCCAGCGCCTGGTAGGCGGGCACATCCAGGTAGGGCTGCGGCTGCTTGCGGGTCTGCAGGCGCGCCACGACCCCGTCGAGGTCTTTTCTCAGTTGAACGATGTCTAGCATGCGGCGATTGTAGTTTTGCGCCCTGGCCGGGCGCGGCAGGCGCGCCTCAGCGCAGGTGTTCCAGCGGCTGGCTGTCTTCGCCGTCGATCTTCAGGCCCTTGGGCAGCGGGAACTTGATGGTCTCGGTCAAGCCGTCCATGGTGCGCACCGAGATTGCGCCCAGCGCCTTGATGCGCTCGATCACCTGGCGCACCAGGATCTCGGGCGCCGAGGCCCCCGCCGTCAGGCCCACGCGGCTCTTGCCCTCGAACCACTCGGCCTGGATCTCTTCGGCGCTGTCCACCATGTGGCTGGGCGTGCCCAGCTTGACCGCCAGCTCGCGCAGGCGGTTGCTGTTGGAGCTGGTGGGGCTGCCGACCACGATCACGATGTCCACCTGCGGGCTCAGCAGCTTGACCGCATCCTGCCGGTTCTGCGTGGCGTAGCAGATGTCCTGCTGCTTGGGTTCGCGCACGCTGGGAAAGCGCGCCTTGACGGCGCTGAGGATCTCCGCTGCGTCGTCCACCGACAGCGTGGTCTGCGTGACCACGGCGAGCTTCTCGGTCTGCGCGGGCGCGGCGCGGGCCACGTCGGCCACGTCCTCCACCAGGTGGATGCCGCTGTCGAGCTGGCCCATGGTGCCCTCCACCTCCGGGTGCCCCTTGTGGCCGATCATGATGAACTCGTAGCCCTCGCGGTGCAGCTTGGCCACCTCCACGTGAACCTTGGTCACCAGGGGGCAGGTGGCATCGAAGATCTGGAAGCCACGCCGCCGGGCTTCCTCCTGGATCGCCTTGCTCACGCCGTGCGCCGAAAACACCAGCGTGGCGCCGGGCGGCACGTCGGAGAGCTCCTCGATGAAGATCGCGCCCTTGGACTTCAGGTCGTTGACCACGTAGGTGTTGTGCACGATCTCGTGGCGCACGTAGATCGGCCGGCCGAACTTGGCCAGTGCGCGCTCGACGATCTCGATGGCGCGGTCCACCCCGGCACAGAAGCCCCGGGGCTCGGCCATGATGATTTCGGGTGCGTCGCCCATCAGAGCACCCCGATCAGTTGCACTTCGAAGCGCACGGGCTGGCCCGCCAGCGGGTGGTTGAAATCGAACAGCACGGCGCCGTCCTCGCGCACCTGCACCGCCGCACCGGCATAGCTGCCCAGGCCGTCGGGCGTGGGGAACTGCACCACGTCGCCTGCGGCGTACTGCTCGTGCGGGTCGCCCAGTTCGTTGAGCAGCTTGCGCGCCACCCACTGCACCATGTCCGGCTGGCGCTCGCCGAAAGCTTCGCCAGCGGCCAGCTCGATCACCGTGCGCGTGCCTTCCTCCAGCCCGATCAGGTGCTGCTCGATCGCGGGCGAGAGCTCGCCCGCGCCGAGGCTGAGCGTCGCGGGCTTGCCCTCGAAGGTATCGATGATCACCTGGCCCTGCGGCCCGGACATGCGGTAGTGCAGCGTCAGGAAGGAGCCTTCTTGGACTTGGGGCATAGGGCGGGGGAGAATGTCAGTCAAAAGTATGCGAAAAAGGCGGCTGGGAGCCGAAACAGCCCCTATTGTAAAAACCCCACCCCTTCAGGAAGGACCTCTCATGAATGGCCCGTCAATCAACGGCGTCAAGCAATGGCCTCGCGAGTCACGCCCCCGCGAAAAACTGCTTCAAAGAGGGCCCGGTGCCCTGAGCGACGGCGAGCTGCTCGCCCTGCTGCTGCGCACCGGCATTGCCGGCAAGAACGTTCTCACCCTCGCGGAGGAGCTGCTGCAACGCTTCGGCGGCGTCAACGGCCTGCTGCACACCGGCGCCGACGCACTCCGGCAGATCAAGGGGCTGGGCCCCGCCAAACGCACGGTGGTGATCGCCGTGCTGGAACTTGCCCGGCGCGCGCTCGCCGAGGACTTGAAGGCCAAGGCCGTCTTCGAGAGCCCCCGAGCGGCGCGGGAATACCTTCAACTGCAGCTGGGCGCCCGGCCGCACGAGGTCTTTGCCGTGATGTTTCTGGACAGCCAGAACCGCCTGATCGCGATGGAAGACATGTTCCGCGGCACCCTCACCCAGGCGACCGTGTACCCGCGCGAAATCGTGGTGCGGGCCCTGCACCACCACGCCGCTGCGGTGGTACTGGCGCACAACCACCCCAGTGGCAACGCCGAACCCTCGCTCGCCGATGTCGAGCTCACGCGCACGGTCATGACGGCCCTGGCGCTGGTGGACGTGCGCGTGCTCGACCATTTCGTGGTCACCCGGGAAACGGCGGTATCCATGGCCCAGCAGGGGCTGATGTAAGCCCTGCGCCGGGCAGCCGGGAGCGGACCGGGCGACAATTCCCGCCATGAAAGTCCACACGCTGGCCGAGTTGAAGGCGTTCAAGCGGGCCATGGCCGAACGCGCCGCGGCTGAGGCCCAGCGGCGCGAGGTGGAGCGGCTGGCCGCGCTGCGCCGCGAGCGCGAGCACCGCCTGTTCGAACTGGCGGTGGGCCCGGTGCGCCCCATTCCCCACCGGGGCCGCATCGAGCCACGCCCCGTGCCAGTGGACCCGATGCCGCTGCAGCGACAGCGCGACGAGGCCTCGGTGATGCGCGAGGCTCTGTCGGACGAGTTCGACGTCGAAACCCTGCTGCACACCGATGAGCTGCTGAGCTACCGCCGCCCGGGGCTGGGGCCGGAGATCGTGCGCAAGCTGCGCGAAGGCCGCTGGAGCATCCAGCGCCAGATCGACCTGCATGGCCTGCGCACCGACGAAGCCCGCGAGGCCCTGGGCCGCTTCATCCGCGAGGCCCATCACGCGGGCCTGCGCTGTGTGCGCGTGGTGCATGGCAAGGGCCTGGGCTCACCCGGGCGCACCCCGGTACTGAAGAACCGCGTGCTGCGCTGGCTGGTGCAGAAGAAAGAGGTGATCGCCTTCGTGCAGGCGCGCCCGGCCGAAGGCGGCGCTGGAGCGCTGGTGGTGCTGCTGCGCTCGGCCTGAGGCGGGGCCTGGCTGGCCGCCGCCAGGGCTGGCTCAGCCTGGCGAGTTCCGCATCCAGTCCGCCGTCTGGAAGAAGCTGGTCTTGAGCCGCTCGCGCAGCGCCGCATCCACGCCGGTCTCGCCCATGGCCTGGTCCATGCAGGCCAGCCACTGGTCGCGCTCGACGATGCCGATGGCAAAGGGCATGTGGCGCATGCGCAGGCGCGGATGGCCGAACCGCTCGGTGTAGTGCTGCGGGCCGCCGAGCCAGCCGCACAGGAACCAGAACAGCTTCTGGCGCGCGCTCTCCAGCGTGCTGCCGTGGGCGGCGCGCAATTCGCGGTAGCGTGGCTCGATGTCCATCAGGTCGTAGAAGCGGTCGACCAGGGCGTGCACCCGGTCTTCGCCGCCGATCCAGTCGAACGGCGTGGCGTGTGGCGTGGGTTCCTGGTGTTGTTCGAGATCGCTCATGCCGTTCTTCAGACCGCCGCCTTGCGCAAGGTTTCCACCACCGGCGTGCGCAGCACACTGCGCAGCCCCCACCAGCCCGCCAGCAGCGCCAGCAGGGCGCCCGCGACGGCGCCGCCCAGCGGCACCCAGGGCGAGGCCGTCCACGAGAACTGGAACACGAAGCGCGCCAGCGCCCAGCCCACCGCCACGGCCACCGCCGAGGCCAGGAAGCCCGCCAGCAGGCCCACGCCGAGCAGCTCGATGCGCTGCACCTGGCGCAACAGCTGCGAGCCCGCACCCACCGCACGCAGGATGGCGAACTCGCGCTCGCGCTCGCCGCGCGTGGCGGTGACCGCCGAGAGCAGCACGACCAGACCGGCCGCGAGGGTGAAGGCAAACAGGAACTCGACCGCGCTGATGACCTGCCCCAGCACGCGCTGCACCTGGGCGATGGTCTGGCTCATGTCGACGTTGGTGATGTTGGGAAACTGGCGCACCAGGGCGTTGTCGAAACCATTGGTGGGTTCGGGCGCGCGAAAGGCGCTGATGTAGCTCAGCGGCACGTCGGGCACCTGCGCCACCGGGAACACGACGAAGAAGTTCACCCGCATCGAGCCCCAGTCCACCTTGCGCAGGCTGGTGATGCGGCCTTCGGTGACCTGGCCGGCGATGTCAAAGCCCAGGCGGTCGCCGAGCTTGAGGCCGAGTTCTTCGGCCAGGCCCTCTTCCACGCTCAGCGCATCGGGCTCGTTGTCGGTCCAGCGGCCGGCCACCACGGGGTTGTGGTCGGGCACGGTGGCGGTGTTGGAGAGGTTGAACTCGCGGTCCACCAGGCGCTGCGCGCGGTCTTCGGTGAAGTCTTCGGGCACCACGGCCTTGCCGTTGATGGTGACCAGCCTGCCCCGGATCATGGGGTACCAGTCGTAGCGCTGCACGCCGGCCTGCCGCAGCGCCTGCTGGAAGGCCTCCCCCTGCTCGGGCTGCACGTTGATGACGAAGCGGTTGGGCGCGTCGGGCGGCGTGGCGTTGCGCCAGCTGGCGATGAGGTCGGTGCGCAGCAGCACCAGCAGCACCAGCGCCAGCAGACCGACCGCCAGCGCGCTGATCTGCACCACGGCGTAGGCAGGCCGGGCCGAGAGCTGGCGCGTGGCCATGACGAGGGCGCGCGGCGCGGTGGCTTCGTTCACACTGGCCCGCAGCACGCGCACCGCGGCGTAGCTGGCGGTGGCGAACAGCAGCACCGCGCCCGCAAAGCCGCCCACGGCAATGGCGCCGAGCAGCAGGTCGCGGCTGGCGGCCAGCAGCAGGGCGGCGAAACCCGCCACGCCCAGGCCCAGCACGGCCAGCGTGGCGGGCTTGAGCTGGCCCACGTCGCGGCGGATCACGCGCAGCGGGGGCACCTGGGCCAGCTGCAGCACCGGTGGCAGGCCAAAGGCCATCATGAGGGTGAGGCCCATGCCCAGACCGAGCAGCACGGGCGCCAGGCTGGGCGCGGGCAGACTGGCCTCCACCAGGCCGGCCAGCAGCAGCACGAAGGCATGGTGCACCGCATAGCCTATGGCCACGCCCAGGGCGCTGGCAAACAGGCCGATGAGCGCGAACTCCAGCGTGTAGGCGCGCGCCATGGTGCCCTGCGAGAGGCCGAGCACCCGCAGCATGGCGCAGTCGTCCAGGTGGCGCTGGGCGAAGCCGCGCGCGGCGATGGCCACGGCCACGGCGCACAGCAGCGCGGCCAGCAGCGCCACGAGGTTGAGGAATTTCTCGGCACGCCCCAGCGTCTGCTGCATCTCGGGCCGGCCGCCTTCGAGCGACTCCAGCCGCATGCCGCGCACGTCCGGCTTCTCCATGGCCTGGGTTGCCCAGCGGCTGAAATCGGCCACGCGGGCTTCCCCGCCGATCACGGCCAGGCGGTAGGTGAGGCGGCTGGCGGGCTGCACCAGGCCCGTGGCAGGCAGGTCGGCCATGTTGAGCATGACGCGCGGCGCGAAGCTCATGAAGCCGGCGCCCCGGTCGGGCTCCACGGTGATGAGGCGGGTGATGGTGAGCGCCGAGTCGCCCAACAGCAGCGTCTGGCCCATCTTCAGGTCGAGCGCCACCAGCAAGGCTTCGTCCACCCAGACGGTGCCGGGCGCGGGGATCTCGCGGGTCGCGCTGTCGGGTGCGCCCTGGGCCTGGGCCACGCGCAGGCTGCCGCGCAGCGGATAGCCCTCGCCCACGGCCTTGAGCGCCACCAGGCGGGCGGCGCCGCCCTCCTCCTCGCGCGCGCGGCCCATGGTGGGAAAGCCCAGCGTCTGCGTGGTGGTCAGGCCCAGCTCGCGGGCCCGGGCCTCGAACGCGGGAGGCGGCACGTGATCGCTGCTGATCACGGCGTCGCCCCCGAGCAGGGCGCTGGCGTCGCGCGTGAGGCCACCCTGCAGGCGGTCAGCGAAAAAGCCGACGGCCGTGAGCGCGGCCACCGCCAGGGTGACGGCGAGCATCAGCAGGCGCAGTTCGCCCGCGCGCCAGTCGCGCACCAGGGAGGACCAGCCCAGTGTCCAGAACCGGATGGGCAACGAGGCGGGGGGTGTACTCATTCTTCGGACCTTATCGCATCAACAGAACCCACACATCGGACCGGCCCGACGTGGATTGGTTCAGAACGCCGCGCCGCAGGCGCGGTGCGGGGGGTCCTATTTCGTGCCGAAGATGCGGTCGCCTGCGTCGCCCAGGCCCGGCACGATGTAGCCGTGTTCGTTCAGGCCCCGGTCCACCGCCGGCGTGTAGACCGGCACATCCGGGTGGGCGTCATGGAAGGTCTTGAGACCTTCGGGGCAGGTGACCAGGCAGACGAAGCGGATCGATCGAGGGTTCGTCTTCTTGAGCCGGTCCACCGCGCTCACGGCAGAGTTGCCAGTGGCGAGCATGGGGTCGAGCACGATCACGTCGCGTTCGTGCATGTCGTGCGGCATCTTGAAGTAGTACTCCACCGCCTTGAGGGTGGCGGGGTCGCGGTACAGGCCGATGTGGCCGACGCGCGCGCCCGGGATCACCTGCAGCATGCCGTCGAGGAAGCCGTTGCCGGCGCGCAGGATGGAGGCCAGCACGACCTTCTTGCCGTCGATCACGCGCGAGGTCATCTTCTCCAGGGGCGTCTCGATCTCGATGTCCTGCATCGGCATGTCGCGCGTGATCTCGTAGGCCAGCAGCGCGCTGAGTTCGTGCACCAGTTCGCGAAAGCTCTTGGTGCTGGTGTCCTTGCGGCGCATGAGGGTGAGCTTGTGCTGCACCAGGGGGTGGTCAATGACGTGGACGTCTCGGCTCATGGAGGGGTCTCTCGGATGGGGGTGACCCAAGTTTATGCCCGAACGCGCGGGCACTGCCGGCTCAGGAAGCGGCGGCGCTGCGCTCGCGGGCCAGGGGCGTGGCCGGGGGCACGGCGTCCAGCACGAGGCGCTGCGGATTGGCATAGCACAGGAAGCGATGGTGGGTGGCGCGGCCGATGGCACACAGGCCCACGCGCAGGGCCACGTCCAGCCCCATCTGCGTGATGCCGCTGCGCGAGACCACCACCGCCACGCCCATCTGGGCCGACTTGATCACCATCTCGCTGGTGAGGCGGCCGGTGGTGTAGAAGATCTTCTCGCCGGCGGCGGGCGCAGCGGGGCTTGCGGTGGCGTCTTCCTGCAATGCCATCCAGCCGGCAATGGTGTCCACCGCGTTGTGGCGGCCCACGTCTTCGACGAACAGTTGCAGCTCCTGCCCGTGGAACAGGGCACACGCGTGCACCGAGCCGGCCGACTTGTAGGTGCTTTCCTTGAGCCGGATCGCATTGACGATGGCGTACAGCTCTGATTGCCTGAGACCGGCCTCGGCCGGCAGGCGGATGCTGTCGATCTCGTCCATGAGGTTGCCGAACACACTGCCCTGGCCGCAGCCGGTGGTGACCACGCGCTTGGAAGTGCGCTCCTCGATGCGGTCGATGCCGTGCCGGGTCTTGACCGACGCGGCGTTCACGTCCCAGTCCACGGTGATGGACTCGATCTCCTCGACCGAGGCAATGAGCCGCTGGTTGAGCAGGTAGCCCAGCACCAGCCACTCGGGCTGCGCGCCCAGCGTCATGAGCGTGACCAGCTCGCGCTTGTCCACATAGACCGTGAGGTCGCGCTCGGCGGGGATGGAGATGGTCTCGCGCGCGCCGTGCTCGTTCACGACCTCGACTTCACGGGTCAGCGGCGCGCGCGCCTGGGTCAGTTGGGGCAGCAGGGGCATGGGCGAAGACTACCGCATGAAAAGGGCCGCCACCCGAGGGTGCGGCCCATGGCAAGGCAGGAAGGGCGGTTTATTTCTTGGCCGGCATGGTGGCCGATGCCGGCGCGTTCGTGCTCGGTGGGCCCTTGGCGGTCTCCGCCGGCGAATGGGCCCCGGACGCCTCGATGGGCTTCGGAGCGGCAGCCGTGAAGGTGAAGGGGCCCGGGTCGGTGCATGCCGGCGCATTGGGCAGGGCGGGCGGCACGCTCTTGCCAGCGGCCGCGGCGGTCTTGAAGTAGTTGGCGGCCGCCTTGTCCATGGAGATGCACAGCTTGTAGCCGTCGACCTTGGCGGCCCAGGCGGTCTTGGCCGCCGCTTCGGCGGCCTTGGCCTTGGCCTCTTCCGTGGGCGGCGGAGGCGCGGGCAGCTTGGCGTGGGCCGTGGCGGCCAGCAGCAGGGTCAGGCACAGGAGGCTGCGTGTCATGGGATGGGTCCTCGTTGTCTCGTTGTGTTCAGGCCTTGACGGCGCGCGAGGCCTCGGCCGCGCCGGCCGCGTCCACCGGGCCCGCCGTGCGCTGCGCGGGGATCTTGCCCGCCTTGATGTCGTCGTACCAGAGCTCGTGGTGCTCCTTGGCCCAGGTCTCGTCCACGTAGCCGGTCTTCATGGCTTTGTAGGCGCCCTTCATGCCGATGGTGCCGAGGTAGATGTGGCCCATGAACAGCGCCATCATGAGCACCGCGGCACTGGCGTGGATCATGTGCGCGACCTGCATGTTGCCGCGCGTGTAGTCCACCGAGGGCAGCAGCTTGTCCAGGAACAGGCCCGAGCCCACCACGATCAGGCCGAAGAAGAACACGCCGGCCCAGAACACCACCTTCTCACCCGCGTTGAAACGGTGCGAAGGCACTTCCTGGCCGCTGAGCAGGCCGCCGCCCTTGAGCAGCCAGGTGATGTCTTCCTTGGCGGGCAGGTTGTCCTTGACGAAGGTGAGGATCACCACCACCAGCGACACCGCGAACAGCGGACCGGCGAAGTTGTGCAGGTTCTTGAGCGCGTAGGTCAGCCAGCCGAACAGCGTGCTGCCCATGATCGGCAGCAGGAAGAACTTGCCGAAGGCCATGATGATGCCGGAGACCGCCAGCGCCACGAAGGCGATGGCGTTGACCCAGTGCGCGGCGCGCTCGAAATAGGTGAAGCGCTCGATCACGCGGCCGGTGGGCTGGCCGTGCAAGGGAATCGCGCCCTTGGCGAAATAGAACAGCGCGATGGCCACCGCCACGATGAGCAGCACCGAACCGCCATAGGGAATGATCCACTGGTTGCGCACCTGCCGCCAGGCTTCGCCCGCGTTGGTCAGGCGCGCGCCGGGATAGTCCGCGAACGGCTGGATCAGGTTGCCCGCCTCGGGGTACGGCAGGCTGGAATAGCCGGTCACGCCCTTGCCCACGTCGCGCCACATGGGCGCGTTGTTGCCAGGCTGCACCTTGCCGCGTTCGGCATTGGTCTGCTCCGGGTACTTCGGGTCCTTGTTCGCGTCGGGCGCGATCTCGAAGATGTTGGCGCCTTTGATGCCGCCCATCTGGCCACTGGCCGGTGCGGCTGCACCGAGTGGCGCCGGGTCTTCCTGCGGTGGCTCCACCTTGAGCGTCTGGGCATGCGCCCAGGCCGCGCTCAGCGTCAACAGCGCCATGCACCACACCTTGGGCGACGCCCAGCGGCGCAGGCCTTGAGTCAGGAGGCTGTACATGGTGGCGGCCTCAGGGTTTGTTGCCGCCCATGCGGGTGTAGTCGTTCTGGCCGTACTGCGCGCGCGTCTTGAGCTGCTGTTCCCAGCTGGTCTTGTCGCCCGCCTTCCAGTTGGTGTTGGCGTACTGGCTGCTGCCCACGCCCTGGTAGGGCGCGCTGTCCTGCTTGACGCCGGCCGCGTTCATTTCCTGCGGCTTCTCGCCGCAGGCCGTGAGGGCCAGGAAGGCGGCGGCCACGGTGGTGCCGAGTGCGAGGCGGCGCATCATGACTTGGTCCCTTGTGCGGTGCCGTAGGCCGTGCCCCAGCCCCAGACTTCGGCGCCCTTGCCGCGCTGCAACACCCGGTTGCGGAAGATGTCGGCCACCACATCGCCATCACCGGCGAGCAGGGCCTTGGTCGAGCACATCTCGGCGCAGGCCGGCAGCTTGCCTTCGGCCAGGCGGTTGCGCCCGTACTTCTCGAACTCGCTCTGGCTGCCGTGGGCCTCAGGGCCACCGGCGCAGAAGGTGCACTTGTCCATCTTGCCGCGCACGCCGAAGGTGCCCTGCGAGGGGAACTGGGGCGCGCCGAACGGGCAGGCATACGAGCAGTAGCCGCAGCCGATGCACACATCCTTGTCGTGCAGCACCACGCCCTCGTCGGTGCGGTAGAAGCAGTCCACCGGGCAGACCGCCATGCAGGG
>NZ_JAHCKK010000119.1 GCF_026125825.1 Hydrogenophaga sp. | reverse complement strand
CCTCCGCTCCGCCCAAGCCCTGAGCGCGCCCCGCAGGCCCACCCCGACCGGGTGAGCCTGGCCCCTTCCGAGCAGCCCATCGCACCCCACACGCAGCAGCACCATGGCCCATTTCTTCATCCACCGTCCCGTCTTCGCCTGGGTGCTGTCCATCGTGGTCATGCTCGCGGGGTTCATGTCGATCTTCACCCTGCCGCTGGAGCAGTACCCCGACATCGCGCCGCCGCGCGTCTCGATCAACACCATCTACACCGGCGCCTCGGCCGAGACCGTGGCCGACTCCGTCACGCAGGTGATCGAGCAGCAGCTCAAGGGCATCGACAACGTGCTCTACATGAGCTCGACCAGCGACTCCGCCGGCCGCTCGCGCACACAGCTGACCTTCGCGCCCGGCACCGACATCGACGTGGCCCAGGTCCAGGTGCAGAACAAGCTGCAGACGGCGATGAACCGGCTGCCCGAGGCGGTGAAGAGCCGGGGCGTGTTCGTGAACAAGGGCGGCCAGGACAACCTGATGACCTACGTCTTCACCTCGCCCGACCCCTCGGTCACGCAGGTGGCGATCGGTGACTACATCACCAGCAACGTGGTCGACGTGATCTCGCGCATCGACGGCGTGGGCGACGTGAGCGTGTTCGGCACCAGCTACGCCATGCGCATCTGGATGGACCCGGGCAAGCTGGAGCAGTTCGCGCTCATGCCCTCGGACATCGTCTCGGCGCTGAACTCACAGAACGCCCAGGTGTCCGCCGGCCAGCTCGGTGCGCTGCCCGCGGTCAAGGACCAGATGCTCAACGCCACCATCACGGCGCGCACCAAGCTCAAGACCGTGGACGAATTCCGCGGCATCGTGCTCAAGGCCGCCGCCGACGGTTCCCTCGTCACGGTGGGCGACGTGGCGCGCGTCGAACTCGACGCCGACAACCTCACGGTGAAGTCGCGCCTGAACAACCAGCCCGGCGCCGGCCTGGGCATCGTGCTGGCCGACGGCGCCAACGCCATGGCCGTGGCCACGGCGGTCAACGCGAAGATGGCCGAGCTCGCACCGTTTTTCCCCGATGGCATCACCGGCGTGATCAGCTCCGACACCACGCCCTATGTGCGCGCTTCCATCAAGGAGGTGGCCGTCACCCTGGCCGAGGCCATGGTGCTGGTGGTCATCGTGATGTTCATCTTCCTGCAGAACCTGCGCGCCACGCTGATCCCCGCCATCGCCGTGCCGGTGGTGCTGCTGGGCACCTTCGGCGTGCTCTCGGTGCTGGGGTACTCGATCAACATGCTCACCATGTTCGCCATGGTGCTGGCCATCGGCCTGCTGGTGGACGACGCCATCGTGGTGGTGGAGAACGTGGAGCGGGTCATGCACCAGGAGGGCCTGCCCGCGAAGGAGGCCACCATCAAGTCCATGGCCGAGATCACGCCCGCGCTGGTGGGCATTGGCCTCACGCTCTCGGCGGTGTTCATCCCCATGGCCTTCTTCTCGGGCTCGGTGGGTGTGATCTACCGGCAGTTCTCGGTCGCCATCGTCTCGGCCATGGCGTTCTCGGTGCTGGTGGCGCTCTCGCTCACGCCGGCCCTGTGCGCCACCCTCCTCAAGCCCACCGAGCACCTGCACGAAGGCGCGCCCGCGCGCTCGGGCCTGCTGGGGTGGGTGGACCGCTTCTTCCGCTGGTTCAACGCCGGCTTCGACCGCAATTCCACCCGCTACCAGGGCGCGGTGCGCCAGCTGCTGCTGCGCAGCAAGCGGGTGATGCTGCTCTTTGCCCTGCTCGTCTGCGGCGTGGTGTTCCTGTTCCAGAAGCTGCCCACGTCCTTCCTGCCGGTGGAGGACCAGGGCTTCATCACCGCCAGCGTCACGCTGCCCGCGGGTTCGTCGGACGCGCAGCTCGAAACGGTGCTGCAGGACATCACCCGCTACTTCAACGCGCAGCCCGATGTGCTGCGCGTGAACTCGCTGGCGGGCAACAGCGGCAACCAGAGCTCGGGCACGATCTTCGTGCGCCTCAAGCCCTGGGACGAGCGCCCCAACCCCGAGCAGAGCGCCGAGGCCATCTCGCGCAAGGCCACGCGCGACCTCTCGCGCATCCGCGCCGCGCGCATCTTCGTCTCCATGCCGCCGGCCGTGCGCGGCCTGGGCTCGGACAGTGGCGTGAACTTCATGCTCAAGGACATCAACGGCCTGGGCAACGACGCGCTGCGGGCCGCCAAGGACCGCGTGATCGAGCTGGCCGCCAAGCACCCCGCGCTCACCAACATGCGCACCACCGACTTCGACGTCACCTCCGAGCTCAAGGTGCTGATCGATGACCGCAAGGCCGCCGCCCTGGGCCTGTCCACCAGCGACATCAACAACGTGCTCTCCAGCGCCGTGGGCGGCTCCTACGTCAACGACTTCGTGCACAACGGCCGCGTCAAGCGCGTCTATGTGCAGGGCGACGCGCCCTACCGCATGCTGCCGCAGGACATCGGCAAGTGGACGGTGCGCAACCGCAGTGGCGAGATGGTGCCGCTGGCCGCCTTCACCTCCACCGCCTGGACCAGCAGCGCGCCCCAGCTGCTGCGCTACAACGGCTCGCCGGCCATGGAGATGATCGCCAACACGGCGCCCGGCGTGAGCTCGGGTGCCGCGATGCGCGCGGTCGAGGAGATCATGGCCGAGATGCCGGTGGGCATCGGCTACGAGTGGACGGGCGCGTCCCTGCAGGAGCGCCAGTCCGGCGCCCAGGCGCCGTTGCTCTACGCCATTTCCATCCTGTTCGTGTTCCTGTGCCTGGCCGCGCTGTACGAGAGCTGGAGCGTGCCGTTCTCCGTCATTCTCGCGGTGCCGCTGGGCATCGTCGGCGCCTTGCTGGCGACGTATTTCCGGGGCATGTCCAACGACGTGTATTTCCAGGTCGGCCTGCTGACCACCGTCGGGCTGGCGTCGAAGAACGCCATCCTGATCGTGGAGTTCGCGGTGCAGCTGCAGGACCAGGGCCGCAGCATCTTCGACGCCACGCTGGAGGCGGTGCGACGGCGCCTGCGCCCGATCCTGATGACGTCGCTGGCCTTTGGCTTTGGCGTGCTGCCGCTGGCCCTGGGCACCGGCCCGGGCGCGGCCAGCCGCCAGGCCATCGGCACGGCCGTGCTGGGCGGCACCGTGCTTTCCACCTCGTTGGGCCTGTTCTTCGTGCCCGTGTTTTTCCTGCTGGTGCGCAGCTGGGTGCAGCGCCGGCGCTCGAAGGCGGCGGATGCCGTGCCACCCCAGGCCACCCCCGCGCTGTCGCACCAAGGAGACGCGTGATGCGCCCGATGACGAAACCGTTCTTCCAACGCACGGCCTGCGTGGGCGCCCTGCTGGTGCTGCTGGCCGGGTGCGCCGTGCAGCCACCGGCCCGACCCGATGTGCAAGGCGTGGTGCCTCCCGTGCTGGGCCAGCCGCTGGCCGTGGTGGACGCGAGCGCGGGCGCCATGCAGACCTCGCAGCGCCTGGCCTGGGTGCAGCACCCGGGGCTGCGCCAGTCGATCGCGCAGGCGCTCACCCACAACCGCGACCTGCGCGTGGCCCTGTCCAACATCGAGCGCGCGCGCGCCCAGTACGGCATCACCAGCGCCGCCCAGCTGCCCACCGTGGCCGCCACGGCGCAGGGCAGCCGCAGCCGCACGGCGGCCGATCTCTCCAGCAACGGCCTGTCCACCACCACCACCCAGTACACGGCGCAGCTCGCCATCACCAGCTTCGAGCTCGATTTCTGGGGCCGCGTGCGCAACCTCAACGAGGCGGCGCTGCAGCAGTTCCTGCAGTCGGAGGAAAACCAGCGCAACGTGCGCATCACGCTGGTGGCCGACGTCACCAACGCCTGGCTCAACCTGGCGGCCAACGAAGCCCGCCTCGCCCTGGCGCGCGACACCCTGGCCGGCCGCGAAAAGGCTTACCAGCTCACCGAGCGCATCCACCAGCTCGGCGGCACCTCGGGGCTGGTGCTGGCGCAGAACCGCATCACCGTGGAAACCGCGCGCGGCGACGTGGCCGCCTTCACCGCCCAGGTCGCCAAGGACCGCAACGCGCTCGAGGCCCTGGTCGGCAGCGGCCTGCGCCGCGAATGGCTGCCCACGGCCGACACCCTGCGCGCCGATCCGGCGGCCGCGCCCGCCGCGCTGATGGCCCTGCCTGCCGAGCTGCCGTCGTCGCTGCTGCTGGAGCGCCCCGACGTGCGGGCCTCCGAATTCAACCTGCAGGCCCTCTCGGCCAACGTGGCGGCGGCGCGCGCGGCGCTGTTTCCCACCATCAGCCTGAGCACCAGCATCGGCACCGGCAGCCGCGAGCTCGACAACCTGTTTGGCAGCGGCAACAACACCTGGAGCTTCGTGCCGCAGATCCGCTGGCCCATCTTCGACGGCGGGGCCGCGCGGGCATCGGTCGACGTGGCCCAGGCCAACCGCGACATCGCCGTGGCCCAGTATGAGAAAGCCATCCAGACGGCCTTCCGCGAAGCCTCGGACGCGCTGGCCGAACGCGCGCAGTGGGAGGCCCGCCTCGCGGCGCAGCAGGCCGTGGTGGACGCCAACGCGCGCGCCTTCGAGCTCTCCGAAGCGCGCTTCACGTCGGGCGTGGACAACTACCTCACCGTGCTCGATGCGCAGCGCAGCCTGTACGCGGCGCAGCAGGCGCTGATCGCGCTGCGCCAGTCCGAGCAGGCCAACCGCGTGGCGCTGTGGAAGGTGCTGGGCGGCAACCTGGCGCCGGCTTCCTGAGCGGCGGGCGCCGACCACGGCGTCAGCGCCTTATCCGAGGCTGCGGTATTTCACGAAGCGCTGGCCTTCCAGCGTGACTTCGCCCTCCCTGACGAAGCCCAGCCGGGCCAGGCCCCGCGTGCGCGAGCGGCTCGGCGGCAGCAGGATGGTGACGGTGCCGATGCCCAGCGCCGCGCGCCGGCTCATGAAGCCGCGAACGATCTCGGCCCCGTGGCCCCAGTGCGCGGGGTGCAGGACCAGCGCGAGGTCGGCGTCGTCGCCCTCGCGCTGGAAACCGCCCCAGCCGGCCAGATGGCCGTCGATCCGGATCGACCAGGGCCCATAGCCGTTCTTCAGCCACTGGGCGTCCTTGGCTTTGGCCCAGTCGGTGACCGCGTCTGCGGTCCATTGGCCATCGGCCAGCGGCATGTGGCGAACCACGTCCGGGTGATTCAGGAGCACCAGCCAGTCTTCGGCCGGAACATCGGAGAGCGGGTGCAGCGTGAAGGGCATGCGGAGGATTCTCAAGCATGGGGGCGACCGACGCGCCCCACGAGGAACCGGCCGGGCGCGGGCCGGGTAGGCAGCGGGCACGCCGGATGCGCGGGAGTGTCAAATCATTGTTAATCGGCTTGCGCCGCCCGCCGTGCCTGCTTATCTTCTCGAGCCTCTGGACTCGCGTGAAAGCAGCATGGCACACAGCAATCTCAAAAAATGGTCCGCCGAGTTCCTCGGCACCTTCTGGCTCACGTTCGGCGGCTGCGGCAGCGCGGTGCTGGCGGCGGCCTTTCCGCAACTGGGCATCGGCTTCGTCGGGGTCTCGCTGGCTTTCGGCCTCACGGTATTGACCGGCGCCTACGCCTTCGGGCCCATCTCCGGCGGCCACTTCAATCCCGCGGTCTCGGTGGGCCTGGCGCTCGGGGGGCGCATGCGCGCGGCCGAACTGCCTGGCTACGTGATCGCACAGGTGCTCGGCGCCGTGCTCGCCGCCGGCGTGCTGTACCTCATCGCCACAGGCAAGCCGGGCTTTGAAGTGGGCGGCTTTGCAACCAACGGCTATGGCGAACGCTCGCCCGGCGGCTACGACATGGCAGCGGCGCTCCTGACCGAAGTGGTGCTCACCGCGGTGTTCCTGCTCGTCATCCTCGGCGCCACCGCCCGGCGCGCGGCGGCCGGTTTTGGGGGCCTGGCGATCGGGCTGTGCCTGACCCTGATCCACCTGATCTCCATCCCGGTGACCAACACCTCGGTGAACCCGGCGCGCAGCACCGGCCCGGCGCTGTTCGGCCCATCCATCGCGCTGGAGCAGCTCTGGCTGTTCTGGCTGGCGCCCATCGTGGGTGCCGCGCTGGGCGCGCTGATCTGGCGCACCCTGCTGGCCGACGGCGACGAGGGCTAAGCCGCTTTCTTCCGGCGGCGCGAGAGCAGGCGCAGCAGCGCGCTTTCGGTGGTGCCGCTGGCTGGCGCTTCTTGCCGGGCCGGGCCATCGAGCACGGCCTCGAGCACCGCCGGGTGGATGTAGAAGCGGCGGCAGACCGCCTGTGTGTTGCCGATCTGCCTGGCCACCTGGCGCACGACCTCCACCGCCATCGCGCGCGTGGGGGCCACCGCCTCCCCGGGCGCCGGCGGCGCCAGCCCGGCGGCCAGCTCCAGGGCGAGCACGCTGGCGTGCCAGGTGCGGAAATCCTTCGCCGTGAAGTCGTGGCCGCTCACGCGGCGCACGTAGTCGTTGACGTGCTGGGACCGCACCGGGCGGCGCCGCCCGGCCTCGTCGATGTACTGGAACAGGTGTTGGCCCGGCAGGTCCTGGCAGCGCCGAACGATGCGCGCCGCGGCCGGGTCGGTGAGCCGCGCGGTCTGCTCCACGCCGCTCTTGCCCCGGAAGCGGATCTCCAGGTTGGCCGCCCGGGCCTGCACGTGGCGGTTGCGCAAGGTGGTCAGTCCGAAGGAACCGTTCTCGGCCGCGTAGGCCTCGTTGCCCACGCGCAGCGCCGTGCGGTCCAGCAGCCGCACGATGGCGGCGACCACGGTGTCCAGCGTGAGTTCGCGCCCGCGCAGGTCGCGCGTCACCGCGCGGCGGATGCGCGGCAGCGTGCGGCCGAACTCGCGCATGCGGTCGAACTTCTGTTGCTCACGCCGGGCCTGCCAGTCGGCGTGGTACCGGTACTGCTTGCGGCCCCGCGCATCGCGGCCGGTGGCCTGCAGGTGGCCGCGCGCGCTGGGGCAGATCCAGACCTCGGTGTAGGCCGGCGGGATCGCCAGGCGGCGGATGCGGTCGAGGTGCCTGGCATCGCGGATCGGGCGCCCGGTGGCGCTGAGGTACGCAAAGCCTTTGCCCCGGCGCACGCGCGTCCAGCCGGGGGTGTCGTCCTGCGCGTAGGTGAGTGAAGCGGGCATGGTGCCAGTGTCCGCACCCCGCACGCGGCGCGTGTCGGCGCCCTCCGTATGGCGTGTAGGAAAGGACCGTCAGCCGCGGCCCACGAAAGGCATCTGGCTGGCCATCACCGTCATGTTGAGCACGTTGGTCGACAGCGGCAGGCCGGCCATGTAGCGCACGGCCTCGGCCACGTGTTCCACGTCCATCATGGGCTCGGTGGCCAGGGTGCCGTTGGCCTGGCGCACGCCCTGCGTCATGCGGGCCGAGAGCTCGGTCAGCGCGTTGCCGATGTCGATCTGGCTGCACACAATGTTGTAGGGCCGGCCGTCCAGGGCGATGGTCTTGGTCAGGCCCAGCACCGCATGCTTGCTCGCGGTGTAGGGGCAGCTGAACGGTCGGGGCGCGTGCGCCGAGATCGAGCCGTTGTTGATGATGCGACCGCCCTGCGGGCTCTGCCGGCGCATCAGGCCGAAGGCGGCGCGCGCGCACAGGAAGACGCCGGTCAGGTTGGTGTCGATCACGTCCTTCCAGCGCTCCACCGGCAGCTCGTCCATCGGCACGGCCGGTGCGTTCACACCCGCGTTGTTGAACAGCACGTCGAGCCGGCCAAAGCGCTTTTCGATCTGCTCGAACAGGGCCTGCACGCTGTGCTCGTCGCGCACATCGGCGGGGATGGCGATGGCGTTGGGCCCGCCCGCCTGCGCCACCTCCGCCAGCGGCTCGGGGCGGCGCCCGGTGAGCACGACGTGGTAGCCGTCCTTCAACAGACCGAGCGCCACGGCGCGGCCGATGCCGCTGCCCGCGCCGGTGACCAGGGCGACCTTGGGGGTGGTGTCTGAAGCCATGCGATTCCTTGTGGTGGATGAGGGGCGATGGCCATGGTAACGGCGCGCGGCCGCCCGGTGCCTATCGGCCCGGGGGGGCCAGGGGCGCGGGCGTCGAAGGCAGCTGGCTCACGATCAGCAGCGTGACCACCGAGGTGGCGGCCATCACGCCGAGCAGGGCGGTGAAGCCGGCCTGCTTGACCACCGGGCCGATGAGCCACACCGCCAGCGAACTCGCGCCCAGCGACACCGCCAGGCGCATGCCTGAGACGCGGGAGCGCAGGCTGTCGTCAACGAAGCGCACGATCATCGCGTCGGTGAACGGGATCGCGCCGAAGATCGTCGCCATGAAGAGGAACTGCACGGCGTAGAAGGCCCAGCCATCCAGCACCATCGACAAACCCAGCAGCACCGCCTGCGCCGCGACGATGCTCACATACAGCGCCTTGAGCGCCACCCGGTCGATCAGGTGTCCCACGAGCAACTGGGTGAACGAGGCCACCGCGTAGATGGCCGCCAGCAGCAGGCCGATCTGCGCCGGGTCCTGCAGAATGGCCTGCAGGCGGTCGCTCAGCAGCTCGTAGTTGCTGTTGGTCGAGAAGTTGAACAACAGGCTGCCGCTGGTGGCGGCGATCGTCATCACCAGGAAGAGCCTGGCCATGGACACGCCGGCCGGTGCCGCCGTCGTGGTGGACTTCTTCTTCGCAGGTGCCGCCTGCTCGCGCGTGGCGAGCAGGGCGAAGGCCAGGCCGAACAGCAGGCACAGGGCGCCCGGCAGCGCGAACGCCATGCGCCACCCGAAGTACTTCACCAGAAAGCCCGTGGCCACGGCGGCCACGGCCACGCCCAGGTTGCCCACCAGGCCGTTGATGCCAATCGTCCAGCCCGGGCGGGGCGCGCCCTGGACCAGCATGGGGATGCCCACCGGGTGGTAGATGGAAGCGAAGCCACCCAGCAGCGCCAGCGCGAACGCCAGCTGCAGCGGCGTCTGCGTCGCGCTCACCAGCAGGGCCGAGCCGCCCATGCCGAAGAAGAACACCAGCATCATGCGGCGTCGGCCCCACAGGTCGCCCAGCTTGCCCGAGGGCAGCGAGCCCACGCCGAAGAAAAAGAACGCCGCCACGCTGTAGGGCATCAGGTCCTCCCAGCGCGCGACGCCGAACGCCTGCGCGATCGCCGTCACGGCGGTGGCAAAGATCAGCAGGAACATGTGGTCGATGGCGTGGCCGATGTTCAGCAGCCACTGGGTGGCCACGGAGTTGCGAAGCGGGGGATGAGCAGGGGGCGTGGGCATACGTGAATGACAGGGTATCCGGCGGGAGCGGCCTGTCAGAATTCTGGTGCAGGCGGCAACGCCTGTCTCGCGCTGAATGACCAACAACCATCTCAAAAGCGACATGGCCACATCACCCCGGCCGCCGGCCCTGGCGGACGTGCTGGACGCGATCGACGCGCAGCGTTCACCCATCTTCGCGCGCTCGACCGACTACCCGGCGGGATGGCACATCGAGCCGCACGCGCACGCCAAGCACCAGCTCATCTACGCCGTGCGCGGTGTCATGGTGGTCCAGGCAGAGGCTGGGCGCTGGGTGGTGCCGCCCACGCGCGCGATCTGGATGCGCATGGGCATGACGCACGAGATCCGTTGCGTGGGCGAGGTGCACATGCGCAGCCTCATGGTCTCGCCGAAAGCCGCGCCCCGCCTGCTGGAGAGGACGCAGGCGGTCGCCATCTCGCCCTTGCTGCGCGAGTTGATCCGCGCCGCCATGGACGTGCCGCAGCCCTGCGCGCCAGGCACGCGCGACGGCCGCCTGATGCGCCTCATCCTCGACGAACTGCGCGCCCTGCCGGTGCTGCCCTTGTACCTGCACCTGCCCACCGACTCCCGGCTGCTGCAGATCGCCGACGTGTTGCAACGCCGGCCCGACGACCCGTCGACCATGGCCGACTGGGCGCGGCGGCTGGACGTCGATGTGAAGACGATCCAGCGGCTCTTCATCAAGGACACCGGCATGACCTTTGCCCAATGGCGGCAACAGGCGCGGCTGCTGCGCGCGCTGGAGCAACTGGCCACGGGGGAGAAAGTCATCGATGTGGCGCTCTCGCTCGGTTACGAGAGCCCGAGTGCGTTCGCCGCGATGTTCCGCAAGCACTTCGGGCAGACGCCGAGCCAGTTTTTCGCGAGCGCCTGAAACGCGGCGATTTTTTTCGCTATACTTCGCGGCTCGTACTACTAAAGTACAAGCGGAAGTGGCATTCCTAGGGTTTCAATCGATGGGGTCGCGGCGTTTGCGCGGCGGCTCCCAGGCTTGTCTGGTCCCCGTTTTATGGTGGCCCGGACGGGGAGCCGAGAGGCTCGCCGACGTTGATTGAAACCCGGTAATGCCACACCCGTTCGGGCCACCGCCCCCCTTGCCCAGGGGGGGCTGGTCGGCTTTCGCACCCCTGCAAAGCGTTCACTTTGCGGACCCGAGGAGGTCGCGCACCCTGCCGGTGGATGCGGGTGCTGCCCAGGCCGAAGCCGGCCTGCCCGATTTCAATGTGCAGAGCGGGTATGGCCCGGGGCTTAGAGCGCGGCC
>NZ_JAHCKK010000118.1 GCF_026125825.1 Hydrogenophaga sp. | reverse complement strand
AAACTGCGGTTGGGCGTGAAGGGCAACCACTGGTTGTCCATGCGTAGATCGTTGTAGGCCATGCGGGCGACTCCTGCGGCAAAAGGGCGTTGAAGCGGCATTTTGTCACCGCCTGCGGCCATGAAGGGCTCCATTGCGCCGGGTTCGGCCAGGCCCACCGCGCCTTGCTGCGACAATTCGCACGCCATGAATCACACCTACGTTCTTACCCTGTCCTGCGCGGACCGCCCAGGCATCGTGCACGCCGTTTCCGGTTTCTTGCTGGAGCACGGGGGCAACATCGAGGAAGCCGCGCAATACAACGACCACGCCACCGGCCTGTTCTTCATGCGCGTGCAGTTCGCCTGTGGCCAGCTCACCCAGGACGACCTGCGCCTGCACCTGCGGCTCTTCGCCGAGCCGTTCGCCATGCAATGGACGCTGCACCCGCTGGCCGAACCGGTGCGCACCGTCATCTTCGTCAGCAAGGAAGGCCACTGCCTCAACGACCTGATGTTCCGCTGGAAGAGCGGCCTGCTGCCGCTGGACATCCGCGCCATCATCAGCAACCACCGCGATTTCTACCAGCTGGCGGCCAGCTACAACGTGCCCTTCCACCACATTCCGGTGACCGCCACCACCAAGCCGCAGGCCGAGGCCAGGCAGCTGGAAATCATCCAGAGCGAAGGCGCCGAACTGGTGGTGCTGGCGCGGTACATGCAGGTGCTCAGCAACGACCTGTGCCGCGAACTCTCGGGCAAGGCCATCAACATCCACCACAGCTTCCTGCCCAGCTTCAAGGGCGCCAAACCCTACTACCAGGCCCACGACCGGGGCGTGAAGCTGATCGGCGCCACCGCCCACTATGTGACCGCCGACCTCGACGAAGGTCCCATCATCGAACAGGACGTGACCCGGGTGGACCACACCGACGCGGTGGAAGACCTCACCGCGCGGGGCCGCGACACCGAAAGCCAGGTGCTGGCGCGCGCGGTGAAATGGCACAGCGAGCACCGCGTGCTGCTCAACGGCCACAAGACCGTGGTATTCAAGTGAGCGAGATGCCGCAGGGCCGCCCCACGGCCGCTCAATCCCCTCGGGGGGCCGCGACCACGCGCCAGCGGCGCAGCCTGGGGGCGCCATGACCATCCGGATTCCTCCCATCCAGTGCCTGCTGACCTTTGAGGCGCTGGCGCGCCTGCGCAGCGTGACGCAGACCGGGGAGGAGTTGAACGTGACGCCCAGCGCGGTGAGCCACCGCGTGCGGCAACTCGAACAGATCCTGGGCACCAAGCTGTTCGGCCGCGCCGACTTCTCGCTCACCACCGAGGGCAGCGAGTACCTCGCTCACGTGCGCGAAGGCCTGGGCATCCTGCAGCGTTTCCCGGGTGGGAACACCGCGCCGGGCAAGCGCAAGCTCAAGCTGGCCGTCACGCCCACCTTCGCGCGCTCCATCCTCATGCCGCGGCTGCGCCAGTTCACCGAGGCCTACCCGGAGATCGACCTCACGCTGCAGGTCTCGATCCCGCTGCTGGACGTGGTCGCCGAGGACGCCGACCTCACCGTGCGCTACGGCACGGGTCGCTACGCCGACGTGGAGCACATCTGCCTGCTCAAAGACGAGGTGACGCCCCTGGCCTCACCCGCCTACATCCGCGAGAACGGCCCTTTCGACTCGGTGGAAGACCTGCAGCGCGCCGCCTTGCTGCGCAGCCCGCTGGAGCCCTGGCGCACCTGGTTCGCTGCGCACGAACTCGACTGGCCCGAGCCGATGGACGGCTCGTCGTTCAACGACATCGGGCTCATGTGCGATGCCGCCGCGCAAGGCCTGGGCGTGGCCCTGGTGCGGCTCAAGCTGGGCGCACCCTGGATCGAGAACGGTTCGTTGGAACGCATCTCGCCGCGCAACATCCCATCGCCGCACGCGCATTACCTGTGCTGGCAGGCGGGCGCGATGGAGCGATGGGAATGCGCGGCGTTCGCCGAGTGGCTCAAGAAGAGCGTGAACTGAGCCGCCCGGCGGCGGATCGCCGGATCACTCGATGGCCAGTCGCTGGGCGGCGGCGGCGGTCTTCTTCGGCAGGGTCAGAAGGAGCACACCGTTTTCGTACTTTGCTTTCGCGGCGCTGTTGTCCACGTCCACCGGCAACTGGAAGCTGCGCGAGACGGCACCGTAATAGCGCTCGCTGCGCAGCAGCCGGCCGCCTTCGGCCTGGCTGTCCTGCTGCTTGATTTCAGCGCGCAGGGTCACCTGCTTGCCGTCGACGTTGACGTGAATGTCTTCCTTGGACACGCCCGGCACCTCGGCTTGCAAGGTGTAGGCCTCGGGCGTCTCTTTCACATCGACGCGGATCTGCGCCGGCAGGCCGTCGCCGTGCAACGGCTTGACGTAGAACGCGGGCGCGACGTCGTTGAAGAAGTCGTCGAGGAAACCACGGCGGGCAATGAGGCTGTTCATGACAAGAAACTCCTGATGGGTGGTGAGGTTCCAGGGCGCGACAGGCGTCCTGCGATGCACACAACTTGATGCCGCCGTGCGCCGATTTCAAGGGCCCTTCGTCACCGCCCGCCGAAGCGTTCACAAAGCGCTGCAAGTTTCTTCAATCCGCGCGCGGGCCTTTCGCCTAGACTGGAGCCGCCCTTGATCCGACCCGCACTGGCCCCACATGAACGCTCCCGCCCTTCCCGCCGAAAACACCTCCCTGCAGCGCGCGCAACGGCAGGCCGATGTGGTGCGCTCGCTGCAGGCCGTGGTGCCGGCGCACGCACTGCTCTGGCAGGCCGAGGACACCGTTCCCTACGAGTGCGACGGCTTGACCGCGTACCGCGAGCGCCCCCTGGTGGTGGTGCTGCCCGAGACCGAGGACCAGGTCGCCGCCGTGCTCCGGGCCTGCCACGGCCTGGGCGTGCCGGTGGTGGCACGCGGCGCGGGCACCGGCCTGTCGGGTGGCGCCATGCCGCACGCGATGGGCGTCACGCTCTCGCTGGCCAAGTTCAACCGCATCGTGCGCATCGACCCGCGCTCGCGCACCGCGATCGTGCAGGCGGGCGTGCGCAATCTCGCGATTTCCGAAGCCGCCGCCCCGCACGGTCTGTACTACGCGCCCGACCCCAGCAGCCAGATCGCCTGCACCATCGGCGGCAATGTGGCGGAGAACTCGGGCGGCGTGCACTGTCTCAAGTACGGGCTGACCCTGCACAACGTGCTGGCGGTGCGCGGCTTCACGGTCGAGGGAGATCCCGTCACGTTCGGGGGCGGCGCGCTCGATGCGACCGGCCTGGATCTGCTGCCCCTGGTGATCGGCAGCGAAGGCATGCTGGCCGTGACCACCGAGGTCACGGTCAAGCTGGTGCCCAAGCCGTTGCTGGCGCGCTGCATCATGGCCAGCTTCGACGACATCCGCAAGGCCGGCGACGCGGTGGCTTCGGTGATCGCGGCCGGCATCATCCCCGCCGGCCTCGAAATGATGGACAAGCCCATGACCGCCGCGGTGGAGGATTTCGTCCATGCGGGCTACGACCTGAGCGCCGAGGCCATCCTGCTGTGCGAGAGCGACGGCACGCCGGAAGAGGTGGAAGAAGAGATCGGCCGCATGAGCGCGGTGCTGCGCCAATGCGGCGCCACCGCCATCGCGGTCAGCCGCGATGAAGCCGAGCGCCTGCGTTTCTGGAGCGGTCGCAAGAACGCGTTCCCGGCCAGCGGACGCATCAGCCCCGACTACATGTGCATGGACTCGACCATCCCGCGCAAGCGCCTGGCAGACATCCTCCTGGCCATCACCGAGATGGAGAAGAAGCATGGGCTGCGCTGCGCCAACGTGTTCCATGCGGGCGACGGCAACCTGCATCCGCTGATCCTGTTCGACGCCAACGACGCCGACCAGCTGCGCCGCTGCGAGTTGTTCGGCGCGGAGATCCTGGAGACCAGCGTCGCCATGGGCGGCACGGTCACCGGCGAACATGGCGTGGGCGTGGAAAAGCTCAACAGCATGTGCGTGCAGTTCTCGGCCGAGGAAAATGCACAGATGTTCGCCGTCAAACGGGCCTTTGATACCAATGGACTACTGAACCCGGGCAAGGTCATCCCGACCCTGCAACGTTGTGCTGAATACGGGCGGATGCTGGTGCGCGCGGGCGCTTTGGCGCACCCGGAGCTACCGCGCTTCTAGCTGTCAAATATCACGCAGGCAAAGGGGGGCCCTGGGGTACAGTTGTGCCGGATGAGCACCCTTTTCCCGTCGGAGGACAAACGCCTAGAAAGCCACAGAACCGAGCATTCGGCTGTGGAGCGTGAGCGTGCGTTGCTCCTGGAGCTGGAAACCCTGCGCGCGGAAAACGAACACCTGCGCCGCAGCTACGCGCAACGGCTCAGCGGCCAGCCCGACACGCCCGATCAGAAGCGCCAGGCCACCCTGCCGCTGCCCCTGGAAACCGCACTCGAACCTGCCACCCCGGACCGGTCCGCGCAGACCGCCCAGATCGAGTACGAAGCGCTGTTCTCGGCATTGGCCAGCGTCTTCCCCATCGGCGTCTTCCGCACCGACCACGCGGGCGTTCTCACGCACGTGGACGAGAAGCTCCAGGCCATGTTTGCGCTGCAGAAGACGGACTTTCCGAACTTCGGCTGGCTCAGCCGCGTCCACCCCGACGACCTGGAGCGCGTGCAGAAGCACTGGTTTCGGGCCATCTCGGAGGCCGAACCGCTCAGCGTGGAGTTTCGCCTGGTGCGCCCGCACAACGAGGTGGTCCATGTGCTGGTGCGCAATGCGCCCCTGCGCGACGCCGACGGCGCCGTTGTCAGCCAGCTGGGCTTCATGCAGGACATCACGCCGATGCGCGCCCTGGAAGCCGACGCGCGCATCAAGGACGAGCTGAACCGCCAGATCATCTCCAGCAGCCCGGACTGCACCAAGGTCCTCGACCTGCAAGGCCGCGTGGTGCAGATGACGGCCCAGGGCTGCCGCCTGGTCGAGGTGGACGATTTTGAACAGGTGCGCAACAGCGATTGGGTGACCTGGTGGCCGGATGACGGCGCCCTGCTCTCGCGCGAAGCCCTGGAGAGCGCGCGCCAAGGCAAGAGCGCGCGCTTCGTGGCCTTCGGCCACACGTTCAAGGGCACGCCCAAGTGGTGGGACACGGTGGTCACCCCCATTTGCGATGCCCGGAACCGGCCCGTGATGCTGCTGGCGGTCTCGCGCGACATCACCGCACTGCACCAGCAGCAGGAAGAGATTCAGCGCTTCAACGCCGAACTCGAAGCCCGCGTGCGGCAGCGCACCGACGAGCTGGCCGAAGCCAAGGAGCGCATCCACCAGGCCCTGCGCGACGCCCAGGCCCTCTACAACCAGGCGCCCTGCGGCTACCACTCGGTGGACGCCGACGGCGTGTTCGTGCTGATCAACCGCACCGCGCTGGACTGGCTTGGCTACACGCGCGACGAAGTCGTGGGCAGGCTGCGCTTCCACGATATCGTGCCGCCCGAACATCAGCATCTGGTCAGCGAGCGCCTGGCGCGCATGACGCGCGGCGAGAAGCTGGAATCCACCGAGTTCCCCATCCGGCGCCGCGACGGCAGCACCTTCCTGGCCTTGCTCAGCAGCACCGCGGTCGTCGACGAACAGGGGCGGTTCGTCCGAACCAACAACACCCTGGTGGACATCACCGAGCGCAAGGGCGCCGAGAACGCGCTCGCGGTGCAACGCAATTTCCTGCAGGCCATCACCAACAGCGTGCCGGTGCAGCTCGCGTTCTTCGACCGCGACCTGGTCTGTCGCTTTGCCAACGCCAGCTATGCCCGCTGGGTGCAGGGCGATACCGAGCAGCTGATCGGCATGCACCTGAGCCAGATCGCGGACCCGCAGGACTTCGAGGCCTCCCGCCTGAGCCTGGCCGCCGCCCTGTCCGGCGAAATCCAGCGCTTCGAAGGTGAGCGCACCTTCCCCGACGGCCACAGCTTCTACGCCGGCATCGAGTACACGCCGTATTGGCACGCCGGGCAGGTGCAGGGGATCATCATCCAGATGATCGACCTCTCGCAGCGCAAGGCCTCCGAAGACCTGGTGCGCAGGGCCAACGCCCAGCTCAACACCGCCCTGAAGCAGTCGCAGGACCTCTACAACAACGCGCCCTGCGGTTACCACTCGCTCGACATCAACGGCGTCTACGTGTCCATCAACGACACGGAACTCGACTGGCTGGGCTACCGCCGCGAGGAAGTGGTGGGCAAGATGGCCTTTCGCGACATGATGGCGCCGCGTCACTCGGATCTGCTGGAGCACCGCATGCAGAAGATCCTGAAGAACGACGCACTGGAGGCCGTGGAATACGAGATGCGCCGCCGCGATGGCAGCACCTTCCACGCGCTGCTCTCGTCGTCTGCCGTGCGCGATGCCGACGGCCGGTTCCTGCGCAGCAACACCACGGTGGTGGACATCACGCGGCGCAAGGCGGCCGAGATGGCGCTGCGCGACAACCAGCGCTTCCTGCAGACCATCACCGACCACGTCCCCGGCCTGATCGCCTACCTCGACGCGGGCCTGCATTTCCGGTTCGCCAACGCAGAGCACCTGCGGGTCTACGGCATGGACCCGCAGTACATCATCGGCCGGCACATCGGCGAATGCGTGAAGCCCGATGTCTGGGCCGACATCGAGCCGCGCATGAGAGCCGCGCTGGCCGGCCAGCCCCAGCATTTCGAGACCTGGCGCCCCACGATCGACGGCCAGCAGATCTTCGTGAGCGCGAGCTACCTGCCCGACTTCAATGACGAAGGCACGGTGCAGGGCCTGTTCGTGCAGATCATCGACATCACCGAGCGCAAGCGCATCGAAGAACGCGTCGTCCACCTCAACGAGGAACTGGAGCAGCGCATCAGCGAGCGTTCGCTGGAGCTTCTGGAAAGCGAGCAGCGCTTCCGCCTCATGGTGGACAACCTGCGCGACTACTGCATCTTCTTCATGGACGCCGATGGCGTCATCACCGACTGGACCGACAGCGCGCAGCGCATGGACGGCTACTCCCCCACCCAGATGCTGGGCCGCCACTACGGCGTGCTGTTCGACCCGGTCAACCCGGACCATGGCAAGGTCAGCGCCATGCAGATGCTGCGTCTGGCGGCCTCGCGTGGACAGCACGAGCTGCACAACTGGCACATCCGCAAGGACGGATCGCAGTACTGGTCGCACTCGGTGCTCATCGCACTGCGCGACGACAGCGGCGAGCTCAAGGGCTTCGCCAAGGTCAACCGGGACATGACCGACGCCAAGCGGCTCGACGACCTGATGCGCAACATCAACGACGAGCTGGAGAACCGGGTGGTCGAGCGCACCGAACAGCTGCTTGCCGCCAACAAAGACCTGGAGTCTTTCTCCTACTCGGTGTCGCACGACCTGCGCTCGCCCCTGCGCCACATCTCCAGCTTCGTCAGCCTGCTGGAAGAACACCTGGGTGGCCAATGCGACGAGGTGAGCGCCCGCTACCTGAGCACGATCGGCAATTCGGCCCGGCACATGAGCCAGCTCATCGATGGCCTGCTCGCCTTCTCGCGCCTGGGGCGCTCGGCCGTGAACCTCACGGCGGTGGACTTCACGTTGCTGGTGGACGCGGTGGTCGGCCAGCTCGGCCACGACACCGAAGGCCGGGTCGTCGACTGGGTGGTGGCGCCGGATCTGCCTGTGGTGCAGGGCGACGCGCTCTTGCTGCGCGAGGTCTGGGCCAACCTGTTGGGCAATGCCTACAAATACACCCGTCCGCGGGAACGAACGCGCATCGAGGTCGGCTGGAGCATGGACCCCGTTGTCGGCTATACCTTCTTTGTTCGTGACAATGGTGTGGGTTTTGACACAAAATACGCCCAGAAGCTGTTTGGCGTCTTTCAACGCCTGCATCGCGCCTCGGAGTTTGAAGGCACTGGCATCGGCCTGGCACTGACGCGGCGCATCATTGAGCGACACGGCGGCACCATCTGGGCTGAAAGCCAGCTCGGAGAGGGCAGTGTGTTCTATTTTTCGCTACCTTTTGAAGGCGCCCATGGGTTCGAGTCTCCTCCCGACTCCATGCCGGCCGCCCTGGAACCATGAGCAAAAACGCCGACGCCATCCTTCTTGTTGAAGACAATCCTGACGATGCCGAGCTGACCAAGCTGGCCTTGGCACGCCACGGGCTGGACGGGCGGGTCACGCACGTCTCGGATGGCATGCAGGCGCTGGACTACCTGCACCGTCGCAACGGCTTCACCAACCGCTCGGGCAGCAACCCCATGCTGGTGCTGCTGGATCTGAAGATGCCGCTGCTGGACGGCATTGGCGTGCTCCGGGAAATCAAGGGCTCGGACAACCTGCACCACATCCCGGTGGTGGTGCTCACCTCCTCCACCGAGCCGAGCGACCTGCTGCGGGCCTACGACGCGGGCACCAATGCCTACATCGCCAAGCCGACCGAGTTCTCGCAGTTCCTCAGCGCGATGAAGCACGTGTGCGAGTTCTGGATCAACATCAACCAGACCGCACCGCAGCTGCCCAGTGCCGGCGTGCGCACCACCGGCTTCGGCGACCTGATCTGAGCCCGAGGCCCAGCGTGGGCCTCACCAGGTGTCGATGAAGCGCCCTGGCCGGGGCTCTGCCACCTTGGCCCCCGCCAGCCCCCGCACCAGCCAGTCGCGCGTGAGCGCGGGGTCGATCACCGCATCGATCTCCAGCGTGGTCGCCATCTGCAGCGCCGAGCCGTTGGCGTACTGCTGCGCCAGCAGGCGCTCGAACAGCGCATCGCGCAGCGGCCCCTTCTCCACGGCCTCCAGCTCCTTTCGATAGCCCAGGCGCACCGCGCCTTCCAGTCCCATGGCGCCGAATTCGGCGGTGGGCCAGGCCACGGTGAACGAGGGCGAATGAAAGCCGCCCGCCGTCATGCCCATGGCGCCCAGACCGTAGCCTTTGCGCAGCACGATGCTGAAAAAGGGCACGCGCAGGTCTGCCGCCACCACGAACAGGCGGCTGACGTGACGCACCTGGGCGCGCGCCTCGGTATCCGGGCCGACCATGAAGCCCGGTGTATCGACCAGGCTCACCAGCGGCAGGCCGTGCGCGTTGCACAGCTGCATGAACCGAGCGGCCTTGTCGGCGGCGTCGGCGTCGATCGCGCCACCCAGGTGCAGCGGGTTGTTGGCCATGAGGCCTACCGCGCGGCCATCGATGCGCGCCAACGCCGTATGGATGCCCACGCCAAAACCGGTGCGCAGCGGCAGCAGGCTGCCTTCGTCCACCAGGCCCGCCATCGCGACCCGGGTGTCGTACACACGCAGCCGGTTTTCGGGTACCACGTCGCGCAGGGCCTGGGCGTCGGGCGCCCGCCCGCCCGCGACAGGGCCCTGGAAGAACGACAGGTATTGCCGCGCCACCGCCACCGCCTGCGCCTCGTCGTCCACCAGCACGTCGATCACCCCGTTGGCGTGCTGCACCGGGCTCGGGCCGATCTGCTCGGGACGGAACACGCCCAGCCCGCCACCCTCCACCATGGCCGGGCCGCCCATGCCGATGTTGCTGCCCTGCGTGGCAATCACCACGTCGCAGCAGCCCAGCAGCGCGGCGTTGCCGGCGAAGCAGCGGCCGCTGACGATGCCCAGCACCGGCACCTGGCCCGAAAGGCGCGCGAACGCGGCAAAGGTGCCCACGTGCAGCCCGGCGACGACGGGCATGTCGGTGTCACCCGGCCGCCCTCCGCCGCCTTCGGCGAACAGCACCACGGGCAGGCGCTGCGCCAGCGCCACGCCCAGCAGCCGATCGGTCTTCTGGTGGTTGCGCATGCCCTGCGTGCCTGCCAGCACCGTGGCGTCGTAGGCCATCACGGCGGTGCGCGAACGCTCGGTGCCGTGCGAGGCGGCATTGACCGAGCCGATGCCTGTCACCATGCCGTCGGCCGGGGTGTGGGCGATCAGGTCTTCCTCGCTGCGGCGCTGGCGCTGCGCGGCCACCGCCAGCGCGCCATATTCGATGAAGCTGCCCTCGTCGCACAGGTCGGCGATGTTCTCGCGCGCGGTCCGCAGGCCCTGGGCATGGCGTCGCGCCACCGCCTCGGGCCGTGCGGCGTCCCGGGTGCGGGCCTCGCGGTCGAGCAGCCGCTGCAGATCAGGTCTGAGCGCGGCAGGCCCGGGCCTGGCGGCTTCCTGCGCAGCGGGTGCGGGCGCCGTGGCGGTGGGTGCGGCAGCCTCGGCGCGCAACAGGACATCGCCCTGCTGCACCGATTCGCCCGGGGCGAACAGCAGCTCCAGCACACGGCCGGGCGCTTCGGCGCGCAGCTCATGCTCCATCTTCATCGCTTCGAGGATCAGCAGCGGCTGCCCCTTGGTCACCGTCTCGCCGGCGCTCGCCTTCACCATCTTGACGAGACCCGGCATCGGCGCGCGCAGATTGTCGCCGCCCGCTGCCTCGTCCTCCGCGGCTTCCAGCGGGTCGGGTGCGGCAAAGCTGTGCGCCAAAGCACCCTCGAACACCGTCACATGTCCCGGCCATTTAGCATGCCTCAGCCCTGTCGAGGCGACATGCCAGGGTTCGATCGTCTGCACCG